>NZ_JASTLB010000001.1:4517749-5163141 GCF_030499535.1 Streptomyces sp. TG1A-8
CGCGGCCGGACTGCCCGAGCGCGTCGTCGACCCGCTTGGGGCCGCGGTGCGCTACGAGCGCGATGCGTTCGGACGGCCGGTGGCCGTCACCGACCCGCTCGGCCGCACGACCCGGTTGGAGTGGACCGTCGAGGGCAGGCCGGCGCACCGCGTCGCACCGGACGGTGCCGCCGAATCGTGGGCGTACGACGGGGAGGGCAACTGCGTCAGCCACACCGACGCGCTCGGCGGTGTCTCCCGTTTCGAGTACACGTGGTTCGACCTGCTCTCGGCGCGTACGGGCCCGGACGGTGCCCGCTACGAGTTCGTCCACGACCGGGAACTGCGGCTCGTCGAAGTCGTCGACCCCGGCGGTCTCACCTGGACGTACGAATACGACGCGGCCGGCCGGCTGGTCGGGGAAACGGACTTCGACGCTCGTGCGCGCCGCTACGCCCACGATGCGGCCGGTCGCATGAGCAGCCGTACGGACGCCCTCGGCCAAGTGACCGCCTTCGTGCGTGACGCGCTGGGGCGGGTGACGCGCAAGGACGCCGCCGGACGCGTCACGGCGTACGCCTACGACCCGATGGGCCGGCTCCTGGAGGCCGCGTGCCCGGACACGGTCCTCTCCCTCGTGCGGGACGGTGCGGGCCGGGTGCGCGCGGAAACGGTCAACGGGCGCACGGTCACCTACACCCATGACGCCGCCGGACGCCGCGTCGGACGCGCCACGCCCGCCGGTGCGCACAGCAACTGGACGTTCGACGCGGCCGGCAACCGGGTCCACATGGAGGTGTCCGGGCGCGGTATCGACTTCACCCACGACGCGGCGGGCCGTGAATTGTCCTGCCGGGTGGGCGGGATGCTGGACCTGGAGCGTTCCTACGACTCCGTCGGGAGGCTGATCGGTCAGACGGTGACGGCGCAGGGCGGGCAGCGGCTGCGGCACCGCGCGTACCGGTACCGCCCCGACGGGAACCTGACCGGAGTCGAGGACCGGCTCGCGGGCGTGCGCCGGTTCGATCTGGACCCGGCCGGCCGGGTGACCGCGGTGCACGCCCCGGGCTGGACGGAGACCTACGCCTACGACGCGGCGGGCAACCAGACGTCCGCCGCCTGGCCCGCCGCACACCCCGGCCAGGACGCCACCGGCCCACGCGAGTACGCCGGCACCCGGATCACCCGGGCGGGGAACGTCCGGTACGAACACGACGGGTTGGGCCGCATCGTCCTGCGCCAGCGGATCCGGCTCTCCCGCAAGCCGGAGACATGGCGTTACGAGTGGGACGCGGAGGACCGGCTGACCTCGGTGGTCACACCGGACGGCACCCGCTGGCGGTACGCCTACGACCCGCTGGGCCGCCGCACGGCGAAGCTCCGTATGGCCGCGGACGGTGAGACGGTCGTGGAACGCGTGGACTTCACCTGGGACGGCACGACGCTGTGCGAACAGACGACCCGTGCCGAGGGCGTGCCCCATCCGGTCACCCTCACCTGGGACTACCTGGGCGTGCAGCCCGTCGCCCAGACCGAACGGATCGTCGCCGACGACGACCGGCGGACCGTCGACTCCCGCTTCTTCGCGATCGTCACCGACCTTGTGGGCACCCCGACTGAACTCGTGGACGAACGGGGCGAGATCGCCTGGCGCACGCGGAGCACCGTGTGGGGCAGCACAGCCTGGGCGACGGACAGCACGGCCTACACCCCGCTGCGGTTCCCGGGGCAGTACCACGACCCGGAGACCGGGCTCCACTACAACTACTTCCGGCACTACGACCCGGAGACCGCCCGGTACCTGACCCTGGACCCGCTCGGACTCGAACCGGCGCCCAACCCGCTGACATACGTCCACAATCCGCACACGTGGGCCGACCCGCTGGGTCTCGCCCCGGCCTATGACGCGTCCAAACGGCTGCCCGAGATCACCGTGGGCAAGGACCCCGACGGCCACGTACCGTTCGATTCCTACGAGCAGGCGCGGAACAAGGCGCTGGACATCCTCGGGGACATCGACCCGCACACGCGGGAGCCTTACGAAAGTCGTATGGGGAAGTCCGCCGCGCTCGGCAGGATCGTCGGCTTCGAGACGCGCGTCGACGGGGTCTGGAAGCAGTTCCGCATCGACTACGATCCGGTGAAGGGTCCGCACATCAACGTGGCCGTCGGCAAAAACGGGCAACGGTACGCGGTCCGCTGGAACGGCACCGAGGCGGACATGCTGCGCATCCTGAGGGGGAACACCTGATGGCCCCGTCCAGTGCCTACGGCAGTGGCAGGAGACGGCTGGACGATCTGCTGGACAGCCTCCATCCCGGGGAACGCGACCAGTTCATGATCCTTGAGGCGGCCGAGGACGAGGCATTCACGGCCATGAGCCTGGACAGGTTCCCGCAGACGTCGTGGACCGGCATCGACTGGGAGCGGGCGGCGTTCTCGGAGCAGGTCTTCACGTCGGGGGAGACGGAGGCCGCCGGACTCGTCGGCAGCTGGCTTTCCCGCATGTCGTCCGACGACTCCCTCGTCGTGGTGTTCTGGGGCAACGCCCGGGTGCCCGCGGTGGCCATGGCGTCGAGGTGTGCGGCGCGCCACGCGGAGGAAATCCTCGGCACGAGTGACGATCTGTGGCTGTTCGTCGAGGATGAGGGACTCCTGATCGAGCACACCCACGACGGACGCCTCACCCTGGGCCGAGTGCCCCCCTCCGTCTGATTCGGAGGAGATCGCAGGAGAAGGGGTTCAACGCCTTCGAGTTCTACCTCGTCTTCACGCAGGTCGAAGGGCTCCGCGTCACGGGGTGGGGGGCGGCCGAAGCCAGGGAGGTCCGCCTCTGCGCCGGTGCCGGCGGATCCTTCGAGGTCGTTCTGGGCCAGGAGCGGTCCGGCATCGTGTTCCGGGCGGCTGCGGCCCGGCTGGCCCGGCCCCGCGCCTACCTGGCCTCGCGCAGCGCGTGATCCGTGCCCGCTCGGGCGCGGGCCCGTGAACGGACGCGGCCGCACGGCCGCCCCGTCCCACCCCGTCCTCTCCACGGGCGCACCCTCCCGCGGGCGCACCCGCCGCCCGGCCGGAGCCGGAGGGCGCGGCCCGGCTGGCGCCCCCCGGGTGGCTCACCGCCGTTCCCGCAGCATCACCACGCTCACCGCCCCCACCACGGCCATCACCGCCGACGCCACCATCGCCACGTCCGCCCCCGGGTCGTGCACGCCGTTCCTCACGCCCGTCACCGTGGCGGTCGTACCGCTCGCTGGCCGCCGTGCTGTACGCCGTGACCGGTGCGGCGTGGAGCGCGGTGGAGCGGGCCGTGCCGGACGCCCGATCGGCCCGGGGCCGGACGGGCGGCTCTCCTCCGGTCCGCCGGGACTACGCCAGCAGCGCGGCCAGCCTGCGCCAGGACTGGCGGGGGAGGGCGTCGCGGGGGCCGTCCTGGACGATCTGGAGGGCCACGTGGTCCGCGCCCGCCTCGTGGAAGGCGTCGATCCGCTTCCGCACGCGCCCCTCGTCCCCCCAGGCGAACAGGGCGTCGATCAGCCGGTCGCTGCCGCCGCCGGCCAGGTCGTCCTCGGTGAAGCCGAGCCGCAGCCAGGTCCTGGTGTAGTTCGGCAGGGTGAGGTAGGGGGCGAGGCTCTCGCGGGCAAGGGAGCGGGCGCGGGCCGGGTCGGTCTCCAGGACGACCTTGAGCTCCGGAGCCAGCAGTGGGGCGCCGCCGAGGACCTCGCGGGCCTGCGCGGTGTGCTCCGGGGTGACCAGGTAGGGCACCGCGCCCGCCGCCCGGTCGCGGGACAGCCCGAGCGTCTTCGGGCCGAGGGCCGCCAGGACACGGCGCCCGGCGGGCACGCCGGCCGCGTCCAGGGCGTCGAGGTAGGCGACCAGCGCCGAGTACGGGCGGCGGTACTGGTCGGCCAGCTTGGCGTGGCTCACGCCCAGGCCGAGGACGAAGCGGCCGGGATGCGCCGCGTCCACCTCCGCGAACGCCGCCGCGCTCGCGTCGGCCCCGTACTGCCAGATGCTCTGGATGCTGGTGCCGACGACGAGCGTGCCGGTGGCCCGCAGGAGCGGTACGGCGTGCCGGGCGGCACTGCTCCCGCCCAGCCACGCGGCCCCGAAGCCGAGCTCCTCCAGCTCGGCGGCGGCCTCGCCGATCTCCCCGCGCCGGGCGGGGTCCTCGTCGCGCAGGCCGATGCTCCAGACGCCGTGCCGTCCGACGGTTTCCTTCAGCGGGTCGCTCATCGGTGTCGAGGTCCTTCCGGTCGGGGCGGGGTCGCCGTGCGCCGTGACGGCCGTACAGCGGTGCCAACCGGGGGGCACCCGGATCAATTCCGCGCTTCCGGCGCTTGCCTCAGGAACTCCTCCAGCGCCTCGACCACGAGTGCGTGGTCCTGGAGTTGGGGGAGGCCGGAGACCGTCACCGCACCGATGATGCCCACGTCCACCACGTTCACGGGGAACGAACCGCCGTGCGCCGCGTACGTGTCGGCATCCAGGCGGGAGGATTCCTCGAACGTGGTGCCCCTGGCCCGGAAACGGGCGCCGACCAGGTAGGAGGAGGCGCCGTAGCGCTCCACCACCCGGCGCTTGCGGGCGATCCAGGCGTCGTTGTCCGGGGTGGAACCGGGCAGGGCCGCGTGGAAGAGCTGCTGGCCGGCCCGGTGGACGTCGATGGCGACGGGGGCCTGCCGCCCGCGGGCCAGGTCCACCAGCAGGCAACCCAGCGCCCAGGCGTCGTCGTGGGTGAACCGCCGGAACACCAGGCGGCGTTCCTGCGCCTCCAGCTCCGCCACGCTCGGGGTGGTCTGCGGGTGGTGCATCAGAGGGTCACCGTCACCTTGTCGCGGGCGGACCGGCGGGCCGCCTCCAGTACGTCGAGGGCCGCGGCCGCCTCCAGCGCGGTCACCGGGTTGGCGCCGGCGCCGGTCAGGGCCGTCGCCACGGCCGCGTAGTAGGCCGGGTAGTCGCCCGGCAGGGTCGGCACGGGCCGCCCGCCGCCGGTCAGCGGGGACTCACCGGCACCCAGGCGCCCCCACAGCGCCTCGGGCTCCGCACCCCACCCGGCGGCCGTGCCGGGCCGGTGGCCCTCGCGCAGGGCCGCCTCCTGCGGGTCCAGCCCGTACTTCACGTAGCCCGCCCGCGAGCCCAGGACCCGGAAACGGGGGCCGAGCTGGGGCGTGGTCGCGGAGACGTGGAGGTGGGAGCGGACGCCGCCGGCGTGGGTGAGCGCGATGAAGGTGTCGTCGTCGGTCTCGGCACCGGGGCGGCGCACGTCCGTCTCGGCGTAGACCTGGACGGCCGGGCCGAACAGGACCAGGGCCTGGTCGACGACGTGGCTGCCGAGGTCGTAGAGCAGGCCCCCGATCTCCGCCGGGTCGCCGGACTCGCGCCAGCCGCCCTTCGGCTGCGGGCGCCAGCGCTCGAAGCGGGACTCGAAGCGGCGCACGTCGCCCAGCTCGCCCTTCTCCAGCAGCCCGCGCAGGGTCAGGAAGTCGTTGTCCCAGCGGCGGTTCTGGAAGACCGACAGCAGCAGACCGCTCTCCTCGGCGAGCGCGGCCAGCCGGCGCGCCTCGGCGGCGGTGCCGGCGACCGGCTTGTCCACGACGACCGGCAGGCCCGCCCGCAGGGCGGCCGTGGCCAGCGGCACGTGCGTCCTGTTCGGGGACGCGATGACGACCAGGTCCAGCTCGTCGGCGCGGGCGAACAGCTCGTCGGGGGTGCCGACCGGGCGGACGTCCGGGAACTCCGACCGGGCCTGCTCCCGCCGCCCGGGGTCGGAGGTGACCACCGTGTCCAGGACGAGGCCCTCGGTGGCGCCGATCAGCGGGGCGTGGAAGACGGAACCTGCCAGGCCGTAGCCGATCAGGCCGACGCGGAGGGGGGTGGGGGTACCAGTCATGCCCCCACTTTGGCAACGCTGTTGCCAAAGTGCAAGCGGTGGGGAGAATGGGGGAGTGAGGAGCGCGAGGGGCACGAGCGGGAACGGGGCGGCCGGCACGCCGGGGCCGGCAGGGCCGGCGGGGACCGGCGCGGGCGGGGCGGCGGGGGCGAACCTGCTCGCGCTGCGGTCGCACAACACCGCGCTCGTGCTCGACCTGCTGCGCGTGGCCGGGGCGGAGGGCATCAGCCGACTGGAACTGGCGGAGCGGACCGGGCTGACCCCGCAGGCCGTCAGCAAGATCACCGCCCGGCTGCGGGACGAGGGGCTCGCGGCGGAGGCCGGCCGGCGGGCGTCCACGGGGGGCAAGCCGCGGACGGTGCTCCGGCTGGTGCCGCAGGCCGGGCACGCGGTCGGGGCACACCTGGACCGGGACGAACTGCGGGCGGTGCTGGTCGACCTCGACGGAACGGTGGTCGGACGGCGGCGCGCGGCACTGGACCTGGGGGCCGGGGCGGAGGACGTGCTCGGGACGGTGGCCGGGGTGGTGGCGGAGCTGGTGCGGGAGGTTCTGGGGGTACCGCACGCCGGAGCCGGAGCCGGAGCCGGAGCCGGAGCCGGAGCCGGAGCCGGTGTGCGGGGGGCCGGGGCGGCGCTGCTCCGGGCCGGGGACGCGGCGCCGGGCGCCGGGCGCACGGCCGGGACGGCGCCGCCCGGCGCGGCCCGTGGGCTCGCGGGGACCGGGTCGCTGCTCGGCGTGGGGGTCGCGCTGCCGGGGCCGCTCGATCACGCGCGAGGGGTGCTGCACCGGGTCACCGGGTTCCCGGAGTGGGACGGGTTCCCGCTGCGGGACGCGCTGGCGGGGCTGCTGGGGGTGCCGGTGGCGGTCGACAAGGACACCAACGCCGCGGCGCTCGGGCTGTCGGTGCGCGGGGAGGGCGGGTCCTTCGCGTACCTGCACCTCGGGACGGGACTGGGAGCCGGGCTGGTGATCGGCGGAAGCGTGCACCGGGGGGCGCGGACCGGGGCCGGGGAGTTCGGGCACCAGGTCGTCCAACTGGACGGACCGGCGTGCGAGTGCGGCGACCGGGGGTGCGTGGAGGCGCTGTGCCTGGCGGCCGCGGCACGGGGCGAGGCGGGAGCGGCGGCGCGGGCGCTGGGGGTGGGGGCCGGGAACCTGGTCGGGCTGCTGGACATCGACCTCGTCCTGCTGGGCGGGCGGACGGTCGCCGCGGCGCCGGAGACGTACGTCCGGGGGGTCGCCGAGGTGCTCGGGGCTCGGGCCCGGCGGGAGGGGGGCGTGGCGGAGCCGGTGCCGGTGCGGATCGCCCCGGGCGGGGAGTGGGGGGTCGCGGAGGGGGCCGCGCAGTTGCTGCTGGCACCGGTGTTCGGACGGGCGGACGGATAGGCGGCGGTGCCCGGTGCCCGGTGCCCGGTGCCCGGTGCCCCCGGGACCCCCGGGCGTTCCGGCCCGCGGCCACGGCGCCCGGCCGACGCGCCCCCGCCCCCCGGCGGGCCAGGGGAACCGCGCGACCAGCCGCGCCGCACCCGCCCCTGCGCCCGCACCCGCAGCCGGAAGGCGCCCCGCGGCGCCCCGGCCGCGCCCTCGCCCCTTGCGCTGATCGGGCGCAGTTCCCGCTCCCCCCGGAGTGGCAACCCCCGTCCCGCCCCGCCCCGGCATGGTGATGTGTTCATGCGACTGTGCACGTCCCTTTCCCTCTGCCTCGCCGCAGCCGCCGCTCCCGTCCCAGCGTTCGCGGGGGTCGCCCCCGCGGACCCCGCGTCGTCCTGCGCGGCCCCCGACGCCCGCACCTTCCCGCTGACCACCCGTGTCCACGGCGGCCCCGACTCCTACGAGGCGGGTGGTGGCTTCGGCACCTGGTACATCGACCTCACCAACACCACCGGCCGCACCTGCGCCGCCATCCACCCGGTCGTCGTCCTCGTCGACGACGGGCGGGCCCTGAAACCGTCCCAGCCCCAGCTGGAGTTCTACGAGGGCTCCCGTCCCCGGCCCGTCCGCTTCGAGAGCACCGACGAGCAGGAACTGGTCGGTGTGCTCGACGCGGAGGGGTTCGACGGGTTCACCGTGGCGCCCGGAAGGACCGTCACCGTCAAGGTCAGGCTCTCGCTCACCTCCGACGCCGTCCCCGACCACGTGACCGCCAACGCCGCCGTCGTCCAGCGCCGGGGTCAGGACGGGGACTGGGTCGGGCAGTCCAACGCCTACCGCTTCGGCATCACGCGCGACGGCGAGGGCGTCCAGGACCCGCAGACCGCGCAGGCGACCCCGAGCGGGAGGGAGACCGCGAAGGGGAACGAGACCGCGGCAGTCCCCCGGGCCACCGAGGCAGGCAGCCCCACCGCAGCCCCCGCGTCCGCCGGAACCGGGGAGGCGGACGGCACGGCGACCAGTCCCTCCCCCGTCGGCAGCCCGCGCCCCGTCGGTAGCCCGCGCCCCTTCCCGACCGGCACCCCGCCGGACCCCTTTCCTCCCTCCCCGCCCTCCCTCCCCTTCGCCCGGAAGACCGCGGAAGGGGGCGAGCGGGCCGGGGAACTCGCCGGCACCGGCCTCGGCCTCGGCCTCGCGCACGGACTCCCCGCCGTCGCCGTCGCACTCGTCGTCGTCGGCGGCACCGCCTTCCTGCTCGCCCGCGGACGCCGATGACCCGGCACCGAAGGCACGGGCACGGCGCCGAGCACCACGGCCGGGGCGCGCGCACCGGGCTTCCGGACGGGGCGGCCCGCGCCACCGGCCCGTACCGCACGGCGGGAGCGGCGGGACCTGCGGGAAGGCGTACGACCGCACGCGCGGGCAGTGGTCCCGGCGGCGGGCCGGCGTCGGGAGCGGCCGGGTCCGGGCCCCGGGCCGGCCTGATTAGGCTGGTGGGCGTCGGCACGCCGTGGTTCCGGCGCCCCCGCTCCTTGACCGCACGCACGCCAGGAGACGCACACACATGGCAGACCGCAAGCCCGTCGAGTCGTGGCTCACCGACATGGACGGCGTCCTGATCCACGAAGGCGTCCCGATCCCCGGTGCCGACGCCTTCCTGAAGAAGCTGCGCAAGTTTGGACGGCCCTTCCTGGTCCTCACCAACAACTCCATCTACACCGCCCGCGACCTCCACGCCCGGCTGCGCCGGATGGGCCTGGACGTGCCGGTGGACAACATCTGGACCTCCGCCCTGGCCACCGCCCAGTTCCTGGACGACCAGCGGCCCGGTGGCAGCGCCTACGTCATCGGCGAGGCCGGTCTGACCACCGCCCTGCACGACATCGGCTACGTCCTCACCGACCACGACCCCGACTTCGTGATCCTCGGCGAGACCCGCACCTACTCCTTCGAGGCCCTGACCAAGGCGGTCCGCCTGATCAACGACGGTGCCCGGTTCATCGCCACCAACCCCGACAACGTCGGCCCGTCCACCGAGGGCGACCTGCCCGCCACCGGCTCGGTCGCCGCGCTGATCACCGCCGCCACCGGCAAGAAGCCGTACTTCGTGGGCAAGCCCAACCCGCTGATGATGCGGGCCGGACTCAACGCGATCGGCGCCCACTCCGAGACCTCCGCGATGATCGGCGACCGCATGGACACCGACGTCCTGGCGGGTCTGGAGGCCGGCATGCGGACCTTCCTGGTGCTGAGCGGCGTCACCCGGCCCCAGGACGTCGACCGCCACCCCTTCCGCCCCTCCCAGGTCGTCGACTCCATCGCGGACCTGGTCGACCTCGTCTGAGCGGGTGAACCCGGCCTCACCCGTTCGGGGCAGCGGGGCGTCTGCCGGGGATGCGGGGGCGCTCCGGACGGGGGAGCCTCCGGATAACTGGAGGTTCACGATGGGCTCACTTCGCCTCACTGTCTGTGCCGCGCTCCTCGCCGTCATCGCCCTCGCCCCGGCCGCCCGCGCGGCCGGGGCCGGCCACGGAGTCGCCGTGGCCCCGGCCCGCCCGACCCCGGGCACCGACGTGGCCCTGCGGGTGGACGGCTGCGCCGGGTCGCGGGGCACCGCCGCCTCGGCCGCCTTCGTCGCCGACGCGAGGCTGACCGGCGCGGAGGGTGAGCTGTCCGGCGAGACCCGGGTGCGCTCCTCGCTCCCGCCGGGCACCTACGAGGTGAGGATCGCCTGCGCCGATTCCGTGCTCACCGACCGGATCACCGTGGCGGCCACGGCGGCCGGTCACTTCGCGGCCCCCGACCGGAGCGGGCGGGGCGACCACGCGGCCCGGTCCGGGCAGGTGCACCGGTCCGGCGACGCGGCCCGGCCGGGGCGGGCGGACCCGTCCGGGCAGGTGGACCGGTCGGAACGGGCCGGCCGCCCGGGACAGCGGCCCGCCGCCCCCGCCGTCCTGCCCGCCTCGTCGGCCTCACCCGTCGCCCCGGTCCGGGCGGGCGGGGGCGGCACCGCGCGCTTCGCCACCGTGGCCACCAGCGGGTCCGGTCCCGGAACCGTCCAGGCGGTGACCGGTCTGGCCCTCGCCGGGTCCGCCGCGGCCGCCGTCGGGCTGTTCACGGCCCGCCGGAGCCGTGAGGCGGACTGAGCCGCATGTCCGGCGACCACGGGCACACCTCCGGCACCGGCCGTCTCGTCACGGTCCTGGTCTGGACGGTCCTGCTGCTCGGACTGTGGCTGTGGGGCCGCGGCGTGACCGGCGTGCCGCAGGGCCCGGCCGGGCCCGCCCCCGGCGACGCGGCCGGACCGGGCCGGACCGCCGGGGCGGCCGGGCTGCCGCCCGCGGCCGGACCGCTGCGCGCGGCGGTGCCGCAGCGCATCGACATCCCCGGACTCGGGGTGCAGGCACCCGTGGTGGCGCGCGGGCTGGACGCCCGGGGCGCCGTCGACCCGCCGCCGCTCGACCAGCCGGGAGTGGTCGGCTGGTACGGCTCCGGCACCGCGCCCGGCGCGGCGGGGGTGGCGCTGATGGTGGGGCACGTCGACACCGCGACCCGGCCCGCCGTCTTCCACGGGGTCAGCGCCCTCGCGCCCGGCCAGAAGGTCCGGGTGGTGCGCTCGGACGGCACGGTCGCCGAGTTCACCGTCGACGACGTCCGCGTGCTGCCCCGCGACCGCTTCGACGCCCGGCAGGCCTACGGCCCCCGTGAACCGGGCCGCGCCGAACTCCGGCTGATCACCTGCGGCGGCACCTTCGACCGGACGACCCACAGCTACACGGCCAACGTGGTGGCCTCGGCCTACCTCACCGGCACCGGCCGCTGACAGCCGCCCGCGTCACCGTTCGGCGGGCTCGGGCGCGTCCGCGGCGGCCAGGCGCGCGCGGACGTTGCCGAAGTGGTCCCTCACGGCCCGCTCCGCCCGGACGGAATCACCGGAGCGGACCGCGTCCAGGATCTCCCGGTGCTGCCGGCAGGTGACCCGCGGGTCCTGGGGCACGTCCACCAGGTCCCGCTGGACGCGGTGGAAGGCGTCCCAGAACGCCTCCAGCACCTCGCTCAGCAGCACGTTGTCCAGCCCCCGGTAGAGGGTGGCGTGAAACGCGCGGTCGGTCTCGGCGAGGCCGGCCCCTTCGGCGGCCTCCTGCTCCATCCGCCGGACCAGGGCCGCCAGCTCCAGGAGGTCCGCCTCCGGCAGCCGCCCGGCCAGCCGCGACACCAGTCCGGTCTCGACCGCCTCGCGCAGCTCCAGCAACTGCAGCAGGGAGTCCTCGCCGCGGTAGTGCCCGGCCACCGTGCGGAAGGCCAGGCCCTCGATCATGGGGGCGAGCGACATCGGGCCGACGTACGTCCCGAACCCGTGCCGGATCTCCACGATCCCCATCGCCTGCAGCGCCTTCAGCGCCTCGCGCACCGAGTTCCGGCTGGCGCCGAGGAACTCCATCAGTTCGGGCTCGGTCGGCAGCGGGGCGCCCGAGGGCAGCCGGCGGTCGACGATGAGCTTCTTGATCCGCTCTTGGAGGTCACGGGCTGCCATGGCCAGAGGGTATCCGGCCAAACAGCGGAAAGGCCCCCCGCTCGCACGGGGGGCCTTTCCGGTCGGTGCGCCGCCAGGGACTCGAACCCCGGACCCGCTGATTAAGAGTCAGCTGCTCTAACCAACTGAGCTAGCGGCGCCTGCTGACGACAGAACTCTACCCGACCTCCGGGGGTGCTCCGGACCGGCCCCGCCGGGACGCACCGCCGGGAGTGAGTCCCGTACGTCATTCGGACCGTCAGCATGCGCGCCCGCGGGACGGTTGGGAAACTGGCCGACGTGCACACCCGCGGACACCCTCCCCCGACTGTGAGGCAGATCGCACGACCGCTGCGGCGGTCGGGGCGTCCGGGCCCGTGACCGGCGGCGGCCGCCCCGGCCGCGTCCGCCGGGGGCGGACGGGTCCCGGCCCGCTGCCCGGCCGCCGTGGCGGTCGCCCCGCGGCCCGGGGTGCGGCGGCCCGCGCATGACCCCCGGCGGTCGGGCGGACTGCCGCGAAGCGGGCCGTCGGGACCTCCCGGTGCGCCCGGGGCCGGCTGTTCGCCCGGCCGCCCCGCCCGTTCGGACCCTCGCGGACGCCCGCCCTCTCCCGCCCACTTGCGCCCACCCGTCCCCCCGCCCCACCCGTCCCCCCGCCCCACCCGTCCCCCCGCCCCACCCATCCCACCCGTCCCACTCATCCCACCCGTCCCACTGTCATGACGCGTCTGGCGCGGAGGCTGGAGGCACCCATGAGCACGACCACGTCGCACACGCCCGCACAGGCGCCCGAACCCGAGGACCGTCCCGGCGACCATGCCGAGGGGACGGCGGGCAGCGCGGCCGCGGCCACGACCGCCCGTCCGGCCCGGCTGATCCAGAACGAGGTGACCACCAGGATCCCCCTCCACCTGCTCTTCCGCGACGAGCCCGGCCCGGTGCCGGTCCCGCCGGGACCGGCCGTGGTGGGCCGCCGGCGGGGCACCGGCGAGCAGCTCCGCATCGCACGCCCCGCCCCCGCCCGCGGGCGCCCGCTGCCGGAGGCCGACCCGGAGCTGGAGGAGCGTGCGGCGCGGGTCCTGCCCGGGGCGGCCGGGGTGCTCGCCGGGGTGGGCGGCCTCGCCGGATGCCTGGCCGCCTCCTGGTGGGCCGGTGTGCTGCCGCCGTTCGCGACGCAGGCGCTGCGCCTGCCGGAGTACGCGGGCCCGGGGCTCGGTCCCGCGCAGTGGGCGGCCCTCGCCGGGACCGGGGCGCTCGGGCTGTTCGGGTTCGGTGGACTGGCCCGGGGGCGGACCGGGCGGGCCTGGGTGCTCGGTCTGTTCGGCGGGTACCGGGGGACGGTCCGGCGCACCGGCCTGCTCTGGGTGAACCCGTTGCTGCTGCGCCGTCCGGTCGACGTGCGGCTGCGGCACTGGCGCAGCGGGGTGCTGCCGGCGGCGGACGCCGACGGGGTGGCGCTGCGGGTGGCCGTGCTCGTGGTGTGGCGGGTGCGGGACACCGCGCGGGCCCTGCTCGGGATCGAGGGCCACGAGGGCTACCTGCGCGAGTGCGTGGAGGCGGCGCTGGCACGGGTGCCGGTGGGGCTGCCGGGCGGCGGGGCGGACGCGGCGGGGGACGCGCTGACCCGGCTGGTGGCGGCGGAGACGGCGCCGGCCGGCCTGGAGGTGTTCTCGGTGCAGCCGGTCCGGGTGGAGTACGCGCCCGAGGTCGCCGCCGCGGTGCACCGGCGCCGGATCGCCGCGCTGGACGCCCGGCGGCGGGCCTCCATGGTCACCTCGGTGGTGGACTCGGTGGAGGACACGGTGACCCGGCTGACCATGCGCGGTCTGGTCGGGCTCGACGACTGCGAGCGCAAGGTCCTGGTCCGCGACCTGACGGTGGCGTTCTGCTCGGGGCGCGGGGAACCGGCCTGGGACTCCCCGGAACGGGACTCATGATTGGTATGGACATGTTCAAGTGACGGCAATAATCTGAGCCTTGGTCTAGACCTACCTGCACAGCGCACGGCCACTGAACCTCCCCACGTTCTCCAGGAGCGGCAGCATGCGCATCAAGACCAAGGCGTCCGCAGTCGTGCTGGGTGTGGTGACCGCCGGAGCGTTCGCGCTCTCCACCGGCGGCGCCAGCGGGCACGGCTACACCGACCTCCCCATCAGCAGGCAGAAGCTCTGCCAGAACGGCACCGTGGCGAACTGCGGCCAGATCCAGTGGGAGCCGCAGTCCGTCGAGGGTCCCAAGGGCTTCCCGGCCGCCGGCCCCGCCGACGGCCAGCTCTGCAACGGCGGCCTGGGCCAGTTCGCCCAGCTCAGCTCGCCGACCACCCCGTCCGGCGCGGCCTGGCCCACCACCAGGGTGACGGGCGGGCAGTCGTACACGTTCCGCTGGCAGTTCACCGCCATGCACGCCACGACCGACTTCAAGTACTACGTCACCAAGCAGGGCTGGAACCAGAACCACGCCCTGTCCCGCTCGGACCTCAACCTCACCCCGTTCCTGACGGTGCCCTACAACGGCCAGCGCCCGCCGGCCACCCTCAGCCACAGCGGCACGCTGCCGACCGGCCTGAGCGGTCACCACGTCATCCTCGCGGTGTGGACGATCGCCGACACGGCCAACGCGTTCTACGCCTGCTCCGACGTCACCTTCTGACCCGGCGGCAGGGTCCGCGCACGCCGAAGGGCCCCTCGCCGCGCGAGGGGCCCTTCACGGTGCGCCGCCAGGGACTCGAACCCCGGACCCGCTGATTAAGAGTCAGCTGCTCTAACCAACTGAGCTAGCGGCGCATGACTCCCGCCGCCCGCTTCCCGCGGTCGGCGACGAGGAAAATACTACCTGGCCCGCGGGGGTGCTCCTGACCACCGGGACCGCCGACGGGCCCGTTAGAGCGTCAGGGACAGCAGGACCGGTGCCGCGCTCCGGTTGAGGGCGTCGGCGGCCCGCTCCAGCCGGTGGGCGTGCTCCACCGGGAGCGACAGGGCCAGGCAGCCCACCGCCGAACCCGCCCTGATCGGCACGGCCGCGCAGACCGTGCCCACCGCGTACTCCTGGAGGTCCAGCACGGGCGCCGTCGGCGGCTGGGACTCCAGGCGGGACAGCAGCAGCTTGTCGCTGGTGATGGTGTGCGAGGTGAGGCGGGCCATCCGGTGCCGTGCGAGGTGGTCGCGGCGGGCTTTGGGGTCCAGCTGGGTCAGCAGGCTCTTGCCGACGGCGGTGGCGTGGGCGGAGCAGCGGAAGTCGACCCACTCGTTGACCGCCGGGGTGGCCGGGCCGGCGGCGTACTGGGTGACGCGGACCTCGCCGTCCACGTACCGGCTCATGTAGACGGCCGCGCCCACCGCGTCGCGCAGCCGGTCCAGGGTGCGCTGGAGCTTGTCCCGCAGGGCCCGCTCGCGGTCGTGCGCGGAGGTGAGGCGGCGCAGGCTCTCGCCGGTGACGTACGCCCCGTCGCTGATCTGCTCGACGTAGCCCTCGCGGCGCAGCATGCGCAGCAGGACGGTGAGCCGCTCGGGCTCCAGGCCGGTGCGGCGGCCCAGCTCGGTGGCGGTGACGCCGCCGGGGTGACGGGCCACGGTCTCCAGCACGCGCAGCGCGTCCTGGGCGGAGTGGTCGTGGGCGGTCGGCTCGTGCATCAGCGCCACGGTTTCCCCCTGCGCTCGCTGTCTTGGCCGCGAAGTCCGGTCGGCGGATCGGTCCCACGGTACTGGGCGGGGCGCCGCCGCGGAGGGTGTGTTGACAAGAAGGTGACCGCCCGGTAGCGCGTCGGCCGGCCCGTTCGTCAGTGGCTGGGCACGTAGCCGCGCCGCTTGTCGACCACGTTCACCAGGGGCCGGCCCGCCGCCCAGCGCTCGTACAGCTCCACGAACTGCGCGCCCAGCGCGTCCAGCCGGCCCACCGTGTCGCCGCTCATGTGCGGGGAGGCGATCAGCCCCGGCAGCCCCCACAGCGGGCTCGTCCCGGCCAGCGGTTCGGCCGCGAACACGTCCAGGGCCGCGCCCGCGATCCAGCGCCCCGTCAGCGCCTCGGCCAGGGCGTCCTCGTCGACCAGCCGGCCGCGGCCGACGTTCACGAAGACCGCCGAGGGCTGCATCACCCCGAACCGGTGCGCGTCGAACATGCCGCACGTCCGCTCGGTGAGCGGCGCGGCGGCGATCACCCAGTCCGCGCGGGAGATCAGCCGGTCCAGGTCGTCCGGGCCGTGGACGCCGGTGCGCGGCACCCGGCCGACCAGCGCCGTGGTCACCCCCAGCGCCTTCAGCGTGCGCGCGATCGCCCGGCCGACCGGCCCCGAGCCGACCACGCACGCGCGCGTGCCCGCCACCATCCGGGTCTCCCGGTGCCGCCAGGTCCGCTCCCGCTGGTACTCCAGCGTGCGCGGCAGGTCCTTGGCGACCGCCAGCACCAGCGCGGCCACGTACTCGGCGATCGGCCGGTCGAAGATCCCGCGCGCGTTGGTCACGACCGTGTCGGAGGCGGCCAGGGCCGGGCACATCAGGTGGTCCACGCCCGCGCTCGCCGTGTGCACCCAGCGCGGGCGCGGCCCCGGACCGGGCCAGGCCTCGCGCACCGCGGACGAGGTGAAGTCCCACACCAGCAGCGCGTCCGCCGCCGGCAGCCGCTCGGCGAGACCGGCCGCGTCGGTGTGCACGATCCGGGCCCGGCCGGTGAGCCGGCCGAGCCGGGGCGGCGGCGGGTCGGCGTCCAGCACGAGGAGGGTGGGCAGGTGCGGCGTCATTCGGGGCGGCTCCCGGCGTCCGGCGTGCGCGGACCGACCACGCTCGCACCGCGGCCGGCCCCCGTCAACACGCGCCGACGGGGTACCCGGACGGCGGGCCGTGACGGGCGCCGCCGGAGGACGCCCCGCCCGCCCGGCCCGTCCGCCGGACGCGACGCAGGACGAGGGGGAAGGGCGACATGACCGCACTCGGAATCCTCCGGCCGGGCCACTCGGGCGAGGACGACTACCCGCGCATCGAGCAACTGCTGGGCAGCGACGTCCGGGTGGACCTGGTCCACACCGGGACCGGTGGGGACGTGCCCGGCGGGGCGGACTTCGCCGGGCGGCTCGCCCCCGGCGTCGAGGAGCTGCGGCTGGCCGGGGCCGAGACGGTGGTGTGGGCGGGCGCAGGCTTCGTCCACGGCTGGCAGGAGGCCCGTCGCCAGGTGCGGACGCTGGCCCGGCTGGCCGGGATGCCGGCCTCCTCGACGTCGTTGGCGTTCGTGCACGCGGCCCGGGCGCTCGGCGTACGGCGGGTCGCCGTGGCGACCGCCTTCCCCAAGGAGCGGGCCGCGCTGTTCGCGGACTTCCTGCGGGCCGCGGGCCTGGAGGTGACCGGAGTGCACTCGGCCGGTGACGCCGCGGTGGCCGGGGCCGGGGCCGGGGTCAGGGCCGGGGTGTGGGGGGAGGCGTGGGGGGAGGCGGGGGCGCTGGCGATGGTGCGGGCGGCGGACGGTCCCGGCGCGCAGGCCGTGGTGGTGCCGGACACGGCGCTGCCGACGGCCGCGTACCTGCCGGTGCTGGAGGGGGCGCTGTCCAAGCCGGTGCTCACGGGCAACCAGGTGACCGTGTGGGAGGGACTGCGGCTGGCCGACCGGCGGGTGAACGCCCCCTCGCTCGGCGCGCTGTTCACCCGGGAGCGGCCGGGGCGGGCGTGAGGACCGGGTCCCGCCCCGGGTGCCGCGCCCCCGCGCCCCTCGTCCCCGGTCACCGGGAGGGACGCCGCGGGGAGCACGGGGAGGGGCCCGCGGGGAATAGGCGCGGACCCCTTCCTGTTGGTGCGGACAGAACAGTTCACGGCCGGACCACAGGAGGCACGCACCGTGTCGGCAGACGAGATCCGGGGCACGGCGCGCGGCACCGCCCCCGTCCCCCTCTCCGTACTCGACCTGGTGACCGTCGGCGCGGGCAGTACCGCCACCGACGCCCTGCGCACCAGTGTGGAGCTGTCCCGGCTCGCCGAGGCGCGCGGGTTCCACCGGTACTGGGTGGCCGAGCACCACTCCATGCCGGGCGTCGCCTCCTCCTCGCCCGCCGTGATCCTCGCCCACCTCGCCGCCCACACCGACCGCATCCGGCTCGGCTCGGGCGGCGTCATGCTGCCCAACCACGCCCCCCTGGTGATCGCGGAGCAGTTCGGCACGCTGGAGGCGCTGGCCCCGGGCCGGATCGACCTCGGCCTCGGCCGGGCGCCGGGCACGGACGGGGCCACGGCCGCCGCGCTGCGCCGGACCGACACCCTGAACGAGGGCGCCGACGACTTCCCGCAGCAGCTCGCCGAGCTGATCCGCTTCCTGGACGACGACTTCCCCGACGGGCACCGCTACCGGCGCATCCACGCGATCCCGGGACCGGTGCAGGGCAGCGCCCCGGGCGGCGTGCAGTCCGCGCACCGCCCGCCGGTCTGGCTGCTCGGCTCCTCCGGGTTCAGCGCCCGCCTGGCCGGTGTGCTCGGCCTGCCCTTCGCCTTCGCGCACCACTTCTCCGCGCAGAACACCCTCCCGGCCCTGGACCTGTACCGGCAGGCCTTCCGGCCCTCCGAGGTCCTCGCCGAGCCGTACGCCCTCATCGGCGTCTCCACGCTCGCCACGGACGACGAGCGCGAGGCCCGCCGGCAGACGCGCGCGATGGCGCTGAACATGCTCCGGCTGCGCACAGGCCGCCCCGGCCTCTTCCCCGACCCCGACGAGGCGGAGAGGCACGAGTTCAGCCCGATGGAGGAGGAGTTCATCGCCTCCTGGACCACCAACATCGTGCACGGCACGGCCGACGAGGTCCGCTCCGGCCTGGACGACCTCCACAAGCGCACCGGCGCCGACGAGCTGATGCTCACCTCGCACGCGCACCGCGGCGGGCTGCGGCTGCGCTCCTACCAGTTGATCGCGGACGCCTACGGGTTGCCCACCGCGCAGGGCTGAGTGCCGAGCAGTTCGGAGATGCGCTCCGGCGGCACCGGGCGCGAGTACAGCCAGCCCTGCCCGGTGTCGCAGCCGATCCGGCGCAGCCGGCTGGCCTGCGCCGAGGTCTCCACGCACTCCGCGGTGACGGTGAGCCCCAGGCGGTGGGCCAGCTGGACCATCGCCTCCACGATCACCTCGTCCGCCGGGTTGGCGGCGGCCGCCTTCTGCTCGCCCTCGTACTGGAAGCCGCGCACGAAGGAGCCGTCCAGCTTCAGCACCGACACCGGCAGCCGGCTCAGGTAGGCCAGGTTCGAGTAACCGGTGCCGAAGTCGTCGATGGCGATGCGCACCCCCATGTCGCTGAGGGCCTGCAGGGTCTGCAGGGGCCGGCCGACCGAGCCCATGACGGCCGACTCGGTCAGCTCCAGCTGGAGCAGGTGCGGGGCGAGCCCGGTCTCGGCGAGGGTCTGGGCCACGTCGGCCACCAGGTCGGAGTCCCACACCTGGCGCACGGCCACGTTCACGCTGACGAAGATCGGCGGCTCGCCGGGGTGGTCCAGCTGCCAGCGGCGGGCCTGCCGGCAGGCGGTGCCCAGCGCCCAGCGGCCGAGCTGCACGATCGAACCGTCCTCCTCGGCCAGTCCGATGAACCGATTCGGCGTGAGGGTGCCGAACTGCGGGTGGTTCCAGCGCACCAACGCCTCGACACCGGCCAGCCGTCCGTCCCCCATGCCCACCAACGGCTGGTACTCCAGGACGAATTCACCGCGCTCGACGGCGGGGCGCAGGGCGGAGGACAGTGCCTGGCGGGTCATGCGGTGGGCGTTGCGCTCGGGGTCGAACAGCGTCCAGCGGGCCCTGCCGTCGGCCTTCGCCCAGTACAGGGTGGTGTCGGCGGCCTGCATGAGCCCGGTGGCGGTCGTCCCGGCCGCGCGCCGCTCGACGACCCCGATGGACGCGGTCAGCGACAGCCGCTGCCCGGACAGGTCGAAGGGCTCCCGCAGGGCCTTCAGCGCGGACTCGGCGAGGTCGGCGAGCTGGTCGGTGCCGGTGGAGTGCTCGACCAGCAGGGCGAACTCGTCACCGCCGAGGCGGGCCACCAGCGGGGTGCCGGCACGGGCGTACCCCGTTGCCTCGGCGACCTGGGTCAGCCGTTCGCCGACGGCCGCGAGCAGCCGGTCGCCGACGCGGTGGCCCAGGGTGTCGTTGACGGCCTTGAAGCCGTCCAGGTCGAGGTAGCACAGGCCGATCCGCCCGGTGCCGCCCCGCTCGTACGACTCCGCCTCCAGTGCGGTCGCCAGGCGCTCGAAGAACAGGGTGCGGTTGGGCAGCCGGGTCACCGGGTCGTGCATCTGCAGGTGCCGCAGGCGCGCCTGGAGTTCGCGCCGGGCGCTGACGTCGGTCACCGACACCAGCACGCCGGGGCCGCCGTCGGCCAGCGGGGCGACGGTGACCTGCACCCACAACGATTGCCCCTCGGGGTGCTTGAGCCGGCGGGTGCAGCGCAGCCGCGCCCGCCGACCGCCGAGCACCTCGCGGTAGGCGTGCCGGGTGCGGGCGTCGGAGGCCAGGTCGACCAGGTCGGCGACGGCCCGCCCGGCCAGCCCCGGCGCACCGGTGCCGAGCAGCTCGCCGAAGGCGCCGTTGGCGCTGACCACCAGACCCTCCCGGTCCACCACGGCCATGGCGAGGGGGGCGGTCGTGAAGACACGGTGGTAGGTGGTGTGATCACTGTCTGTGACGGCTGACCGGTCGAGGTCTGCCGCGGGCGTCGGCCCTTCGGACGTTCCGCTCACCGCTCGCTCCCGCAGTGCACTCGATCCCTGTCCGTGCCGGAAAGTGTGCCGATCATAGAGGCTGGCCGGTGACCCTTCCAGCCGTCATCCAGTGTCCCCGACCTTCCGGCGACTTTGACAGATCGTTTCTGCCCGCTCCTGGACGGGTTCTTCAACCCCTCGACCAGTTGTGACGTTCCGTGAGTGTTCCGAGGCGGCGACCGCCGGCGCGCACCGGGCGCACAAACGGGCGTACTCACCCTTCTGGTTCAGGCGAACACGGCGAAGCGGTACAAACACCCACAATCTGGAGGTGGTGTCCCGTGTACCGCATCCGGAGGTCCCGTCGTGCCCAAGCTGCGCAGTGCCGCCGCCGTGTTCACCACGATGTCGGCGCTCGCCGCGACCTCCATCCTCTCCGGTCCGTCGGCCGCCGACTCCTTCTCGACGGCCCCCTGCGCGCTGCGGCGGACGGCGGCGCACCACTCCGAGGGCGTGGACACCTGGAACACCGGGTACACCCGCCCGACCGGCGCGGTCGACGCCGTCATGGTCTTCCTGTCCTTCCCGGACGCCACCCCGCGCACCACCCCCGCCGAGCTGGTCGCCGACCACTTCCCGGCCACCAGCCGCTTCTTCGAACAGGCCTCCTACGGCAGGTTCACGCTGCGCCCGCACCCGCTGCCGCACTGGCTGCGCATGCCGCGCCCCTCGACGTCGTACGCCATGCAGCGGGACTGGAGCCTCGCGGACCGGACCGCCTACCTGCGCGACGCGTTCGCGGCGGCCGACGGGGACGTCGACTTCTCCCGCTACGAGGTCGTGTACTTCGTGGCCGACCCGGACGCGCCCGGGGTGGACTCCGACGCGACGAAGGTGGTCAACCTCGACGCGCCCCTGCGCGTGGACGGCGTCGACGTCCGGCGGGTCGTCACGGTGTTCGAGAGGCATCCGCCGGACCGCCTGGTCCTCGCCCACGAGACCGGCCACGTCTTCGACCTCCCCGACCTCTACCACCGCCCGGTCGACGGCAAGGGGGACTGGGACACCTTCGTCGGCGACTGGGACCTGATGGGCAGCCAGTTCGGCCTCTCCCCGGACCTGTTCGCCTGGCACAGGTGGAGGCTGGGCTGGCTGGACCCGCGCCAGGTGATGTGCGTGCGGGGGGCCGGGCCGACCCGTTTCACCCTGGAGCCGCTGGCCGCCGGGCCGGGCGTCCCGGTGCGCGGCGCGGCGGGCGCCCCCGCGTTCGGCCTCGGCAACGGCACGAAGCTGGCGGTCGTGCGCACCGGCGCCGACAGCGCGCTCGCCTTCGAGGCGCGCGGCCCGGCCGGGAACGACCGGGCGACCTGCCGGCAGGGCGTGCTGGTGTACCGGGTGCGCACCGGCGCGGAGTCCGGCGGTGGCCCGATCGAGGTGGTGGACGCCCACCCGCGCACCGAGGCCTGCTGGGAGAACTCGGTCTACCCGCCCCTCGCCGACGCCCCGGTCGGCTCCGGCGAGAGCTTCACCGTGCCGGGCGAGGGCGTGAGGGTGGAGGTGGAGGGGCGCACGGGGTCCGGGGCGTGGACGGTGAAGATCATCCCCGGCGTCACCGGATGAGCGGGGACGGCGGCGGAAGATCCCGTACACGGGAACGGCGGGCCGGATTCTTTCGAAACCGACCCGCCGTCCTGTTCGCGTGCGCCGCCAGGGACTCGAACCCCGGACCCGCTGATTAAGAGTCAGCTGCTCTAACCAACTGAGCTAGCGGCGCCTGCTGACGTCGTAGACCTTAGCACCCTGGTCGGCGGGAGGAAAAATCGATATCCGCACGGCCGCGCGGGCCGCCCGCACGGCCGCCCACAGGACGACCTCCGGACCGGGCAGCCAGGGGTGGCGGGTGTCCGGGGCGACCAGCCAGCGGGAGCCGCCGCCCGGGGCGGGGGAGCCGTTTCCGGCCAGGGGCGGGACGGTCACCGCGTCGCCCGTGCCGTGGCACAGCAGCGGCGGCACGGCCTGCGTGCGGCTGCCCCGGGCGCCTCCCCACTCCTCCCAGGTCAGCAGCGAGGGCAGCCGCTGGGCCGTGCCCGGGGCGGCGAACAGCAGCGTGCGGCCCCGGAACTCCGCGACCGGCCCGGAGCCCGGACCCTCGCCCCACAGCCGGGCCAGCATCCTGCGCCCGAAGGCCGCCGGGGCGCTCACCACGTCGAAGACGGTGCCGCAGGGCAGGACGACGGGGGCGTCCGGGCGCTCCTCCCAGAGGGCGAGCGTGCTACACGGATACGTTCCTGCCGAGGCGAGCCAGGCGGTGCCGTCGGCGGTGGCGGACGTGACGTTCGGTGTACTGCTCATACCGTCCAGGTGTACCCGCGGTGAGTGGTCGGTTCCGGTGGGTTGCGCGAACCCGGGACAGTGGGGGGCGGGAGGGGGTATCTTGCCCGCCTGGCATATGCCGGGTGCGCCGGACCTACACCGGATCGACCGGGGTCCGCCCCTCGCTGCCGGCCCCGCGCATCAGGTCGCGCCCGAACTCGACCATCTTCTTGGCGTAGTCCTCGGTCCACTCCGCCCGCTCGGCGATGTCCGCGGTGGTCAGCCGGTCGAACCGGCGCGGGTCCGCGAGCTGGGCCGCCGCCACGGCCTGGAACTCCACGGCCCGGTCGGCCGCCGCGCGGAACGCCTGCGCCAGCTCCGTCGCCCGGGCCAGCAGCGCCCGGGGGTCCTCGATCGACTCCAGGTCGAAGAAGTGCTCGGGGTCGGCGGCCGCCTCCGCGGGCTCGAAGAGCAGGGGCGCGGGGCGCAGCCGCGGTTCGTTCCGGCGCGGCGTGGGCTCCGCCATGTCTGGATCTCCTCCTCGTACGTCCGAACGGCACCGCCTGCAGGTGGGCCACCGTCCATTGTCGCGCGCCGACGCAAGAGGCACTCGGGGCCCGCGGGCCGCCGGGCCCGCGCCGGCGCCCGCCGGTCTCAGGGCCGCCAGGTCACCCGGTGTTCCTCCAGGTGGGCCAGCACCGCGTGGTTGGCCTCCCAGCCGTCGGGGAACTTCACCAGCGTTCCCAGCCGGACCGGTTCCGTGGACGGGTAGTCGTCCAGGAGGTCGCCGACGCCCGCCCGGCAGACCACGATGCAGGCGTGGCGGTGGCGGGAGGCCAGGACGCACAGGCGGCCGGTCTCCAGGTGGAAGGCGGTGGCGTCGGGGCGGCCGGAGAGCGGGTGGAGGACGACCGTGACGTCGTACTCGCGGCCCTGCAGGCGGTTCGCCGTGTCCACCGTCACGTCCGGCACGCCGAGGTCCGCCAGCGCCGTGCGGACCGCCGCCGCCTGGTCCCGGTGGGCCGTGCCGACGGCGACGCGGTCGGCGGTGAGGGGCACGGGGTCCGGTGAGCGCTCGGAGGTCGCCGCGCCGCCGCGGTCCAGCAGGCGCCGCACCACCGCCGCCACCGCCCGCACCGCCTCCGGGTCCGTGCGCGGGGTGTGCCGGGCGGGCAGCTCCAGCAGGCCCCAGCCGGACTCCGCCGCCGCGTCGATCACCCGGTCCGGTCCGGAGCCGTCGGAGCGGACCGCGAAGGTGAGGCGGCGGTCGCCGTGTCCGGTGCCGCTGCGGAAGGGGGTGTACGGGTAGAAGGCGGCCGAGACCAGCGGGGCCGCGGAGGCCGGCAGGCGCCAGGAGACCGGCAGGCGGTGCTGCGGCAGGTCCGGATTGTGCGCGAGCAGCGTGGTGACCGCCGAGGCCGACGGGTCGTGGGACAGGCCCGCCCACTGCTCGCTGCCCACGATCGCGAACGGGTCCAGCTGCCCCGGGTCGCCCACGAACAGCGCCCGCTCGAACAGGCCGGCCACGGCCAGCAGGGAGTCCGAACGCATCTGGTACGCCTCGTCGACGATCGCGTGCCGCCACGGCTCGTCCACCTTCACGTGCGCCCACTTCGCGGCCGTGGACAGCACCACCGGCAGGCCGCTCAGATCGGCCGCCCTCGCCGACGGGCGGACGTTCGGCAGGCCGTCCAGGGCCTTGTCGTACGCGTCGGCGTCGCTGCTGTGCAGCCGGCCCACCGGCAGCTCCGGGTCCTTCTCGGCGAGCCGCAGCACCAGGTCGTCCACCTGCGCGTTGGTCTGCGCCACCACCATCAGCGGACGGCCGGCGCCGGCCAGTTCCAGCGCCGCGCGGACCACCAGGGTGGACTTGCCGGCACCGGGCGGGGAGTCGACCACCACGCCCCGCTCACCGCCGTGCAGCGTGTCCCGCAAGATTGCGTCGGTGGCGCGCGCGGCCGCGGCCCCGGGGTCGAAGCCGGCGCTCGTCACAGGACGTCCTCCTCGGTCACGGTGTCGGGCGCCTCGCCCGCGGCCTCACCGGGCGGGCCGCCGTGCGTCCACGGGGTCTCCTCCGGGTCGGGCAGCTTCGCGCCGCCGCGCTGCTCGTGCTCGAACAGCGTGAAGCAGACCCGGTCGCCCCTCTCCGGCACCGAACCGGCCTCCGGCTGCTTGCCCCGGCCCATCCTGTCCACGATCCGCAGCACCAGCAGCCCCTCCGCGGCGTCCTCGCAGCCGGTGAACTCCGCCGCCTGCGGCCTGCCGTTCAGCGAGCGGTACACCTTCGCCCGCTCCGCCAGGTGCGGCCGGTCCTGCGTACGGACCGTCACCAGCGGGCGGGGGCTGGGCCGCCTGCCCTCGCCGTACGCCATCACCACGTCGGTCACCTCGCCCACGAACGCCTCCCCGGCCAGCCGGCGCCCCGCCATCACCAGCGGGTCGTCCAAGGCCTCCTGCGCCTCCAGCCGGGCCTGCTCCCGCTCGCGCGTGGCCAGCTTGTTCGCCGCCGTCACCGCGTCGTCGCGGCGCGGCTGCGGGGGCTCGCCGGCCAGCACCCGGTCGCGGTGGCCGGTGAACGACCAGCGGTCCCGGGTCCACCGCTCCTCGACGTGCCCGCCCGGCGGCAGCTTCCGCAGCAGGTCCAGGCCCCGCCACACCGCGTCCCAGGTGGGCCGGGTGCGGCTCTCCACCAGCTCGCGGACGCGCTGCTCGGCGGCGGTGAGGGCGGCCAGCCGGTCGTCCGCCTCCAGGGCGTCCTCGGCGGCGGCGAGGGCGGTGCGCGCGCGGTCGTAGCGCTCGATCGCCGGGGCCAGCAGCCTGTTGTCGAACGCCGGGTCGGTGGCGGGGCCGGCCGGCGGGCACAGCAACTGGCCCTCGGTGTCGCGCGCCAGTTCCGCCCGGCGCGCCGCCTCGGCGCCGGTGCTGTCCACGGGCGGGTCGATCCAGGCCAGCAGTGCGCCCAGGTGCTGGTCCTCCAGCCCCGACTGGCCGGTCGCCCAGTGCCGGGACAGCACGTCGGTGAGGGCCAGCAGCAGCGAGGAGCCGGGCACGCGGGCCCGCTCCGCGTAGTGGGTCAGCCAGCGGCCCAGCAGGGGCACCCGGGGCGGTGCCGGGTACGGCGTCTGCGGGTCCTGCTCGGCGGTGCGGCGGAACCGCATGGAGCGGCCGAGCAGCCGTACGAAGTCCAGGCCCGCCCGGCTCGGCACAATCAGCTGGGGCGCGTCCGCGCACAGCTCGGCCTCGACCCTGACCCGCTTGCCGGTCTCCGGGTCGGTCCCGGTGCGCGCGGCCGCCTCGACGTCCGCCGCGTACGCGTCGATGTACGGCAGGACGGTGTCGGCCAGGTCGGCGAGGAACGCGAAGCGCAGGTCGCGGTCGCGCGGCTGGGCCACGACCAGCAGGCGCGGGGCGTCCCGGTCGGTGCCGACCAGCGCGCCCAGCGGAGCGCCGGCCTCACCGGCGGTGGTCAGCGGGACGAACACCAGCGGGCGGCCGGACAGGTGGCGGTGGCGGACGGTCGCGGCGGGCTGCGCCCGGCCGGTGCTGGCGGCCTCCAGCCGGGCGAGGGTGTCGATCAGCGACAAGGGGCCACCTCCGTGCCTTCCGTGCCCTCCGCGTCCTCCGTGCCCGCGGGCGCCTGCGCGTGGGCCAGCGCCTCCGCGCGCAGGGCCGCCGCCCGGCGCAGGGCCGCCACCGTCGGATCGTCCGGGTCGCCGGTCTCGCCCCGGGCCGCCGCGAGGACGTCCCCGACCGCGGTCAGACCGCCCAGCTCGGCGCGCAGCGGACGGCCGAGACCGGTCACGGCACCGGCCGCGTGGGTGCGTTCGCGGCAGTGGAAGGCCAGTTCGCAGGCGGACAGGCACTCTGGCGCGTAGGCCGCCGGGACCGCCTCGACGGCCGCCGCCAGTTCCCCGGGCGGCCGGTCCGGCGCGAAGCAGGTGCCCTCGGGCAGGGTGTCGGCGATCTCCTCGATGCGGGTGAGCCGCGCCAGCTGGCGGGCGGTGACCGCGCGCTGCTTGCGCACGTCGACCGCGGAGCCGGCGGGCAGGTTGGAGAAGTCCTTCGGGCACACCAGCAGCACCCGGTGCCGTACCCGGGGGGCGGGGTCGAGCCGGGCGGCGACCTCCTCCAGCGCCAGCACGTACACCGCCGCCTGCCGGGCCGCCGCGCCGACCTTCGCCGGGTCGGCGGAACCGTCCAGCAGCGGGAAGGACTTGATCTCCACGACCGACCAGCTGCCGTCCGGGTGCACCACCACCGCGTCCGGCTCCAGGAACGCGAGCGAGCCGGCCACGTCCAGCGCCAGCATCGGATGGTCCAGCAGCGTCCAGCCGCCCGTCTCCACGGCCTCGCGCAGCGCCAGCGCCGTACGGGCCGCACGCCCCTCGGGACCGAGCGCGGACAGGTCCGGCACGGCGGCCCCGGCGGGCGGCTCGGCGCCCGGGTCGAGCCGGGAGTGCGCGAGACGCAGCAGTTCCGCGCCGCCGTCCGCCTTCACCCTGGCCTCGAACGCGTTGCCCCGGGTCAGCGCGAACTGCGACTGGCCGAAACCGGAGGGCGCGCCCAGCGCGCTCGCCAGCGCCGCCTTGTCCACCCCGGCGCCGTCCAGGATCGCCCGCCTGCGGCACCCGGGGTTCGCGGCGAGCGCCGCGAGGGCACGCGCGTCCAGGGCCCTGGCCGCCACGTCGGGACCCCGCAGCTCAGCGAGCCGGTGCCGGAGCCCCTCCGCCCGCGTCGGTCGGGGAAGTGTCCGGTCCGGCCGCGGTGTTGAGCTGTGACTCGCGCTGCCGTGGAATTCGCTCACTCGCGGAAGTCTGACATCCGCCAGTGACATCGGGGGAACCCGCGCCCGCCGCGACGGTCCGCGAACCGCCGGCCGGGCGTCCCGGACGGGCCCGCAGCAGTGCCGCGCCCCGCAGCACCCCGGGCGCGAGCAGCAGGCCCAGGCCCATCACGGCGACGCCCGCGACCGCGTCCAGGAAGTAGTGGTTCGCTGTGCCCATGACCACGACGGCGGTCAGCAGCGGGTAGGCCACGCCCGCGGCCTTCGCCGGGCGCGTGCCGCCGTGCCGCCACAGCATGATCCCGCACCACAGGGCCCAGCCCACGTGCAGGCTCGGCATCGCCGCGTACTGGTTGGTCATGCCGCCCAGACCGCGCGGCGCGCTGGCCTGGTTGCCCCACCAGCCGTACGCGCTGTAGTGGGCCATCGTGTCGACGAAGCCGTGGTCCGCGGGGAGCAGGCGGGGCGGGCAGGTCGGCAGCAGGGTGAAGCCGATCAGGCCGATGAACGTGGACGTCATCAGCCAGGTGCGGGCCGCCCGGTAGTGCTCGGCGCGGGCCCGGAAGAGCCAGACCAGGAGGGCCGGGGTGATCAGGTAGTGCAGCGACGCGTACCAGAAGTCGGCCGGTACCCCGAGCCACGGCTCGCGCGTGAACAGCCGGTTCAGCGGGTGTTCGGCGTTGAGGTGCAGCGCCTCCTCGATCCGCAGGAGCGCCAGGCCGTGGTCCACGGCGGAGGAGACGTCACCGCGCGCGAGGAGCCGGCCGGCCGAGTAGCACGCGTAGACGAGCAGGATCAGCGGCAGCTCGGTCCACCAGCGAAGCCGGGTGCGCGGGGTCACCTCGGTGCCCGGTGTCTCGGTCTGCGGCATCCGATCGTCCTCCCCCTTCTGCGGTACGGCGCGCCCTGGCCGGCGCGCCGTGCCACTTTACGGTGTCCGGATCGCCCCCACACGGGCGCTCCAGCCCTCGAAGACGCCGGGAACCGCCCCCCGGGTTGCCGCCGGCCGCGGTGAGCGATGATGGAAACGTCCCACCTCCCGTTTCACCGGCGTTCCCCCGGTAACACCCTTCCGGAAAGGTCACCCATGGCACCGCGCATCCTGCTGGCCCGGCACGGACAGACGCAATGGTCGCTGTCCGGCAAGCACACCGGCAGGACCGACGTCCCCCTCCTGGAGGAGGGCCGGCGCGGCGCCAAGCTGCTCGGCGACCGGCTGCACCGCGCCCCGCTGGAGGGACTGCCGGGAGCGGAGGTGCGCACCAGCCCGCTGGCACGCGCGCGCGAGACCTGCGAACTGGCCGGGTTCGGCGCGCGTGCCGTGCCCTGGGACGCGCTCGTGGAGTGGGACTACGGCGCCTACGAGGGCATGACGCCGGCCGAGATCCAGGCCGTGCGGCCCGGGTGGCTGATCTGGCGGGACGGCGTGCCCCGGGGCGAGGGCCTCGCCGAGGTGGCCGCGCGCGCGGACGAGGTGGTGGCGTGGGCGCGGTCGGCCGACCGTGACGTGCTGGTCTTCGCCCACGGCCACATACTGCGCTCGATCGGCGCCCGCTGGCTGGGCCTCCCCCTGGACTTCGCCTCCCGGCTCCGCCTGAACCCGACCTCGCTGTCCGTGCTCGGCTGGGCCTACGGCGAACCGGCCGTCGAGAGCTGGAACGACCTGGGGCACCTGGTCTAGTGCTGTGGCCGCAAGGGCCTGCCGGAAAGCCCGCCGCGTCCGGTGCGGTGCGCCGCCCGCGTACCGGATGCACTCGGGTGGTGCGACGACGCGGCGAGGTGCCGTGCCGGGCGCAGCGAGCCGGTGAACCCTTCCGGTCACAGCGCCGGGGAGCCGTACCGGGGGCCCCGCTCACACGGCGGCCGTGCGGGGACCGCGGGCGTGTCTCGCGAGGAACTCCGAGACGCCCGGCACCCGCCGGTGCGGCAGCAGCACCCGCGCCGTCGTCGCCAGCATCGTCTGGATGCGGGAGGACTGCACCTGGGCCAGGAGGTCCAGGACCCGCAGTCCGGCGGACGCCGCCTCGTCGGGGTGACCGCCGCGGGCGAGGTCGTCGGCCAGTTCGGCGGTGTAGAGGGCGATGTTGCGGGTGAAGTGCGGGTCCTGCAGGTGGGCCGCGCGGCGGGCGTGGCGCGCCGCGCGGCGCCAGTCGCCCAGGGTGGACCAGCACTGCGCCTCCAGCCCCGCCAGCTCGGCCGCTCCGTAGAAGCTCATCCACTCGGGGTCGGCGTCGCAGTGGCCCCGCTCGAAGAGGGCCTGCGCCCGGACGAGCGCCTGCTCGCAGCCGGTGCGGTCGGCGAGCCCCGCCCAGCCGCCCGCCTCGCGCAGCGCGAGCAGGGACATCAGGCGGTGGGAGCCGAGGGGGCGGGCGGCGCGCTGGGCGGCCTGGGCGGCGCGCACCGCCTCGCGGGGGCGGCCGGTGTCGCGCGCGAGGAACGCGGTGTTGCAGAAGGCGTGCGCCTCCAGCGCCGCGTCGCCGGTCAGCCGGGCCGTGGCCAGCGCCTCCGCGTAGTGCGAGCGGGCGTCGTCGAAGCGGCCGGAGTCATGGGCCAGCCAGCCCACGGAGATGGCCAGTTCACCGGTGCCCGAGTGCAACCGCTCGGCGGTCGTCTGCCGGGTCGCGCCGGCGTCCAGCAGCGCGTAGGCGGCGCGCAGCGGAACCGCCGCGCGCCGGTAGAGGCCGTCCGCGCCGTGCCGGTCGTCGAGCAGCCGGATGCGGCGGACGGCCTCCTCCAGGACGGCCGCCTCGGAGGTGCCGGCGCGGCGCGGCTGCCGGGCCGCCGCGGCGTCGGTGGTGAACCCGAGCGGGCCCAGGGTGGCGGCGGCCACCGTGGCGCCTCCGCCGGTCATGAATGCGCGACGCAGCACGTCGCTCTCCTCGTGGTTCGGGGGGCCGTTCTCACACGGCTCGTGCGTGCCGTGCGGGGCCCGCGTGCCACGGGCGCCGCACGGGTCGTACGGGGCTTGCGGGCCGTGCCGGTCCGTCCGGCCCGGCCGGTCCTGCGCGTTCTCCCGGTCCTGCTCCTTCCGCCGGTCGTGTTCCTCCCCGGTGCCGTACGGCTCGCGGGCACCCCGCGTCCCGCCGGCGGCGGGTGCCGGCGGGACGCCGGCCGCCGTGCGCGCCCCGCGTCCGCGCACGGACGAGCGCGGCGCGAAGCCGAGGTCGGTGAGCGTGCGACCGGGGAACATGTGCAGGAACACCCGTTCGTACGCGTAGTTCGGGCAGCGGATCTCACCCGCCTCGACCCGGCCGACGTAGCGCGCGTCACAGCTGACCCGCTCACCGATCTCGTGGGCGGCCCGCCGCACCAGCGCGGCGAACTCCGCCGGTGAACGGTGGCCGCGCAGCCGCCGGAAGGCGAGGTTCGGCCGGAACGGCCGTTCGGGCTGTGACGAGGTCTGCGTTGACGACGCCATGGCCGGGTCCTCTCGTGCGAACCGTCGAACCATGCCGGATCCGGGGTGGAGTCGGGGGGAGTCCCGGTGACGCCCCGGTTCCGGCGGGCACGAACGTACCCGCTGTGCCGGGTCCGCCACGCAGGGTTCGGCTGCAAAACGGATATCTCCCCCACGATCCGCCATGAAATGCCATCCTTTGCGGGGCACGCGCGCCGTAGCCGTTGACGCGGTGGCGCGTTGGACTCCACGGACTGCAACAGGGCAGCGTGGTGGAGGCCGGCATGGAGACCAGCCAGGGCAACTTCCCTCCTACGGCGCCGTCGGCGGAGGGAGGTGGCACGGCGTGCGATCTGGTGACGGTGCCGGCCCGGCAGGGGCTGGAGGCGGTCGACATCCTGCGCCGCGGGGCGGGGGAGGCGGTGGGCCCGGTCCTGCACGACGGCGGTGACACCCTCGGCTTCCTGGTGCCGGCGGGCACGGCCGCCTGCTGGGACGTACCGGGGAGCACGTGCACCGGGACCGACGGACGCGGTCTGCGGCTGCACCCCGAGCCGCCCGTCGAGGGTTCGGACTGGCTGCTGCCGCCCGGCGAGACCGACGCCGCGACCGACCCGGCGGTGCTGCGCCGGGCCCTCGGGGAGGCGGCCCGGCTGATCGAGGCGGCCGACGGCTGCCGGTGACGCACGTGGCCGGAGCACCTGCGAAAATGGTCCGATGGGCAGGTCCAGGAACAACCGGCGCGGGCCGTCCGCCGAGGCCGTGGAGGAAGCGGTCGACGGCGGGCTCGCACAGCTCGTGCCCGACCCGGACCGCGCGCGGGCCTGGACGCTGCTGATCGACGGGGCCCCTCAGTCGCACGTCGACCTCGACGACCCGGCCCACCTCTCCTTCGAGTACCAGCGCCGCCTCGGCCACGTCATCGACCTCGTCGCCCCGCCCGGCGGGCCGGTGCGGGCCGTCCACCTCGGCGGCGGCGCCCTCACCCTCGCCCGGTACGTCGCTGCCACCCGGCCCCGCTCCACCCAGCAGGTGGTCGAGCGTGACGCGAGCCTGGTGCAACTGGTCCGCCGCGAACTGCCGCTGGACCCGAACGCCCGTGTCCGGGTGCGGTCCGCCGACGCGCGCGCGGGCCTGGCCAAGGTGCCCGACGGCTGGGCCGACCTGGTGGTGGCCGACGTCTTCAGCGGCGCCCGGACCCCCGCCCACCTCACCTCCACCGAGTTCCTCGACGAGGTCCGCCGGGCCCTGAAGCCCTCCGGGGTCTACGCCGCCAACCTCGCCGACGGCCCCCCGCTCGCCCACCTGCGCGGCCAGATCGCCACCGCCGCCGCCCGCTTCCCCGAACTCGCCCTGGTCGCCGACCCGGCCGTGCTGCGCGGCAAACGCTTCGGCAACGCCGTCCTGGCCGCCTCCGGTCTGCCGCTCCCGGTCGCCGAACTCACCCGGCGCGCCGCCTCCGACCCGCACCCCGCCCGCGTCGAACACGGCAGGCGGCTCACGGACTTCGCCGGCGGCGCCGTGCCCGTCACCGACGAGACGGCCGTCGCCTCCCCGACCCCGCCGCCCTCGGTGTTCCGCTGAACGGCAGCCGCCCGGGCGCCGCCGGGCCGGGGCGCCGGACGGGCTCAGTACGTGACCACCTCCACGTGCGGCGGGCCGTCGTGCCAGGTGCAGAACACCGACACCCGGCCGGTGCCCCTGCTGAACTCCACCCGGATCCAGCTCTCCGTCTTCCACACCTGCATCGACCAGCCGGTCCCCGGCGTCGCCGAGACGAGCGTCGCGTCGGCCGGGCCCAGGTCGAAGACCGCCCGGCCGCCGTCGGTGGCGTAGGCCCTGACCCGGCCGGAGGCGGTGGACGCGCTCGGCCGGGAAGTGGCGCCGGGGGTCGGCGCGCGCGGGGGCGCGGGCGCCGGCGGACTGGGGGACGGGCTCCTCTCCGGGCTCCCGGACGGCGACGGGCGGGGGGACGGCGACGCCATCGGCCTGGAACCCTGCGTGGTCGCGTCGGCCGCCGTGACCGGCAGGGCGCGCGGCGGGTCGTACACCGTCCCCGCCATCACCGTGTGCACGCCCCACCACGACAGCGTGACCGCCGCGCCCGTCGCGAGCAGCCACGCCAGTACGTGTACGAGTCCTCTGCGCATCGGGACCATCCTGCCCCACCCGTCCCGCGGGGTGTCCCGCCGACGTCCCGTCACCACCCGTCGGCCGCCGAGCGTTCTCCACAGCGGCGGAGTTGTCCACAGGGCCGCGAACGGTCCGCCCGCATGGCGTACGGTGCGGCGCATGGCAAGTGTGCTCGTGGTCGAGGACGACCAGTTCGTACGCTCGGCGCTCATCCGGCACCTCACCGACGCCTCGCACACCGTGCGCAGCGTCGGCACGGCACTGGAGGCGCTGCGCGAGGTCGCCCATTTCCGATTCGACGTGGTCATCCTGGACCTCGGACTGCCCGACCTGGACGGCTCCGAGGCGCTGAAGATGCTGCGCGGCCTCACCGACGTGCCCGTCATCATCGCCACCGCCCGGGACGACGAGGCGGAGATCGTCCGGCTGCTGAACGCGGGGGCGGACGACTACCTCACCAAGCCCTTCTCGGTCGAGCACCTGTCCGCGCGCATGGCGGCCGTCCTGCGCCGGTCCCGCTCCACCGGTGCCGACGCCCCGCCCTCCTCGGTGCTGCGGGTCGGCGGCCTGACCGTCGACCCGCTGCGCCGCCAGGCCGAACTCGACGGCGTCCGGCTGGACCTGACCCGCCGGGAGTTCGACCTGCTCGCCTTCCTCGCCGGCCGCCCGGGGGTCGTCGTCCCGCGCAAGGAACTCCTCGCCGAGGTCTGGCAGCAGTCCTACGGCGACGACCAGACCATCGACGTCCACCTGTCCTGGCTGCGCCGCAAACTGGGGGAGACCGCGGCCCGGCCGCGCTACCTGCACACCCTGCGGGGTGTCGGCGTGAAGCTGGAGCCGCCCGGGGCGGGGGAGCCGGCGCGATGAGGTGGGCCCTCGTCAAGGTCTGCCTGGCGGTCACCACCATGGTCGTGGTCGCCTTCGCCGTCCCGCTCGGCCTGGTCGTCAAGGAGATGGCCCGCGACCGCGCCTTCGCGGGCGCCGAGCGGGAGGCCGCCGCGGTCGCCCCGGCCCTGTCCATCACCACCGACCGGGACCAGCTGGAGCGGGTGGTGGCCGCGGCCGGCGCGGACTCCGGGATGGCCGTGCACGTGCCCGCCGCCGACGGCCGGCCCGCCCTCGACCTCGGCCGGCGGCGCGCCGACGAGCAGGACGTCCGGGCCGTACGCAGCATGGGCCGCGCCTCCACCACCCCGGTCGCCGGCGGCTCCACGCTGCTCCAGCCGGTCGCGCTCAGCTCCGGCACCATCGCGGTCGTGGAGGTCTACGTCCCCGAGTCCGCGATGACCCACGGCGTGGGCACGGCCTGGGCGGTGCTCGCCGCCGTCGGTCTGGCACTGATCGTCGGCTCGGTCGCGGTCGCCGACCGGCTCGGGGTGCGCATGGTGGGGCCCGCCCGGCGGCTGGTCGAGGGCGCGCACGAACTGGGCGAGGGTGAGCTCGGCGCCCGGGTACCGGAGGAGGGGCCGACCGAACTCAGACTCGCCGCGGTCGCGTTCAACTCCATGGCCGACCAGGTCGTCCAACTGCTCGCCAACGAACGCGAACTGGCGGCGGACCTCTCGCACCGGCTGCGCACCCCGCTGACCGTGCTCCGGCTGAACACGGCCTCCCTGGGCGCCGGACCCGCCGCGGAGCAGACCCGGGCGGCCGTCGCCCAGCTGGAGCGGGAGGTGGACACCATCATCCGCACCGCCCGGGAGGCCAAACCGCAGACGGTCGCCGCCGGACCCGGTGCCGGGTGCGACGCGGCCGAAGTGGTGCGCGAGCGCATGGGGTTCTGGTCCGCGCTCGCCGAGGACGAGGGCCGCAAGTGGCGGGTGGCCGGCGTGGAGCGGCCGGTGCGCATACCCGTGGCCCGCGCCGACCTGGCCGCCGCCCTGGACGCGCTGCTCGGCAACGTCTTCCGGCACACCGCCGAGGGCACCGCCTTCGCGGTCGACGTGCACCACGCCGAGGACGCGGTGATCGTGCTGGTCTCCGACGCGGGCCCCGGCATACCCGACCCCGAGGCGGCGATGGCCCGCGGCCGCGGCTCCGGCTGCGCGGGCTCCACCGGGCTCGGCCTGGACATCGTGCGCCGGCTCGCCGAGTCCACCGGCGGGGACGTCCGCATCGGCTCCTCGGTGCTCGGCGGGACCGAGGTGCGCGTCTGGATCCAGTTGGACGGGCGCAAGCCGGCGGGCCGGGGACACCGGGGGGCGGTGCGCAGGCGCCGACCGGGCAAATTGGCCTCCACCTTTAACCGCCCCCGATCCCTTCCTTAAGCGCACCATAAGGTCTGCGACGGCCGTCCCTATCAAGCCGTTTGCCCGATTCCGGATCGCTAGCGTGCTGCCGCATCCCACAGGGCCGGAAACCCTCCCCGCGTCCCCCCTGTGAACCCCCGTGAACAGCGAAGGCAGGCACGCCCATGAGCACCCACCGGCGCAGGATCAGTGGCAGGAACAAGGCGATCGGCGGTCTGGTGGCCGCCGCGGTGGCCGGTGGCGGCGCGGTCCTGCTGACCGGCACCGCGCAGGCCGCGGGCATCGGCGCCGCGTACACGAGGACCAGCGACTGGTCGACGGGCTACAGCGCGCAGTACGTCGTCACGAACGACAGCGGCCGGGCGGAGAAGACCTGGACGCTGGAGTTCGACCTGCCCGCGGGCACCAGGCTCGGCTCGCTGTGGAACGCCGAGTCGAGCGTGAGCGGTCAGCACGTCACCGTGAAGCCCGCGAAGTGGGACACGGACGGCCTCGCGGCGGGCAAGTCCGTCACCGTCGGCTTCGTGGTCAACGGCAGCGGCGACCCGACGGGCTGCCGCGTCGACGGCGCCCGGTGCTCCGCCGACGACGGTGCCACCCCCGAGCCGAGCGGCCGTCCCACCGACTCGGCGACGCCCACCCCCACCGTGCCCCCCACCCCGGGCCAGGGCGCGACGCCCACCCCCACCGGGAGCACCGGGACCGGTACCACGGCCTCCGCCGGCTTCGCCCCCTACGTGGACACCTCCCTGTACCCGGCCTTCGACCTCCTGGCCGCCGCCGACGCGACCGGCGTCAAGACCTACAACCTCGCCTTCCTCACCGACGGCGGCGGCTGCACCCCCAAGTGGGGCGGCGTCACCGACCTGACCGGCGACGCCGTGGCCGCGCAGATCGGCGCCCTGCGCGCCAAGGGCGGCGACGTCCGCGTCTCCTTCGGCGGCGCCTCCGGCTCCGAGCTGGCCACCACCTGCTCCTCCGCGGACGCGCTGGCGGCGGCGTACGGCAAGGCCGTCGACGCCTTCAAGCTGACCAAGGTCGACTTCGACGTCGAGGGCGGCGCCCTGCCCGACACGGCCGCCAACACCCGCCGCGCCCAGGCCATCGCCAAGCTCCAGGCGCAGCACCCGGACCTGGACGTCTCCTTCACCCTGCCGGTGATGCCCGAGGGCCTCACCCAGGACGGCGTCAACCTGCTGGCCAACGCCAAGTCCAACGGCGTGCGGATCGGCGCCGTCAACATCATGGCGATGGACTACGGCGCCTCGTACAGCGGTGACATGGGCACCTACGCCGAGCAGGCCGCGACCGCCACCCAGGCGCAGGTCAGGAGCGTGCTGGGGCTGTCCGACTCCGCCGCCTGGAAGGCCGTCGCGGTCACCCCGATGATCGGCGTCAACGACGTCTCCACGGAGGTCTTCAAGGTCGACGACGCCACCCAGCTGGTGAACTTCGCCAAGTCCAAGGGCCTCGGCTGGCTCTCCATGTGGTCCGCGACCCGCGACAAGCAGTGCGACGGCGGCACCAAGCCCACCGCCGACGCCACCTGCAGCTCGGTCACCCAGGACGAGTACGCCTTCGCCAAGGCCTTCGGCGCCTTCAGCTGACCCGCACGGCGCGCCGGGCGCGGCACTCCTGACCGGGGGTGCCGCGCCCGGCGCCGTCCCGCCGTCCGCTACACGGACCCCACCGGCGGCAGCGTCCCCGTGCGGGCCGCCTCCCCGTACCAGCGGGCGCTGGACTTCGGGGTGCGGGCGAGCGTCGCGTAGTCCACGTGCACCGCTCCGAAGCGCTTGCCGTAGCCGTAGGCCCACTCGAAGTTGTCCAGCAGGGACCACAGGTAGTACCCGCGCACGTCCGCCCCGTCCGCGATGGCCCGGCGGACCGCCGACAGGTGGCCGTGCAGGTAGGCGACGCGCTCGGGGTCGCGCACGCGGCCGTCGTCGTCCACCTTGTCCGGGTAGGCCGCGCCGTTCTCCGTGACGTACAGGGGCAGGCCCGGTGCCTCCCGGCTGTAGCGCGTGATCAGCTCGTGCAGGCCGTCCGGGTCGATCGTCCAGCCCATGTCCGTGCGGTCGCCCGGCGTCTGGTGGAACGCCACGTCGTCCGCCCCCGGCCACGGCGAGTGCGCGCTGCTGCCGTGGCCGTCCGCGCGCGGGCCCGTCGGCGCCGTCAGCGCCGACGACACCAGGGCCGGCGTGTAGTAGTTGAGGCCCAGCGCGTCCAGCGGCTGGTTGATGTGCTTCAGGTCCCCGTCCAGGACGTACGACCAGTCGGTGAGCGGCGAGGTGTCCTCCAGCAGGGTGGCCGGGTAGGCGCCGTGCAGCATCGGGCCGTGGAAGACGCCGTTGGCCAGGTCGTCGATCCGCCGGGCCGCCGCCAGGTCGGCCGGGTGCCGCGACAGCGGGCGGACCACCTGGGAGTTGAGGCTGACGGCCACGGAGGTCCCGGCCGGCAGCACCGAGCGCAGCGCCTGCGCGCCCAGGCCGTGCGCCAGGTTGAGGTGGTGCGCCGCGCGCAGGGAGGCCACCGGGTCGGTGCGGCCGGGGGCGTGGACGCCGGAGCCGTAGCCCAGGAAGGCGCTGCACCAGGGCTCGTTGAGGGTGGTCCAGTGCTCCACCCGGTCGCCGAGGGCCTCGCCGACCAGCCGCGCGTACTCGGCGAACCGCAGCGCGGTGTCCCGCTCGGGCCAGCCGCCCGCGTCCTCCAGCTCCTGCGGCAGGTCCCAGTGGTAGAGGGTGAGGGCCGGCTTGATGCCGTGCGCGAGCAGCTCGTCCACCAGGCGGCGGTAGAAGTCCAGGCCCACCTGCACGGCGGGGCCCCGGCCGGTGGGCTGCACGCGCGGCCAGGAGACCGAGAAGCGGTAGGCGGTCAGGCCCAGCTCGGCCATCAGGGCGACGTCGTCGCGGTAGCGGTGGTAGTGGTCGACGGCGATGTCACCGGTGTCGCCGTCGGCCGTCCGGCCCGGCGTGTGACTGAAGGTGTCCCAGATCGAGGGGGTGCGGCCGCCCTCCCGCACCGCGCCCTCGATCTGGTAGGCGGAGGTCGCCGCGCCCCAGAGGAACGCGGGAGGGAAGGACACGGTCATCGGTTCGGACATGGCATCGCTCCCACGAGTCGAGTGGGCCCCATTATGCATGGGAGCGCTCCCACACCCAAGGGGGCCCGCAGGACACGGAGGTCGCGCCGACCGCTGGGTGTTTTGCCCGCATCGGGACGCATCGGGACGTATCGGAGTGCATCGGGGTGGCACCGTGCCGGAGCGGGGAGCGGGGAGCGGGGAGCGGGGAGCGGGGAGCGGTGCCGTGCACCGCGGGGCGGGGGAGGGCGTCACGGCGGAGCCGTGGCAACCGGTGACGACACGGCGGGGGCCGGTGCCGGGACCCCCGGGCCCGGCGGAGTGCGAACGGGGTCCCTAGGCCGACTCGCGCACCACCAGTTCCGTCGGCAGCACCACCTCCCGGTGGCCGGTGCCGCGGTGGGCGATCTCGTCCAGCAGCAGGCTCGCCATGGTGCGGCCCATCTCCTCCAGCGGCTGGCGGACGCTGGTCAGCGGGGGATCGACGTGCCGGGCCACGATCGAGTCGTCGAAGCCGATCAGGGCGACGTCGCGCGGCACCCGCCGGCCCGCCGCGCGCAGCTCCAGCATCGCGCCGGAGGCCATCACGTCGGAGGCGGCGAAGACGGCGTCGAGCCCCGGGTTGCGGCGCAGCAGTTCCCGCATGGCCGCGCGCCCGCCCTCCTCCGTGAAGTCGCCGCGCGCCACCAGTTCCTCGCCGGCGGCGGCCCCCGCCTCCCGCAGCGCCTCCCGGTAGCCGTCGAGGCGGCCCTGCGCCGCGTCCATGTCCAGCGGGCCCGTGATGGTGCCGATGGCCCGGCGGCCCCCCGCCAGCAGGTGCTCGACCGCGACCCGGGCGCCGCCCCGGTTGTCCGCGCGGACGTGCCCCAGCCGCTCCCGGTCGCTGCGCCGCCCGGCCAGCACGGTGGGCACGGCCAGCTCGTCCAGCCGGTCGGGCAGCGTGTCGTCGCCGTGGACCGCCATCATCAGCACCCCGTCCACCCGCTGCGCGGCGAGGTAGGTGGCGAGCCGCCCGTACTCCTTCTCGTCGCGTGCCAGGACCAGCAGCAACTGCATCCCCGCGCCGGCGAGTCCCGCGGACGCGCCCAGGATGATCCCCGAGAAGTACGGCTCGGAGAAGAGCCGGGTCTCGGCGTCCGGCACGACGAGGGCGACCGAGTCCGTGCGGCGGGTGGCCAGGGAGCGGGCCGCGCGGTTGGGGACGTAGCCGAGTTCGGCGATCGCCCGCTCGACGGCCGCCCGGGAGCGGTCGCTGACCTTCGGGGAACCGTTGATCACCCGGGAGACCGTGCCCCGGCCGACGCCGGCGCGGGCGGCGACGGCGTTCAGGGTCGGGCGCCGGACGTCCGCGGTCCTGTGCGGCTGCGGCTGTTCGGCTGGGCTCATCGTTCACCTTCCGGCGGTCCGTGCGGGGGGCGCTTCATTCTGGCCCAGAAAATCCGGCAACCGCTGTGCCGAGGGGTGCGGTTGTTGCACCGTCTTGGTTGACCTGGCCGTGACCTGCGTAAATCCTGTACGAGACGAGCGGATGGCCGGCCGGTGACGGCTCGCCGCGCGACACGTTCGCGTGACGTGCGGAACACACTTGCGCAACAACGCCGTTTTCAAGTCTTGACACCCGGCCCGGCAGCAACGAGTCTTCCGGCATGCCGCGTGGGAGCGGTCCCACGGGGTGACCGGGGCTCTCTCCCGTGTGGCCGAAACACCCGACGGCCCTCCCCTCCACCTTGCATGGCACACCGTTGACCAGCACCTCTTCACCGCACGTCGCGTGCTGTGGGCTGGCCGCTGCTCGAACCGAGAGGGCAGGTCCGGACCGTCGCATCCGGCGGTCTGATTCCTGAGGTCCCGTTCCCACTGGAACAAGGAGTAGTGGAATGCGCATCACCCGTACCGGCGGCGGTCACGGCCGCAGGGCAGCGGCCGTGACCACAACGGTCCTGACGGCCTCGGCCCTGCTGCTGACCGGCTGCAGCAGCGACGACGGCGACTCGAACTCGGATGCCCATGGGAACATCACCCTCACGGTGGCCGACTACGGGCAGTTCGGCTACAAGGAAGCCGGCCTGTTCGCCAAGTACCACAAGCTGCACCCGAAGATCACGGTCAAGGAAGAGACCACCGCCAACGAGCAGGACTACTACCCCAAGCTCCTTCAGCAGCTGAACACGGGCAGCGGCCTCGGGGACGTCACCGGCATCGAGGTCGGGCGCATCAAGGAGGTCGTGGACACCCAGGCGGGCAAGTTCGCCGACCTCAGCAAGACGATCGACGTGAACGACTGGGTGTCCTGGAAGGAGAAGCAGGCCACCGCCAAGGACGGCACGGTCATCGGCGCCGGCACCGACATCGGCCCGATGTCCCTGTGCTACCGCAAGGACCTCTTCGAGAAGGCAGGCCTGCCCACCGACCGCGAGGCCGTCGCCAAGGCCGTCGCCGGCGGCTGGGAGGACTACCTCAAGCTCGGCGAGCAGTACAAGAAGAAGGCGCCCTCCGGCACCTACTTCATGGACTCCGCCTCCGCCATGTACAACGCGGTCGTCAGCTCCTCCGCCGACCAGTACTACGACGCCTCCGGCAAGCCCGTCTACAAGAACAGCCAGTCCGTGAAGCAGGGCTGGGACCTGGCCGCCGAGGCCGCCTCCAAGAAGCTGTCCCAGGGCCTGCCCCAGTTCACCGACGCCTGGACGGCGGCGCTGCGCAAGGGCTCCGTGGCCACCGTGGCCTGCCCCGCCTGGATGGCCGGCCAGATCTCCACGAACTCCGGTGACGCCTACAAGGGCAAGTGGGACATCTCCCGCGCGCCCGGCTCGACCGCGGCCAACTGGGGCGGCTCCTTCCTCGCCGTGCCCAAGGGCGGCAAGCACGTCAAGGAGGCCACCGACCTGGTCAAGTGGCTGACCGCCCCGGAGCAGCAGGCCGAGGTGTTCAAGGCGATCGGCGTCTTCCCGTCCAACAAGGGCGCCTACGAGCTGGCCAGCGTCAAGAACGCCAAGCTCCCGTACTTCAGCGACGCCCCGATCGGCCAGATCTACGCCGAGGAGGCCAAGTCCATCCCCGAGGCGGTGCTCGGCGCGAAGGACGCGGTGATCAAGGACACGATCTCCAACCAGATCAACAACATGGAGCAGCGGGGCACCAAGCCCGCCGACGCGTGGAAGGCCGCGACCGAGTCCATCGACAAGGCGATCGGCTAGACACCCCGGGTGCGGGCGGCCCCGGCGGCCGCCCGCACCGCGCCCGCGCGCGGCGGCCGTCCGCGCCCGGCGTCCGGCGGGCACGCGCCGTCCGGCACGGGTCCGTGCGGGAGGCGGAGGCGCCGCGCCGTACGGCGGCGCACGACCCGGCGGGACCCGGCGGCCGGGTTCCGCCCCACACGCACGTCGGGCCGCGCGGGCCGCTCGACACCGCACCGATCCGCGCAGGGAGCGGCGGGACCGACCCGGCCCGAACTCGCCTCCCGCCCCCAACCCGGCCGAGACCTCCAGGGAAGGACTCCCTCCGTGGCAACGACAACCCCCGCACGGGGTGCCCACACCCCGCCGCTCGGCGGCACCGGTACCGCGCCGAATCCGTGGCGCGCCCGGCTGTGGCGCCTGGACGACAAGGCGTCGCCGTACGCCTACGTCGCCCCCTTCTTCCTCATCTTCGGCGCCTTCGGGCTCTACCCGCTCCTCTACACCGGGTGGATCGCCCTGCACCGGGTGGAGATGACGAGCCTGGACCAGTCCCAGTGGGTCGGCTGGGACAACTTCGCCAGGATCCTCCAGGACTCCGAGTTCTGGACGGCCGTCGTCAACACCTTCGTCATCGGCGTCGTCTCCACCGTCCCGCAGCTCCTCGTCGCCCTGGGCCTGGCCCACCTGCTCAACTACAAGCTGCGCGCCAGCACCTTCTGGCGGACGGTGATCCTCACCCCGTACGCCACCTCGGTGGCCACCGCGGCCCTCGTCTTCGCCCTCGTCTTCCGCGCCGACGGCGGCATCCTCAACTGGGTGCTGCACTTCTTCGGCGTCGGCAACACCGACTGGGGCAACGGCGAGTGGACCTCCAAGATCGCCATCTCGATCATCGTGATCTGGCGCTGGACCGGCTACAACGCCCTCATCTACCTGGCCGCCATGCAGGCGGTGCCCACCGACCTGTACGAGGCGGCCTCGATCGACGGGGCGACGCGCTGGCAGCAGTTCCGCAAGGTGACCATCCCCTCGCTGCGGCCGACGATCCTGTTCACCATCGTCATCTCGACCATCGGCTCCATGCAGCTGTTCGGCGAGCCGCTGCTGCTGCAGGGCGGCACGCTCGGCTCCACGGGCGGCAGCGAGCACCAGTACGAGACGCTCAGCATCTACCTCTTCAACTACGGCTGGAAGCTGGGGCACCTGGGTCCGGCGGCGGCCGTGGCCTGGGCCATGCTCGTCCTGCTGCTGCTCATCGCCCTGATCAACTGGATCGTCGGCCGGTTCGTGCGCAAGAACGCGGCCTGACGGGAGCGACATCGATGACCACGACCAGTCCCACCAAGACCGTGCCGGGCCTCGTTCCGGCGCCGCTCGCCGGCGCTCCGGGCAAGGGCCGCGGCCGTTTCCGCATCGGCGCCGGCCAGCAGCTCAGGGGCGGCCCGTTCACCTACGCCGCCCTGATCGTCGTCGGCCTGGGCTCGATCTTCCCGCTCTACTGGACGCTGGTGGCCGCCTCGCACGACCAGCAGCGGGTCCTGGACAGCCCGCCGCCGCTGCTGCCGGGCGGCAGGCTGTGGAGCAACCTCCAGGCGGCCTGGGACCAGGCCCACCTGGGGAAGGCCATCGTCAACAGCGTGATCGTGGCCGGCTGCATCACCGCCGCCACCCTCTTCTTCTGCACGCTGGCCGGCTACGCCTTCGCGAAGATGCGCTTCCGCGGCCGGGGGGTGCTGATGACCGCGGTCATCGCCACCCTGACCATCCCGCCGCAGCTCAGCGTCGTCCCGCTGTTCATGATGATGTCGGACATCGGGTGGGGCGGGAAGCTGGAGTCGGTGATCTTCCCGACCCTGGTCGGCGCCTTCGGCGTCTTCTTCATGCGCCAGTACCTGCTGGAGGCCCTGCCGTACGAGCTGATCGAGGCGGCCAAGGTGGACGGGGCGAGCAACATCCGCATCGTGTGGAACGTCGTCCTGCCCGTGGCCCGGCCCGCGATGATGGTGCTCGGCATGCTCACCTTCGTGCAGGCGTGGAACGACTTCTTCTGGCCCTTCCTCGCGCTGAACCAGGAGAACCCCACCATCCAGGTGGCCCTCGGCCAGCTCAGCGCCTCCTACACCCCCGACCAGAGCATCGTCATGGCCGGAGCGCTGATCAGCACCCTGCCGCTGCTGCTCGTCTTCGTCGTCTTCGGCAAGCAGATCGTCGGCGGCATCATGGCGGGCGCGGTCAAGGGCTGACCCGCCAGGGCCCCGTGCGGCCCGCCCGGGGCGCCCCCGCCTTCCGGGGCCGCCCCGGGCGGGCCGCACCCCGGGCCGGGCGCCGCCGTTCCCGGCCCGCCCGGCCCGGTCCCGCGCCGGCCCCGTGCGCACACCGCGCCGCCCACCGTCCGCCGCCGGACCCACCGTCCGCCGTCGCCCTTTTCTCACGCCACTTTGGGAGCGTTCTCACATGACCGCCGTACGACCCGAGACCACTGCCCAGCAGGCATCGGGCACCTCCTTCCCGACCGGCTTCGTCTGGGGTGCCGCCACCGCCGCCTACCAGGTGGAGGGCGCCGCCGCGGAGGACGGCCGCACCCCCTCGATCTGGGACACCTTCAGCCACACCCCCGGCAAGGTCCGCAACGGCGACACCGGTGACATCGCCGCCGACCACTACCACCGGTACCGCGACGACGTGGCCCTGATGAAGGACCTGGGCCTGAAGGCGTACCGGTTCTCCGTCTCCTGGTCCCGCGTGCAGCCCACCGGCCGCGGCCCCGCCGTCGAGCGCGGCCTGGACTTCTACCGCCGCCTCACCGACGAGCTCCTGGAGGCCGGCATCACGCCGGTCGCCACCCTCTACCACTGGGACCTGCCCCAGGAACTGGAGGACGCGGGCGGCTGGCCGCACCGCGACACCGCGCACCGCTTCGCCGAGTACGCCGGCATCATGGCCCGCGCCCTCGGTGACCGGATCGGCGTGTGGACCACCCTCAACGAGCCCTGGTGCTCGGCCTTCCTCGGCTACGGCTCCGGCGTGCACGCCCCCGGGCGCACCGACGCCGCCGCCACCCTGCGCGCCGCGCACCACCTGAACCTGGCCCACGGCCAGGCCATCGGGGCGCTGCGCGCGGTCCTGCCGTCGTCCGCGCAGACCTCCATCACCCTCAACCTGCACCAGGTGCGCCCGCTCACCGACGGCCCCGGCGACGCCGAGGCCGCGCGCCGCATCGACGCGGTCGGCAACCGGATCTTCACCGGCCCGATCCTGGACGGCGCCTACCCGGAGGACCTGCTCGCCGACACCGCCCACCTCGTGGACTGGGCGGAGCTGGTGCAGGACGGCGACCTCGCGGAGATCTCCCGCCCCATCGACCTGCTCGGCGTCAACTACTACTCGCCGACCGTCGTCTCCCTGCCCGCCGACGGCACCGGCAGCACCAGGAACGACGGCCACGGCGCCAGCGACCACTCCCCGTGGACCGGCTCCGAACACATCGCCTTCCACCTCGCCAACGACGACCTGACCGCGATGAACTGGGCGATCGACGCCGACGGACTGCACACGCTGCTGACCGGCCTGGCGGCCTCGCACCCGCGGCTGCCGCTGATGGTCACCGAGAACGGCGCCGCCTTCGACGACTACGTCTCCCCCGAGGGCCGGGTCAACGACCCCCAGCGGATCGCCTACCTCCACTCCCACCTGGACGCCGTCCGCCGGGCCATCGCCGACGGGGCGGACGTGCGGGGCTACTTCCTGTGGTCCCTGCTGGACAACTTCGAGTGGTCCTACGGCTACTCCAAGCGCTTCGGCGCCGTCTACGTGGACTACCCCACCCAGCGCCGCATCCCCAAGGCGAGCGCCCACTGGTACGCCGGGGTGATCCGGGACAACGCCCTGCCGGCCTGAGACCGGTGCGGTGGCGGGGCGCGGCCGTGACACCGGCCGCGCCCCGCCGCGCTCTTCCCCGGCACCGGCCGGGCAAGGGGTCCGTCCCGGGGAGGCAGGACGGGGCGGATGGGGCAAGGGCCACGGCTGTTACATTCCTGACCTGAGGGCGGTGAACGGAAGGCGGCGACTATGGCGGTCAACGGTGGGCGGGGCCGGGGCGGCCGGCGGCCGACCCTGGAGGAGGTCGCCGCCCGGGCCGGTGTGGGCCGCGGCACCGTCTCCCGGGTGATCAACGGTTCGCCCCGGGTCAGCGACGCCACCCGCGCGGCCGTGGAGGCGGCGGTCGCGGAACTGGGCTACGTCCCCAACACCGCGGCCCGTGCGCTGGCCGCCAACCGCACGGATGCGATCGCGCTGGTCGTCCCCGAGCCGGAGACCCGCTTCTTCGCCGAGCCGTACTTCTCCGACATGCTGCGCGGGGTCGGCGCGGGACTGTCCGAGACCGAGATGCAACTGGTGCTGATCTTCGCGGGCGGCGCCCGCGAACGCCGCCGCCTGGCCCAGTACCTGGCCGCGCACCGCGTGGACGGGGTGCTGCTGGTGTCCGTGCACGCGGACGACCCGCTGCCCGACCTGGTGGCCCAGCTGGAGATCCCGGCCGTGATCAGCGGTCCCCGGTCGGCCGGGGAGACCCTCACCTCGGTGGACTCCGACAACTACGGCGGCGGCCGCTCGGCCGTGGAGCACCTGCTGCAGCGGGGCCGGCGCCGGATCGCCCACATCACCGGCCGTCTCGACGTCTACGGCGCCCAGATGCGCCTGGCCGGCTACCGCGACGCGCTGCGCGACGCCGGTCAGCAGGTGGACGAACTCCTCATCGCGCAGGGCGACTTCACCGAGGAGGGCGGCCGACGGGCGATGACGGCCCTGCTGGAGCGCCACCCGGGCCTGGACGCGGTCTTCGCCGGCTCGGACGTGATGGCGGCCGGCGCCCGGCAGGTGCTGCGCGAGGCCGGCCGCCGCACTCCCGAGGACGTGGCCCTGGTCGGCTACGACGACTCGGCCATAGCCCGCCACATGGACCCGCCGCTGACCAGCGTCCGCCAGCCCATCGAGGGGATGGGCCGCGCGATGATCGACCTGTTGCTCGCGGAGATCGCCGACAGCCGCCCGACGGCCTCGCCCAGCCCGGAGCGGCGGCACGCCGTGCTCCCCACGGAACTGGTGACGCGGGCGTCGTCGTGACGGGGGCCACGGGGCGCGCGGCCTTCCGCCCGCGCTCCGGCGGCGAGGTCCCGCGCCGGCGGGCCGCACCCGCCGTGACAACGGATCAGCCGGTGCCCCCGTCTCGCGACGGGGGCACCGGCTGATCATCCTGGGTGAGTGACGGGACTCGAACCCGCGGCATCCTGGACCACAACCAGGTGCTCTACCAGCTGAGCTACACCCACCATGACCGGTGGCCCGAGGAGTGCCCTCCCCGACCGGCCGAGAAGAAGTCTACAGGGTCCGGCGGGGTGCTCGTGCACAGGTTTTCGTGCGGGTGTCCCGGCCGCCCCGGACGGGCCCCGGGTGCCTACCGGGCCGGCAGGACGTGCTTGGCGGCGATCGACCTGGCGGTCTCGGAGTCGGGGCCGGGCTGCGGGACGAAGACGGCCTCGCGGTAGTAGCGCAGCTCCGCGATCGACTCGCGGATGTCGGCGAGGGCGCGGTGGTTGCCGTTCTTCTCCGGGCTGTTGAAGTACGCCCGCGGGTACCAGCGCCGGGCCAGTTCCTTGATGGAGGACACGTCGACGATCCGGTAGTGGAGGTAGCCCTCCAGGGCCGGCATGTCCCGCAGCAGGAAACCGCGGTCGGTGCCGACGGAGTTGCCGCACAGCGGGGCCTTGCCGGGCTCCTTGACGTGCTCCCGGACGTAGGAGAGGACCTGCTCCTCGGCGTCGGCCAGCGTGGTGCCGCCGGCCAGCTCCTCCAGCAGTCCGGACGCGGTGTGCATCCGGCGCACCACCTCCGGCATCGTCTCCAGCGCCCGGTCCGGCGGACGGATGACGATGTCCACCCCGTCGCCGAGCACGTTCAGTTCGGAGTCGGTGACGAGGGCGGCCACCTCGATGAGCGCGTCGTCGGACAGCGAGAGGCCGGTCATCTCGCAGTCGATCCACACCATGCGATCGTTCATGTGTCTCACCTTACGGCGCGCCGTCCCGCGCCGGGCCGGACGTGCAACGTTGTCGGCGTACGGTCACCGGGGCGGGGACGGAGGGGGCGGAGTCGTCCTCCGTCCCCTCCGTCGCCCTCTTCCGTTCCCGTGCGTCACGAACCGCTGCGCGGTCCCGGCAGCAGGCTCACCGCGCCCGCGGGCTGGCGGCGGCTCTGCATCGGCACGCCGCCGTCCCGCTCCGGGTGCAGCACGGTGGGCGGGGCGCCCACCGGTCCGTGCCCGGGCAGGCCGGAGAGTGCGCCGGCCTGCCCCGCCTGGATCGCCGGGACGTCCTGGTCGGCGTGCTTGTCGCCCTGCGGCCGGCGGGCCCGGTAGGCGGCCCGGTAGGCGGCGGGGGAGGAACCGAGCTGGCGGCGGAAGTGCCCGCGCAGCGCGACCGGCGAGCGGAAGCCGCACCGGCCCGCCACCTCGTCCACGGAGTAGTCCGACGTCTCCAGCAGCCGCTGTGCCTGCAGCACCCGCTGGGTGATCAGCCACTGCAGCGGCGCGCTGCCGGTGAGCGAGCGGAACCGGCGGTCGAAGGTGCGGCGGCTCATGTAGGCGCGCGCCGCCAGCGTCTCCACGTCGAACTGCTCGTGGAGGTGCTCCAGTGCCCAGGCGACGACCTCCGCGAGCGGGTCGGCGCCGATCTCCTCCGGTAAAGACCGGTCGAGGTAGCGCTCCTGGCCCCCGCTGCGGCGCGGCGGGACCACCAGGCGGCGGGCCAGCGCGCCGGCCGCCTCGTTGCCGTGGTCCGACCGCACGATGTGCAGGCACAGGTCGATGCCCGCGGCCGTGCCGGCCGAGGTCAGGACGTCGCCGTCGTCGACGAACAGCTCGCGCGGGTCGACGTGCACCGACGGGTAGCGCTTGGCCAGTGTCGGCGCGTACATCCAGTGGGTGGTTGCCGGGCGTCCGTCGAGCAGGCCGGCCGCCGCGAGCACGAAGGCCCCGGTGCACAGCCCGACGATGCGGGCACCCTCCTCGTGCGCTCTGCGCAGCGCGTCGAGGGCGTCCTCCGGTGGTGGTGAGGTGATCGAGCGCCAGGCGGGCACGACGACCGTGCCGGCGCGGGCGATCGCCTCCAGCCCATGCGGTGCGGTGAGTTCCAGGCCCCCCGTGGTCCGCAACGGGCCCTCTTCGCCGGCCGCCACCAAAAGGCGGTAGCGCGGCACTCCGGCGTCCTGGCGGTCGATCCCGAACACCGAAAGTGGTATGGAACTCTCGAAGATGGGGCCGCCGCTGAACAGCAGCACCGCGACGATCTCCTTGCGGCGTCGCCCGGAAAGCTTCCGGGCCGCGGCGTCCGGCGCGGCAGTGGAGTCGTGGCTCATCCTGCTAAGCCCCCCTCGGTGGTCGCGGCTCCTCGGTTGTGTCGCTCCTGCACGTTTCCCCTCGGTCCTGCACGAGTCCCCCGCCGTAAGACAGTCAAGATCGAATCTACTGGCTCCCGCGGTCTCACGGTGACCAGTTCGACACGCGGCACATTGTCGACATGACAACTTGGCGTGAAGCATTCGATCACGAAGGGTTGCACTCGTGGGCCGCGTAGGGAAGTGCGCCTCGTGGCAGTGGCCAAACCGCGTAGGGTGCGCAGGGCGGCCTCGACCCTTTCCGTGCAGGTGGAACGGGGGTTGCAGGGCGGTCGGCACCCCTGTGGAGGGGTACCCGGAAGTTGGCCGAAAACAGGCGTTCCAGAGCGCGGAAACCGGTCAGTTGACCGGTCTCTGCGCTGCGGTGTGACGTCCGCCTCTTTGCGCGGCGCAACGCTCGGGGCGGCGCAGCGGGACCCGGCGGACGGCCGGGCCCAGGCCGGTGCCGGCGGCACCGGCCGGCGGGGTGCCGCACCGGGGGAGCGCCACGGGGACGAGGGTGCGGCCCAAGGCCGCCCGGCGCATGACACCGCCGGCGGTGTCCGGGACGGGCTGCGGGCCGGTGGTGGGCCGTGGACCGGGCGTCCGGTGCTCCCCGGGGCGGTGGATCACCCCCTGTCAACGCGCGTGCGACCACCCGGTCACCGGGGCCGGTTCCGCGGGGCCGTGCAAACCGCCTGTACGGGACAGCAACCATTGCGCTGCGGGCGCCGCTCGTGCATGCTCCGGGGAGCCCCACGGACGTCGTGGGATCGTTCACGCAGCGTGCGCGAGAACTGGGCGGTGGAGGCGTACCGCCGTACCCTTGGGGGTATGGGCTTGGGAAGGCGTTTCCCGGACACAGCTCCGCAGCACGGTCCCATCCCACCACAAAGGATCACCACGCCGAGACAGCCATGGCCGGTCACGAATTCTTCGAACCCGCGGACCGCAAGCGGCCGGTCGCCGATCCGACGGCGGCCGATCCCCTGGCGGTGGGGGAGTCGCGCCGTTCCTGCGACCCCGCCTTCCAGCACGGGGTGGTCGTCGGCTTCGACGGCTCCACCTCCAGCGAGCGCGCCCTCGCCTACGCGGTCGGCATGGCCCACCGCTCCCGCGCGGGCCTGATCATCGTGCACGTGGCCAACCGCCTGCCCACCACCGTGTGGGCCGGCTGCGAGCCGCCGGTCTTCGTGGACGTCCCGGACCACCGCACCGAGGTGCTCGGCCTCGAACTGGCCTGCGCGGAGCACCTGGCCGAGGTGCCCTGGATCCTGGTCGAGCGCGGTGGCGACATCTGCCACGAACTCGAAGAGGTGGGGCAAGAGTACGAGGCCGACGCGATCGTGGTGGGCTCCACGCACGGCCTGGCCGGACGGATCTTCGGGTCCGTGGCCGGACGGCTGGCCAAGCGGGCCCGGCGACCGGTGATCGTCATTCCCTGACCGTGCGGGCACGGCCTCCCGGTGTGCCGAGCGGCACGCCAGGGGGCCGTCGCGCCGTCCGGCGCGCCGCGCTCGCGCGCGCCGGACGGCGCGCCCCGCGAGGGTTACTCCACCGTCACCGACTTGGCCAGGTTCCGCGGCTTGTCGATGTCCCGTCCCAGGGCCTTCGCCGTGTGGTACGCGAGGAGCTGGAGCGGGATGCCCATGAGGATCGGGTCGAGCTCGTCCTCGTTCTTCGGCACGACGACGGTGTGGTCGGCCTTCTCCTGCTCCCGGTGGGCGATCGCGAGGATCCTGCCGCTGCGGGCCTTGATCTCCTCCAGGGCGGCGCGGTTCTTCTCCAGCAGGTCGTCGTCGGGCACGATCGCGACCGTCGGCAGGGCGGGCTCGATGAGGGCCAGCGGGCCGTGCTTCAGCTCGGAGGCGGGGTAGGCCTCGGCGTGGATGTAGGAGACCTCCTTGAGCTTCAGGGAGGCCTCACGGGCCACCGGGTAGCCCCGCACGCGGCCGATGAAGAGCATCGAGCGGGCGTCCGCGCAGCCTTCCGCCAGCTTCCTGATCTCCTCCTCCTGCGCCAGGATCCCGGCGATCTGGGTCGGCAGCCCGCGCAGGCCCTCGATGATCCGCTTGCCGTCGCGCACCGAGAGGTCGCGGGTGCGCCCGAGGTGCAGCGCCAGCAGGGCGAAGGCGACGCAGGTGTTGGTGAAGCACTTCGTGGACACCACGCACACCTCGGGGCCGGCGTGCACGTAGATGCCGCCGTCGGCCTCGCGCGCGATCGCCGAGCCGACCACGTTGACCACGCCCAGCACCCGGGCGCCCTTGCGCTTCAGCTCCTGCACGGCCGCGAGCACGTCGTACGTCTCGCCCGACTGGGAGACCGCGACGTACAGCGTGTCGGGGTCCACGACCGCGTTGCGGTAGCGGAACTCGGAGGCCGGCTCGGCGTCGGCGGGGATGCGGGCCAGTTCCTCTATCATCTGGGCGCCGATCATGCCCGCGTGGTACGAGGTGCCGCAGCCGAGGATCTTCACCCGGCGGATCCGGCGCGCCTCGCGGGCGTCCAGGTTGAGGCCGCCGAGGTGCACCGTGGAGAACCGGTCGTCGATGCGGCCGCGCAGCACCCGGTCCACGGCCTCCACCTGCTCGTGGATCTCCTTGTGCATGTAGGTGTCGTGGCCGCCCATGTCGTACGACGCCGCCTCCCACTCCACGGTGGTCGGCTCGGCGCTCGTGCGGGTGCCCTCGGTGGTGTAGGTGCGGAAGTCGTCGGCCTTGAGGGTGGCCATCTCGCCGTCGTCCAGCGTCACCACCTGCCGGGTGTGGGCGACCAGCGCGGCGATGTCCGAGGCGACGAACATCTCCTTCTCGCCGATGCCGAGGACCACCGGGGAGCCGTTGCGGGCCACCACGATCCGGTCGGCGAAGTCGGCGTGCATGACCGCGATGCCGTACGTGCCCTCGACGAGGCGGAGGGTCTCGCGGACCTTGTCCTCCAGCTTCTCGGCCGCGGAGCGGGCGATCAGGTGGGTGAGCACCTCGGTGTCGGTCTCGGAGAGGAACTCCACGCCGTCCGCCTCCAGCTTGCGGCGCAGGTCGGCGGCGTTGTCGATGATGCCGTTGTGCACGACGGCGACCTTGTGGTCGGCCGACAGGTGCGGGTGGGCGTTCACGTCGGAGGGGGCGCCGTGGGTGGCCCAGCGGGTGTGGGCGATGCCGGTGGTGCCCTTGAAGCGCGCCGGGACCCTGGCCTCCAGGTCGCGCACCCGGCCCTTGGCCTTGACCATCCTCAGGCCGGCCGTCTTCGGGGAGGCGACGACGAGGCCGGCCGAGTCGTAGCCGCGGTACTCCAGCCGCTGCAGGCCTTCGAGCAGCAGCGGGGCCACGTCACGCTTGCCGATGTATCCGACGATTCCGCACATGTGGGGGTGTTCCTCAGGTCGTGGTTCCGGCCACTTGTCAGCCGTAGACCATGCGGCGCAGCTGCCGGAGCGTCAGCTCCGGCGGTGCGACCGCCCGGTATTTCAGGTCCGCCTCGATCCGTTCGAAGATCTCCGCGTTCGTCAGGCCCTGGGCCTGCAGTTCGCGGTGGCGGCGACGGACGTAGTCCTGCGTCGTCTCGTCGAAGTAGGCGAGGACGTCCTGGACCACCCGCAGCGCCTCGCCCCGGTTCAGGGGCGTGGACCGCGTCAGGTGATCGACAAGTTCCTCGTGCACCCGGTAGATCCTGGGGTAAGAGCGAGAGTTTCGCAAGATTCCTGCCCGATTCCGGGCAGGATGCCGGGGAACGTTTTGTGGGGCGCTGTTTGCAAGCTGTCCATCCGGCGTCTTGCGCCGTGTTGCCCCGACAGGCGAGTTTCAGACGCCATGGACATTCCTCGTATGGGCGTACCCGAGAAGCTGGCCGAGCGCATGAGCATGGCCGAGCAGCACGAGTACCTGCGCGCCAGGTTCTCGCGGCGCACCATGATCAGGGGCGGAGCCGTCACGCTGGGTGCCGTCGCGGGCGGTGCGTTCGTGCCGGGTGCCACCGCCCGGGCCGCCGCGCCCACCCGGCACACCGCCGCCGCCACCGAGGCGGTCGACGGCGCGCTCGTCGCCCCCTTCGGCCGCCACCTGGCCTACGGCAACGACCCGCGCACCGAGATCACCGTCTCCTGGCAGGTCCCGGTCGCGGTGAAGAAGCCGTTCATCCGGATCGGCGCCCACCCCTGGGACCTCTCCCGCCGGATCGACGCCGAGGTCCGCACGCTGCATACCCCGGCCGGCGTCGGCGCGAGCGGCGACCACACCCAGTACTATCTGCACGCCAGGCTCACCCACCTGCGCCCCGGCAGGACCTACTACTACGGCGTCGGCCACCAGGGCTTCGACCCGGCCGCGCCCCACCTCGCGGGTACCCTGGGCACCTTCACCACCGCCCCCGCCCACAAGACGCCGTTCACCTTCACCGCCTTCGGCGACGAGGGCGTCGGCTACCACGGACTGGCCAACAACAGCCTGCTCCTCGGCCAGGACCCCGCCTTCCACCTGCACGCCGGTGACATCGCCTACGCCGACCCGTCCGGCGCCGGCAGGACCACCGACACCGGCTTCGACTCGCGCACCTGGGACCAGTTCCTGGCCCAGACCGAGTCCGTCGCCAAGCAGGTCCCGTGGATGCCGGCCTACGGCAACCACGACATGGAGGCCTGGTACTCGCCCAACGGCTACGGCGGCGAGGACGCCCGCTGGACGCTCCCCGACAACGGGCCGGACCGGAAGAACCTCCCGGGCGTCTACTCCTTCGTCTACGGCAACACGGCGGTCATCTCGCTCGACGCCAACGACGTCTCCTTCGAGATCCCGGCGAACCTGGGCATCTCCGGCGGAACCCAGACCACCTGGCTGGAGGGCCAGCTGAAGAGGTTCCGCGCCTCCAGGGACGTCGACTTCGTCGTCGTCTTCTTCCACCACTGCGCCTACTGCACCTCCACCGCGCACGCCTCGGAGGGCGGGGTGCGCCAGGAGTGGGTGCCGCTGTTCGAGAAGTACACGGTGGACCTGGTCATCAACGGCCACAACCACCAGTACGAGCGCACCGACGTCATCAAGGCCGGCGCGGTCGCCAAGAAGCTCCCGATCGGCGGCACCGCCTACCCCGAGACGGAGGGCGTGGTGTACGTCACGGCCGGCGCGGCGGGCCGCAGCCTGTACGCGTTCAGCGCCCCGGACACCTACGAGGGCCACGAGCACGAACTGGACTCGGTCGCCTCCTTCGTCAACACCAAGGACGGCAAGCAGAACGAGACGGTCACCTGGTCGCGGGTGCGCTACCTCGACTACTCCTTCCTGCGCGTGGACGTCGCGCCCGCCGCGAAGGGCCGGCAGGCCACGCTGACGGTGTCGGGCATCGCCGAGACCGGCGAGCGCATCGACCACTTCACGGTCTCCCGCCGGGCGAAGTAACCCCCGCCGCGCCCGCGCCCCGGTGCACGGGCGCGGCACCGGCACCGGCGGGCGGCCCCCGGTGCGGGGGCCGCCCGCCCGCCCGTGTCCGGGCGCTCCCACCGCCGTCCTCCCGGGCGATTCCCGCGCATCGGTCCGGCCGGCCGCGACCGCGCACCGCATCACCCCCGCCGCCCGCGTCCGCGTGGCGGCGGACGCCCCCGGCAGGGTCCGCCGGATCGGCGACCACCTCGCGGGGTGTCCACCACCGCGGGCCGCCGCAGGTGCCCTGGCCCGCGTGCTGACCGGACGGCGACGGGCACCCCGCGGGACCGTCCGCGGGGTGCCCGTCCGTCCGGGGTGCTAGAAGTCCGCCAGCGGATTCCTCAGCGTCCCCACGAGCTGGAGCGCGCCCGCGGGATCGGCGAGGTCCACCATCTGCCGGTTGTCGCGCAGCTGGAGCCGGTTCAGGCAGGACAGCGCGAACTCGGGGGCGAACAGGTCGTACTGCCTGAACCGGTCGGCCAGTTGGGGGTTTGCCTCCTGGTAGGCGCGGGTCACCTCGGCGACCGTGCGCCAGAAGCCGTCCTCCTGCAGGATCCCCTCGGCGGCGAGGTGCGCCGCGAGGAACCGGAAGAAGCAGTCGAAGACGTCCGTGAAGATCGACAGCAGTTTCCGGTCCTCGGGCACCTCGACCCGGATCCGCCGCACCTCCGGCGGCAGCACCGCGTTCGGATCCAGGACGGCGATCTCCTCGGCGATGTCCTTGTAGACCGCCCGCCGCACCGCCCCGTCCTTCAGGACCAGGACGACGTTCTCGCCGTGCGGCATGAATACGAGGTCGTAGGCGTAGAAGCTGTGCAGCAGCGGGACGTAGTACGCCCGCAGGTACCGCCGCAGCCACGCGGCGGGGGTGAGCCCGGAGCGCTCGATCAGGGCGCCCGCGAAGGAGGCGCCCTCGTGGTCCACGTGCAGCAGCGAAGCCATCGTCGCCAGCGACTCGCCCTCGCCGAGCGACGGCACCGGGCTCTCCCGCCACAGCGCGGCCAGCATCTTCCGGTAGGGCGAGTACCGGTCGGTGGCCCGCTCGTACTCCAGGTGCCGGTAGCCGACGGCCGCCCGCTCCCGGATGACCGACAGCCCGGTCGACTTCAGCACCGGGTCGTTCTCGACGATCCGGGCCAGCCAGTCGTTGATCGCCGGGGTCGCCTCCATGTAGGCGGCCGACAGCCCGCGCATGAAGCCCATGTTGAGCACGGACAGGGCCGTCTTCACGTAGTGCTTGTGCGGGTCGGAGGTGTTGAAGAAGGTCCGGATGGACTGCTGGGCCAGGTACAGGTCCTCGCCCTCGCCCAGGCACACCAGGTGCCGGCGGGCCACCTCGGCGGCGAAGGTGACGGCGAGCTTGTTCCACCACTGCCAGGGGTGGACCGGGATCAGCAGGTAGTCGGCGGGGTCGAGCCCCTGCGCGGTGAGCGCGGCGCGGAACCGCTCCACGGTGGCCGCGCCCAGCTCCCGGCGGAAGAAGTCCTCGTGCTCGATGCCGGCCCCGGCCGTGAACGTGGCCCGTGAGCGGTGCGCGGCCAGCCACACCAGCCGGACCGGGCTCGCGGTCTCCGGGGCGTACGCCAGGTACTCGTGGACGCCGAAGCCGAGCCGCCCGTTGTTGGCCACGAAGCAGGGGTGGCCCTCGGTCATCCCGGTCTCGATCTCCTGGAAGGAGGCGTGCGCCAGTTCGGCGGCGGTGACGGGGGGCTTGGTGAGCTTGTAGCAGGTCCCGGACAGGGTGGAGGAGATCTCCTCCAGGTAGACGGGCAGGATCTCGTCGCTCAGGCCCAGCGTCCGCCGCATCTCTATGCAGAAGTCCAGCGCGTCCAGCGGGAGTTCGGTGCCGTCGCGGTGCCGGGTGAGCGAGTCGGCGTCGACCTGCCAGTGGTCGAGGCCGCGCAGGGCGGCCGTGAAGCGGTAGGCGGTCAGCCCGTCGTCGCTGCGGACGACGTACCGGTCGCCGTCCCGCTCGGGGGTGAACAGCCGTTCGTGGGCGAACTCGGCGAGCGCCTTGCGCACCAGCAGCCGGTTGGCCCGCTCCCAGCGCTCGGGGGACAGGTGGGCCACGGCGTCGGCGGGGCTCACGCGGCCACCCCCGTCGCCGCGGTGAACCGCTCCCGTGTGCAGAAACTCAGCAACGCCCGCTTCTCCGGCTTCTGTATCTCCCGTTCGGGCACGAACCCGACGGCTTCGTTCAGCGCGTGCACGGCCGTGTTGCGCACGTCCGGCTCCACCACGACCCGCCGGGTCGCCGGGTCCTGGAACAGGTGCGCCATCACGGCGGTGATGACGGCCCGGGTGAACCCGTGCACGGGACTGTCGGTGGGCGCGACGAGGAAGTGCATGCCCACGTCGCCGGGTTCCGGCTCGTACAGGCCGGCCAGCTCGCGCCGGGCGGGGTCGTACGTCTCCATCAGGAAGACGGGTTCGCCGTCGCACAGCCCGAGGAGGGCGTGGTGGTGCTCGTCGGCCGCGATCTGCGCGTAGGCCCGCTCGACGTCCCCGGGCTCGGCGTCCTGCATCATCCAGAACGCGGCCTTGGGATGCGTGACCCAGCCGTGCACCAGCTCGGCGTCCTTGACGGGGTCGAGCGGACGGATCGTGAAGGCCGGTTCGGTGGGGGTCATACGGCGAACTCCTGGAAGGCGATGGTCTTCTCGACCGGGTAGTACTCGGTGCCGAGCAGCTCGCGGATGATGTACGCGTTCCGGTAGGCGCCCATGCCCAGGTCGGGGCTGGTGATGCTGTGCGTGTGCACCCCCGCGTTCTGCAGGAAGACGCCGCGGCCGGTGACGTCCACGGAGTAGTTGCGGGCGATGTCGAAGTTCCCGTGGGAGTCGTAGCGCAGCCGGTCGCGGACGGGCCGCAGGAACTCCGGTTCGGCGTACCGGTAGCCGGTGGCCAGGACCAGGCCCTCGCTGGTCAGCTCGTAGTCCTTCCCCTGCTCCTCCTGGCGCAGCAGGAGGGTGTACGTGCCGTTCTCGTACCGGGCACCGGTCAGCGCGGAGTTGGTGAGCAGCCGGGTGGGGACGGGGCCGCCCAGGTTCTTCCGGTACAGCAGGTCGAAGATCTCGTTGATCAGGTCGCCGTCGATGCCCTTGAACAGGCCCTTGTGCCGGTCGGTGAGGCGGTAGCGGGTGGCCTCGGGCAGCGCGTGGTAGTAGTCGATGTACTCCGGGCTCGTCATCTCCAGCGTGAGCTTGGTGTATTCGAGCGGGAAGAAGCGGGGCGAACGGGTCACCCAGTTCAGCTGGTAGCCGTGGACGTCGATCTCGCTGAGCAGGTCGTGGTAGATCTCGGCCGCCGACTGGCCGCTGCCGACCAGGGTGATGGACCTCTTGCGCTGCAGCCGCGCCTTGTGCGGCAGGTAGCGCGAGTTGTGGATGAAGTCGCCGCCCAGGTCCCGGCAGGCGTCCGGGACGTGCGGCGGGGTGCCGGTGCCGAGGACCAGGTGCCGGGCGCGGTAGACGTCACCGGCCGCGGTGCGGACGGCGTACAGCTCGTCCTCGTACGTCACCTCGGTCACCGTGGTGCCGAAGCGGACGCTGGAGAGCTTGCCGGCCGCCCAGCGGCAGTAGTCGTCGTACTCGACCCGCAGCGGGTAGAAGTTCTCGCGGATGTAGAACGAGTACAGCCTGCCCCTCTCCTTCAGGTAGTTGAGGAAGGAGTACGGCGAGGTGGGGTCGGCCAGCGTGACCAGGTCCGACAGGAACGGGGTCTGGAGGTGGGCGCCCTCCAGGAACATCCCGGCGTGCCACTCGAAGTCGGGCTTGGAGTCGAGGAAGACGCCCTCCAGCCCGGCGATCGGTTCGGTGAGGCAGGCGAGGCCGAGGTTGAAGGGGCCGAGCCCGATCCCCACGAAGTCGTAGGTCGTGGTCGGTGCTTCAGGACGCGCGGTCAAGGGACTCTCCCAGGTACTGCTCGGCGTGGCCGGCGATCAGGTCGAGGACGGCGGCGATGTCGTCCACCGTCGTCTCGGGGTTCAGCAGGGTGAACTTCAGGTAGTGGCGGCCGTCCACCTTGGTGCCCGCGACCACCGCGTCACCGGAGGCGGACAGGGCCTTGCGGGCGTACAGGTTGGCGCGGTCGATCTCGGCGGGATCGGTGACGGCCGCCGGGACGCAGCGGAAGACGAGGGTGGACAGCGACGGCTCCACCACCACGTCGTAGCGGGGGTCGGCGGCCAGCATCCGCCAGCCCTCCCGGGCCAGGTCGCAGACCTCGTCGAAGAGCGCCCCGATGCCGTCGGCGCCCATCACGCGCAGCGTCATCCACAGCTTCAGGGCGTCGAAGCGGCGGGTGGTCTGCAGGGACTTGTCGACCTGGTTGGGGATGCGCTCCTGCACCGTGCGGCGCGGGTTGAGGTACTCCGCGTGGTAGGTGGCGTGGCGCAGGGCCGCCGCGTCCCGGACCAGTACGGCGGAGGAACTCACGGGCTGGAAGAAGGACTTGTGGTAGTCCACGGTGACCGAGTCGGCCCGCTCGATGCCGTCGATGCGGTCCCGGTACTTCAGGGAGGCGAGCAGCCCGCAGCCGTAGGCCGCGTCCACGTGCATCCACGCCCCGTACTGGGCGCAGAGGCGGGCGATCTCGGGGAGCGGGTCGATCGAGCCGAAGTCGGTGGTGCCGGCGGTGGCGACGACCGCCATGGGGACCAGGCCGTCCCGCGCGCAGCGTTCCAGCCCGCGGGCGAGCGCGACCGTCTGCATGCGCTTGTCGTGGTCGACGGGGACCGGGACCACCGCGTCCGGGCCCAGGCCGAGGAGCTTGGCGGACTTCTCGACGCTGAAGTGGCTGGCTTCGGAGGCGAAGACGCGCAGCCGGGCGAGGTCGCCGGACTTCGCCTCCTCGCGGGCCAGCAGGAGCGCCTGGAGGTTGGACTGGGTGCCGCCGGAGGTGAACACGCCGTCGGCGGCCGGACCGAGGCCGATGCGGGCGGCGGTCCAGTCGACGAGCCTGCGCTCGATCAGGGTGCCGCCGGCGGACTGGTCCCAGGTGTCCAGGGAGGAGTTGACGGCGGAGAGCACGGCCTCGCCGAGCACCGCCGGGATGACCACCGGGCAGTTGAGGTGGGCGAGGTAGCGGGGGTGGTGGAAGTAGACGGCGTCCCGGAGGTAGACGTCCTCCAGTTCGTCCAGGGCCGCGGCGGTGTCGCCCAGCGGCCGGTCCAGGTCGATGGCGTCGACGCGGGGGGCGAGGGCGTCCACGGTGACGCCGGTGAACGGCCGGTCGGTGGTGGCGAGTCTCGCCGCCACCCGCTCCACTCCTTCGGTCACGGAGCGGCGGTAGTGCTCCGCGGTGAGGCCATTGAGCAGGTGCGAGCGCATGTGGGGGTCCTCCGGGGGACTGTCCGTGCGGGAACGGGTGAGGCGCACTTCCGCGAGATCAACTTAGGTTAGCCTAACCTAAGTCAAAAGGGGAGGCCATGCCTCCGCCGCACGGCCGTCACCGGTACGGCGGTCGGCGCGCTACTCGCCGGTGGCGCGCAGCTGTTCCTCCGTCATCCCCTGCCGCCAGTGGCCGACGAAGGTGACCCGCCGCCGGTCGATCCCGCGCTCGCCCACGAAGTGCCGGCGCAGCGCCTTCACCCGCCCGCACTCACCCGCCAGCCAGACGTACGGCCGCTCGCAGGCGGGCAGGCGCGCCCCGCGCACGGCGTCGGCCCCCGGGGGTCCGCCGTGCCGCACCAGCCAGGTGACCTCCGCGTCGGCCCGGGTCGGCACGGTCTGCACGTCCCCGGCGTGCGGCACCTCCAGCCAGGCCCGCACCCGGGTGCCGGCCGGCAGGGACCCCAGGATCGCGGTGGCGGCGGGCACGGCGGTCTCGTCGCCCCACAGGACGACGAGGTCGGTGTCCCCGGGCGGCCGGAAGCGGATGGCGCGGTTGTCCGCGACCGCCGGGCCGAGCAGCAGCACCCGGTCCCCGGCGGTGGCGCGGGCGGCCCAGCGGGAGGCGGGCCCGGCGGGTGCGGCGGCGTCCGGTCCGACCCCGTGCAGCGCGAAGTCGATGTCGATCTCGTCGGGGTTCCGGCGCAGCTCCCGCAGGGTGTACGAGCGCATCACCGCCCGGACCCCGGCCGGCAGTTCGCGCCAGCCCTGCCACCACCCGTCGCCCAGCTCCAGCGGGACCACCGGTTCGGGCTGCCCCGGGTGCGGCAGGAAGAGCGACAGGGACTGGTCGCGTCCGTCGGAGCGGAAGGCGTGCAGGTCCGGTCCGGCGAAGGTGACGCGCACCAGGGACGGCCCGAGCCGCTTCGCCCGCACGACCCGGAGCGAGAAGAAACGGAACGGGGCGGCCACGGCGGTGGTCATGAGGGCTCCTGGGCGGACATCGGGGTCGGGTACGGGGGTACGGGAGAGGAGGAGGGGTGGTGGTCGCGTGGCGCGGGGTCCGCGCGGCCGGTCACGGCCGGGCCCGCGGCCCTCCGGGGTGCGGGCCCCGCGCCCCGCGGACGCTCAGCCGACCTTCTCGGCCTTCTCCAGCGCCTCCGCCAGGCCCGTCAGCAGCGGCACGCACTTGTCGTAGGACAGGATCGGCTCCGGCGAGCGGGGGATGACCTGGCCCGCCTGCACCGCGGGCAGCTTCTTCCAGGTCGGCTGGGTGATGTCGGCGGGCTGGATCGCCGAGGAGCGGTCGTCCATCATGATGATGTCGGCCCGGTACTTGTCGGCGTTCTCCCAGCTCAGCGACTCGTACCAGCCGCCGCCCTGCTTCTTGGCGCTCTTCGGGGGCTCCACGAAGTTCACGCCGAGGGCCTTGAAGTACTCCAGGTCGATGGAGAGGTCGGTGCCGGAGACGTAGAAGAGCTGGTCGCTGGCGGAAGCGGCCATCACCTTGATGCCGGGCTTGGCCCTGGCCGCGGCGCGCAGCCGTGCGGCCGCGTCCTCGAAGCGCTTCTTGGCGTTCGTCACCCTGCCGGCCGTCATGTCGGCGCCGAGCGACTCGGCCAGCTCCCACATGCGCTGCAGCGGCCGGGTCAGCTGGCGGTCGTAGACGGAGATGCCGATGCTGGGGGCCAGCTGGGCGATCTTCTTCTTCGACTCCTCGGGGACGTACCAGAGGGTGCCGGCGTCGTCGAACATGGTGCTGATCAGCAGGTCCGGGGCGAGGGCCGCGTACTTCTCGATGTTGAACTGGCCCCAGGTGTTGCCGAGGACCGTCACCTTGCTGACGTCCATGTCGCCGGCCTGGACGTCGGCCTTGCCCGCGCTGGTCCTCGTCGGGCCGAACACGCCCTTGACCTGGATGCCGTAGTCGTGGAGCGCGGCGCCCACGCCGACGAAGGCGACGATGTTCGCCGGCACCTCGTCCAGCTTCACGGTCGTGCCGCGGTCGTCCTTGAACGACCAGGGCCCGGACGCGGCGCCGGCCGTGTCCTTGCCGGAGCCGGTGTCTGCGCCCTTGTCGTCCCCGCAGGCGGCGAGCGCGGCACCGAGTCCGAGGGCGCCGCCCGCGGCGAGCAGGCCGCGGCGAGTGAGGTGGGTGGCACGGGCATGGGGCATGGAGGTGGCTGCTTTCGAACGGGGCGGAACGCCCGCCGGACAAGTTCGAATGTAGGTTAGCCTAACCTTGCTTGCTGTCCAGGGGTGGTGTCCGCCGGGCCCGCCGTCAGGGGCGCACGGGGAGGGGTCGGGGCCCTCTCGGCCGGAGCCGCGCCCTCCTCGGCCGCCCCGGGTGCGCCGCCGCGCGCCCGGGTGCCCGCCGGAGGGGCCGCCGTCCGGTGCCACCGCCGGTCGGGACGGCCCCGTCCCCGCCGGCCCGCCCCGGATTCCCCCCGCAGCGCGGCGAACGGGTTCCCCGGATCACGGCTCCTGACGCGCCGGACGCGGACGCCACCCCGCCGCCCGGACGGGCGGCGGGGTGGCGTCCGGTGGGTGCGGGGCGGGTGGTGGGTGGTGGGGCTCAGCTCACCAGGCCCAGTTCCCGGGCGATCAGCATCCGCTGGACTTCGCTGGTGCCCTCGCCGATCTCCAGGATCTTGGAGTCGCGCCACATGCGGGCCACCGGGTACTCGTTCATGAAGCCGTAGCCGCCGTGGACCTGGGTGGCGTCGCGGGCGTTGTCCACCGCCACCGTGGAGGCGTGCAGCTTCGCCAGCGCCGCCTCCTTCTTGAAGGGCTCGCCCGCCACCAGGCGGCAGGCCGCGTCCCGCCAGGCCAGACGGGCGGTGTGGGCCCGCATCTCCATATCGGCGATCTTGAACTGGATGGCCTGGTTGGCGCCGATCGGCCGGCCGAAGGCACGGCGCTGGCGGGCGTACTTGACCGACTCGTCCACGCACCCCTGCGCCAGACCCGTCGCCAGCGCCGCGATGGCGATGCGCCCCTCGTCCAGGATGCGCAGGAACTGGGCGTAGCCGCGGCCCTCCTCGCCCAGGAGGTTGGCGGCCGGCACCCGCACGTCCTGGAAGGACAGCTCCCGGGTGTCCGAGGCGTTCCAGCCGACCTTGGAGTAGGCCGGGGCGACCGTGAAGCCGGGCGTGCCCGACGGGACGATGATCGCCGAGATCCGCGGCCGCCCGTCCGGCTTGCGGCCGGTGACCGCCGTGACCGTCACCAGCCCGGTGATGTCCGTGCCCGAGTTGGTGATGAAGCACTTCGTGCCGTTGACGACCCACTCGCCGCTGTCCGGGTCCAGCCGGGCCGTGGTGCGGGTCGCCCCGGCGTCACTGCCGCCGTCCGGCTCGGTCAGGCCGAACGCGCCCAGGACCTCACCGGCGCACAGCCGCGGCAGCCACGTGCGCTTTTGCTCCTCGGTGCCGAACAGGTGCAGCGGCATCGCCCCCAGCGACACCCCCGCCTCCAGGGTGATCGCCACCGAGGAGTCCACCCGGGCCAGCTCCTCCAGGGCGATGCCCAGGGCCAGGTAGTCACCCCCCATGCCGCCGTACTCCTGCGGGAACGGCAGCCCGAACAGGCCCATGCGGCCCATCTCACGGACGATCTCGTACGGGAACTCGTGCCGCTCGTAGAGGTCACCGATCCTCGGCGCCACCACGTCGTGCGCGAACGCCTCGACCGTACGGCGAAGCTCCTCCAGCTCGGGGCTGAGGCGGTGGTCCATGCTGATCACTGGTCCTTGTGGGAGAGGGCGCGGACGGTACGGGACGGACTGGGACGGCCCAGGTGTTCGGCCATCCACACACTGGTGGCGGTCAGACGGCCCAGATCGACCCCGGTGCCCACACCGAGGCCGTGCAGCATCCACACCAGGTCCTCGGTGGCGAGGTTGCCGGTGGCGGACCTGGCGTACGGGCAGCCCCCCAGGCCGCCCGCGGAGGCGTCGACGGTGGTGACGCCGTGCTGCAGCGCGGCCAGGGTGTTGGCGAGCGCCTGGCCGTAGGTGTCGTGGAAGTGCACGCCGATCGCGGGAGTCGGCACGCCCCGCTCGTTCAGCAGGGACAGCAGGGCCCGTACGTGGCCCGGGGTGGCGACGCCGATGGTGTCGCCGAGGCTCAGCTCGTCGCAGCCCATGTCCCGCAGGGCCGTGCACACGCGGGCCACCTGGGGGAGCGGGACCGCTCCCTCCCAGGGGTCGCCGAAGCACATCGACACGTATCCGCGCACGTGCACGCCGGCGTCCTTCGCCCGGCGCACCACCGGCTCGAACACGGCCAGCGACTCGTCCAGGGTGCGGTTGAGGTTGGCCTTGGCGAAGGACTCCGTGGCACTGGCGAAGACCGCGATCCGGCGGGCCCCGAGGGCCAGCGCCCGCTCCAGGCCGCGCTGGTTGGGCACCAGGACGGGCAGGGCCACGTCGAGGTCGGCGACCTGGGGGAACAACTGTTCGGCGTCTGCCAGTTGCGGCACCCACCTGGGGTGGACGAAGCTCGTCGCCTCGATCGTCGTCAGGCCCGCGCCGGCCAGCCGTCGGATGAACTCCGCCTTCACCCCGGTTGGCACGGCCGCCTGCTCGTTCTGCAGCCCGTCGCGCGCACCGACCTCGTGGATCCGCACCCGTGCGGGCAGGTCCGGGGCCGGTACGGCCATGGGCAGCTCGCCGGCACTCACTTCGCCGCCTCCTCGGTGGGCACGATGACGGCGAGCACCTGGTCCATGGCGACCGTCGTCCCGGGGGTCACGTCCAGTTCGGCGACCGTGCCCGCGTGCGGGGCGGAGACGACGTGCTCCATCTTCATCGCCTCCACCACCAGCAGGCTCTGGCCCGCCGTCACCTCGTCGCCGACGGCCACCTTCACCACGGTCACCGTGCCGGGCATCGGCGCGGTGAGCGAGTCGGCACCCGCGTGCGCGGACCGGCCGAGCGAGGCGGCCACCGGGTCGTGGTCGCGCACCTGCCAGGCGTCGCCGTCGCGGCCGATCCAGTCACCGGCCCGGTGGAAGGTGTGCCGGACGCCGTCGAGGGTGACGGTCACCCGGTCCCCGGCGACGGTGTGGGTGCCGCGCGGCCGGTACGTCACCGGCTCGCCCACCCGGAGCGGGAAGGCGGGCGGCTTCGCAGCGCCGCCCAGCCGCCAGCCGTTCGGTACCGAGAAGGGATCGACCCAGCCCTCCGTGCGCGGGGCGAGCGCCTCCAGGCGGACGGCCGCCGCCGCCTCGTACACCTCTTCCGGGACGTCTGCGGGGACCAGCCCGTCCATCACCCGCTCCACCAGCCCGGTGTCCAACTCGCCCGCCTCCACCGCCGGGTGGGCCAGCAGCCGGCGCAGGAAGCCCGCGTTGGTCGGCACGCCCAGCGTCACCGTCTCCGCCAGGGCCGACCGCAGCCTGCGCAGGGCCGTCGCCCGGTCCGGCCCGTACGCGATCACCTTGGACAGCATCGGGTCGTACAGGCTGCCCACCTCGGTGCCCTCGCTGAGTCCGGAGTCGGTGCGCACCCCGTCGCCCTGCGGTTCGCGCAGGAGCAGGACCGTGCCGCCGGAGGGGAGGAAGCCGCGCGCGCCCTCCTTGACGGACACGGTCTCGGCGCAGATCCGCGCCTCCACCGCGTGCCCGGTCAGCCGGACGTCCTCCTGCGCGAGAGCGAGCCGCTCCCCGGCCGCCACCCGCAGCTGCCACTCCACCAGGTCGAGCCCGGTGACGAGTTCGGTGACCGGGTGCTCCACCTGCAGACGGGTGTTCATCTCCATGAAGTAGTACTGCGAGGGGTCCCCGCCCGGCACGATGAACTCCACCGTGCCCGCGCCCCGGTACCCGCAGGAGCGGGCCGCCTGCACGGCCGCCTCGCCCATCGCGGCCCGGGTCGCGGAGTCGAGGAGCACGCTCGGCGCCTCCTCGACGAGCTTCTGGTGCCGGCGCTGCAGGGAGCACTCGCGCTCGCCGAGGTGGACGACGTTGCCGTGCCCGTCGGCCAGGACCTGGATCTCGATGTGCCGGGGCCGGTCGATCCACCGCTCCACCAGCAGCGTGTCGTCGCCGAAGGAGGCGCGGGCCTCACGGCGGGCGGCCGCGATCTCCTCCTCCAGCGCGGTCGCCTCCCGCACCAGCCGCATGCCCTTGCCGCCGCCGCCCGCCGAGGGCTTGAGCAGCACCGGCATCCCGATCTCCCGGGCCGCGCGGGCGAGCTGGGCGTCCGTCAGCCCGCTGCCGCTCGACCCCGGCACGACCGGCACCCCGGCCGCCCGCACCGTCTCCTTGGCGCGGATCTTGTCGCCCATCAGGGCGATGGCGTCCGCCGGCGGGCCGATGAAGACCAGCCCCGCCTCCTCGCACGCGCGGGCGAAGCCCGCGTTCTCGGCGAGGAACCCGTACCCGGGGTGGACGGCCCGGGCGCCGGTGCGGGCGGCGGCCTCCAGCAGCCGCTCCACCGACAGGTAGCTCCCGGCGGCCGGCGCCGGGCCGATCCGTACCGCCGTGTCGGCCTCCCGCACGTGCCGCGCGTCGGCGTCGGCGTCGGAGAAGACCGCCACCGAGCGCACCCCCAGCGAGCGCAGCGTACGGATCACGCGCACGGCGATCTCGCCCCGGTTGGCCACCAGCACTGTGTCGAACACGGTTCCCCTCCTCACATCCGGAAGACGCCGAACCGGGGTTCACCCAGCGGCGCGTTGGCGCAGGCGGTCAGGGCGAGGCCCAGCACCTGACGGGTTTCCAGCGGGTCGATCACGCCGTCGTCCCACAGGCGGGCGGTGGCGTAGTAGGCGTTGCCCTGGCGCTCGTACTGCGCGCGGATCGGCGCCTTGAAGGCCTCCTCGGCCTCGGCCGGCCAGTCCTCGCCGCGCGCCTCCGACTGGTCGCGCTTGACGGTGGCGAGGACGGAGGCGGCCTGCTCGCCGCCCATGACGGAGATCTTGGCGTTGGGCCACATCCACAGGAAGCGGGGGGAGTAGGCCCGGCCGCACATCGAGTAGTTGCCGGCGCCGTACGAACCGCCGACCACCACCGTCAGCTTGGGCACGCGCGTGCAGGCCACCGCCGTGACCATCTTGGCGCCGTGCTTGGCGATGCCGCCCGCCTCGTAGTCCCTGCCGACCATGAACCCCGAGATGTTCTGCAGGAACACCAGCGGGATGCCGCGCTGGTCGCACAGCTCGATGAAGTGGGCGCCCTTCTGGGCGGACTCGGAGAACAGGATGCCGTTGTTGGCGACGATCCCCACCGGATGGCCGTGGATCCGGGCGAAGCCGGTGACCAGGGTCTGCCCGAACTCGGCCTTGAACTCGGCGAACCGGGAGCCGTCGACCACGCGCGCGATGATCTCGCGGACGTCGTAGGGGGTGCGGGGGTCGGCCGGGACCGCGCCGTACAGCCCGTACGGGTCGGCCTTCGGTTCGACGGCGGGCCGGACCTCCCAGGGCAGGGGGCCGCGCGCGGGGAGGGTGGAGACGATGTTCCGCACGATCCGCAGGGCGTGCGCGTCGTCCTCGGCGAGGTGGTCGGTGACGCCGGAGACGCGGGAGTGCACCTCGCCGCCGCCCAGCTCCTCGGCGGTGACGACCTCGCCGGTGGCCGCCTTCACCAGCGGCGGGCCGCCCAGGAAGATCGTGCCCTGGCCGCGCACGATCACCGCCTCGTCGCTCATGGCCGGGACGTAGGCGCCGCCGGCCGTGCACGATCCGAGGACGGCGGCGATCTGCGGGATCCCGGCACCGGACATGCGGGCCTGGTTGTAGAAGATCCGGCCGAAGTGGTCGCGGTCCGGGAAGACCTCGTCCTGCATCGGCAGGAAGGCCCCGCCGGAGTCCACCAGGTAGACGCACGGCAGGCGGTTGTCGAGGGCCACCTCCTGGGCGCGCAGGTGCTTCTTCACCGTCATCGGGTAGTAGGTCCCGCCCTTGACGGTGGCGTCGTTGGCGACGATCACGCACTCGCGCCCGCTGACCCGGCCGATCCCGGCGATCACCCCGGCGGCCGGGGCCTGCCCGTCGTACATCCCGTCGGCCGCGAGCGGCGCCAGTTCCAGGAACGGCGAGCCGGGGTCCAGCAGCGTGTCCACCCGGTCCCTCGGCAGCAGCTTGCCGCGCGCGGTGTGCCGGGCGCGGGCCCGCTCGCCGCCGCCCAGGGCCGCCGCGGCGAGCTTGGCGCGCAGCTCCTCCACGAGGGCGCGGTGCGCCTCCTCGTTGGCCCGCCAGGCCTCCGACGCGGGATCGGCCGCGCTCGTCAGCTCCGGTGCCTCCTGCATCCTGCGGTCCCCTCACCCAGTGGTCGTCCCGTTAATGAGCGTTAACCATTTCCCTCAGGTTAACGACCGCTAACCCCGTTGTCTACAATTGCCGTCATGGCTCCCAGAACCGACGCCCCCACCCGGCGCGAGCAGATCCTCAAGGAGGCCGCCCGGCTCTTCGCCGAGCGCGGCTTCCACGGCGTGGGCGTCGACGAGATAGGTGCCGCCGTCGGCATCAGCGGCCCCGGCCTGTACCGCCACTTCCCGGGCAAGGACGCCATGCTGGCCGAGCTGCTGGTGGGCATCAGCGGCCGGTTGCTGACGGGGGCCAGGCGCCGCCTGGCGGAGGCCGACGGGCGGGCGGGCGCCTCGGCGGTCCTGGATTCGCTGATCGAGGGCCACATCGACTTCGCCCTGGACGACCGCCCCCTGATCACGCTGCACAACCGCGAGCTGGACCGCCTGCGCGACAGCGACCGCAAGCTGGTGCGGCAACTGCAGCGGCAGTACGTCGAACTGTGGGTGGAGGTGGTCCGCGAGGTCCACCCGGCGCTGACCGAGCCCACCGCCCGCTCGGCCGTCCACTCGGTCTTCGGCCTGCTCAACTCCACCCCCCACCTGGGTCGTGCCGGCACCCTCCCGGGCCGGGGGGCGACCTCGGCCCTGCTGCACCGCATGGCGCGGGGGGCGTTCGCGGCGGTGGGCGGCGCGCAGGCCTGAGCCCGGCCCCCGGGCGTGACGGGCGTTACGGCGGACCCCCTCTGGACGGGGTTCCGTACTCGCCGGTACGGTTGAGTGAGCAAGCGCTTAGACATGCCGATGTCATGCCGAGGTACGTGGAGGTGGCGGCGTGCGCCGTACGGTGTTCAACGAGGATCACGAGGCGTTCCGGGAGACCCTCCGCGCCTTCATCGAGGCCGAGGTCGTACCGGTGTACGACGAGTGGTTCGCCGCCGGCCAGGCCCCGCGCGAGTTCTACTACAAGCTCGCCGAGCTGGGCCTCTTCGGCATCAACGTGCCGGAGGAGTACGGTGGCGCCGGCCTGGAGACGCACAAGTTCGAGGCGATCCAGTACGAGGAGACCGCCCGCGCGGGCGTGAACTTCGGCGGCTCCGGCGTGCACGTGCTGCTCGCCCTGCCGTACATCAAGATGCTCGCCACCGAGGACCAGAAGAAGCGGTTCCTGCCCAAGTTCGTCTCCGGCGAGGAGATGTGGGCCATCGCGATGACCGAGCCGGGCACCGGTTCCGACCTCGCGGGCATGAAGACCACCGCCAAGCTCTCCGCGGACGGCACCCACTACGTCCTCAACGGCGCCAAGACCTTCATCACCGGCGGTGTCCACGCCGACAGGGTCATCGTCTGCGCCCGCACCGCCCCGGCCACCGCCGAGGACCGCCGCCACGGCATCTCCCTCTTCGCCGTCGACACCGGGTCCGAGGGCTACTCCGTCGGCCGCAAGCTCGACAAGCTGGGCCTGAAGACGTCCGACACCGCCGAACTGGCCTTCGTCGACGTCAAGGTCCCCGCCGAGGACCTGCTCGGCGAGGAGAACAAGGGCTTCTCCTACCTCGGCGCCAACCTGCCCTCGGAGCGCTGGGGCATCGCCTTCGGCGCCTACGCGCAGGCCAAGGCGGCCGTCCGGTTCGCCAAGCAGTACGTGCAGGAGCGCACCGTCTTCGGCAAGCCGGTCGCCCACTTCCAGAACACCAAGTTCGAGCTGGCCGCCTGCCAGGCCGAGGTGGACGCGGCCGAGGCCGTCGCCAACCGCGCCCTGGAGGCCCTGGACGCCGGCGAGCTGACGCCCGCCGAGGCCGCCTCCGCCAAGCTGTTCTGCACCGAGGTCGCCCACCGCGTCATCGACCGCTGCCTGCAGCTGCACGGTGGCTACGGGTACATGAACGAGTACCCGATCGCCCGCCTGTACGCGGACAACCGCGTCAACCGCATCTACGGCGGCACCAGCGAGATCATGAAGACGATCATCGCCAAGAGCATGGGCCTGTAGGACGGGCACGACCGCCGCCCGGTACAACTAGACGCCATGAGCCAGGCACTCCAGGACCTCCTCGATCTGCTCGACCTGGAGCAGATCGAGGAGGACATCTACCGCGGCCGCTCCCGCTCCGCCGTCGTCCCGCGGGTCTTCGGCGGACAGGTCGCGGCGCAGGCGCTGGTCGCCGCCGGACGGACGGTCCCCGCGGACCGGCCCGCCCACTCCCTGCACGCGTACTTCCTGCGCCCGGGCGACCCCGGCGCGCCGATCGTCTACACCGTCGACCGCATCCGCGACGGCCGCTCCTTCACCACCCGCCGCGTCGTCGCCGTCCAGCACGGCAAGCCGATCTTCCACCTCTCGGCGTCCTTCCAGGCGCACGAGGACGGCCTGGACCACCAGGCGCCCGTGCCGCCCGCCCCCGACCCGGCGACCCTGCCCACCTCCCCGGAGCGGCTGCGCGGCTACGGCCACCTGGCCCCGGACGTCGTGGAGCGGTTCCTGGAGGCCCGCGAGGCGATCGACCTGCGCTACGTGGACGAGCCGCCGTACGGCCGTTTCGGCGAGCCGCGCGAGCCGCACTCCCAGGTGTGGTTCCGCACCAACGGCAAGCTGGACGACGACCCCCTGCTGCACGTCGTCCTCGCCACCTACGTCTCCGACATGACCCTGCTCGACTCCGTGCTGCTCGCGCACGGCCGCGGCGGCTGGGCCGTCGGCGACGTCGTGGGCGCCTCCCTGGACCACGCCATGTGGTTCCACCGGCCCTTCCGCGCCGACGACTGGCTGCTGTACGACCAAGAGTCGCCGTCCGCGCACGGCGGCCGGGGCCTGGGCCAGGCCCGCATCTACACGCGGGACGGGCGGCTGGCCGTCACCGTCATCCAGGAGGGCGTGGTCCGCGTCCCCCGGTGAGACGACCGGCCGGTCGTCAACACGCCCCGTACCCAACCGGGTTCACGGGTGCCGGTCGTCACCGGACGGGCCGGCGGCTCCCGAGATGACGCGGTGCGCCAGCGGGTCTAGGCTCGGGAAGTGAAAAGCCGCAGTGCACGGCACGAGCGGCAGGCGAGGCCCCGGTGACCCGGGCCTCAGCCGCGGCACCCGACGCCGACAACCGCGTACGGGTGGGCCGCAGGCGCCGGCCGTGGCCACGTGCCGCTCATGAATCCGCGGTGACATCCGAGGACCGTGCCGCACCTGTCAGTGACGTGCGGCGGCGGCCATCACCTCGCGCACTTCACCGAGGAGTCGCGAGAGACGATGGAACGAAAGGTACTTCCCATGCGATCAACACGCGCGAGGCGTCTCGTCGGGCTGTCCGCAGCCGGTCTGCTCATGGCCGGTGGTGCCGCGATCGGCACGGCGGGCACCGCTTCGGCGACGACCTCGGCCAATCACGACGGCCACAGCTCCTACAGCAGGAGCTGTGACGACGACTCACGCCACCACAACAACTGGTGGAACGACGACGACTGCGACAACGGCCGTCACCACAACGGGTACAACGACAATGACAACGACCACGGCAACCATGGGGACAACGACCATGGCAACCGTGGGGACAACGACCACGGCAACCGCGGCGACAACGACCATGGCAACCGTGGGGACAACGACCACGGCAACCGCGGCGACAACGGTCACGGCAACGGCGGCGGTCACCGCTGACGCACGCAGGTCACCGAACCGGCAGTCGACTGAGTGAACGGCGACGTGCGGCCCCGCCGAGGGTGCCGCGCTTCGTCGTGCCGGTGTCCCCGCGCCTCAGGCCAGGCCCGCCTCCGCCAGCAGGTACGCGGTCATCGGATCGTAGTGCCGGGGGCTGACCACGTGGTCGTCCAGCGGCACCACCACCTGCACGGTGCCCTCGGACTCGGCGAGGAACAGCGCAGGGTCGTTGCAGTCGGCGTACCCCACGGAGTCGACGCCGTGCTGCCCGGCGTACCCGGCCCAGCCGTGGTCGGCGACCACCAGGTCGGGCAGCGGGCGGCCCGCACGCTCAAGTCCCGTCAGGACGGCCCGCATCGGCTCCCCGGAATGGGTGTGCCACAGTGTCGCCCCGTGCTCCAGCACGGCCACGTCCGCGAACTGCATGACGTACCCCTCGTCGGTCTGCAGCCCGTCCGGGACGACGACGATCTCGCAGCCGGCGGCGCGCAGCGCGGCGGCCGTGGCCCGGTGCACGTCCAGCAGGCCGCCCGGGTGCCCGGTGGCGAACAGCACCCGCTGCCGGCCGTCGGCCGCCTTGCGCAGCCGGCGCGCCAGGCGCTCCAGCGCGTCCACGGTCAGCTCCGGGTCGATGGTGTCCTGCCCGTACCGGTGCCCGGGGTCGTCGCTGACGCCGACCCGCTCGGCCATGACCGCGAGCACGTCCTGCTCGTCGTTCCAGCGCTCGCCCAGTTCCAGGCCGAGCCAGAAGGTGCGGACACCGTTGGAGAGCTGGCGGTAGTGGGAGAGGTTGTTCTCGCGGGGCGTGGCGACGTCCCCCGCGATACGGGTCCTCACCAGGTGGTCGACGAGCTGGGCGCGGCTGGGTGTCCCGGATATCGGCATGCCTCCCATTGTGGGGCAGCGGGCCGTGCGCGTCGCGGCTGAACGCCCCGGGGCACGCCCCGCTCACCCCTGCCGCAGCGCGAACCACAGCTCCATCCGCACGTCCGGGTCGTCCAGGTCCGCCCCCAGCAGGGCGGCGCAGCGGCCGATGCGCTGCCGCACGGTGTTGCGGTGCACGCCCAGCGCCACCGCCGTGCGGTCCCAGCTGCCGTGCAGGGAGAGCCAGGTGCGCAGGGTCTCGGCCAGCGCGGCTCCGGCGGCGAGCGGGGCGAGCAGCGTCCGGGCGTGCGCCTCGGCGTCCGCCCGGGGCACCAGGTCCGCAAGACCCCGCCCGGTGCCGTGCCGGACCAGCGGTGCGCGGGTGGCGCGGGCACGGGCCAGCGCACGGGCCGCCTGGCCGTCGGCGGCGGGCCACTCCTGCGGACCGGCGGGCGCGCTGATCCCCAGGATCCAGCCGGGCTGCGGGTCCGGCTCCCGCCCGGCCGGCACCAGCACCCGTACGGCGTCGGGACCGGGGTCCACCAGCGGCGAGCCCAGGGCGGCCCCGAGCGCGGCGGCGGCGACGGCGTCGGGTGCCCGGGTCTGGGGCCGCGCGTGCACGACGATCCACCGGCCGTCGCCGTCCCCCAGCAGCGGCGCGACCTCCTCGGGCGCGGCACCCAGCAGCAGCCGCACCAGCGCCGCGGACCGCACGGCCGCGCTGCCGCCGTGGTGCTCCCCGGTGAGCAGGGACAGCAGCACCGCGGCGACGGAGGCGATGGTGGAGTCACCGGGTCCGCGCCGGTCCGCGGCGACCGCGAGCACGAACCCGTCCCCGGTCCCCAGCGCGTAGGCGGCCAGGTGCGTCCCGCCGCACACGTCGGTGGCGGAGGCGGGCGCGGGGCGGGTGGGGGGAACGGGTGCGTCGCCCCGGCCGGTGCCGTCCTCCGCCGCCCGGCCGGGGACCGGCCGGGCGGCGGGGCGGACCACCCCGGCCAGGTGCGCCAGGGCCTGCCGGGCCTCCTCGGGAAGGTCCCGGCCCGCCGCCGCGGCCACCGTGCCGTCGGGGCCGTACAGGACCGCCCGGCCGGACAGGTGCCCGGCCAGGCGGCGCAGCACCGACGGGACCGGGTCCGGACGCGACGCGGCGGCGGCGAGGGCCTGCTGGGCCTCCGTGACGCGGCGCAGCTCGGCCAGGCGGGCGCGGGCCATCAGCTGCCACACCGCCCGGGCCACCCCCGAGAACGTGGTCCGGGGTGGCACCTCCAGCAGGGGCAGGCCCCGGGCGTCGCAGGCGGCCACCAGGGCGCGCGGGACCGTGTCGTGGACGGGGGCCAGGCCGAAGCCGAGGGCCGCGCCGCCCGCGGCCACGATCCGGGCGACGTAGTCGTCGAGGGAGCCGAAGGAGTCGAAGGAGGTGCCCGGACCCGCCTGCGGGACGTGCACCCCGGCGGTCAGCAGCAGCTCGCCGCCCAGCAGGTAGGGGTAGGGGTCGGCCATCTCGGAGGCGTGCGCCCCGTGGATCACGGTCGCCGGGTCGCGCGGGCCCGCGATCTGCGCCAGGCCCAGCTCCTGCCGGGCCAGCAGGGCCGGCAGCGGGACCGGTGGGGTCGGGGGGACCGCGGGGGCGGGCGTCTCCGGCATGGTGTGCGTTTCCTCCATCCCGTACCGCGCGACTGGAGGAAACGTACACTTCGCAGCCGCTTTCCGGCCACTTAGTGTCGAGTCGGCACGGCAGCCGCGGGCGCGGGCGGACGTCCCCGCGGCCCGCCGCCGTCACACCCCGGCTCATCCTCCGGACTCGTGTCCGAACCGGCCCCTGCTCGCCAGGAGAGTCGGACGACGAGCAGTGCATCCGCGACGAAACGCGAGAAAGAAGGCATTCCAGCATGAGCGGCAACGACACGCCCCGCGGCCCCGTCGACTCCTCCCGCGTCCCGCGGTACGCCGGCCCCGCCACCTTCGCCCGCCTGCCCCGCCTGGACGAGGTCGGCACCGCCGACGTCGCCGTCGTGGGCGTGCCGTTCGACTCCGGCGTCTCGTACCGGCCCGGCGCCCGCTTCGGCGGCAACGCCATCCGCGAGGCCTCCCGGCTGCTGCGCCCCTACAACCCCGCGCAGGACGCCTCCCCCTTCGCGCTCGCGCAGGTGGCGGACGGCGGCGACATCGCCGTGAACCCGTTCGACATCCACGAGGCCGTGGAGACCGTCGAGGCCGCGGCGGACGAGCTGCTCGGCGCCGGCGCGCGCCTGATGACCCTCGGCGGCGACCACACCGTCGCCCTGCCCCTCCTGCGCGCGGTGGCGAAGAAGCACGGCCCGGTGGCCCTGCTCCACTTCGACGCCCACCTCGACACCTGGGACACCTACTTCGGCGCCGAGTACACGCACGGCACCCCCTTCCGCCGCGCCGTCGAGGAGGGCATCCTCGACACCTCCGCCCTCTCCCACGTCGGCACGCGCGGCCCGCTGTACGGCAAGCAGGACCTCACGGACGACGAGAAGATGGGCTTCGGCATCGTCACGTCGGCGGACGTCTACCGCCGCGGCGCCGACGAGGTCGCCGACCAGCTCCGCGCGCGCATCGGCGACCGGCCGCTCTACATCTCCGTCGACATCGACTGCCTCGACCCGGCCCACGCGCCCGGCACCGGCACGCCGGAGGCGGGCGGCATGACGTCGCGCGAGCTGCTGGAGATCCTGCGCGGCCTGGCGTCCTGCAACCTGGTCTCGGCGGACGTCGTCGAGGTCGCGCCCGCGTACGACCACGCGGAGATCACCTCCGTGGCGGCCTCCCACACCGCGTACGAACTGACCACCATCATGAGCCGCCGGATCGCGGCGGCCCGGAAGGACCCGGAAGCGAAGTGACCCACGACCACGACCCGGTGCTCCGCCCGACGGCGGCGCAGGTCCCGGCCGCCCCGGACCCGTCCCCGGGGCGCAACGGCGGAGACCTGGTCGTGGAGACCCTGGCCGGGCTGGGCGCGACGGACCGTCTTCGCCTGCCCGGGCCGGCACGCCCTGGGCGTGTTCGACGCGCTGCGCCGCTCCTCGCTGCGCTACGTCGGGCTCCGGGTGGAGAACAGCGGGGCTTCGCCGCGGGCGCCTACGGCAGGATCACCGGCGAGGCGGCCCCGCTGCTGCTGTCGACGGGCCAGGGCGCGCTGGTGTCGCTGGCCACGCTCCAGGAGGCGGCCGCGGCGAGCGCGCCGGTGCTGGGCGAGATCAGCAGCCGGGTCCCCACGGCGGTCCTGGGCGGCGGCCGGCACGGCTACCTCCATGAACTCCCGGACCAAGCGGCCTCGTTCCGAGGCGTGGTCAAGTCGGTCCGCACGGTCCGCAGCCAGTCCCAGATCCCGTCGGCGATCGCGGCGGCCTGGAGGTCGGCGCTGACCGCTCCGCACGGCCCGGCGGAGAAGGACAAGGACGGGGCGACCGAGCTGTCGGCGCGGCCAAGCTCGCCGACCGGCGCCTGCAGCTCCTCATCGCGCACTTCGGGCGCATCCGGCTGCGCACGGAGGACTTCGAGTTCCCCGACCTGATCGGTGCCGCCTACGAGTACCTGATCAAGGAGTTCGCGGACACGGCCGGACGCGAGGGCGGCGAGTCCTACACCCCGCGCGCCGTGGTCCGGATGACGGTCGAGCTCCTCGCCCCCACCGAGAACATGAGGATCGAGGGGAGAACCGGCGGGTGACCGTCCCGGCCGATCCTTCGACGTACTCCGCCCCCGAAGCCCACCTCACTGTGGACGGGCTGTCCCTTCGGGTGTGTGCCGGCGCCCGAAGGAAACGGTTCGCGCTGACCGTCGAGACCGACGCGACCCTCACCCTGCACACCCCGGCCGGGCACCCGCCGGCCGCCGGCGGAGCCGCTCGCGCGCCCGGGCGGGACCGGGGCTGACGCGCGGCCGGCCCGCCACCGGGACGGCCGGCCCTCTCCCCCCTCCCTGCCCGGCCCGGCCGCCCGCACGTCGAACTCCCGTCCCCCGAACACGCGTACAACTTTCACCCGCCCACGCGAGTCACTCAGACGGCGCGCAGGGCGCGCCCGACGGCGTTCAGGTGACGCCCGTACGACGTTCACAAGGGAACTCCTCATGACCTACCGGACATCCGGCCGCGCCGGAGCGCTGGCGGCCGCCCTCGGCGCCGCGCTGCTCATACCGGCCGTCACCGCCGCCACCCCGGCCGCGGCGGCGACCGCGCCCGCCGTCAGCTGTACGTCCGCCAAGGCGGGCCTCGCCGCCAAGCTGCAGAAGGACATCACCGCCGCGCTCGCCACCCGCAAGGGCACCGTCGCGGTCGGCGTGTACGACCGTTCCACCCAGACCACCTGCACGCTGCGGGCCACCACCGCCTACGACTCGGCCAGTGTCGTCAAGGTCACCGTCCTCGCCACGCTGCTGTGGGACGCGAAGAAGCACAACCGCTATCTGACCGACCGTGAGGCCTCGCTCGCCACGGCCATGATCACCAAGTCGGACAACAGCGCCACCAGCACGCTGTGGAAGCAGCTCGGCCTGACGAAGGTCAAGGGCTTCCTGAGCGCGGTCGGGATGACGAAGACCGTCCCCGGCGCGAACGGCTACTGGGGCCTGACCCAGATCAACGTCACGGACGAGCAGAAGCTGCTCAAGCTCCTCACCGCGAAGAACACGGTCCTGAGCGACAACTCCCGCGCCTACGTCCTGAAGCTGATGGGGCAGGTCGTCTCCTCGCAGCGCTGGGGCACCCCGGCCGGGGCGCCGTCCACCGTCGCCGTGCACGTCAAGAACGGCTGGCTGCAGCGCTCCACGCACGGCTGGCGGGTGCACAGCGTCGGCACCTTCAACGGTGGCGGCCACGACTACGTGATCAGCGTGCTGACGCAGGACAACAGCACCATGGACTACGGCGTCACCACCATCCAGAACGTGGCGAAGGCCGTCCACAAGGACCTCGTCCCGACGACGTCCTCGGCCACCGCCCTGCGCTACACGCCCACGGCCACGCCCAGCGAGGCGTTCCCCGCGGTGCCGTCGGGCGGCTGACGCTTCACCAGGCGGTCCCCCCCCCGCGTCGCCGTCCCGTTCTACGGTGACCTCCATGCGCCTGAGAACCGTACTCGCCACCCTCACCGCCGGCCTGGCGGCGGCCACCTGCCTGGCCGCCGCCGGCCCGGCCGACGCCCGCTCCGCCACCGGCAACCCCTGTTCACCGGCCGTCTCGCTCGACCGCTTCTCCGACGCGCTCGACAAGACGACGTACCAGGGCGCCTTCGTCGGCAACCTCTCCGCCCTCGCCGTGGACCGTGACGGCACCCTGGCCGCCCTGGCGGACCGCTCCTCCCTCCTCGGCCTGGACGCGCGGACCCTGCGGCCGACGTCGGCCGTGCGCCTCGCGGACGAGAACGGCGCCGACCTCGACTCCGAGGGCCTGGCCGTGGACCGCGACGGCACCCGGCTGGTCTCCTCCGAGACCGAGCCGTCCGTCCGCCGGTACTCCCGCGACGGCAGGATCCTGGACCGCCTCCCGGTCCCGTCCTCCCTCCAGGTCGCCCCGGCCGGCCGGGCCACCGCCAACCAGACCTTCGAGGGGCTGACCCTGCTGCCCGGCGGCCGCACGCTGCTGGCCTCCATGGAGTACGCGCTCTCGGGCGACTCCACCGGCATCGTCCGCTTCCAGACATGGACCCGCCACCACGGCCGCTTCCGGCTCGCCGCCCAGTACGCCTACCGCACCGACGCCGGCCTCGGCGTCCCCGAGGTGCAGGCCACCCCCGACGGCCGCCTCCTCGTCCTGGAACGCGGCTTCACCGCCGGCACCGGCAACACCGTCCGTCTCTACCTGGCCGACCTCCGCCACGCGACGGACACCAGCGGCATCGGGAACCTGACCGGTCAGGACGGCGTACGGCTGATCAGGAAGACCCTCCTGACCGACATCGCCACCTGTCCGTCCCTGGGTGCCACGGCCAAGCAGCCCCAGCCGAACCCCCTGCTCGACAACATCGAGGGGATGGCGGTCACCGGCCGTGACTGCGCCGGCCGCCTGAAGGTCCTGCTGGTGAGCGACGACAACCAGAGCGCGACCCAGACGACCCGGTTCTACTACCTGCGGGTACGCGTCTGAGGCAGCCGCAGGCACGCGCCCGGCGCTGCCCCGTTTGTTGCGGAGGGATGAAATCCGCTTCTGTCGGCGTTGGTGCCTTCCGGAAGATCAGGTCGAACGGAAGGCACCCGCGTGGGACCGCAACGGGGATGGGCACGAAGACTGGCGGGCTACGCCTGGCGCTACCCGAAGGACGTCGTCCTCGCCCTCGGCTCCTCCCTCGCCGGCATGGCCGTCACGGCCGTCGTCCCCCTGATCACCAAGGTCATCCTGGACGACGTGATCGGCGGCCACACCCGGGCCATGGCCCCCTGGGCCGGCGCCCTGGTCGCCGCCGCCGTCCTCGTCTACGCCCTCGCCTACGTCCGCCGCTACTACGGCGGCCGGCTCGCCCTCGACGTCCAGCACGACCTGCGGACCGAGATGTACGCCACGATCACCCGGCTCGACGGCCGCCGCCAGGACGAGCTGTCCACCGGGCAGGTCGTCGGCCGCGCCACCAGCGACCTCCAGCTGATCCAGGGCCTGCTCTTCATGCTCCCGATGACCATCGGGAACGTCCTGCTCTTCCTGATGTCCCTGGTGATCATGGCCTGGCTGTCGGTGCCGCTGACCCTGATCGCCCTCGCCGTGGCCCCGGCGCTCGGCTGGATCGCCAGGCGCAGCCGCACCAGGCTGCACCCCGCCACCTGGTACGCGCAGGCCCAGGCCGCCGCCGTCGCGGGCGTGGTCGACGGCGCCGTGAGCGGCGTCCGCGTGGTGAAGGGCTTCGGGCAGGAGGAGCAGGAGACCGGGAAGCTGCGCGAGGTCGGCCGCCGGCTGTTCGCGGGACGGCTGCGCACGATCCGCCTGAACAGCGCCTACACCCCCGCCCTACAGGCCGTCCCCGCCCTCGGCCAGGTCGCCATGCTGGCCCTCGGCGGCTGGCTGGCCGTACGCGGCCACATCACGCTCGGCACCTTCGTCGCCTTCTCCACCTACCTCGCCCAGCTGGTCGGCCCGGTCCGCATGCTCGCCATGGTCCTCACCGTCGGCCAGCAGGCCCGCGCCGGCACCGAACGCGTCCTGGAGCTGATCGACACCGAACCGGGCCTGAAGGACGGCACCAAGACCCTGCCCGCCGACGCGCCCGCCACCGTCGAGTTCGAGGACGTGTCCTTCGGCTACGACCCCGAGCGCCCGGTCCTGAACGGGCTCAGCCTCGGGATCCGGCCCGGCGAGACCCTGGCCGTCGTCGGCTCCTCCGGCTCCGGCAAGTCCACCCTGTCCCTCCTCCTGCCGCGCTTCTACGACGTCACCCACGGTGCCGTCCTGATCGGCGGCCACGACGTGCGCGAGCTGACCCTGGACTCGCTGCGGGCGGCGATCGGCCTGGTGCCGGAGGACTCCTTCCTCTTCTCCGAGACCGTCCGCGACAACATCGCCTACGGCCGCCCGGACGCCACCCAGGAGGAGATCGAGGCCGCCGCCCGCGCCGCCCAGGCCCACCGCTTCATCACCGGGCTGCCCGAGGGCTACGACACCGAGGTCGGCGAGCACGGGCTGACCCTCTCCGGCGGCCAGCGCCAGCGCATCGCCCTCGCCCGCGCCCTGCTCACCGACCCGCGCCTGCTCGTCCTGGACGACGCCACCTCGGCCGTGGACGCCCGTGTCGAGCACGAGATCCACGAGGCCCTCGCCCACGTCATGGAGGGCCGCACCACCCTTCTCATCGCCCACCGCCGCTCCACCCTGAACCTCGCCGACCGGATCGCCGTCCTCGACGGCGGCCGGCTCGCCGACATCGGCACCCACGACGAACTCCAGGAACGCTCGCCGCTGTACCGCCGCCTGCTCACCGACCCGGACGAGCTGGGCGAGGTCTCCCCGGGCCCCGCCCGCCCGGCCGAACCGGAGGAGGACACCTCCGTCCGCGACGAGCTGGACGCCGAGTTCGACGCCGAACGCGGGGTCACCCCGCGGCTGTGGACCGGCGACCGCGCGCCGAAGGACACCGCCCTCGCCGGCACCCCGGCCACCCCCGAGCTGCTCGCCCAGGTCGAGGCGCTGCCCCCGGCCACCGACACCCCCGGCATCGACGAGGCCCGCGCGGTCAGCCCGGAGGAGTCGTACGGGCTGCGCCGGCTGCTGCACGGCTTCGGTCGCCCCCTGCTGGCCAGCCTGCTGCTGGTCGCCGTGGACGCGGGCGCCGGCCTGCTGCTGCCGGTGCTCATCCGGCACGGCATCGACCAGGGCGTCACCCGGGCGGCCCTCGGCGCGGTCTGGACGGCGTCCCTGCTGGGCCTGTTCACGGTGCTCGTGCAGTGGGCCGCGCAGGTCGGCGAGATCCGCATGACCGGCCGCACCGGCGAACGCGTCCTGTACGTGCTGCGCCTGAAGATATTCGCCCAGCTCCAGCGGCTCGGCCTCGACTACTACGAGCGCGAGCTGACCGGCCGGATCATGACCCGGATGACCACGGACGTCGACGCGCTGTCCACCTTCCTGCAGACCGGCCTGGTCACCGCGTTCGTCTCGGTCGTCACCTTCTTCGGCATCATGGCCGCCCTGCTGGTGCTCGACGTCCGGCTCGCCCTCGTCGTCTTCACCACCCTGCCCCCGCTGGTCGTCGCCACCTTCTTCTTCCGCCGGGCGAGCGTGAAGGCGTACGAGCTGGCCCGCGAGCGCGTGTCCCTGGTCAACGCCGACCTGCAGGAGTCGGTCGCCGGGCTGCGGATCGTGCAGGCCTTCCGGCGCGAGCGGGACGGCGGGCGCCGGTTCGCCGGGCGCAGCGACGCCTACCGGCGCGCCCGCATCCGGGGCCAGCGGCTGATCTCGGTGTACTTCCCCTTCGTCCAGCTGCTGTCCTCGGTGGCGGCGGCCTCCGTCCTGGTGACGGGCGCGGGCCGGATCGAGGCGGCCACGCTCACCACGGGCGCGCTGGTCGCCTACCTGCTCTACATCGACCTGTTCTTCGCCCCCGTCCAGCAGCTCTCCCAGGTCTTCGACGGCTACCAGCAGGCCACCGTCTCGCTGGGCCGCATCCGGGAACTCCTGCAGGAGCCGACGTCCACCCGGTCCGCCGGCGAGCCCCTCGACGTCCTCTCGCTGCGCGGCGACATCGCCTTCGAGGACGTGCACTTCGCCTACGGCGCCGAGGAGGAGGCCCTCACCGGCATCGACCTGACCATCCCGGCCGGGCAGACGGTCGCCTTCGTCGGCGAGACGGGCGCCGGCAAGTCGACTCTCGTCAAGCTGGTCGCCCGCTTCTACGACCCCACCGCCGGGCGGGTCACCGTCGACGGCACCGACCTGCGCGCCCTGGACCTCACCTCGTACCGGCACCGCCTCGGCGTCGTCCCGCAGGAGGCGTACCTCTTCCCCGGCACCGTCCGCGACGCCATCGCCTACGGCCGCCCCGACGCCACCGACGCCGAGGTCGAGGCGGCGGCCCGGGCGGTCGGCGCGCACGAGATGATCGCCACGCTGGAGGGCGGCTACCTGCACGGGGTCGCCGAACGGGGCCGCAACCTCTCGGCCGGCCAGCGCCAGCTGATCGCGCTCGCCCGCGCCGAACTCGTGAACCCCGACATCCTCCTGCTGGACGAGGCCACGGCCGCCCTGGACCTGGCCACGGAGGCCCAGGTCAACCAGGCCACCGACCGCATCGCGGGCCGCCGCACGACGCTGGTGGTCGCCCACCGCCTCACCACGGCCGCCCGCGCCGACCGGGTGGTGGTGATGGACCACGGCCGGGTCGCCGAGGACGGCACCCACGAGGAGCTGCTGGCCCGCGGCGGACGCTACGCCGAGCTGTGGCGCGCCTTCGTCGGCCAGTCCGAACCGGAGGAGCCGGTGGGCGCCTCGCGCTGACGGCCGCGCAACCATCGGGCGCACGCCGTGCGTCCGTACGTCAGTACGGTCGCCGGTGGCGCGGGACCGGGGAACGCGGCGGCACGGGGCGGTGCGGGGAGGACGGCAGTGGACGGAGGTGCGATGCGCCGGCGGCTGGCGCTCGGCGCGGCCCTGCTGGCCGCGTCCGGTGCGCTCGCGCTCGCGGTGCCCGCCGACGCCGAGGCGGCGACCGCCTGCGCCGGGCGCGAGGTGCGGAGCCTGCCGTTCGCCACCGGAACCGTCCACCTCTACAAGCGCGACGGCTACGTCTGCGCCGTCACGGTCGCCAGGACGCCCGGCGCCCGGCGCCCGATGTCGGTCAGCGTCCAGGCCCGCGGCAACCGCCCGGTCGTCGACCGGGGCACGTACCAGTACCGCGCGGGCCCGGTGACCGTCCACGCCGGCCACCGCTGCGTCCGGGTCGGGGGATCGGTCGGCCGGGGCTCGGTCAGCTCCGGCTGGATCCTGTGCTGAGCGCGCGGCCCGGCCAACACCCCCTGGTGCGCGGCACCTTGCTCGGATAGGTTCCGGCGCACATCCGTCTCACAGGGGAGAGTGCGCATGCGCAAGGTGCTCAGATGGCTGCTGGCGCTCGCGGTGTTCATGGGCACGCTGGGCACAGCGGGCACGGCCACCGCCGCACGGTCCGGGCCCACCGACGTCAAGGACCGGCTCCTGGCGATACCCGGCATGAGCCTGATCGAGGAGAAGCCGTACCCCGGCTACCGGTTCTTCGTCCTGTCCTACACCCAGCCGGTCGACCACCGGCACCCGTCCCGGGGCACCTTCCAGCAGCGGATCACGGTGCTGCACAGGGACACCAGCCGCCCGACGGTCTTCTACACCGGCGGCTACAACGTCTCCACCACCCCGTCCCGGCGCGAGCCCACCCAGATCGTGGACGGCAACCAGGTCTCCCTGGAGTACCGCTTCTTCACGCCGTCCCGCCCCGACCCGGCCGACTGGTCCGCGCTGGACATCTGGCAGGCCGCGAGCGACCAGCACCGCGTCTTCGAGGCCCTCAGGCCCCTGTACGGCGGCAGGTGGCTGGCCACCGGCGGTTCCAAGGGCGGCATGACCGCCACCTACTACGAGCGCTTCTACCCCCGCGACATGGCCGGCGTGGTCGCCTACGTCGCCCCCGACGACGTCGTCGACAAGGAGGACTCGGCCTACGACCGCTTCTTCGCCGGCGTCGGCACCGAGGAGTGCCGCGACCGGCTGAACGCCGTCCAGCGCGAGGCGCTGGTGCGCCGCGCGCCGCTGGAGGAGAGGTACGCCCGGTACGCCGCCGACAACGGCTACACCTTCGACACCATCGGCGGCCTGGACAGGGCCTACGAGGCGGTCGTCCTCGACTACGCCTGGGGCTTTTGGCAGTACAGCCTGCTCAAGGACTGCGGCACCGTCCCGGCGGACGCGGCGACCGCGACGGACGACGCGATCTGGGACTCGGTCGACACCGTCTCCGGCTTCTCCGCCTACACCGACCAGGGCCTCGAGCCGTACACGCCGTACTACTACCAGGCGGGCACCCAACTGGGCGCCCCCACCATCCACTTCCCGCACATCGAGCGCGGGCTCATCCGCTACGGCTACCAGCCGCCGCGCAACTTCGTGCCCCGCACCGTCCCGATGCGCTTCCAGCCGGCCGCGATGCGGGACGTGGACACCTGGGTGCGCCACCACGCCACGCACATGCTCTTCGTGTACGGCCAGAACGACCCCTGGGGCTCGGAACGCTTCCGCCTCGGCGCGGGCGCCCGCGACTCCTACGTCTTCACCGCGCCCGGCATGAACCACGGCGCGAACGTGGCCGGTCTGGTCCCCGACCAGAAGGCGCTGGCGACGGCCCGGATCCTGCAGTGGGCCGGGGTGGCGTCCCCGGCGGTGCGTCAGGACCCGTCGGCGGCCGAGCCGCTCGCCCGCCACGACGCCCGGCTGGACGTACGGGGCGTGGAGCGGGAGCCCGCACTGCGCCCGTGACCTCCCGGCGGCAGGCCGCCACCGGCGCACCGCCCGCGTGCGCCGGTGGCGGCCCGCCCGGGCGCGCTGTGCGTCGTCTTGACGGAAAGAAACTTCCCGGATATTGGTGACTCCTCGGAAGTTTCCTTCAGCGGTACTCCTCCGGAAGGGGCGCACGTGCACGACAGCAGCACGGGAAGCACGGGAAGCACCGCACGGCCGTCCAGGCGGGCCGTCCTCGCCGCGACCGCCGGACTCACCGCCGCGCTGACCGTACCGGCCACCGCCTTCGCCGCCACCCCGACCGACCGCGCACTGCGCGCCCTGATCTCCCGGATGACGCTGGAGGAGAAGGTCGGCCAGCTGTTCGTGATGCGGGTCTACGGCCACTCCGCCACCGCGCCCGACCAGGCCGACGTCGACGCCAACCTCCAGGAGCTCGGGGTCCGCACGGCCGCCGAGCTGATCGAGAGGTACCGGGTCGGCGGCATCATCTACTTCACCTGGGCCCACAACACCCGCGACCCCCGGCAGATCGCCGGCCTCTCCAACGGCATCCAGCGGGCGTCCCTGGCGCAGCCCCGCGGCCTGCCGGTGCTCGTCGCCACCGACCAGGAGCACGGCATCGTCTGCCGGGTGGGCAGGCCGGCCACCCTGTTCCCGGGCGCGATGGCCCTCGGCGCCGGCGGTTCCCGGTCCGACGCCCGCACCCTCGGCCGCCTCTCCGGCGCCGAACTGCGCGCCATGGGCATCAACCAGGACTACGCGCCCGACGCCGACGTGAACGTCAACCCGGCCAACCCGGTCATCGGCGTGCGCTCCTTCGGGGCCGACCCGCAGGCGGTGGCCGGCCTGGTGGCCGCCGAGGTGAGGGGTTATCAGGCGTCCCGGGTCGCGGCGACCGCCAAGCACTTCCCGGGACACGGCGACACCGCCGTCGACAGCCACACCGGGTTCCCGGTCATCACGCACAGCCGGGAGCTGTGGGAGCGGTTGGACGCGGTGCCCTTCCGGGCCGCGATCGCCGCCGGCATCGACTCCATCATGACCGCGCACCTCCAGTTCCCGGCCCTCGACGACTCCGGCGACCCGGCCACCCTCTCCCGCCCGATCGTCACCGGCATCCTGCGCGGCGAACTCGGCTACGACGGCGTGGTGGTCACCGACTCCCTCGGCATGGAGGGCGTGCGCACCAAGTACGGCGACGACCGGGTGCCGGTGCTGGCCCTGAAGGCGGGCGTCGACCAGTTGCTCAACCCGCCGTCCATCGAGGTCGCCTGGCACGCGGTCCGCCGGGCGGTCCTGGACGGCGAGCTGACCGGGGCGCGCCTGGACGAATCGGTGCTGCGCATCCTGCGGCTGAAGGCACGGCTCGGGCTCTTCCGGCGGGCGTACGTCAGCCCGGCCGGCGTCGACCGCGTGGTGGGCAGCGCGGCCCACCTGGCCGCGGCCGACCGGATCGCCGAGCGGACCACCACCCTGCTCGTCAACGAGGGCGGCGTGCTGCCGCTCGACCCGCGCGACCGGCCCCGGATCCTCGTCGTCGGCGCCGATCCGGCCTCCCCGTCCGGCACCACCGGTCCGCCCACCGGTGTCCTCGCCGCCGCCCTCACCGCACTGGGCTTCACCGCCACCGCCCTGTCCACCGGCACCGCGCCCTCCGCCACGACGGTCACCCGGGCGGTGACGGCCGCGCAGGACGCGGACGCCGTGGTCGTCGCGACGTACAACGTGACGCCGGGCAGCACCCAGCAGAGCCTCGTGGAGCGGCTGCTCGCCACCGGCAGGCCGGTGGTGGCCGTCGCCGTCCGCAACCCCTACGACGTGGCCCAGCTCCCCGGCGTCAGGGCCTTCCTGGCGTCCTATTCCTGGACCGACGTCGAACTGCGCGCCGCCGCCCGGGTGATCGCCGGACGGGTGGCCCCGCGCGGGAAGCTGCCGGTACCGGTGCAGCGGGCGGACGACCCGGCGCAGGTGCTGTACCCCGTCGGGCACGGGCTGACGTACTAGGGGCTTCCGCCCGGACCGGACCGGGCCGGACCGGGGTGCGGTGCCGGGGCCCGCGGGCCCCGGCGGGCCCGAGCGGGAGGCCCCGGGCGCACCGGCCGGCGCCGGGCGCGGACCCGAGCACCGGTCGCGGCGCCGGGCCCCTCACGGCCCGTCCGCGGCGGGGGCGAGCCCGTCGGCGGGGCCGGTCCCGTCCCGCAGTTCGGGTGTCGCCGCCGCGACCGCCGCGACCGCCAGGACGCACATCGCACCCCCCGCCACCAGGGCCGTCGCCCCCGACGTCCAGCCGGCCAGCAGACCGCCGCGCACGTTGCCGAGGCTGGGTCCCGCCTGGCCGACGATCTGCTCGGCCGCCGTGACCCGGCCGAGCAGCGCGTCCGGGGTGCGGGTCTGCACGATCGTGGACCGGGAGACGACCGAGGTCGCGTCGGCCGCCCCGGCCAGTGCCAGCAGGACGAGGCCGGTCCACGCACTGGTCGACAGGCCGAACAGCACCAGGGCCGCGCCCCAGACGGCCGAGGTGCACAGCATCACCGTGCCCGGCCGGCCGAGCCGGGTCAGCGAGCCGGACAGCGCGGTCGCCGCGACGCCGCCCACCGCCAGGGCCGACAGGAACAGGCCGAGCGTGCGCGGGTCGTTCCCGAACCGCTCGGCGTTGACCAGCGGGAAGAGGCTCACCGGGAAGGACAGCACGGTCGCGGCCAGGTCGGTGAGCAGCGCGCCGCGCACCACCCGGTGCCCGGCCAGGAACCGCAGCCCGTCCAGCACCCCGTGCAGGCCCGCCCGCGACGGGGCGCCCTCCGGGGGCAGCGCGGGCAGGCCGAGGGCGCCGTGGAGGGCCAGGCCGAAGCTGAGGGCGTCCAGCAGGTAGCAGGCGCCGGTCCCGAGCCAGCCCAGCAGCACACCGGCCAGGGCGGGACCGAGCAGCATCATCGCCTGGCCGGTGACCTGGTTCAGGGCCAGTCCGGCCGCCACCTGGTCGCGGGGCAGCAGGCGCGGCACGAACACCCCGGCGGCCGGGGCGCCGAGCGCGCCGAAGGCCGACTGCACGGCGACCAGGGCGAGCACGGCGGCCACCGGGACGTGCCCGGTGAAGCCCTGCACGGCCAGCAGCAGCGAACACGCGGCCTGTCCCGCGGTGGCCGCCAGGTAGAGGCGGCGCCGGTCGGTCCGGTCCGCCCACGCCCCGGCGAACAGCCCGAACACCACCAGCGGCAGCGCCTGCGCCAGTCCGACCGCACCGGTCCACGCCGTGCTGCCGGTCAGGTCCCAGACCTGGTACATGACCGTCACCATGGTCATGAACCCGCCGAGCGTGGACACGGTCCGCCCGATCAGCAGCCGCCGGAAGACGGGCGAGGTGCGCAGCGGCCGTACGTCGATGAGAGAGCGGACCGCCCTCATGAGGGGACGCGGCGGAGGGCGCGGGGCGCGGGGTGCGGGATCACCGGGGGAGGCTAGCCCGGCGGCGGCGGGGCCACCAGCGAATTACCCGGTGGCTCCCGCCGTCCGGGACGCCCTACGCCGCCTCGCCGAGCAGCCGTGCGAGGTGGTCGCGGCCCGCGGCCAGCAGGTCCGGGAGCGGTGCAGCCGCCTCGTACCGGCGCTTCTCGTACTCCCAGCACAGCCAGCCGTCCCAGTTGTGGCGGCACAGCACGTCCACGCACTCGGTGAGCGGCAGCACCCCCGCGCCGAGCGGCAGCGGGGTGGTGTCCTCGGCCGAGGCCACGTCCTTGACCTGGACGTAACCGAGGTGCGGGGAGAGGGCCGCGAAGGTGTCGGCCGGCTGCTCCCCGCCCAGCCAGGTGTGCATCACGTCCCACACCGCCCCCGCCTGCCGGTGGCCGACCGGGCCGAGCACACGGATCGCGTCGGCGCCGGTGCGGTGCGAGTCGTGCGTCTCCAGCAGGACGTGGACGCCGAGCGCGGCGGCGTCCTCGGCGGCGGCCCCCAGCCTGCGGGCGGCGACGGCGTCGGCCTCCTCGCGCGGCTGGTCCGGGTCGGCGCCGGGGAGGACCCGGACGAAGGGGGCGCCCAGGTCGCGGGCGAGCCGGAGGAGTCCGCGGATCTCGTCGAGGACGGCCGCGTCGTCACCCGGGGCGGCGACCCGCACGGACCCGGCGAGGGACAGCACCTCGATGCCGGCCGCCCCGAACAGCGCGGCCGTCTCCGCCCGCCCGGCGGGGGAGAGGCCCGGGTGCACGGGCTCCTCCGGATGCGCGCGCAGTTCCACGCCGTGGTAGCCGTGCGCGGTCGCGAGCGCCAGGACCTCAGGGACGGGCAGGCCGGGGACACCGAGAGTGGAGAACGCCAGTTTCATGGGCACCGCCGTACCCGCCCGCCCGCGACCCCTAACCCGTCGCGCCCCGATCCGTGCGGTTCCGGCCGCCCGGGTCGCGGGCCGGAGCGCCCCGCGCCCGCCCTTTCCCGCGCCCGCCCTTTCCCGCGACCCGTCCTTCCTGCGCCTCGCCCTTCTTGTGCTCGCCCTTCCCGCGCCCCGCCCCGGCCGCGGCGCTCTTCCCGTGCCCGCCCCGCCCGCGGGCCGGCCCGACGGCCGTGGGCAGCGGCCCCGCCTTCCCCCGCCCCGGCGCCCCTCAGTCCCGGGGCGCGCCCGTCGACCCGCGCACCACCAACTCGCCCCGCACCGGGGCGACCCCGTCCGGCGGCGGTTCCTCGCGGCCCGTCGCGATGCGGCCCGCCCGCGCCCCGGCCTCCGCCAGGGGCAGCCGCACCGTCGTCAGGGAGGGCACCGCGTCGACGCTGAACGGCAGGTCGTCGAAGCCCGCCACCGAGACGTCCTCGGGGACGCGCAGGCCGGCGTCGCGCAGGGCGGCGCAGGCGCCGAGGGCGACGGAGTCGTTCGCGGCCACCACCGCGGTCAGCGCGGGGTCCCGGCGCAGCAGCTCCCGCGTGGCCTGGTAGCCCGAGCCGCGGTCGTAGCGGCCGTACACCGTCCGGCGCGGGTCCTCCTCGACGCCGGCCGCGGCCAGCGCGGCGCGGTGGCCCTCCAGGCGGTGCCGGGTGGTGGTGCGTTCCGCGGGGCCCGCGATGTAGCCGAGCCGCCGGTGGCCGAGGCCGACGAGGTGGCCGGTGAGGGCACGGGCGCCGCCGCGGTTGTCGAAGGTGAGGGCGACGGCCCGGGCGTCGGCGGCCGGCGGGCGCCCGCACAGCACCACCCGGGTGCCCGCGTCCGCCAGCTTGCGCAGCTTCGCCGCCACCGCCGCCGCGTGCGGCACGTCCTCCACGGCCCCGCCGGTCAGCACCACGGCGGCGGCCCGCTGCCGTTGCAGCAGGGTCAGGTAGGTCAGCTCCCGTTCGGCCGAGCCGCCGGTGTTGCAGACGACGGCCAGGCGTTCGCCGCCCGCCCGGCCCCCCGGCCCGCCGATCCCGCCCTGGATCGCGCCCGCCATGATCCCGAAGAAGGGGTCGGCGATGTCGTTGACGAGGATGCCGACCAGGTCGGAGGTGGCCGCCGCGAGGGCGCTGGCCGGGCCGTTGAGGACGTAGTCCAGTTCGTCCACCGCCCGCAGCACCCGCTCGCGCGTGGCGGCGGCCACCGGATAGTTGCCGTTCAGCACGCGCGACACCGTCGCCGGGGAGACCCGCGCGCGGGCCGCCACGTCCGCCAGGGTCACCGTCATCTCGTCGTCCTCCGGTCGCACGTCCGATCGCGCATCTGGTCCTCCTACGTCCTCGTGGACGAGCCGGGCACGGTCACGGTTGCGTGCCGCGCCGACCAGACCCTAATCCCGGCCGCCCCCCATGTTCGGCACCTCGAACAACTCGACGGCGACCGCGTCTTGTCCGGGCCGACGGCGGGGGTTAGCTTCTCCTGGTTTAGAAAGCGCTTGCTGCACGGAGGCCGGGACGGAAGCGATCGGGGCGCGCGGCGCCCGCGGAGGGGACCGACGTGACACGCAGGACGGTGCGTATCGCCATGAACGGCGTGACCGGGCGCATGGGCTGCTACCGCCAGCACCTGGTCCGGTCGGTCCTCGCCCTGCGCGAGCAGGGCGGCCTCGACCTCGGCGACGGCACCGTGCTGTGGCCCGAGCCGATCCTGCTCGCCCGCCGCCGTCGACTGGGACGCCACCTTCGCCTTCCGCCGCCACCTGTGGGCGCACGGGCTCGGCGTCGCCGAGGCGATGGACACCGTCCAGCGCGGCGCGGGCCTGGACTGGGCGGGCGCGGCCGAGCTGATCCGCCGTTCGGCCGCGGAGGCGCGCGCCGCGGGCGGCCGCACCGCCTGCGGCGCCGGCACCGACCGGCTCGCCGGCGGCACCCTCGCCGAGATCCGGGCCGCCTACGAGGAGCAGCTCGCCGTCGTGGAGGAGGCGGGCGCCCAAGCCGTCCTGATGGCGTCCAGGGCACTCGCGGCGACGGCGCGGTCGACCTGCGGGAGCGGACGGCGTGCGTGACGGCGGCGGGCTGCACCGGTCCGATCGAAGTGGAGCTGTTCAACGAGGGGTTGTGGACGCGCGACGGCCGGGAGGTCCTGGCCGAAACCGTCGGGCGGTTCCTCACCCACGTGATCCCATAGGGGGGTGCGTGACACGACCGCCTCCCTCGGGCCCCTGCAACGCAACGACGGACGCTGGGAGCTGGGACACTCCCGGCGACCGGGCGGGGGTGCGTGGGTGGAGTTCCGCGAGGAGGGCCTCACCGCCCACGCGCGCGACGGTGCCGAGGAGGTCCTGCCCTGGCCGCGGATCCTGCTGGGGATCGACGTCGTCGTGGGCAAGGGCTCGGCCAAGGGCGAGAACATCAGCCCCGCCGGCCTGCTCGGCGGCCTCCCCGGCCCGCTGAGCGGCCACTTCGGCGGCCGCCTGCTGATGACGCTGCGCCGTCCCCACGAGAACCGAGCCGTGTACTTCGACCGCCACCCCCGGTGGTACCGCGTCACCGACGTCCACGTCCTGGAGACCTTCCTGCGCCACCTGGTCGCCACGGGCGACGCGCACCGCCTGGCCGACCCCGCCTGGCTGGACCGCGTGGTGACCCGGCTGACGGGCCACCGGATGCTCACGTCGAGGCGTGCGGTGCAGCGCGCGGTGGCGGAGGCGGCGCGGGGTTCCTGAGCGGGGCCGCGGGAAAACCCCGCAACGGCGTACAACCCTTTCCCCGCCCGCCGTGTCACACCTCGTGTCAGGACTTCGGTGGGGGACCCGGGGGGGATCACGGGGGTTCTGGTACGGAGGGGCAGGCCGAGGGGGCCCGCCCGGTCGACGGACCGGGCGGGCCCCCTCGGAACGTCAGAAGAACACCCCGCACCGCAGCAGCACGTTCGCGTACGGCCGGGCCTCGCCCGTGCGGACGACCAGGCGCGCCCCCGCCGACAGTTCCTTCAGCTGCTCGTGCGGGACCAGGACCAGGCCGGGGAAGCGGTCCGCCAGCAGCGCGCCCGCCGCCGGATTGGCGGTGCGCACCTCCGCCGCCGCCGTGGCCCCCTCCACCACCAGCTCGGCCAGCAGGCCGTCCACCACCTCCGCGAACGACGGCACGCCCGCGCGGAACGCCAGGTCCACCACGCGGGGGCCGTCCGGTATCGGCATGCCGGCGTCGCACACCAGGACGCCGTCGCCGTGGCCCAGCGCGGCCAGCGCGCCGGCCAGATGACGGTTGAGGATGCCCGCCTTCTTCACCGCGCCCCACCCCGCTCGCCGGCCGCGGGCACGCCGCCCGCCTCCCCGGGGGTCCGGGCGCCGCCCCCCGGGACGGTCCGGCACAGGGCGTCGACCTCCGCGGCCGTCGGGTAGGACTCCTGCGCGCCCGGCTTCGTCACCGCCGCCGCGCCGACCCGGGCCGCGTAGGCCGCCGCCCCGGCCAGGTCCGCACCCGCGCCCAGCCGCCAGGCCAGGGCGGCGGCGAACGCGTCGCCCGCGCCCGTGGTGTCCACCGCCTCGACCCGCACCGACGGCACCCGGGTCACCCCGGACGCGTCACCGGCCAGCGCGCCCCGCGCCCCCAGCGTCACGACCACCGAGCGCGGGCCCCGCGCCAGCAGCAGCCGGGCCCAGTCGGCCGGCTCCTCGCTCACGCACGCCTCGCCCAGGATCACCCGCGCCTCGTGCTCGTTCACGATCAGCGGGTCGCAGGCCGCCAGCACCTCGGCGGGCAACGGGCGCGGCGGGGAGGGGTTCAGGACGAAGCGGCTGCCGTCCGCGAGGGTGCGGACCACCTCCACGACCGTCTCCAGCGGGACCTCCAGCTGCGCCGACACCACCCGCGAGGCCCGCAGGAGACTGCCCGCCGCCCGCACGTCGTCCGGCGTCAGGCGGCCGTTCGCGCCCGGCGACACCACGATGCTGTTGTCACCGGAGGGATCGACGGTGATGAGGGCGACACCGGTGGGCGCCCCGCCCACCAGCACGCCCGCGGGGTCGGCCCCGGCCGCGCGGAGCGAGTCCAGCAGCAGCCGGCCGTGGCCGTCGTCGCCGACCCGTGCCAGCAGGGCCGTACGGGCGCCCAGCCGGGCGGCCGCGACCGCCTGGTTGGCGCCCTTGCCGCCCGGATGGACGGCCAGGTCGCCGCCCAGCACCGTCTCGCCGGCGGCCGGCCGCCGCTCGACGCCGACCACCAGGTCGGCGTTGGCCGAACCCACGACCAGGAGGTCGTAGTCGTACATGTGGGTGACTCCCCTGAGAGATGTCCGGGGGCGGGCGGTCCGTGGCGACCGCCCGCCCGTTTCGCCGTGGTCAGCCGCGGAAACCGGCCACGTTGTCCTTCGTGACGACCTTCACCGGCACCTTCACCGTCTGCGGGACCTTCTCGCCGTGCACCGCCTTCAGCGCGTTGTCCACGGCGATCCTGCCCAGCTGGCTCGGCTGCTGTGCCACCGACGCGTACAGCGTGCCGTTCCTGACCGCCGTCAGTCCGTCCGGGGTGCCGTCGAAGCCGACCACCGCCACCGACCGGCCGGCCTTGGACCCGAGCGCCTTGATCGCGCCGAGGGCCATCTCGTCGTTGGCGGCGATGACGCCCTGGACGTCGGGGTGCGCCTGGAGCAGGTTCGACATCACGTCGAGGCCCTTGGTGCGGTCGAAGTCGGCGGGCTGCTGGGCCAGCACCCGGATGCCCGGGTAGGCCTTGAGCCCCTTGGCGAACCCCGCCGCCCGCTCCCGGGCGGCCGAGGTGCCCGCCTGGCCCTGCAGGATGACGATCCTGCCCCGGCCGCCGAGCTTCTTCGCGACCGTCCTGGCGGCCAGCTCGCCGCCCGTCACGTTGTCGGAGGCCACCAGGGCGTCGACCGGGGCCTTGTTGACCCCCCGGTCGACCGCGATCACCGGGATGCCCGCCCGGTCGGCCGCCTTCACGGAGTTGCTCGCGGCGTCCGAGTCCACCGGGTTGACGATGACGGCGCCGAGGCCGGAGCTGGTGAAGTTCTGCAGCTGGTTGGCCTGCTGGGAGGCGTCGTTCTGGGCGTCGGTGACGGTCAGGTCCACGCCCCGCTTCCTCGCCTCGGCCTGGGCGCCGGACCGGATCTGCACGAAGAAGGGGTTGTTGAGGGTGGACAGTGACAGGCCCAGCTTCGGGGTCGCCGCGGACGGGGAACCGTCGTGCAGGAAGGAGGTCGCACCGACGACCGCCACCGTGACCACGGCCGCGAGCGCGTACGTCGCCGTCTGCCTGCCCCTGCCGCCGCCCGGACCGCCGGCCACCGGGCTCGCCCCGGCCCTGCGGCGTACGGTGTCCAGCAGCACCGCCAGCGCGATGACGACACCGATGACGACCTGCTGCCAGAAGGCGGACACGGACAGCAGGTTGAGGCCGTTCCTGAGCACCGCGAGGATCAGCGCGCCGATCAGCGTGCCGGACGCCTTGCCGGTGCCGCCCGCCAGCGAGGCGCCGCCGATGACGACCGCGGCGATCGCGTCCAGCTCGTAGCCGTCGGCGGCCTGCGGCTGCGCGGAGGACAGCCGGGCGGCGAGCACGACGCCCGCGGCCGCCGCGAACACCCCGGACAGGGCGTAGATGGCGAGCTTCTGCTTCTTCACGCGCAGACCGGACAGCCGCGCGGCCTCCTCGTTGCCGCCGATCGCGTACATGGACCGGCCGATGTACGTCCGTCCGAGCACGAGGGCCGCGATCAGGCCCATCACCACCATGATCAGCACCGGCACCGGCAGCCAGCCGCCGAGGGTGTCGCCGAGGTGCGAGACCGAGCCGGGGAAGGGGATCGGCGAGCCCTGGGATATCACCAGGGACAGGCCGCGCGCCACCGACAGCATCGCGAGCGTCGCGATGAACGGCGGCAGCTTGCCGTAGGCGATCAGGAAGCCGTTGACCAGCCCCGCGACGATGCCGGTGGCGACGGCCAGCACGACCGCGAGCGCGACCGGTACGCCGTGCGAGGTGGCGCTCCAGGCCAGCACGGTCGCCGACAGCGCGGCCACCGAGCCGACCGACAGGTCGATGCCGGCCGAGACGATCACGAAGGTCACGCCGAAGGCGAGGATCGCCGTCACGGCCGCCTGGACGCCGATGTTGAGCAGGTTGTCCGTGTTCAGGAAGTCGCCGGACAGCGCCGACAGCGCGACGACCAGGACGATGAGCGCGGTGAGCGCGCCGTTGTCGAGCAGGAGGCGGCGCAGGCCGCCCGGGGCGCCACCCGCGCCCGTCGTGCTCTTGAGCGTGTCAGCGGCCACGGGAGGCCTCCGTTTCCGAAGCAGGGGTGTCCGAGGGGGAACTGGGGGAGCCGGGAGAGGCGGGGGACGCGTCCGGGGCGGGGGAGGTGCCCGGAGCGCTGACGGCGAGGGCCATGACCGCGTCCTGCGTGGCCTCGTCGGCCGAGAGCTCGCCCGCGATCCGGCCCTGGGCCATCACCAGCACCCGGTCGCTCATGCCGAGCACCTCGGGCAGGTCGCTGGAGATCATCAGGACGGCGGCGCCGGCGGCCGTCAGGTCGTTGACGAGCTGGTAGATCTCGACCTTGGCGCCGACGTCGATGCCCCGCGTCGGCTCGTCGAGGATCAGCACCCGGGTGTCGGCCAGCAGCCACTTGCCGATGACGACCTTCTGCTGGTTGCCGCCGGACAGCGTGCGCACGTGCTGGCCGAGGCCCGCCATCCGCACGCCCAGCCGCCGGGCGATCCGCTCGGCCGCCGCGTGCTGGGACCTGCGGTCGACCAGTCCGGCCCGGGTCGCCGAGCGCAGGGTCACCAGCCCGAGGTTCTCCTCCACCGAGGCGTCCAGCACCAGGCCCTGACCCTTGCGGTCCTCGGGCACGAGGCCGACCCCGGCCGCCATGGCCGCGTTCACGTCGTGCCGCTTCAGCGCGGTGCCGGAGACCTTCACCGCCCCCTCGTCGTAGGGGTCGGCGCCGAACACCGCCCGGACGACCTCGGTGCGGCCCGCCCCGACGAGCCCGGCGATGCCGACGACCTCGCCGGCCCGCACCTCGAAGCTGACGTCGTGGAACGCGCCGTCGCGGGTGAGCCCCTCGACGGACAGCAGCGCGGTGCCCGCCCCGGTGCGCTCGCGCGGGTACTGCTGCTCGATGGAGCGGCCCACCATGAGGCGGACGAGCTCGTCCTCGGGCGTGGAGGCCGGGACCTGCCCGACGCTCCGGCCGTCCCGGATCACGGTGACCCGGTCGCCGAGCGCGGCGATCTCCTCCAGGTGGTGCGTGATGAACACGATCCCGACGCCGTCCTCGCGCAGCGTGCGCACGATCGCGAACAGCTTCTCGACCTCTTCGGAGGTGAGCACGGCGGTCGGCTCGTCCATGATGAGCACGCGCGCGTCGAGGCTGAGCGCCTTGGCGATCTCGACCATCTGCAGGCGCGCGATGCCGAGCTCCCGCACCCGCGCGCGGGGCGACACGTTCACCCCCACGCGCGCGAGGAGGACTTCGGCGTCGGCCTCCATCCGCCTGCGGTCGATCAACCCGAAGCGGCGCGGCTGGCGGCCCAGGAAGATGTTCTCCGCGACCGTGAGGTCGGGGACCAGGTTGAACTCCTGGTAGATGGTGGCGATCCCGAGGCGCTCGGAGTCCTGCGCACCCTGGATGCGCACCTCCTCGCCGCCGGCCAGGATCCGGCCGGAGTCGGGTGTGTAGGCACCGGAGAGCATCTTGATGAGCGTGCTCTTGCCCGCGCCGTTCTCACCGAGCAGCACGTGTACCTCGCCCCGGCGCAGGTCGAAGTCGACGCCGTCGAGCGCGACCACGCCGGGGAAGGTCTTCCGGATGCCCTCGATGCGCAGCAACTCGTCCGGGTTGCTCACGACGTGCTCCTTTGCACTGGGGAGGGGGACTGCGGGAGGGAAGGGGGAGGGGGGCGACTCGCCGCACGAGCGGCGTACGACGAGACGGGCCGCGAGGGCGACGGACGCGGCGGGCCGTCCCCCGATGCGGTCCACCAGGGCCCGCACGGCGGCCCGGCCCAGTTCGCCCGTGGGCTGGGCGATGGCGGTGACCGGCGGATCGGTGTGCACGAACCACGGGATGTCGTCGAACGCGGCCAGCGCGATGTCGTCCGGTACGCGCAGTCCGCGCGCGCGGATCGCGTCCAGGGCGCCGAGGGCCATCAGGTTGTCGGCCGCGAAGACGGCCTCGGGCGGCTCGGGCAGGTCGAGGAAGCCCTCGGTGACCCGCCGCCCGCTGTCCGCCTGGAAGTCGCCCTGGCCCGTGTAGGCGTCCGGCAGGGGCAGCCCGTGGGCGGCCAGGGCCTCCCGGAAGGCCTCGACCCGCTCGCTGCCGGTCGTGGTCGCCGCCGGACCCGCGATGATCGCGAGCCGCCGGTGCCCGAGCCCGTGCAGGTGCGCGACCAGATCCCGCACGGCCGCCCGCCCGTCGGCCCGTACCACGGGCACCTCGACCCCCGGTATCCACCGGTCCACGAACACCATCGGCGTCCCCGCGCGCGCGGCGTCCAGCATCAGCGGGGAGCCGCCGTCGGTGGGGGAGACCAGGAGGCCGTCGATCCGGCGGTCCAGGAGGGTCCGCACGTGGTGGTCCTGGAGGTCGGGGCGCTCGTCGGCGTTGCCGATGACCACGCTGTAGCCGAGCGCGCGGGCCTCTTCCTCGACGGAGCGCGCCAGTTCCGTGAAGTACGGGTTGAGCACGTCGCTGATGACCAGCCCGAGGGTGCGGGTCTGGTCGGTGCGCAGGGAACGGGCGACGGCGTTCGGGCGGTAGCCCAGCGCCTCGACGGCGGCCAGCACGCGCGTGCGCGCGTCCGCACTGACCGACGGGCGCTCGTTCAGGACGCGCGACACCGTGGCGACGGAGACGCCCGCCGCGGCGGCGACGTCCTTGATGCTCGCCATCGCCGGCTCCACCTCCTCGTGGAACTCGTGACCGGTGGAATGTGTTCGTCGGTGAACGCGTGGAATCGATTACATCCACGTTCCAGCAAGGATTGGAATCGATTACACGAACCGGCGCAAGACCCGAGACCGGATCGTGATGTGTCACAGGCCCCCGGTACCGTCGGACCATGGCGCAACAGGCGGGGAACTCCACGGGCGAACGACGGCTCGCCGTGCTCGAAGGCGTACTGGAACGGATCACGTACGCCAACGAGGAGAACGGCTACACGGTCGCCCGGGTCGACACCGGGCGCGGCGGCGACGACCTGCTCACGGTGGTCGGCGCGCTGCTCGGCGCCCAGGTCGGCGAGTCCCTGCGCATGGAGGGCCGCTGGGGGTCCCACCCCCAGTACGGCAAGCAGTTCCAGGTGGAGAACTACACGACCCTCCTGCCCGCCACCGTCCAGGGCATCCGCCGCTACCTGGGCTCCGGGCTGGTCAAGGGCATCGGCCCGGTCTTCGCCGACCGGATCACCCAGCACTTCGGCCTGGACACCCTCAAGATCATCGAGGAGGAGCCGGGGCGGCTGATCGAGGTGCCCGGCCTCGGCCCGAAGCGGACGAAGAAGATCGCCGACGCCTGGGAGGAGCAGAAGGCGATCAAGGAGGTCATGCTCTTCCTCCAGACCGTCGAGGTGTCGACGTCCATCGCGGTGCGGATCTACAAGAAGTACGGCGACGCGTCGATCTCCGTGGTGCGCAACCAGCCCTACCGGCTGGCCGCCGACGTCTGGGGCATCGGCTTCCTCACCGCCGACAGAATCGCCCAGTCCGTCGGCATCCCGCACGACAGCCCGGAGCGCGTCAAGGCGGGCCTGCAGTACGCGCTGTCGCAGTCCACCGACCAGGGCCACTGCTTCCTGCCCGAGGAGCGGCTGATCGCGGACGCGGTGAAGCTGCTCCAGGTCGACACCGGCCTGGTCATCGAGTGCCTCGCGGAGCTGGCCGGGCCGCCGCCGGACGGCGGGGAACCGGGGGTCGTCCGGGAGAGGGTGCCCGGGCCCGACGGCGACGCCGAACCCGTCACCGCCGTCTACCTGGTGCCCTTCCACCGCGCCGAACTCTCCCTCTCCGCCCAGGTGCTGCGCCTGCTGCGCACGCGGGAGGACCGGATGCCCGCCTTCCGGGACGTCGCCTGGGACAAGGCGCTCGGCTGGCTCCGGGGCCGCACCGGCGCCGACCTCGCGCCCGAGCAGGAGGCCGCGGTGCGGCTCGCGCTGACCGAGAAGGTCGCCGTGCTCACCGGAGGCCCCGGCTGCGGCAAGTCCTTCACGGTCCGTTCGGTCGTGGAGCTGGCCCGCGCCAAGCAGGCCAAGGTGCTGCTGGCCGCCCCCACCGGCCGCGCCGCCAAGCGCCTGGCCGAGCTGACCGGCGCCGAGGCCCGCACCGTGCACCGCCTGCTGGAGCTGAAGCCCGGCGGTGACGCGGCCTACGACCGGGACCGCCCGCTGGACGCCGACCTGGTGGTCGTGGACGAGGCGTCCATGCTGGACCTGCTGCTCGCCAACAAACTGGTGAAGGCCGTACCGCCGGGTGCCCACCTGCTGTTCGTCGGGGACGTCGACCAGTTGCCCAGCGTCGGCGCGGGGGAGGTGCTGCGGGACCTGCTGGCCGACGGCAGCCCGGTCCCGGCCGTGCGGCTCACCCGGGTCTTCCGCCAGGCCCAGCAGTCCGGGGTCGTCACCAACGCGCACCGGATCAACTCCGGGCAGCACCCGCTCACCGACGGCCTGAAGGACTTCTTCCTCTTCGTGGAGGACGACACGGAGGCGGCCGGCCGGCTCACCGTGGACGTGGCAGCCCGGCGCATTCCGGCCAAGTTCGGCCTCGACCCGCGCCGCGACGTGCAGGTGCTCGCGCCGATGCACCGCGGCCCGGCCGGCGCCGGCACCCTCAACGGCCTGCTCCAGCAGGCCGTCACCCCCGCCCGGCCCGACCTGCCGGAGAAGCGGTTCGGCGGCCGGGTCTTCCGCGTCGGCGACAAGGTCACCCAGATCCGCAACAATTACGAGAAGGGGAAGAACGGTGTCTTCAACGGCACCGTGGGCGTGGTCACCTCGCTCGACCCGGTCGACCAGCGCCTGACGGTGCTGACGGACGAGGACGAGGAGGTACCGTACGAATTCGACGAACTGGACGAGCTGGCGCACGCGTACGCGGTCACCATCCACCGCTCGCAGGGAAGTGAATATCCCGCCGTGGTGATCCCCGTCACCACCGGGGCATGGATGATGCTCCAGCGGAACCTGCTGTATACGGCCGTGACGCGGGCGAAACGGCTGGTCGTGCTCGTCGGTTCACGCAAGGCGATCGGCCAGGCGGTACGCACGGTGTCAGCGGGGCGGCGCTGCACGGCTCTGGACTTCCGGTTGCGCGGCTCCTGACCGGCCCCGGCCGGGGGTGGGGGCCCGCATCGTGAAAAATGATCGATCAAATGAGTCGTGAAGGTCACAGAGCACTTCCAGATGCCGCTCCAGGTGGGGCAGGATGAACAGGTTGGCGGCACTGAGTGCCGCCAATAGGCCCAATGGTCGACCCCGAGTGCACTCTCCTGAGCCAAATGGGGGATGGTAGAGACAGTCAGGGCACCTCGAAGATGAGGCACTACGTCGGTGAGGGAAGACGTGAGCGACAACTCTGTAGTACTGCGGTACGGCGACGGCGAGTACACCTACCCGGTGGTCGACAGCACCGTCGGCGACAAGGGCTTCGACATCGGGAAGCTCCGCGCCCAGACCGGTCTGGTGACTCTGGACAGCGGTTACGGCAACACGGCCGCCTACAAATCCGCCGTCACCTACCTCGACGGCGAGGCGGGGATCCTCCGCTACCGCGGCTACCCCATCGAGCAGCTGGCCGAGCGCTCCACCTTCCTCGAGGTGGCCTACCTGCTGATCAACGGCGAGCTGCCGACCGTCGACGAGCTGACGACGTTCAAGAACGACATCACGCGGCACACCCTGCTGCACGAGGACGTCAAGAACTTCTACAAGGGCTTCCCGCGCGACGCCCACCCGATGGCGATGCTGTCCTCGGTCGTCTCGGCGCTGTCCACCTTCTACCAGGACAGCCACAACCCCTTCGACGAGACGCAGCGCAACCTCTCCACGATCCGCCTGCTCGCCAAGCTCCCGACGATCGCGGCCTACGCGTACAAGAAGTCGATCGGCCACCCGTTCGTCTACCCGCGCAACGACCTCGGCTACGTCGAGAACTTCCTGCGCATGACCTTCTCGGTGCCGGCGGACGAGTACGAGCTGGACCCGGTCGTGGTGTCCGCGCTGGACAAGCTGCTGATCCTGCACGCGGACCACGAGCAGAACTGCTCGACCTCCACGGTCCGCCTGGTCGGCTCCTCGCAGGCCAACATGTTCGCGTCGATCTCGGCCGGCATCAACGCGCTGTGGGGCCCGCTGCACGGCGGCGCCAACCAGTCCGTGCTGGAGATGCTGGAGGGCATCCGCGACTCCGGCGGCGACGTCGACACCTTCATCCGCAAGGTGAAGAACAAGGAGGACGGCGTCCGCCTGATGGGCTTCGGCCACCGGGTCTACAAGAACTTCGACCCGCGCGCCAAGATCATCAAGGCCGCCGCGCACGACGTGCTCTCCGCCCTGGGCAAGGAGGACGAGCTGCTCGACATCGCCCTCAAGCTGGAGGAGCACGCCCTCTCCGACGACTACTTCGTCGAGCGCAAGCTCTACCCGAACGTCGACTTCTACACCGGCCTGATCTACCGGGCCATGGGCTTCCCGACCGAGATGTTCACGGTCCTGTTCGCCCTCGGCCGGCTGCCGGGATGGATCGCCCAGTGGCACGAGATGATCAAGGAGCCGGGCTCCCGCATCGGCCGTCCGCGCCAGATCTACACCGGCGTGGTGGAGCGGGACTTCGTCCCGGTCGAGGAGCGCTGACCCCGCCGGCCGCGAGGGCCTGCCCGACGGGCGGGCCCTCGAACGGGCACGGCGGGCGTATCCCGCCGGTGGCGGCACACGCACAGCAGAAGGCGCCCTGAAGCGCCGGTCCCCCCACGGGCCGGCGTCCAGGGCGCCTTCCCGTGTCCCGGTGCGGATTCCCCCCACGGGATCCGGCCGGGCGCTCGGAGAGGACAGCGCCTGAATCGCTGTCTGAGCACAACGAGCAAAACTCGTCGCACTCCGGTGATGCGGTGCGATCTGCCGGGACAGCGCACGCAGGGAGGGCCGCTCAAAGCTTCCCGGTGTACGTGCCCCGGCAACGCTCCTCCCGGCTCTCGCCTTCGGTCGAGCAGGGAGGTACCCCTATCCGGAGAAGTCCCCCAAGACATCCCCGGATGCCAGGCAGCGCCCCCCAAGACGCTGTTCTGACATCGCCAACTTAGACCTTCGAAGCCCTTCGATGGTTACGTTCGCATCACTGTGATCTGCGTCTCTTGCATGTGTCCCATAAGCGCGCAAGAGCACCGATACGGCGATCGGAACTCCAGCGTAAGGATGAGGCGCGAGCCTTGTGAAGAGCTTATGTGAGGCGCGCGCCGGACTCCAGGGGAATCGGTGCTTCAACCGGGACGAACTCCGGGCGACCCCGGCCGCTTCAGCGGAAGGTGCGCAGCCGCAGACTGTTGGTCACCACGAAGACCGAGGAGAAGGCCATCGCCGCTCCGGCGATCATCGGGTTCAGCAGCCCGGCGGCGGCCAGCGGCAGCGCGGCCACGTTGTAGCCGAACGCCCACACCAGGTTGCCCTTGATGGTGGTGAGGGTGCGCCGGGCGAGCCGGATGGCGTCCGCCGCCGCCCTGAGGTCGCCGCGCACCAGGGTCAGGTCGCCGGCCTCGATCGCCGCGTCGGTCCCGGTCCCCAGGGCGAGCCCCAGGTCGGCGGTGGCCAGCGCCGCCGCGTCGTTGACCCCGTCGCCGACCATGGCCACGGTCCGTCCCTCGCCCTGCAGGCGCCGCACGACGTCCACCTTGTCCTCGGGGAGCACCTCGGCGATCACCTCGTCGATGCCGACCTCCCGCGCGACCGCCTCGGCGACCGTCCGGTTGTCCCCGGTGAGCAGTACCGGCGCGAGCCCCAGCGCGCGCAGCTCGCGCACCGCCTCGGCGCTGGTCCCCTTGACCGCGTCGGCGACGGCGAGGAGACCGCGGACCCGCCCGTCCCAGCCGACCGGCACGGCCGTGCGGCCCGCCCGCTCGGCCTCCCGGCGGGCGCGGGCGATCTCCGGCGGCAGCTCCTCGTACAGGCGGCCCACGGCCACCTCGTGGCCCTCCACCCGCCCGCGCACGCCCCGTCCGGGGACGTTCTCGAAGCGGTCGACGCCGGGCAGCGCCCCGACGCGCTCCCCGGCGCCGGCGGCGACCGCCCGGGCGACCGGGTGCTCGGAGGCGTGCTCCAGGGCGCCGGCGAGCCGCAGCACCTGCTTCTCGTCCTCGCCGTCGGCGGCGTACACCTCCTGGAGGGTCATCCGGCCGGTGGTGACGGTGCCGGTCTTGTCCAGCACGACCGTGTCGACGCGGCGCGTGGACTCCAGCACCTCGGGGCCCTTGATGAGGATGCCGAGCTGGGCACCGCGGCCGGTGCCGACCATGAGCGCGGTCGGCGTGGCCAGGCCCAGCGCGCAGGGGCAGGCGATGATCAGGACGGCGACGGCGGCCGTGAAGGCGCCGGCGGTGTCCCCGGTGAGGGTGAGCCGGCCGGCGAAGGTGCCGAGCGCCAGGAGGACGACGACGGGGACGAAGACGGCGGAGACCCGGTCGGCGAGCCGCTGGACCCCGGCCTTGCCGTTCTGCGCGTCCTCCACCAGTTTCGCCATCCGGGCGAGCCGGGTGTCGGCGCCGACCCCGGTCGCCTCGACCACCAGCCGGCCGCCCGCGTTGACCGTGGCGCCGGTGACCCGGTCGCCGGGGCCGACGTCCACCGGCACCGACTCGCCGGTCAGCATGGAGGCGTCGACCGCGGAGACGCCCTCGACGACCGTGCCGTCGGTGGCGATCTTCTCCCCGGGCCGGACCACGAACCGGTCGCCCACCGCCAGGGACGCCACCGGCACCCGCACCTCGCGCGGGGCCGGCGGCCCCTCGCCTCCGCCCTCGTGCCGCAGGACCGTCACGTCCCTGGCGCCCAGCTCCATGAGCGCCCGCAGGGCCGCCCCGGCGCGCCGCTTGGAGCGGGCCTCCAGGTAGCGGCCGAGCAGGATCAGGGCGACGACCCCCGCGGCGACCTCCAGGTAGATCGTGGAGGCGCCGTCCATGCGGGAGACGGTGAACCGGAACTCGTCGTGCAGGCCGGGCGCGCCCGCGTCCCCGAGGAACAGGGCCCACAGCGACCAGCCGAACGCGGCCAGCGTGCCGACCGAGACCAGCGTGTCCATGGTGGCGGCGCCGTGCCGGGCGTTGGTCCAGGCGGCGCGGTGGAAGGGCAGGCCGCCCCAGACGACGACCGGCGCGGCCAGCGTGAGCGAGAGCCACTGCCAGTTGTCGAACTGCAGTGCGGGGACCATGGCGAGCAGCACGACCGGGGCGGCCAGCAGCGCCGAGACGAGCAGGCGCTGCCGCAGGGCGCCGAGCCCGGGGTCCCCGTCCCGGTCCGGCCCTGGCCCGGCCCCCGCCTCCGGCCCGGCCCCCGCCTCCGGCCCGGCCCCCGCCTCCGGTCCGGGCTCCGGTGGCGGGGGCTCCTCGGCGGTGTAACCGGTCCGTTCCACGGTGGCGATCAGGTCGGCGACCCGGACGTCCCCGGAGCAGGTGACCCTCGCCTTCTGCGTCGCGTAGTTCACGGTGGCGCTCACCCCGTCCATGCGGTTGAGCTTCTTCTCCACCCGTGCGGCGCAGGAGGCGCAGGTCATCCCGCCGATGCGCAGCTCGACCCCGAAGGAGCCGGCCGGCGCGGGCGCTGTCTCGGTGGTGCTGCTCGTCATGTCCGGACTCCAGACATCGGACCGGGCCGTACGGATCCAGTATCAGCTGGTCGGCACGGCCCGGTCGGGGAAAGGTGGGTGAGGGGCCGGGGGAGGCTCAGGCCCGGCCGGCCAGCTCGAAGCCGGCCTCGTCCACGGCGGCGCGGACGGCCTCGTCGTCGAGCGGCGCCTCGGAGACGACGGTCACCTCGCCGGTCGACGCGACGGCCTTCACCGAGCCGACCCCGGGGATCTGGGAGATCTCCCCGGAGACGGAGCCCTCGCAGTGGCCGCAGCTCATGCCGGTCACCTTGTAGACGGTGGTGACGGGGCCCGGGGTGTCGGTCTGGGCGCTCATGTCATTACTCCTCGTCGGGGCGGGTGGGGCGGGTGGGGCGGGTGGGGCGGGTGGGGCCCGCGACGGGACTCCACCCTGCTCACAGTATACCCCTAGGGGGTACCTCTCCAAGGAGGGTCCCCGTGCGCCGGCGGCGGGGTGCGGGGCCCGGACGGGGCGCCGGTGCCGGGTCGCCCGCCCGCCCGGGCGGATCGCCCTGCCGATCACGCTGGTGCTGCTGGTCATGGTCTTCGGCGGCGCGATCGCGGCCCTGCTGCCGCTGGGCATCGGCATCGTCGCCATCCTCGGGACGAGCGCGGTGCTGCGCGGCCTGACGACGTTCACCGACGTCCCGGTCTTCGCGCCGAACCTCACCACCGCCCCGGGCCTCGGCCCGGCCGTCGACTGCGCGCTGTTCATCGTCCGCCGCTACCGCGAGGAGCTGTCCACCGGCGCCGACCCGCGGACCGCCATCGGCGCCACGCTGCGCACGGCCGGCCGCACGGCCCTGTTCTCCGCCCTCACCGTCGCGGTGTCCCCGGCCGCCATGATGGTCTTCCCGCAGTACTTCCTGCGGTCCTTCGCCTGCGCCGGCATCGCCGTCGTCCTGCTCGCCGCGGCCGCCGCCCTCGTCCTGCTCCCGGCGGCGCTGATCCTGCTCGGCCACCGGGCCGACTCACTCGACCTGCGCCGTCCGCGGTCATGATCGCGACGGCCCCGGGCGCCCGGGTGGTCGCCGTCGGCGTGGCGCCCGGCGCCCTCGACCTGGCGCGGACGTTCGGCGCGGCGCGGTGCGTGGACGCGGCGGACGCGCCCGACACGGCGGCCGTCCGTGAGCCGACCGGGGGCGGCGCCCGTCTCTCCCTGGACGCCCTCGGGTCTCCCGCCACCTGCGCGGCCTCCGTGAACTGCCTGCGCCGCCGGGGCCGGCGCGGCCAGGTGGGCCTGCTGCCCTCGCCGGAGGGCACCACCCCCGTCCCGCTGGCCCGCGCCGTCGCCCTGGAGCTGGAGATCCCCGGCAGCCACGGCATGGCCGCCCACGCCTCCCCCGGCATGCTCCAGCTCGTCCGCTCCGGTGTCCTGCGCCCCGACCTGCTGGTGACCTCCACCCTCGGCCTGGACGCGGCCCGGCGGCACCGGCGGCGACGGGCACGGCTCCGGGAGCCGGGGTCACCGTGATCGAGTCCTGGAACCGAGCCCCCGCGCACCGGTGTCCGCCCCGCGCGGACGGGACACGGGTGCGGGGGGTCGGGGGCGCCGGTCAGGTGTCCCTGCGGCCCCGGTTGCCCGGCCGGGAGGCGACCCAGGCGCGGACGGTGTCGGCGTACCAGTAGGGCTTGCCGCCCTCGACGTGGTCGGGCGGGGGCAGCAGGCCGTGTTTGCGGTAGGACCGTACGGTGTCCGGCTGCACCCGGATGTGCGCCGCGATGTCCTTGTACGACCAGAGCCTTCGGTCGGTCATGTCGTGCACCTCCCTGCACGCGCCGCGGCGGCGGCCTGGGAACGGCCGTCGGGGGAGCCGGGCACTGCGCTGGCGATCACCAGCCCTGTGCCGGGCCAACGAGGAGCGGTGACCAAGGGGAACCGGTCGTTGACCGGGTGTGACGACCGGCTTGCGCAAGCAGGACATGTGTGACGGAAGGGGGTTGTTTGTGACGCAATCGCGGCAAAGATGTGTGCCGGTTCGTGGGCGGGGTGTGTTGACACGGCGGCCCGGAACCACCCGCTCCCCGACGGGCGGGCGCACGCGTGGACGGACGGGCGGGGCGGGCCGCGGGCGCCGCCGCACCCCGGGTCGCGCAGGGAAGCCGTGCGCCGGTCACGCCCCGCACGAGCGCAGGAACGCCCGCGTCCGCCGGGCGATCGGCAGCGGCCGGTCCGGCTCGCACGGGTACATGTCCTGCTCGACGATCGCGAACAGGTCGACGTCCAGGCGCTGCGCCGCCTCCAGCACCGGACCCAGCGCGGGCACGCCGGACGGCGGCTCGCACATCACTCCCCGGGCGACCGCCGGCCCGAACGGCGTGCCCTGCGCCCGCACGTCGGCCAGGATCTGCGGGTCCACCTGCTTCAGGTGCAGGTAGCCGATCCGCTCGCCGTAGGTCTCGATGAGCTCGACGCTGTCCCCGCCGCAGTAGGCGTAGTGCCCGGTGTCCAGGCAGAGCGACACCAGGCCGGAGTCGGTGCCGTCGAGGAAGCGGGTGACGTTCTCCTCGCTGTCGATGTGGGTGTCGGCGTGCGGGTGGACGACGGCCGTGAGGCCGTACCGCTCCCGCACCTCCCGCCCCAGCCGCTCGGTCAGCGAGGTCAGGTTCCGCCACTGCTCCGGCGTCAGCGTGGACGGCTCCAGGATCCGGCCCGTCCTGTCGTCGCGCCAGAAGGCGGGGATGACGACGAGGTGGCGGGCGCCCGTCGCCCGGGTCAGCGCGGCGACGCGGGAGACGTGCGCCCAGGTGTCGTCCCACACGGCCGCGCCGTGGTGCAGGCCGGTGAAGACGGTGCCGGCCGACACCTTCAGGCCGCGCCGGGCGGTCTCCTCGGCGAGTACGGCCGGGTCGGTCGGGAGGTAGCCGTAGGGGCCCAGCTCGATCCACTCGTAGCCGGACGCGGCGACCTCGTCGAGGAAACGCCGCCAGGGGACCTGTCGTGGGTCGTCCGGGAACCACACGCCCCACGAGTCGGGCGCCGATCCGATCCGGATGCGGGAGAGTGAGGAGGGTGGCGACGACGTCATGGCCGTCAGCGTGCGGGGCGGTGGAAAGGGTGTCAAGACCTGGTCCGAATGTCCGGACAACACGTTGACAGCCTTCCGCAGGCAGGACTAGAAAGCCCGGGAGGGCCACGACGAAGGGAAGCCGATGGGCCACGACCTGATCACCATGGGGCGGATCGGAGTCGACCTCTACCCGTTGCAGACCGGCGTCCCGCTCGCCCGGGTCACCACCTTCGGCAAGTTCCTCGGCGGGTCGGCGACCAACGTCGCGGTCGCCGCGGCCCGCCTCGGCCGGCGCGCCGCGGTGATCACCCGCACCGGGGACGATCCGTTCGGCACCTACGCGCGCGAGGCCCTGCGCGGCTTCGGCGTCGACGACCGCTGGGTCACCCCGGTGGCCGGCCTGCCCACCCCGGTCACCTTCTGCGAGGTCTTCCCGCCGGACGACTTCCCGCTCTACTTCTACCGCCGGCCCAAGGCCCCCGACCTGGAGATCGACGTCCGCGACCTGGACCTGGACGCCGTGCGCGGGGCCCGCATCTTCTGGGTGACCGGCACCGGCCTGAGCGAGGAACCGAGCCGCACGGCCACCCTGGCGGCCCTCGCCCACCGCGCCGGGTCCGGTACGACGGTCTTCGACCTCGACTGGCGGCCCATGTTCTGGCAGGACCCCGGCGCCGCCCGCCCCTTCTACGCCGAGGCCCTGCGCCACGCCACGGTGGCCGTCGGCAACCTGGACGAGGTCGAGGTCGCCACCGGCGTCCGCGAACCCCACGAGGCGGCCCGCGCGCTGCTCGCCGCCGGGGTCGGGACGGCCGTGGTCAAGCAGGGCCCCAAGGGCGTCCTCGCCGTGACCCGCGAGGGCACGACCGCCGAGGTCCCGCCCCTGCCGGTCACCGTCCTCAACGGACTGGGCGCCGGGGACGCCTTCGGCGGCGCCCTCTGCCACGGGCTGCTGGCCGGCTGGGACCTGGAGACCACCATGCGGTACGCCAACGCGGCCGGCGCCATCGTCGCCTCCCGCCTGGAGTGCTCCTCGGCGATGCCCACCCCGGACGAGGTGGCCGCCGCGCTCGAGGCGGGAGCGGTGCGGTGAGGGCGGGCCGGGCCGCCGGAGCCCACCACGCGGACGGCGCGGCGGCCGGCCCCGGGCGCACCCGTGGCGAGGGCACGGCGAGCACCCGCGAGGACGCGGCGCACCCGCGGGTCGACGTCTCCGCGCTGGTCCACGCCCGCGTCCACCACCCCGAGGCCGTCGCCGAGGCCGCCGCCCGCCGCCCCCGCCGGCCCCTGCTGGACGGCGGCGGCCGGCTGGTGATCGTCGCCGCCGACCACCCGGCCCGCGGGGCGCTCGGCGTCGGTGACCGCAACCTCGCCATGGCCAACCGCGCCGGCCTGCTGGAGCGCCTCTGCCTGGCGCTGTCCCGGCCCGGCGTCGACGGCGTCCTCGCCACCGCCGACATCCTGGACGACCTGCTCCTGCTCGGCGCCCTCGACCACAAGGTCGTCATGGGCTCCATGAACCGCGGCGGCCTGCAGGGCGCCCGCTTCGAACTGGACGACCGCTTCACCGGCCACCGTCCCGAGGACATCGAGCGCCTCGGCTTCGACGCCGGCAAACTGCTGCTGCGCATCGACTACGACGACCCGGGCTCCCTGGCCACCCTGGAGGCCACCGCCCGCGCCGTCGACGCCATGGCCGCCCGCCGGCTCCCCGTCTTCGTGGAGCCGTTCATCAGCCGCCGCACCCCCGAGGGCCGGCTGCGCAACGACCTGTCCGCCGAGGCGGTCATCCGGTCCCTCGCCATCGCCTCCGGTCTCGGCGGTTCCTCCGCCTACACCTGGTTGAAGGTGCCCGTCACCGAGAACCCCGACGACATGGCCCGGGTCATGGAGACCTCGACCCTGCCGGCCGTGCTGCTCGGCGGGGACGTCGGCGACTCACCCGGGGACCGGGCCGCCGCGTACGAGAAGTGGCGTGGCGCGCTGCGGCTGCCCACCGTGCGCGGCCTGGTGGCCGGCCGCTCACTGCTGTATCCGGCGGACGGCGACGTGGCCGCCGCCGTGGACACCGCCGTAGGACTGTTGTGAGGGGCCTGTGACCAGCACCGATCTGCACCTGCCCAGGGGCGCGACCGCGAACGCCCGGTACGCCGTCGACATCGGTCCCGAAGTGGCCGGCTGGACGTACGGCAGTCTGCGCGTGACCGAGTTGCCGCCCGGCGGCAGCCACGCGTTCACCACCGGGGACAGCGAGTGGATCGTGCTTCCGCTGGAAGGCGCATGTACCGTTCGAGTGGACGATGAAGAGTTCCAACTCCTGGGCCGGAAAAGCGTGTTCGCGTCGGTGTCCGACTTCGCGTACGCGCCCCGGGACGCCCGGGTCCTGATCGCCTCCGGCGCGGGAGGCCGCTTCGCTCTGGCAGGAGCGAAGTGCGAGCGACGACTCCCCGCCCGCTACGGCCCCGCGCCGGAGGTTCCCGTCGAGCAGCGCGGCAGCGGCTCCTGCGCGCGCCGGGTGCGCAACTTCGCCTCCGCCGACGCCTTCGCCTGCGACCGGCTGATCGCCGTGGAGGTGGTCACCCCCGGCGGCAACTGGTCCTCGTACCCGCCGCACAAGCACGACGAGCACCGACCGGGCGAGGAGTGCGAGCTGGAGGAGATCTACTACTTCGAGGTCGACGGCCCGAACGGCGTCGGCTACCAGCGGGTGTTCCCCTCGCGCGAGGGCGGGTCCGACGTCCTCGCCGAGGTCCGCTCCGGCGACGCCGTCCTCGTCCCCGACGGATGGCACGGCCCGTCCATCGCCCAGCCCGGTCACGACCTGTACTACCTCAACGTCATGGCCGGCCCCGGCGGGACGCGGGAGTGGCGGATCCGCTTCCACCCGGACCACGTGGGGACGACGGGGGGATACCGGTGACCGCCCCGACCACGACGCTCACGGTCGCCCAGGCCCTGGTCCGCTTCCTCGCCGCCCAGTACACGGAGCGGGACGGCGAGCGGCGGCGGCTGATCGGCGCCACCTGGGGCATCTTCGGCCACGGCAACGTCGCCGGGATCGGCCAGGCCCTCGTCGAGTACGCCGACGTGATGCCCTACCACCAGGGCCGCAACGAGCAGGCCATGGTGCACGCCGCGGTCGGCTACGCCCGCCAGTGCAACCGCCTGTCCACCCACGCGGTCACGACCTCCATCGGCCCGGGCGCCACCAACCTGGTCACCGGCGCGGCCCTGGCCACGGTCAACCACCTCCCGGTCCTGCTCCTGCCCGGCGACGTCTTCGCCACCCGCCCCGCCGACCCGGTCCTCCAGCAGCTCGAAGTCCCCTGGGCGGGCGACGTCTCGGTCAACGACACCCTGCGCCCGGTCTCGCGGTACTTCGACCGCGTCACCCGCCCCGAGCAGCTGATCCCGTCCGCGCTCCAGGCCGTGCGGGTCCTCACCGACCCGGTGGAGACCGGCGCGGTCACCCTCGCCCTGCCGCAGGACGTGCAGGCCGAGGCGTACGACTGGCCGGAGGAGTTCTTCGCCGAGCGCGTGTGGACCGTACGGCGCCCCGCCGCGGACCCGGCCGAGCTGGCGGAGGCGGTCCGGGCGGTCCGGGCGGCCCGCAGGCCGCTGGTCGTCGCGGGCGGCGGGGTCCACCACAGCCGTGCCGAGGCGGCCCTCGCCGGCTTCGCCGAGGCCACCGGCATCCCGGTCGCCTCCACCCAGGCCGGCAAGGGCTCCCTGCGCCACGACCACCCGCAGGACGTCGGCGGCATCGGCCACACCGGCACCGCGACCGCCGACGGGCTCGCCCGCACCGCGGACCTGGTGATCGGCGTGGGCACCCGGTACACCGACTTCACCACCGCCTCCGGCACCCTCTTCGGCAACCCGGGGGTCCGCTTCCTCAACCTCAGCATCGCGCCCTTCGACGCCCACAAGCTGGCCGGGCTGCCGCTGGTCGCGGACGCCCGCGCCGCCCTGGGCGAGCTGACCGGGGCCCTCCGCGCGCACGGGTACCGGGTCGCCGACTCCTACGTCGAGGAGTACACCGGGGGCAAGGAACACTGGGAACAGCGGGTCGACGCCTGCTTCGAGGCCGCCGGACCGGACGCGCGCCCGACCCAGCCGCAGGTGATCGGGGCCCTGGACGCCCTGGTGGACGAGTCCGACGTCATCGTCAACGCGGCCGGCTCGCTCCCCGGCGACCTGCACAAACTGTGGCGGACCCGCTCCCGGGACCAGTACCACCTGGAGTACGGCTACTCCTGCATGGGCTACGAGATCCCGGCGGCGATCGGCGTGAAGCTGGCCGCGCCCGAGCGGAACGTGTGGGCGCTGGTCGGCGACGGCACCTACCTGATGATGCCGACGGAGATCGTGACCGCCGTCCAGGAGGGTGTCGCGATCAAGGTCGTGCTGGTGCAGAACCACGGGTACGCGTCGATCGGCGGCCTGTCGGAGGCGGTGGGCGCCGAGCGGTTCGGCACCGCCTACCGCTTCCCGGCCCCGGACGGCACCTACACCGGGGCCCCGCTCCCCGTCGACCTGGCCGCCAACGCGGCCAGCCTCGGGCTGCGGGTGCTGCGCGCGCGGACCGTGGGGGAGCTGGGCGCGGCACTGGCCGAGGCGCGGGCCGCCGACACCGCCACATGTGTCTACGTGGAGACCGAAACGTCCGACACTGTGTCGGGCGCGCCCGGGGCCCAGGCCTGGTGGGATGTCCCCGTGGCCGAGACCGCGACCCGACCGTCGGCGGTCAAGGCGCGTGAGCTGTACGAACGACACGTCTCGACCCGACGCCGCCACGTGTAGAAGGAGTTGCTGGGCATGACGAGGACCGTCAACCACTGGATCGGCGGCAAGGCCGTCGAGGGCGCGTCGGGCACGTACGGGCCGGTCACCGACCCGGCGACCGGCGCGGTCACCACGAGGGTCGCGTTCGCCTCCGCCGAGGAGGTGGACGCCGCCGTCGCCGCGGCCAAGGACGCCTACCGCACCTGGGGCCACTCCTCGCTGGCCCAGCGGACCGGCGTCCTGTTCGCGTTCCGCGCGCTGCTGGACGCCCACCGCGACGAGATCGCCGGGCTGATCACCGCCGAGCACGGCAAGGTGCACTCCGACGCGCTCGGCGAGGTCGCGCGCGGCCTGGAGATCGTCGACCTGGCCTGCGGCATCAGCGTCCAGCTGAAGGGCGAGCTGTCCACCCAGGTGGCCAGCCGCGTGGACGTGGCCTCGATCCGCCAGCCGCTCGGCGTCGTCGCCGGCATCACGCCGTTCAACTTCCCGGCGATGGTCCCGATGTGGATGTTCCCGATCGCCATCGCGTGCGGCAACACGTTCGTGCTCAAGCCGAGCGAGAAGGACCCGTCGGCCTCCGTCCGGATCGCCGAGCTGCTGGCCGAGGCCGGCCTGCCCGACGGCGTCTTCAACGTCGTCCACGGCGACAGGACGGCCGTCAACCGCCTCCTGGAGCACCCGGACGTCAAGGCGGTCTCCTTCGTCGGCTCGACCCCGATCGCCCGCCACATCCACGCCACCGCCTCCGCCCACGGCAAGCGGGTGCAGGCCCTCGGCGGCGCCAAGAACCACATGCTGGTGCTGCCGGACGCCGACCTGGACGCGGCGGCGGACGCGGCGGTCAGCGCGGCCTACGGCTCCGCCGGCGAGCGCTGCATGGCGATCTCCGCGGTCGTCGCGGTCGGTGCCATCGGCGACGCGCTGGTGGAGAGGATCCGCGAGCGTGCCGAGAAGATCAGGATCGGTCCCGGCAACGACCCGGCCAGCGAAATGGGCCCGCTGATCACCAGGGCCCACCGTGACAAGGTCGCCTCCTACGTGGAGAACGCGGCGGCCGAGGGGTGCGAGGTCGTCCTCGACGGCACCGGCTTCACCGTCGACGGCCACGAGGACGGCCACTGGATCGGCATCTCGCTGCTCGACAGGGTGCCGACCACGGCGCAGGCCTACCGGGACGAGATCTTCGGCCCGGTGCTGTGCGTGCTGCGCGCGGAGACCTACGAGGAGGGCGTGGCCCTCATCAACGCCTCCCCCTTCGGCAACGGCACGGCGATCTTCACCCGGGACGGCGGCGCGGCCCGCCGCTTCCAGCTGGAGGTCGAGGCGGGCATGGTCGGCGTGAACGTCCCGATCCCGGTCCCCGTCGGCTACCACTCCTTCGGCGGCTGGAAGGACTCCCTCTTCGGCGACCACCACGTCTACGGCAACGACGGCACGCACTTCTACACCCGCGGCAAGGTCGTCACCACCCGCTGGCCCGACCCGGCCGACGCCCCGGCGGGCGTCGACCTGGGCTTCCCGCGCAACCACTGACCGTCGCCCGAGCGTCACGGCACTTTCCCGTCAGGCCGTCCGGACACCGGACGGCCTGACATTTTTTCGCCACCTCCGCTGCGGTTCCCGTTCCCGTGTGATGAAACGGGCAGTGAAGGAGTGGATGGGGAATGTCCTTCGAAAACAAGGTCATGTATGAGAGTGGCTTATCGGTTGCACCCACAGGGCTTCGCGACCTGGGAAAGCGATGCGACGCAGGACCGTTCCGAAGTGCGGATTCCGCAGGTAAACAGCCATTGACGTGACGGTTTTCGTCAGGGTTCGCTAGGCGGCGCCGGGAGCGGACGAGACGGGCGTACGACGAGCCGCCGGAGGCGACGGCGCTCCCGGACCCACTCCCAGCCGCACCAGCCGATCGGAACCCGCCGCATGACCGACACGCTCCGTTCTGCCGGGACGACCGTCCCGGAGGACCCCGCCGGCCCCCAGAAGCTCAAGCGTTCCATCGGCGTCGTCGGCGGCACGCTGCTGACGCTGTCCTGCGTCACGCCCGCCTCCACGCTCTTCGTGGTCGTCCCCGACCTGTTCGGCTCCCTGGGCACCGCCACCGCCCTGACGATCGCCATCGGCTCCCTCCTCTGCATCGCCGTGGCGTTCTGCTACTCCGAGCTGGGCACCCTCATCCCCAGCGCGGGCGGCGAGTACGCCATGGTGTCGACGATGGCCGGCCGGCTCGCCGGCTGGCTGGTGTTCGTGCTGTCCCTGCTGGTCGTGATGATCGTGCCGCCCGTCATCGCGCTGGGCACCGCGGACTACCTCTCCCCGATCGTCCACCTCGACCCGTCCCTGGCCGGCGCCGGCGTCATGTTCCTCGCCACCCTCGCCGGCCTGCTCGACCTGCGTGCCAACGCCTGGATCACCGGCGTCTTCCTCGTCCTGGAGGTCATCGCCGCCGGTGTCGTCGCCCTGCTGGGCTTCAGCCACAGCCACCGCGGGGCGGGCAGCCTGCTCTCCATGGAGGTGGCCGGCGCGCACGGCCGCACGGACACCGTGACGGCCATGCTGGTCGTCTCCGGGCTCGCCATCGCCCTCTTCGTCACCCAGGGCTTCTCCACCGCGGTCTACCTCTCCGAGGAACTGGAGCACCCGCGCCGCAACGTCGCCCAGACGGTACTGGCCACCCTCGCGATCTCCACCGTGATCATCCTGGTCCCGGTCGTCGCCATCACCCTGGGCGCCTCCGACCTGAAGGAGCTGACCGGCGGTGACATCGGCTCCATGGTCACCGCCTGGTCCAACTCGGCCGTCGGCGCCTTCGTGAGCCTGTGCGTGGCCCTCGCGATCGTCAACGCCGGCATCGTCATGGTCATCCAGAACTCCCGCGTCCTGTTCGCCTCCGCCCGTGACAAGGCCTGGCCCGACCCGGTCAACCACGCCTTCGCCAAGCTCGGCCGCTTCGGCTCCCCCTGGGTCGCCACGCTCGCCGTCGGCGTTCCGGGCGCCCTGCTGTGCTTCGTGAACCTCGACACCCTCTACGGCGTCACCGGCGTCTCGGTGACCGGCATGTACCTGCTGGTCGCGGTCGCCGCCCTGCTGGCCCGCCGCGGCTCCCACCGGCACACGCCGGCCTGGCGGATGCCGCTGTGGCCCGCGGTGCCCGTCCTGCTGATCGTGGTCCTCGCCTACGTCCTCAGCCGGCAGGAGACGGGCTACCTGCTGTGGACCGGCGGCATCACCGCGGTCGCCACCCTCTACTGGGCCTTCTACCTGCGCCCGCGCCGCGAGACCCGCTGGCTGGTGTCGGTCCCCGAGGACGCCCGGGCCTGAGGCCGCGCGCACCACGTGACCCCTGCCGCCCGTACGGCCGAAGGCGGCGGGGGCCGCGCCGTTCCCGGCGCCGCCCGCCTACCGCGCCCGGAGTACACCGGGCCGGTGCCGTACGCCCGGGGGAGGGGACCGGGTTCCGACCGGCGGCCGCTCCGGTCGTCCGCGGCGGCCCGTACCGTTGGAGCATGGATCTTCGCGTGTCCGCGCTGCGAGGGCTGCTGAAGGGGCCGCGCCGGCTGATGGCCGCCGCGGCCGCCGTCGTGGTGCTCGCCGGCGCCGGCACCTGGACGGCCGCCGCCTCCGGCGACGCCGCCCCGGTGCACCGCAGCGACCGGATGATGACCATGTCCGACGGCACCCGTCTGGACACCTCGTACTTCACCGCCGGCGCCGCCGGTTCCGGGCGCCGCCCCGCCGTCCTGCTGGCGCACGGCTTCGGCGGCAGCAAGGACGACGTGCGCCGGCAGGCCGAGGACCTCGCCCGCGACGGATACGCGGTGCTGACCTGGTCCGCGCGCGGCTTCGGCCACTCGACCGGCCGGATCGGGCTGAACGACCCGGAGCACGAGGTCGCCGACGTCTCCCGGCTCATCGACTGGCTGGCCGGACAGCCCCAGGTCCGGCTCGACCGGAAGGGCGACCCGCGCGTCGGCGTCGCCGGCGGCTCCTACGGCGGCGCGGTCTCCCTGCTCGCCGCCGGACACGACCGCCGCGTCGACGCCATCGCCCCCGCCCTCACCTACTGGGACCTCGCCGACGCCCTGTTCCCGGGCGGCGTGTTCAAGAAGCTGTGGGCCGGCGTCTTCGTCAACAGCGGCGGCGGCTGCGCCCGCTTCGAACCCGCGCTGTGCCGCATGTACGACCGGGTCGCCGAGTCCGGCACCCCCGACCCGGCCGCCCGCAGGCTCCTGCAGGAGCGCTCCCCGTCCGCCGTCGCCGACCGCATCGGGGTGCCCACCCTGCTGGTGCAGGGCCAGACCGACTCCCTGTTCACCCTCGCCCAGTCCGACGCGGCCGCGCGGGCGATCCGGGCCAACGGCGCCCCGGTCGACGTCGACTGGGTCGCGGGCGGCCACGACGGCGGCGACCTGGAGAACGGCCGGGTGCAGGCCCGGGTGGCGGCCTGGTTCGACCACTACCTCAAGGACGACGCGAGCGCCGGCACCGGCCCCGCCTTCCGGATCACCCGCACCGGAGGCGTGGACTCCACCGACGGCGCCGCCCAGCTGCGCGGTGCCACCGCCGGCTCCTACCCCGGCCTGCGCGGCCACCCGCGTCCCGTCCCGCTGACCGGCGCCTCCCAGCGCTTCGCCAACCCCGCCGGCGCCAGCCCGCCCGGCGTCTCCGCCCTGCCCGGCCTCGGCGGCTCCGGCGGCCTGTCCCGGCTGTCCGCGCTCGGGCTCGGCGTCTCCCTCGACTTCCCCGGCCAGTACGCCCGGTTCGACTCGGCCCCGCTGACCGCCGACCTCACGATCACCGGCGCGCCGACCGTCACCGTGCACGTCGCCTCCACCAGCGAGGACGCCGTCCTCTTCGGCAAGGTCTACGACGTCGGCCCCGGCGCCCGGCAGGTGCTGCCCGCCCAGCTCGTCGCTCCCGTGCGCGTCACCGGCGCCAGGGCCGGCAGGGACGTCACGCTCACCCTCCCGGCGATCGACCACGAGGTGCGCAAGGGCCACCGGCTCCGCCTGGTCCTCGCCTCCACCGACCTCGGCTACGCCTCGCCCGCCGCCCCGGCCGCCTACACCGTCTCCCTCAGGGGCGACCTCAGCGTGCCGACGGCCCCCCGGGTCACCACCGCGGCGGCCCCCCTGCCCGCCTGGGTGTGGTGGCTGCCGGTGGCCGGCGCCGCGTTCGCCCTCGCCCTGCTGCTCACCGGCCGCCGCCGCACGGCGGCCCCCGCCCCGGACCCGGACCTCGCCGACGTCCCGCTCGTCATCACCGGCCTGGGCAAGCGCTACGCGAGGTCCGCCGACCGGTACGCGGTGCGCGGGCTGTCCTTCCGCGTGGAGCGGGGCCAGGTGCTGGGCCTGCTCGGGCCCAACGGCGCGGGCAAGACCACCACCCTGCGCATGCTCATGGGCCTGATCGCGCCGGACGAGGGCGAGATCCGCGTCTTCGGCCACGCCGTCCGGCCCGGCGCGCCCGTGCTGTCCCGGGTCGGCGCCTTCGTGGAGGGCGCGGGCTTCCTGCCCCACCTGTCCGGCCGCGAGAACCTGGAGCTGTACTGGCGGGCCACCGGCCGCCCGGCCGGGGACGCCCACCTGGACGAGGCCCTGGAGATCGCGGGTCTCGGCGACGCCCTCGCCCGCGCGGTGCGCACCTACTCCCAGGGCATGCGCCAGCGCCTCGCCCTCGCCCAGGCCATGCTGGGCCTGCCCGACCTGCTCATCCTGGACGAGCCCACCAACGGCCTCGACCCGCCCCAGATCCGCGAGATGCGCGGGGTGATGATCCGCTACGCGGCCGGCGGCCGCACGGTGATCGTCTCCAGCCACCTCCTCGCCGAGGTCGAGCAGTCCTGCACCCACCTGGTGGTGATGGACCGCGGCCGGCTGGTCCAGGCCGGCCCGGTCCGGGACATCGTCGGTTCCGGCGACACCCTGCTGGTCGGCACCGCCGTGCCCGTGCGGGAGCCGGTCGCGGAGAAGGTGGCCGCGCTGGACGGCATCGCCTCCGCCGTGCGCACCGAGGACGGCCTGCTCGTCCGCCTCGCCCCCGGCGCCACCGCCGAGCGCCTGGTCGTGGAGCTGGTGCGCCTGGAGGTGCCCGTCACCTCGGTCGGTCCCCACCGGCGCCTGGAAGACGCCTTCCTCACCCTGATCGGAGGGTCCGCATGAGCACGCCCGGCGAGCGCACGGAGCCCGCGGCGACCGCCCCCGGCTACCGCGCGGGCCGCACACTGCCCCTGCGGGTGGAGCTGGTCCGGCAGCTCAAGCGGCGCCGCACGCTGGTCATGGGCGGCGTCCTCGCCCTCCTGCCGTTCGTGCTGGTGGCCGCCTTCGCCATCGGCGGCGACCCGGCCGGCCGCAACGGCCAGGTCACCCTGATGGACACGGCCACCGCCTCCGGCGCCAATTTCGCCGCGGTCGGCCTCTTCGTCTCGGCCGGCTTCCTGCTGGTCGTCCCGGTCGCCCTGTTCTGCGGGGACACGGTCGCCTCGGAGGCGAGCTGGTCCTCCCTGCGCTACCTGCTGGCCGCGCCGGTGCCCCGGGCCCGGCTGCTGTGGTCCAAGCTCGCCGTGGCGCTCGGGCTCAGCCTGGCCGCGATGGTGCTGCTGCCGGTCGTGGCCCTCGCGGTCGGCACCGCCGCCTACGGCTGGGGCCCGCTGCAGGTCCCCACCGGCGGCGCGCTCGACCCCGGTACGGCGGTACGGCGCCTGGTGGTCGTGGTGGCGTACCTCTTCGTGTCCCAGCTGGTCACCGCCGCGCTGGCGTTCTGGCTGTCGACGAGGACCGACGCCCCGCTCGGCGCGGTCGGCGGCGCCGTCGGCCTGACCATCGTCGGCAACGTCCTGGACGCGGTCACCGCCCTCGGCCACTGGCGCGACTTCCTGCCCGCGCACTGGCAGTTCGCCTGGGCCGACGCCGTCCAGCCGCACCTGGAATGGTCCGGCATGATCCAGGGCGCCGCCGTCTCCGTCAGCTACGCCCTGGTCCTGTTCGCCCTGGCGTTCCGGGGTTTCGCCCGCAAGGACGTGGTCTCCTAGCTCCCGCACCCGGCCCGCGCGTCCCATTGACCTTTCCTTACCTATGAGTAAGTTGACTTCTCGGTAAGTACGTTCGTCAGCACCTCAGCACGAGCCGCGACCGGGAGCCGTCATGGGCGTACACAAGGATCTGAAACGGGCACGGCGGCGCGCCGACCTGGCCGGCCGCGTCCCGGTGGACCTGGTCAGGGACGCCGCGGGAACCGTCCGGGAGGTCCGCGCGGCCCCCCTGGCACCCCCGCTCGCCGCCGGGTCCATGGCCGACCTGCCGTTCACGCACGCCGATGAGACCCCGGACGCGGTGCTGCTGCGCCGCCGCGAGCACGGCGGCTGGCGCCCGGTGACCGCCGCCGCCTTCGCCGCCGAGGTCACCGCCGTGGCCAAGGGCCTGATCGCCGCCGGCCTGGAACCGGGCGGCCGGGTCGCCGTCATGTCCCGCACCCGTTACGAGTGGACCGTCCTGGACTTCGCGATCTGGGCGGCCGGCGGCCGGTCCGTGCCGGTCTACCCCACCTCCTCAGCCGAACAGGTGGAGTGGATCGTCCGCGACTCGGGCGCCCGCCACGTCGTCGCCGAGACCGCCGGGAACGCCGCCACGGTCACCACCGGCACCGCCCGCCACCCCCGTCCGCCGCGGCTGTGGCACCTCGAGGCGGGCGCCCTCGCCGACCTCACCGCCCTCGGCCGGGACGTGCCCGACGACGAGGTCGCCGAACGGCGCGGCGCCCTCACCCCCGACACCGTCGCCACCGTCTGCTACACCTCCGGCACCACCGGCCGGCCCAAGGGCTGCGTCCTCACCCACGCCAACCTGCACGCCGAGGCCGCCAACACCGTCGAGCTGCTGCACCCCGTCTTCCGGGCCGTCACCGGCCAGGCCGCCTCCACCCTGCTCTTCCTGCCGCTCGCCCACATCCTCGGCCGCACCCTCCAGCTCGCCTGCCTGATGGCCCGCATCGAGACCGGCCACTTCCCGAGCGTCAGGCCCGACGAACTGCGCCCGGCGCTCAAGGAGTTCCGGCCCACCTTCCTGGTCGGGGTGCCGTACCTCTTCGAGAAGATCCACGACACCGGGCGCGCCACCGCCGAGAGGATCGGCCGCGGCGCCTCCTTCGACCGTGCCGAACGGATCGCCGTGCGCTTCGGCGAGGCGTACCTGAGGAAGTCCCTCGGCGCCGGCAGGGGTCCGGGCCCCGGCCTGTACGCCGCCCGGGCCCTGTACGACCTGCTGGTCTACCGCCGCATCCGCGGGGAACTGGGCGGCCGCGTGCGCTACGCCATCAGCGGCGGCTCCCCGCTGGACCGCGACCTGAACCTGTTCTTCCACGCGGCCGGCATCGCCGTCCACGAGGGCTACGGCCTGACCGAGACCACCGCCGCCGCCACCCTCGTGCCGCCGCTCGGCCCCCGCCCCGGCACGGTCGGCCTGCCGGTCCCCGGCGTGTCCGTGCGCATCGCCGACGACGGCGAGGTGCTGATCCGGGGCGGGGTGGTCTTCGGGTCGTACTGGAACAACCCGGCCGCCACCCGCGCCGCCCTCGACGACGGCTGGTTCGCCACCGGCGACCTCGGCTCCCTCGACCAGGACGGTTACCTCACCATCACCGGCCGCAAGAAGGACATCCTCGTCACCTCCGGCGGCAAGAACGTCTCCCCGGCCGTCCTGGAGGACCGGCTGCGCAGCCGCGCGCCCGTCGGCCAGTGCGTGGTCGTCGGCGACGGCCGGCCCTTCGTCGCCGCCCTGATCACCCTCGACCCCGAGGCCGTCGCCCACTGGCTGGCGGTGCGCGGGCTGCCCCCCGACACCCCGATGAGCGAGCTGGTGCGCGACGAACGGCTGCGCGCGCAGGTGCAGGAGGCGGTCGACCACGCCAACCGGGCCGTCTCGCGCGCCGAGTCCATCCGTGCCTTCGCCCTGGTCGAGGGCGAGTTCACCGAGGACAACGGCTTGCTGACGCCCTCGCTGAAGGTGAAACGGCACGCGGTGGCGGCGGCCTACGCCGAGGAGATCGAGGCGCTGTACCGCCGCTGACACCCCGCAGCGGGCCGCACCCCCGGCGGACCCGCCCGCAGAAGGGGGAGGAGGCGCTCGGGAAGGCGGTGGCCGCCGCTCCCGTCGTGGGCGCGGCGGCGGTGGCCGCGCCGCGGGCCCCCGTCGGGGGCAGGGGCGACGGCGGACCGGACGCCGCGAACGGCAAGAGGGCCGTGCCGCCGTGGGGCGGCCCGGCGGCGAGGGGCGAGCCGGTCCGGTCCGGCCGCCGTCCCCCCGCGGCCGGTGGTGAGCGCATGGGGTGGCGGCGCGATCGAATGATTGTCGGTTCATTCAGTTTTTCGGCACGGCCGTCCGTCTATCCCTGATGCGTACTGCGACCGTTCACGTCGTGTCACCCGGTACCGCCCGTCATGGGCACGCCCACGGAAGGGAACACCATGAGGAAGACCGCCGCTGCCGTCACCGGCACCGTCCTGGCCCTGGGCCTGGCCGGGCCCGCCTCCGCCGACGCCGGGGCCAAGGGCGTCGCCGTCGGTTCCCCCGGCGTCCTGTCCGGCAACGTCGTCCAGGCCCCGGTCCACGCGCCGATCAACGTCTGCGGCAACAGCGTCAACATCATCGGCCTGCTGAACCCGGCGTTCGGCAGCACCTGCGTCAACCGCTGACGGCGCGGCGGCGCGGCCGCCTCCCGCCGGTGACGTGCCGGGTGCCGGACGGCGAACCCCGGCACCCCGCCGCGCCCGGCCCGACGGGTGCCCGCGGGCCCGCGTTCCGCCCGGCCGCCGCGGTGCGCGACGCGGCGGGCGGACCGCACGGGCCCCCGTGCCCACGACCGGCGGGCCGTACCCCGGCGACTGCCCGCCCTCTCGTCGTCGGGGAGGGCGCGGGAGCAGTCGGGGGAGCCGTCGCCGGGTCGGCCCGCGGAGGGGCCGGCGGTCGTGTCGCGGGTGCCCGCCTGGTGCACCACGCGCGGTGGCACCACCGGCGCGGGCGCGGCCCGGCGGCGCACGCGGGCGACGCGCCGGCACCACAGCGCGCACATCGCCCGGCCCGGCCCGCGGTCGTCGGACGCGAACCAGGCCGGTTCCCGGCTTCCGCAGGCCGGCCGCAACGCGCTCAGCGGCGCATAGTCCTCCACCACGAACTCCCTTCCGGTCAACGGCGATCCGTCCGGTAGTGGACGGTCGCTCAGATCCAGGTGCGGGGCGCGCGCGACGTCCAGGCCCGCGCTGTCGGTGAACAGCCGGAACCGGGCGCCGGGACGCGGGTTGAAGTCGAGCAGGTGATAGCGGCCGGTACGGCCGCAGCGGCGGAAGTCGAGGTCGAAGACGCCCCGGTGGCCCAGTTCGCCGGCGAGCCGTTCGGCCAGCGTCCGCACCTGGGTGTTGGGCGTCCACCGGCCGACCGCGGTCAGGCCCGCCCCGCACGGCCAGGCCAGCTGCTTGCGGCCGGCCGCGACGGCGCTCGCGTCGTCCATCGGGACCAGCACCGCTGGCCGCCCCACCCGGGCCGCCACCCGGCGCAGCACGGCCGCGATCTCGTCCAGCGGGGCACCGGGCGCGGGCGGGGGCGCATCTGCCGCACGTACCGGGAGCGGCACACGGGACTTCCCACGGAATCGGCGACGACATGCACCTCCACCCCCGCTCTGCCGAGCGATCGTACGGCGCCCAGGGTGCCGGGGTGAAAGGGATTCCGGCCGATTCGCAGCAGAACCGCGGAGACCCGGACGTCCAGCAGCGACACGGGCTGTTTCCTTGGGATCGTTCACCCGTGCGGACGCTCGTGGAACCCGGAAGCGGTAACTGCACTGGCGTCTTTCATATTGATATGACTGAGTGTCATTAGCCGGTCAAGACCCGGAGGCAGGGTGAGTGGGGAGAGGGGCGGTCATGGCTCGACAACGGCGCGGATCCCGGTCCGGGCGGCCGGTCGTGATCGCGGCCCTGATCGTGGCCGCGGCCGCGGCCGGCACGGCGGTCGGTCCCGGATTCGCCGCGGCCCCGGCGACGGCGCGGGCCGTCGGCCCGTCCGCCCCCGCTCCCGTCCCCGCACCGGTCGCTCCCGCACCCGCCGCCCCGGCACCGGTCGGCTCCGCCCAGGCCCCCCCGGCCTTCGGCGCCTTCCTCGACTCCGGTCCGCAGGGGGTGGCCCGGATGGCCGGACTGAGCCGCTGGCTCGGCGGGACCGAGCTGAAGGTCGCGCACACCTATCTGCCCGGCGGCCGCTGGCGCGACATCGAGGGCTCGCCGGGCTTCCTGGACGCGTGGGCGCACTGGCGGCGGGAGAAGGCCGACCGGATGCTCGTCCTCAACGTGCCCATGCAGGAGCGCAACGAGGACCACCTCCCCGACGCCGAGGTGCGGTCGTTGCTGCGGCAGGGCGCGGCCGGGGGGTTCGACCCCCACTTCCGCGCACTGGCCGAGCGGCTCGTGGAGCTGAAGGTGCCGGACACCGTGATCGTGCTCGGCTGGGAGATGAACGGCACCACCTACACGCACCGCTGCGGACCGGACCCCCGGTCCTGGAAGACGTACTGGAACAGGATCGTCACCACCATGCGGGCGGTGCCGGGCCAGAGGTTCCGGTTCGACTTCACACCGAGCCGCGGCCGGGACGCCGTCGCCTGGACCGAGTGCTACCCCGGTGACGGCACCGTCGACATCATCGGCATGGACTCCTACGACCAGCCGGCCGGAATGCCGTTCGACGAACAGGTGGCGGAGCCCTACGGCCTGCAGCAGCACGTGGACTTCGCCAAGGCCCACGGCAAGCCGGTCTCCTACCCGGAGTGGGGCCTCTTCCGCAACGGCGACAACGCCGAGTACGTCCGGCGCATGTTCGCCTGGTTCGACGCGCACCGGCCGCTGTACAACACGCTGACCGACTACTGCCCGCACGGCGTGTGGCAGTGTGCGGCCAACCCGGAGGCGTCCCGGGTCTACCGGTCCGCCCTGTACGGCCGCACCGGCGGGCCGGCCCCGGCGGCCCCGGCACCCGCGCCCACCGCGGCCCCGGGTCCCCGGCCGACGGCCACCCCGAGGACCGCGGCCGACTGCTCGCCGCTGGACCTGGGCGCCGGGGTCGAGCACTGGGCCGGCGGGTTCTGCCTCCGCTTCGACCGGTGATCGCGCGCCCGCTAGCGCGTGCGGTGTTGCCTCCACCGGTGCAGCACCTCCTTGCCCCGCTGCCGGGCCGCCGCGTCGCCCAGGGCGGCCGACAGCAGCGGGGCCGTCCGGCGCCGGGCCAGCAGCAGCCGCCGGTTGAGGACGGGTTCGGGACGCCAGTGGTGCTTGTACGGCTCGTCGCCGCGCAGCAGGCTCAGCGTGCCGTGGCCGCCCGTGCCGGTGTGCGCGGTCCCGGCGCACGCGTCCAGCAGCATCACGGCGACGTCCGCCTTCTGCGCGCGCAGGCGGGGGTGGGCCCCGTACAGGTAACCGCCGGCCAGGTTCCGCGACAGCAGCGTCACGTCGACGGCCAGCACCTCGTCCCCGATGCGGAACTCGGTCACGACGGCGTCCCCCGAGCGCACCATCGGGCCCACGGCCCGCACGAGGTGCTCGCGGAACCGGGGGCGCAGGTGTTCGCCCGTCACCTTCCGGCCCCGCCACTGCAGCCGGTGCAGTTCCAGCAGCCGGTGCAGCGCCGCCCCGACCTCCTCGGGGGCGACCGCGCGGCGTTCCACGCCCAGCGTCGCCAGCCTGCGCTGCTTGGCCCGCACCCGCTGGGCGGCCTTGGCGGACGGCAGCCGGGCGACCAGCCCGTCCAGGGGCACGGCGGGCAGTTCCAGGCAGAGGGAGTCCGGGAGCGTGCGGCGCGGGCCGGGCCAGCGGTCGTGGACCCGCTCCACCGCGGCGCCCGGCCGCACCTCCCGGAAGTCGATCAGCGCGGTGCGCGCCGCCCGGTGCAGCGCCCAGGTGAGGGCGTCGGCGGCGCGGCCGTCGTCGGCGTCGTCCAGCAGCACGTCCGCGTAGTCGGAGATCGTCCCGCCCAGCGGCACCAGCGCGGGCAGCGGACGGCGCACCAGCCTCAGCGGCGCCGCGGCCACGAGGTCGCCGTCGCGGCGCACCAGCAGCAGCCGCAGCCGCCCGGGTCCGCCGTACGACCGCCACCACGAGTGCAGCCAGGCGTGGCTCTGGAACGGGGTCGCAGCGGCGCACCCGCGGTACAGCCGGTTCCAGGCCGGGGCCAGTTCGGTGAAGGCGTCCTCGTCGGTGACGAGTTCGGTGACGAGGCCCGCGCCGGGCCCGGCGCCGGCTCCGGCGGGGTGTGCGGTGGGGGCGGCGTGCGCCGCGTACGTGGCCGTCACCGCTGACCCTGCGCGTCGGCGGCGACGGCCGGGCCGGGCACCGGGGCCGGACGCACCGCCGCCTCCTCCTCCGGCGGGCGCCGGGGCCGCACCAGCAGCGCGAGCCCGCCGAGCAGGCCGCCCGCGCCCGCCCCGACCAGGGCGGTCACGTCGGCGGACGCCGAGGCCGGCGCGGCCGGTTCGGCCGCGCGGGAGAACTGCAGGAGCCCCACGTGCGTGTCGGCCTTGACCGCGTTGGCGTGCTGGGTGAGGGAGCGGGCGACCGCGTTGGCCATGTCGGCGGCCCGCGCGGGGCGGTCGGAGGTGGCGGAGACGGCGACCATCGGGGCGTCCGGCGAGGTGGCCGTGCGCACGCTGTCGCGCAGGGTCCGCACCGGCACCCCGGCCCACACCTGCGCGTCCCCCAGCACCGCGAGCTGGGTGGCGACCCGGCCGTAGGCCTGGGCGAAGCCGAGCGCGGAGGCGGTGTCGGACTTGTCGGCGGGCACCGCGACGACGTAGCTGGTGGCCGTGTACGCCGGGGGCTTCAGCGCGCCGTAGGCGCCGCCGAGCAGACCGCCCGCGAGGGCCCCGGCCGCCACCAGTGACCAGGGCGGCAGCGAGCGGGCGCGGGGGACACGGAGGAGGCGGCGGTGCGGGGCGGGGTTCTCGGTCATGACGGACTGGCTCCCTGGGGGGATCGGGACGGGGGGACGGTGCGGGCGAGCGCCGCCGTGTAGACGTCCATGAGCCGGGCGGCGCTGCGGGTGATGCAGTAGTGGCGGGCGGCCTCGGGGGCGGTGCGCGGGCCGGGTCCCGCGGCGCGGACCGCGGCCAGCGCGCGGGCGTGGTCCTCCGCGCCGCCCCGCACCCGCAGGGCGTCCGGGGCGGCTTCGGGCGGCAGGTCCTCCAGCGCCGGGCAGGAGGCGTACCGCACCGGCAGCCCGGCCGCCAGCGCCTCCACGACCGCCAGGCCGAAGGTCTCCTCCGGGGACGGCGAGGCGAGCACGTCCATCGCCGAGGCCAGCGCGGGCAGGTCCGGGCCGGCGGACCCATCGGCCAGGTACGGCCGTTCCCCGGCGAACAGCACCCGGTCGGCCACCCCGGCCGCGTGCGCGGTGCGGCGCAGGGCGCCCTCCTCGGGGCCGCCGCCGACCAGCAGCAGCCGGCAGTCGGCGGGCAGGTGCGCCAGGGCCCGGACCAGCACGTCGAAGCGCTTGCCGGGAACGAGCCGGCCGATCCCGCCGACCACGAACGCGTCCGCGGGCAGCCCGAGCCGGTCGCGGGTGCGCAGCCGCCGTACCGGGTCGAAGCGGAACCGCTCCAGGTCGATGCCGTTGGGCACGACCTCGATGCGCGGCGCGGGCACCCCCCAGCGCCGCAGGCGCCCGGCGACCGTGGGGGAGACGGCGACGGTGGACCGGCCCAGCCGCTCGCCGGCCAGGTACAGCGCGCGTACGCCCGGTGTGAGCGGCCGGCCCTCCAGCTGCGAGTCGCCGAGGGAGTGCTCGGTGGCGACCACCGCGCGGACCCCGGCGAGCCGGGCGGCGATCCGGCCGTACAGGCAGGCCCGGTACAGGTGGGTGTGCACCAGGTCGTAACGGCCGCGCCGGACGATCCCGGCCAGGCGGGGCAGCGCGGCCAGGTCGCGGTTGCCGGCCATGCCGAGGTGCACCACCCGCACCCCGTCGGCGGCCAGTCCGTCGGCGACCGGCCCGGGATCGGTCAGCGTCACCACCTCGCACCGCACCGGCAGGTGCCGCAGCAGCAGCCGCAGCTGCTGCTCGGCGCCGCCCGCCCCGAGCCCGGTGATGACGTGCAGCACCCTCATCGGAGCCCCTCGACGGGACGGCGGCGCAGCCGGTGCAGCCGGTACTTCAGGAACAGGCGCACGGGGGTGTCGTTCTGCCCGACGTACACGCGGGGCAGCGCGTACGGACCGCTCAGCGCGCCGGGGTCGATGGCGCAGGCGTAGCCGTACCCGGCCTGCCGCACCGCGCCGGCGGCGCGATGGTCGACGGTCCCGTAGGGGTAGCAGAAGCCGGTTACCGGGGCGCCGGTCAGTTCCTGCAGCGCCGCCCGGCTCCCGGCGGTCTCGGCCCTGAGGGCGGTGTCGCCGGCCCGGGTGAGGTCGACGTGGGTGAGGCCGTGCGAGCCGATCTCCACGCCCGCCCGGGCGGCCTGCCGGACCTGGGCGGCGGTGAGCAGCGGCTTGCGCGGGCCCCGCGGGTCCCAGGCGTTGTCGCCGCCGAACCGGCCGGGCAGCACGAACAGGGTGGCCGTGCACCCCCAGCGGGCCAGCACGGGCAGGGCGCCGGTGAGGAAGTCGGCGTAGCCGTCGTCGAAGGTGAGCCCGACCAGCTTCCGCCCCTCCCCGCGGGCGCGGGCCGCCAGCAGCTCGGCCACCGACACGCCCCGCAGGCCACGTCGGCGCAGCCAGCGCAGCTGCCGTTCCAGCCGGGCGGGGGTGACCGTGACGCGGTAGGGGTCGTCGGAGCAGTCGCCGACGGAGTGGTACATGGCGATCCACGGGACCGGCCCGGTGCGGACCGGGGCCGGGGCGCCGGCGCGGACCGGGGACTCAACGGATGACGGCATGGGCGAGCCTTCGGGTCAGGGAGCGTACGGAGCGGAGTGCGGGTACCGGGCCCTGGGCCCCCAGGGCCCAGCCGAGCAGGGCGAAGACGACGGTCACGGTGGCGCCCCCGGCGGCGAGACCCGCGAGGGCGCCGGCGGGCCGGCTCGCGGCGAACGCCCCGGCCGGCACGGCCGCCGCCGCGGCCCCCAGCGGCCGGCCCAGCTCGCGCAGTACCGGCCCGACGCGGACGGGCACCCCGCGCGGCCGGCCCCGCCGGGCGGCGCGCATGCCGCACAGCAGCAGCGCGGCGGTCAGGGTGATGCCGGTGGCGTTGGCGGCGGCGATCCCGGCGACGCCCCAGGGGCCGGCCGCCGCGGCGCCGATCAGGAAGGTCGCGGTGATGCCGGCGCTCATCGCGCCGACCGGGTACCAGGTGGCGCGGCCGGCCGAGAAGTAGGAGCGGACCAGCACCCCCGTCAGGGTCTGGCCGAGCAGCCCGAGCGCGTACACGCGCATCACGCCCGCGGTCGCCGCGGTGTCCGGGGCGGTGAACGCGCCTCGCTGGAAGAGCAGTCCGACGATCTGCGGGGCGCAGGCCAGCACCGCGGCCGTGCCGTAGAGCACCAGGCAGGAGGCCACCGCGAGGTCGCGCTCCACGCGGGCGCGGGCCCGCTCGGTGTCGCCCTCGGCCAGGGCCCGCGCCACCGCCGGGAAGGTGACCGTGCACAGCATCATCGACAGCGTCATCGGGATCTGCGCGATCTTCTGCGCGTAGTTCAGGTGCGAGATGGCCCCGGCGGGCAGGTGCGAGGCGAGGAACCGTTCGATGAGCACCTGGGACTGCCGGCACAGCGCGAACAGCAGCACGGTGGCCATCAGCACCGCGTCCATGGGCCCCGCCCCGGCCCCCGCCCCGGCCCCCGCCCTCCCGGTACGGCGGCGCAGGCACCGCAGCAGCGACGGCAGTTGGACGAGCACCATCAGGCAGCCGCCCGCCGCCACGCCGAACGCGGCCGAGCGGACCCCCCAGTGACCGCCGAGGGCGTACATCGCCGTGATGATGCCCACGTTGTGGGCGACGTAGATGGCCGCCGACGCCACGAAGCGGCGGTGGGCCCGCAGGGCCGCGCTGCAGTACCCGGCGAGGCCGAAACTGAGCACGCAGGTCGCGGTGAGCCGGGTGCAGTCCACGGCGAGCGCCCGGTCGGCCAAACCGGGCGCGAGGCCCCCGACCAGCTGCGGGGCCAGCGCGGCGAGCAGGGCGCCCACCCCGGCGAAGGACAGTGCCAGCCGGGGCAGGGTGGTGGCGACCAGCGCCCGCACGGGGTCCCCGGGGGCGCCCTGCGCGCGGCGGGCCAGGGCCAGGCTGAACGCCGGGATCAGCGCGAACGCCAGCCCGTCCTCGATGAGCAGCGTGGCCGCGAACTCGGGCACGGTCCAGGCGACCAGGAAGGCGTCGGTGTCCCGTCCGGCCCCGAACAGCCGCGCCAGCGACTGGTCCCGCACCAGCCCGAACAGTGCACCGGCGACCGACAGGGACGCGGTGATCAGGGTGACCCGGGCGAGGAACCGCCCGGTGAGCGGGGGGTGGCCGGTGGAGGCGCCCGGGTGGGCCGGGCGGGTCGCGACGTCCGGGCCGGCTCCGGCGGGCGGGAGGGCCGCGGCGAGGGCACCGGCCGGTGCTCCTTCCCCGCCGCCGGGCCCGGACCGGTCACCCGCCCCCGGGGTGCCCGCGGTGAGCTTGTCCGCGCCGGTCCCGTCCGCGCCGAGCGCGCCCGTCCTGCGGGTGGCCGGCCCGGCGGCCTCGCTGATCACCGGTGCCGGTGCCGGTGCCGGTGCCGGTGCGGGGACGGGGCGTGGTGGGCGCGGGTCCCGGGACGGGGGCGCTGTCATCGCAGGGCGGCCTCTCCGACGGCCGCTCCCCGGGCGGTGGTGGCGGGGGGACCGTCCTCGGGGGCGACCGCGTCCGCGCCCACCAGGGCCCACCAGCCCGCGAGGCCGAGGCCCACCGCCGTCAGCACCGTCGACGGGCCGCCGATGTCGGCGTAGGCGAAGTCGACCAGCTGCCAGGTCAGCAGGCCGCAGGCGACCAGCGCGCACTCCCGGCCCCGGGCCGTGCGGCGGGTCCGGGCCAGACCGCGCAGGGCGCACACCAGCAGGGCCAGCCAGGCGCCCGCGAGGCCGAGCAGCCCGACCAGGCCCTGCTCGCTGAGGACCAGCAGGTACATGTTGTGCGGGGAGAGCAGGGGCTGCCTGCGGAAGGCGGCGCCCGCGCCCTCCGTGTCGCTGCCCGAGGACAGCGCGAGCGAGGCGTGCCCGTCCCGGTACTCGGGGAAGCCCTTCAGCCCGACACCGGTCAGCGGGTGCCCGCGCCACATGTCGGCGGCCGCCGCCCACATGGTGTACCGGTCGACGACCGACTGGTCGGGTGCGTCGGCGACCCGTGTGATGCTGCCGATCCGCTCGTGCAGCATCCCCGTGCCCACCCCGAGACCGCCCACCAGGACCACCCCCGCCGCGGCCGCGGCCGCGGCCACCCTCAGCGCCCGGCGCACCCCCGCCAGCACCAGTTGTGCGGCGAGCGTCACGGCGGTCGCGATCCAGGCGCCCCGGCTGAAGGACAGGGCCAGCGGCAGCAGCAGCACCGCCGCGCACACCCCGGCGCACGCACGCTCCCGTCCCGCGGGCCGCCCGAGCGCCAGCCCCACCGAGCAGACCAGCCCGAGGGAGACCACGGTCGCCATGCCCATCACGTCCGCCGCCCCGAAGGTGCCCACCGCGCGGACGTCCTCGCCCTGGTAGGAGGCGCCGGTGCCGGTGGCGTACTGCTGGACGCCGACCGCCCCCTGCCACAGCGCGAGTCCCACGAACGACCAGGCCAGCAGCCCGAAGTCGCGCCGTCCGCGGACCAGCAGCAGCACGGCGGCGGGGACGAGGACGAAGACCTGCAGGTAGCGGCCCAGGCCGGCGAGCCCGCTGCCCGGCGGGGCCGCGCCCATCGCGGCGAGCGCCAGACCGGCCACCGGCAGTGCGAGGACCACCGCGGCGGTACGGCTCAGGGGGCGCCGGCGCTCGCGCAGCAGCCGCACGGCGCAGTACCCGACGGCCAGCGCGGACAGCGCGTCCGCCGGGCCCGCGCCGCCCGCGCCGCCGGCGGGGACCGGCAGGGCGAGCAGCGCCACCACGGCCACCAGGGGCAGCACCGGGGACGGACGCGCGGGCCCGCGCGCAGACAGGGGGAGGGACACCGGTCAGCTCCCCGCGGAACGCACGAGCGCGGTGGCGGTGCGCAGCAGGATGCAGACGTCCTGCCACAGCGACCAGTTGTCGATGTAGGCGTTGTCGAACCGGGCCCGGTCCTCGATCGAGGTGTCCCCGCGCAGTCCGTGGATCTGCGCCAGGCCGGTGATCCCGGTCCGCACGCGGTGGCGGGCCGCGTAGCCCGGGTGGGCCTGGCTGAACCGGGTGACGAAGTAGGGCCGTTCGGGACGCGGGCCGACCAGGCTCATGTCGCCGCGGAAGACGTTCCACAGCTGGAGCAGCTCGTCCAGGGAGGTCCGGCGCAGGAAGCGGCAGAAGGGGCGCATCTCCCGCGCGCCCGCCACGCTCCACCGGGTCGCGGCCTCGTGCTCGTCCACCGGGCGGTGGGTGCGGAACTTCAGCAGCGTGAAGGGGCGCCCGTCCTGGCCGACGCGCTCCTGCCGGAACACCACCCCCGGCCCGCCGGTCAGCCGGAGCACCACCGCGCACACCAGCAGCACCGGACTGGCCAGCGCCAGCAGTGCCCCGGACACCACCAGGTCCAGCAGCCGCTTGCCGAGTCCGCCGCGCCGCCGGGAACCGAGCTCGAGCCGGTGCACGGGGAACCCGGCGAGCTGCTCGCGCGTCTCGTACGCCGGGCAGCCCGCGTCGACCTCCCACACGGTGCAGCCCGAGGCGGCCAGCGCCCGCAGCAGCGGACCCTGCTCGCCGCGCACGGCGGACCCGACGGTGAGCACGACCCGCACCCCGTTCTGGATGAGCGCCCGCTCCACCTCCTGGCCGGTGGTGAGCACCGGCAGTCCGCCGGTCTCCTCGCGGCGGTCGGTGACCACGCCCACCGGCCGCACCCCGCAGCGCGGGTGCCGCAGCAGCGCGGCCGCCACCTGCTGCGCGGTCGCGGCCGGCCCGACGACCAGCGCGGTGCGCGGACGGCGCAGCAGCGCCGCCCGCCGTCGCCAGTGCACGGCCCCGCGCCCCGCGCAGGCCGCCGCCGCGTGCAGCGTCCCGCCGAGCAGCAGGGCGCGCACGGACAGCGCGCGGCCGGGGTCGTGGGCGGCGAGCAGCGCGGCCAGGCCGAGCCAGGCGACCGCGATCCGGCCGCAGACGGCGGGCAGTTCGTCGAGCACGCCGGGCACCGGCCGCGTGGAGCGCGGGCGCAGCAGCAGCGCCGCCGACACCAGCGCGGCGATCCACAGCGGGTGGCGCGCGGCCCCGTCCAGGGACACCGCGCCGGCCAGTGCGGCGGCCAGGTCGGCGGCGAGCAGCGGCAGGCGTGAGGCCGGCCGGAGGGGCAGTCGGCGCAGCGGGAACCGGAGGCCGCCGGCGGGACGGGCCGGCAGGACCGAGACGGGCGGGTGTCCGGCGTCCCAGGGCTGCGCGCCGGGGGAGGGGACGGTGCTTTCCGCGGTCACGAGTGGATGGACTCCCTGCACTCGGAGGACATGGACGGGCGGGTGCCGAGGAGTTCGCGGTAGAGGTCCGCGACCCTCGCGGCGGTGTGCCGCACGTCGTGCGTGGACAGGACGTACCGGCGCCCCTGCTCGCCGAGCGACGCGCGCAGCGGTGCGTCGGGCAGCAGCGCGGCGACGGCTCCGGCCAGTGCGGCGGGATCCTCCGCAGGGACGAGGCAGCGCGCCGTGAGGGCGGGCGGCAGGCTCTCGCGGGCGCCGTCGACGTCGGTGAGCACCACGGGCCGCCCGCAGGCCAGCGCCTCCAGCGGGGCGAGGGCCATGCCCTCCCAGCGCGAGGGCAGCACCACCAGGTCGGCGGCCCGGTACCAGGGCACGGCGTCGGCGACGGCGCCGGTGAAGTGCACGCGGGGGTGGGCCCGCCGGCGCAGCGCGTCCCGGTCGGGGCCGTCGCCGACGAGCACCAGGCGGGCGTCCGGCAGCGCGCGCAGCACGTCGGGCCAGGCCCGCAGCAAGACGTCCTGGCCCTTCTGCCGGCACAGCCGCCCCACGCACACGACGAGCGGGGCCACCGGGTCCGTGTCCGGCAGCAGCGCGGCGCGGGACACGCCCGCGGGCACGGGGGTGAAGCGGTCGGGGTCGACCCCATTGGGGACGACGGCGTAGGAGGCGCGCACCCCGGCGCGTACACCGGTGGCACGCTCGGCCTCGCTGACGCACACCACCCGGTCCGCCCAGCGCGCGCCCCAGCGCTCCCAGTGCAGGGCCAGCACGGCGGTGATCCCGCCGACCGCCTCGAACGACCAGGCGTGCGGCTGGAACACGGTCGGGATGCGTCCGCGGACGGCGAGCCTGGCGGCCAGACCGGCCTTGGAGCTGTGCGCGTGCACCAGCTCGGGCCGCACCTCGTCGATGAGCCGGACAAGCCGCCGCACCTCGCCGGGCAGTGCCGGACCCGGTGACCGCCCGGCCCGCCACACCCGCACGTCGGCGCCCAGTTCCCGCAGGTCCGCGGCCAGTCCGCCGTCGGGGCAGCCGACCGAGACCCGCAGGCCGGCCGCGAGCTGGGCGCGTGCGAGGTCCCGCACGACGCGGGCCACACCGCCGTCCGCGGGCTGCGCGAGGTGCAGGACCCGTGGCAGGGGCTCGGGTGCTGGCTGGTGCATTCGCGGATTACCTCGCTCACGGGGCGCTCGGAACTGCGGGGTGGGTACGCGCCTCACACCGGCGCGCCCATGGCGACTTGGAGCGCGCCGGTCCACAACGCGTCCCGTGGGCAACGAGCCGGGCGCCCGGCTGGTCACCCCGTGGCGTGGAACCGCGCCGGGGCCGAACACATTCGGAGTCATGGCCCGACGGGTGGACGCGGACCGCACGTGCAGAAGAGAGCCGTAACGTTAGCGACTTTCCTTACTAATGCGGAGAAATGGGACGAGCGTGTCTGGAAGGTGAGGGCTTCTCGCCGGGTGCATCACCCCATTGGCGGCACAACTCGGCGAAGTGCCGGGCGTTGACACAGCGCCGGGCATCCCGCCCGGACGTTCGTGTCGACCCCTCCAAGGAGCACTTCTCCATGTCGCGTATCGCGAAGGGCCTGGTCCTGACCTCCGCCGCCGTCGCGGCCGCCGCCGGCGGTGCCGGCGCGGCCGCCGCCGACTCCGGCGCGCACGGCGCCGCCGCCCACTCCCCGGGCGTGCTGTCGGGCAACGTCGTCCAGGTCCCGGTCCACGTGCCGGTCAACGCCTGCGGCAACACCGTCAACGTCATCGCCCTGCTGAACCCGGCTTTCGGCAACGTCTGCGTCAACGACTGACGCCGGGGCGCCGCCCCTTCGGCCGGCCACCGCCCGGATCCCCCGGCCGGCGGCCGGTCCGCGCGTCCCCCGGATAGTTCACGCACGGTGCCGAGCGGTTGCGGACCGTGACGAGGGGTCCAACGGTGGGCTTGAGCCTCTGCCCGCCGAAAGGAATCTCCCATGCGTGGTCAGCCGGTGCGGCGTCTCGCGTCCACCACCCTCTGCGCCGCCGTCCTGGTCGGCACCACCGGTCCGGCCGCCGTCGCCGCCCACTCCGACCGCGAGCGCGGCCGCACGGCGTCCGCCGCGTCCGCGCCCGGCACGGACGCGCTCCGCGACCGGGCCGGGGCCCTGTGCGACCCCGGGACCGGGCTCGCCCCGGTCGCCGGCCTGCTGGACCGGGCCCTGGCCGACGGCCGCCCCCCGGCCGACGGGGCCCGCGCGCTCGCGGACGCGGGCGGGGCCGCCACCGCCGGGGCCGCCACCGCCGGGGTCACCGCCGCGCGGCCGGCCGCCGCCCCCACGGCGGCACCGGGCACCGCCGGCACTCCGAGCGCGCCGTCGCTGCCCGTGACGCCGCCCACGATCTCGACGGCCGCGTCCCCCTCGATGACCGGGGTGCCGCCGTTCCCTGCCGCGCCGGCCGCGCCGGGGCTGCCCCCCGGCGCCGGCGACGCCAAGGAACCCGCCGCCGCGACCTCCTCTCGGACGCCCTCGACGCGCTCCGGGCGGCGATCGACGGGCTGCTCGACGTCATCACCGGCCGGATCGACGCCGCGGCCGCCGGGGCCGACGTCACTGCCGACCAGGCGGACGGTGTGACCGACGCCGCCACCGGCGAGGCCGGCCGGTCCCGGAGGCCGACGACGTGCTGAACGACGTGGTCGGCCTGATCACCTCGACCCTGCTCGACAGCGGTCTGCCCGCCTCCTCGTCGAACCTGCCGTCCCGGCCGACCTGCCGTCCCGGTCGACCGGGCGTCCCGCGGACCCGGGATCTCATATGTCTTCCGCCCACGGGGTTTCCGGCCCGGCCGGAACTCGTTGGACACGGCGTCGCACATTCCCCGGGGTGACGCGAGTCGCCGAAGAAAGGAACACGATGAAGCCACTGAAGGCCGTCGTCGTCGTCGCCGGTTCCCTGGCCCTGGCCGGTGCCGCCGCGCCCGCGTTCGCCCACGACGCCGCCGACATGACGGCCCCGCACCTGAACGGCACGTTCAGCACGTTCACCAAGGGGCCGCTCGACGTCGGCGGCGCCATGCCGCTGCAACACCAGTCGGACGCGCTCAACACCGAGAACAAGGGCTCCGTGCTCAGTACGGCCAAGGGCGCCACCACCGCCCTCAACCAGCAGAAGCTGCTGGGCGGCCTGCCCCTGCAGCACTGAACGGCCACTGACCGCGGGGCCGGTGCCGCACCCGCGGAACCGGCCCCGCGGCGCGGCCCGGCCGCTCCCCCGATCGTGTGATGTGCCCCGGACACGGGGCCGGACGGGTGAGGAACGGCCGGGGCCCGCCACGGCCCGCCGATAGGGTCGCGCCGGTGACCCCGGCACCAGGCGGAACCCGCCCCTCGCGCACCACCGATCCCGGCACGCCCGCCCCGCCCGCCCGGCTCGCCGGGGGCACCGGGGGCGGCGCGCACGTCTTCCCGCCCGCGCGCGGCCCGCGCCGCTGATGCGCCGGTACGCGGGCGCCGGGCGCGCCTTCGCCCTCCTGCTCGTCATCACCGGGACGGCCGGGGTGTGGGCCTCCTGGGTCATCACCCTCGACAAGTTCAAGCTGCTCGGCGACCCGAACTTCGTCCCCGGGTGCGGCCTGAACCCGGTGGTGTCCTGCGGCAGCGTGATGGAGAGCGACCAGGCGTCGGCCTTCGGGTTCCCCAACCCGATGCTCGGCCTGGTGGCCTACGGCATCGTCGTCTGCGTCGGCGTGGGCCTGCTCGCCGGGGCCCGGTTCCCCGGCTGGTACTGGTTGCTCCTCGACGCCGGGTGCCTGTTCGGCGTCGGGTTCGTCTCCTGGCTGCAGTTTGAGTCGCTGTACCGGATCGACGCGCTGTGCCTGTGGTGCTGCCTGGCCTGGGCCGCGACGATCCTCATGTTCTGGTACGTCACGTCCGCCTGCGTGCGCGAGGGCTTCCTGCCGGCCCCGGGAGGGCTGCGGACCCTGTTCGCCGACTTCACCTGGGTGTTCCCGCTGCTGCACATCGGCGTCGTCGGGATGCTCGTGCTGACGCGCTGGTGGGACTTCTGGACCGGCTGAGGGAGGAACGACGAGCCGGTTGCCGCCGCGCCCGGAGAACCGCGCACGGGGCGCGTTCCCCGGCCCGTCGCGCGTACGGACGCCGGACGCCGGATCCCGCGTCCCGGAGGGCCCGTACCCGGCGTGAAGCCGCCCCGCACAGGAGCCCCCGCCGCTCCGGCGCGAACCCGGACCGGGCCCGTGCCAGTCCCCCGGCCCGCGCACCGCGGCCGGAACGCCCGCCGGCCTCCCCGGGCGGCTCTCCGCGTTCCCGGCCCCCGGCCCCGGCCCATCGGCCCGCCGGTCACCGGCCCCGGCCGCGGCCCTTGGCGGTCCGCGGCCCCCGTATGGCCCTGCGGGGGTGACCCCGCCCGCGCTCCGGCGGTTAGCCCGTGCGGACATCTGAACCGGGACGAGGAGCGAACGATGGTGGTCGGTGTCGGCGCAGTGGCGACGGGCGCGGAGCGGGGAGCCAGAGCGGGGGCGGCCGGACCGTCGCGCAGGGAGACGGCGCGGGGGCTGCTGGCCTCCGCCGCCGCCTTGGTGCTGGCCCCGCCCGTCACCGCCTCCCGGCCCGCGCCCCCGGCCGCCGGACCCGGCAGCGGCGTCTTCGACGAGACCTACCGGGGCCGCCGCATCCGGGGCGTGCCGGTGCCCGCCGCCGGCCGCGGGAGCGGCGCCGGCTGGCAGGTCACCGTCGACGGCCGCCTCCTGCACCTGATGCGCCGGGCCGACGGCACCTGGCTCAGCATGGTCGACCACTACGATGCGTACCGCACACCCCTGGAGGCGGCCCGCGCGGCCGTCGACGAGATGGGCCCCGGCCGACGGCTGCGCGACCCCGCGCCCGGTCCGGCCGGCCACGCCCGCACGGCGCACCACCGGGGAGGACCGCATGGCGTACGTGCGTAAGAACGCCGGCGCGCTCACCCGCACCGAACGCCGGCGCTTCGTCGACGCGCTGCTGGAGCTGAAACGGCGCGGCGAGTACGACGAGTTCGTGCGCGTGCACATCGACTTCTACACCGCCGACGGCGAGAACGGCCTGCGCACGGCCCACATGGCGCCCTCCTTCCTGCCCTGGCACCGCCGGTTCCTGCTGGAACTGGAGCGGGCGCTGCGCCGGGTGGACGCGTCGGTGACGGTGCCCTACTGGGACTGGACCCGGGACCGCACGAAGACCTCCGTGCCCTGGACGAAGGACCTGCTCGGCGGCAACGGCCGGCGCTCGGACCGGCAGGTGACGACGGGACCGTTCGCCTACGCGGCGGGGCACTGGACCATCAAGGAGGGGGTCACCGACGGCGGGTTCCTCACCCGGGACCTCGGCCGCTTCGCCGCCCCCGTCGAACTGCCCACCCGCGGCGAACTGCGGTCCGCCCTCGACGACCCCGTCTACGACGTCGCGCCCTGGGACTCGACGGCCGGCCGGGGTTTCCGCAACGGGCTGGAGGGCTGGGGGAGGGGCAGCGGCAGCGCCTCCTGGCGCAACCACAACCGGGTGCACCGCTGGGTCGGCGGCGCCATGCTCGGTGGCGCCTCCGTCAACGACCCGGTGTTCTGGCTGCACCACGCCTTCCTGGACCTGCAGTGGCACCGCTGGCAGCGCGCCCACCGCAACCACCGCTACCTGCCCGCGGACCCGCCCGGCCCCGGCGACGCGCAGCACGGGCGGGTCGTCGCCCGGCACGAGAAACTGCCGCCGTGGGACGAGACCCCGGACGAACTGGAGGACGTGAGCCGGATCTACCGGTACGCGTGAGGCGCCCCGGGAGCCGTGCCCGCGGGACACGGACACGGGGGAGAGCCCCGGCGCTCGAGGTGCCGGGGCTCTCCGCGCGTACGGGACCGGTCAGTCGCCGTAGCTGCCCGAAGCGGACTTGTCGGCCTTCCGGTGGCCGCCGTCGTTGACGCAGACGTTGCCGGCGGCCGGGTTCAGCAGGCCGACCACGTTGACGGTGTTGCCGCACACGTTGACCGGGATGTGCACCGGAACCTGTACCACGTTGCCGGACAGCACGCCGGGCGAGCCGACGGCCGCTCCCTCGGCGCCCGCGTCGGCCAGGGCGAGCCCGGCCCCCCCGATCAGCACGGCGCCGGTGCCGAGGGCCACGGCGGCTGCCTTCGCGATGCGAGACATCACGTCCTCCTTTGTTGCTCGACGAGCACGGCGGCAGGTGCGGCCACCGCACGCCCCGTTCAACGGCGCGGAGGGGTCCTGGTCACGCGGATCGTCCGGGCATCACTCCGGTGCCGCACGGGGAGGCGCGGGGAGCCGCGGGCGGCTGCCGGTGCCGGACGCGGCTCAGGGCAGCCGTCGTACCGGGGAACCGGCCAGGTAGGCCTGGATGTCCTCCACCGCCTGCCCGTAGTAGGTGGCGTAGTTGGCCCGGGAGACGTAGCCGAGGTGCGGGGTGGCCAGGAGGCGGGGCGCGGTGCGCATCGGGTGGTCGGCGGGCAGCGGTTCGACGTCGAAGACGTCGACGCCGGCACCCGCGATCCGGCCCTCGTGGAGCGCCGCCAGCAGGGCGTCCTGGTCCACGATCGCCGCGCGGGAGGTGTTGACGAGGTAGGCGGTCGGCTTCAGCAGGGCGAGTTCGGGGGCGCCGACGAGGCCGCGCGTGCGGTCGCCGAGGGCCAGGTGCACGGAGACGAAGTCGCTGCCGGCCAGCAACTCCTCCTTGGAGGCGGCGAGCTCCACGCCCACCTCCCCGGCGCGTTCCCCGGTCAGGTTCCGGCTCCAGGCGCTGACGCGCATGCCGAAGGCGAGGCCCACCCGTGCCACCCGGCTGCCGATCCTGCCGAGTCCGAGGAGGCCGAGCCGGCGGCCGTGCAGGTCGGCGCCCACCGTGGACTGCCAGGGCCCGCCGGAGCGCAGTGCGTTGCTCTCCTGGACGATCCCGCGCGCCAGACCCAGCAGCAGCGCCCAGGTCAGTTCCACCGGTGGCGTCGACGCACTCGCCGTACCGCACACGGTCACCCCGTGCGCCTCGGCGGCGGCGTAGTCGATGACGCCGTTGCGCATGCCGGAGGCGACGAGCAGTTTCAGCCGGGGCAGCCGGGCGATCAGCGTCCCGGGGAAGGGGACGCGTTCGCGCAGGGTCACCACGATGTCGAAGCCGCCGAGGGCCGCGGCGAGGGCGTCCTCCGACTCCGGGTGCTCGCGCAGCGCGACGACCTCCACCCGTTCCCCGATCACCGACCAGTCGGCCGACCCGGCGGCCACCCCCTGGAAGTCGTCCAGCACCGCACAGCGAAGTCGCACGTCGACCCTCCTCTCCCGACGGCGACTGTAACGGTCGTCCGTACCCGGCCGCCCACGGCCGGCGTACTCGGACGATGCCGAGTACGCACCCCCTGGTCACCGGGGCGGGGAGCCGAAACGCCGGGGGCACGGGCCAAGGGCTGGTGAAACCCCTCGCCCGGCTGCCGTGGTTCCTCGTGCCGGCCCTGGTGCCGTCGGCGGCGTGGGCCGCCCGGCTGGGCTGGGACCAGCACCGCGACGTGCGGCCCGACGGCACGGCGGCCGGCCCGTACGAGGCGTGGCAGGTGATCGGACCGGTGCTGACCCTGCTGGCACCGGTGCACTGGGCGGCGTCCCGGCGCCACGTCGCGGGCGCCGGGCTCGGCACCGCGCCCGGCCGCACCGCCGCCGCCTGCTGCGACTGGCCGGACGACTCCAGCGGCCTGTTCCTGGCCGGCGCGGGCCCGGTCACGAGGGGGGAGCCTCGCCGCCACGACCCTCGTCTCCACCGTGATCGCCGCCCGGCACCGGCACGGACGACGGACCGAAACGTGACGCTGCGGCGGATGGCGCCCCCGGCAGGACTCGAACCTGCGGCCAAGCGCTTAGAAGGCGCCTGCTCTATCCACTGAGCTACGGGGGCCTGGTGCGGGACAAGGATAGAGCTCCCCGTTCCTTGGCCCTGTCGCTTCGCCTCCGTGGCTCGATGTGGAGGTTCGGTGAAGCAGTCCTGATAATCGCAGGCAGGTACGAATCGTGCATCACTTTTGGCCACCCGACGGCCCGGGTGTTGTGCACTCGTTATGCCTGGCCCGCGCCCGTGTCCCGGTCATCCCTTCCGCCCGTTGTGTTCCGTCGGCGCGCAGACATGTCCATATGCTTCAGAATTCCCCTAAAATTGGGCATTCTTCGCATGTGGTGACCTTGGACGTACGGCCTCAGCTGCTCGACACACTCTCCGCTCTGCGCGACCGTGTTGCCGCCGCACGCTTTCCGCTGCCCCTGGCCGGGGCCCCACGCGCGCGTGCCAACCGCGACGAACTCCTCGCACAGCTCGACGACTACCTGGTCCCGCGGCTGCGGGCCCCCGAGGCACCGCTGCTGGCGGTCGTGGGCGGCTCCACCGGCGCCGGGAAGTCGACCCTCGTCAACTCGCTGGTGGGACGGCGGGTCAGCGAGGCCGGCGTGCTCAGACCGACCACCCGCACACCGGTCCTGGTCTGCCATCCGGAGGACCATCACTGGTTCAGCGGCGTACGGGTGCTCCCCGACCTCACGCGCGTGTGGGTGCCCCACCAGGAGCAGGGCGACGACTTCCTGGCCCCCGGCGAGGATCCCGGGCGCATGCTGCGCCTGGAGACCGCCGACAGCCTCCCGCCCGGGCTCGCCCTGCTCGACGCCCCCGACGTCGACTCCCTGATCGCCGACAACCGCGTCCTCGCCGCCGAGCTGATCTGCGCCGCCGACATCTGGATCATGGTCACCACGGCCGCCCGCTACGCCGACGCCGTTCCCTGGCACCTGCTGCGCACCGCCAAGGAGTACGACGCCACCTTGGTGACCGTCCTGGACCGGGTGCCCCACACCGTCCTGTCGGAGGTGTCGCGGCAGTACGGCGCCCTGCTCACCAAGGCCGGCCTCGGCGACGTGCCCCGCTTCACCGTGCCCGAGCTGCCCGAGTCGGCCTGGGGCGGCGGCCTGCTGCCCGCGACCGCCGTGGCGGCCCTGCGGACCTGGCTGGTCCAGCACGCCCAGGACCCGGCCGCCCGGCAGCGCGTCATGGCCCGCACGGCGCACGGCGTCCTCGACTCGCTGAAGTCGCGCATGCCCGAACTGGCCGGCGCCGCCGCCGCCCAGTACGCGGCCGCCCTGCGGCTGACCTCCGCCGTCGAGAGCGCCTACGACGGCGAGCACGCGCGGGCGCGGGCCCGGCTGCGGTCCGGGGCCGTGCTCGCCGGCGACGCCCTCAAACGCTGGCGGGCCTTCCCGCTGGACTGCACCGCCGGCGAACTGCTCGACGCGTTGGTGGAGAGCCTGGCCGCGCTGCTGCTGTGCGCCGTCACGGCCGCCGACGAACGCGTGGACGAGTCCTGGCGGCGCGAGCCCGCCGCCGACGCCCCGGGACTGGCCCGGGACCCGTCCGTGGAGGGCGCCGAGCACCGCATCGGGCTCGCGGTCCGGCGCTGGCGGCGCGAGCTGGAGGAGTACGCCGAGGACGAGGTGCGCGAGCTGGAACGCGCGGTCGCGCCCGACGCCGAGGCCGTCGCCGCCCTGGTCGCCACCGCGCTGCTGGGCGGACGCCGGGGACGCGCCGCGGGCGAGGGGCTGGCCGGACGGATCGGCGCCCACGGCGCGCTGCGGCTGCGCGACCGGGCCGAACGGCTGCTCACCGAGCGCGTCGACCGGGTCATGCACCGCGAACGCGAGCGGCGCCTCGCCCCGCTCGACGCCCTGGACGTGCACCCCGAGCCCCAGGCCGAACTCATCGCCGCGCTGTCCGTACTGCAGAAGGAGAGGTGACCGGTGACCGCCGTCACTGACCAGGACCACACGGACCACAGGACTCCCGCCGATCACATGAATCACGCCGATCAGTCCGATGCCCCCGGGGAGGCGCAGTCCGGCCGGGGCGAGGGGGTCAGCGGCCGCTCCCCGGGCACGGAGAGGGCCGCCGGCGGCCACCCCGCGGCGGACGGCGCCGACGGGGCAGGCGGTGCACGGGGTTCCGGGGACCCGGTAGGCGGTCCGTACGGCTCCGGGGACCCGGGAGATGGTCCGCGCGGCTCCGGTGGCACGCCGGCCGGTCCTGCCGGCTCCACCGTCCAGGGCGGCGGCTCCCGCGCTGCCGCCGTCGCCTCCTCCCCCGGCTCCGGCGGCACGGACGGCACCCCCTCCTGCTCCGGTGGCCCCGGCACCTCCCTCGGCGCCCCCCGCGGCTCCGCCTCCTCCTCCGGGGGCTCCTGCGGTTCCGACGTCCTCTCCGGCCCTCGCCGCTCCGACGCTCACTCCGGTTCCGGCGGCTCCGGCGGTTCCGCCGCCCCCGGTGGCCCCGGTGGCCCCGGTGGCCCCGGTGGCCCCGGCCAAGAGGCTCAAGAGGCTGTGGAGAAGGACCCCGCCCCGCAGCGCGGCCCCCGGACCGGCGCGGGCCCCGGGGGTGACGGCGCGGCGAGGGCCGGGGCCGGGCCGCGGGCCGCGTCCACGACCGAAGCCGAGGACCGGGCGGACGGGACGGACGCCGGGCGACGGCACGCGCGGGGGAAGGAACCCGAGGGCGACGGGGGCGCACGGACCCGCCCCGAGGACGGCAAGGCACCCGCCAACGGTCCCGGCCCCGGTCCCGCCCATGGCCCGGGCCCCGGCGCCGAACCGGACCCCGACGCCGCCGGCGCCTGGGACGACGGTCTCATCGCCCGGCGCGTGACGGAGGCCAACGCCGCCGCCCTCGCCGCCGAGCGCGCCGCCGCCCCGCAGCGCCCGGCCCGTGGCAAGGGCAGCCGCAACCCCGCCCCGCTGGCCTACGACGGGCCCCTGCGCTCCCGCCTGGACGCCCTGCGCGAACTGGTCGGCCTCTCCCGCCCCCGCCTGGACGGCGCCACCCTCGCCGAGGCGAGCCGCGTCCTGGACGAGGCCGCCGCCCGCCGCAAGCTCTCCGGCCGCCACACCGTCGTCGCCATCGCGGGCGCCACCGGCAGCGGCAAGTCGCAGTTGTTCAACGCGCTCGCCGGTGTGCCGATCTCGGAGACCGGCGTGCGGCGCCCGACCACCTCGGCGCCCATCGCGTGCAGTTGGAGCGACGGCGCCGCCGGACTCATCGACCGGCTCGGCATCCCGGGCCGGCTGCGCCGGCGGCCGCTGCAGAGCCCCGAGGCCGAGGAGCAGCTGCGCGGGCTGGTCCTGGTCGACCTGCCCGACCACGACTCGGCGGCCGTGCAGCACCGGGAACAGGTGGACCGGGTGCTGAAGCTGGTCGACGCGGTCATCTGGGTGGTCGACCCCGAGAAGTACGCCGACGCCGTCCTCCACGAGCGCTACCTGCGGCCCATGGCCGGCCACGCGGAGGTCATGTTCGTCGTCCTCAACCAGGTCGACCGGCTGCCCGGCGAGGCCGCCGACCAGGTCCTCGACGACCTGCGCCGGCTGCTGGACGAGGACGGCGTCGCGCTCGGCGAGTTCGGCGAACCGGGTGCCATCGTGCTCTCCCTGTCCGCGCTCACCGGCCAGGGCGTGGACGACCTGCGCGAATCGCTGAGCGAGTTCGTGGCCGAGCGCGGTGCGGCGGCCCGCCGGGTCGCGGCCGACGTGGACGCCGCCGCGGCCCGGCTGCGTCCCGTCTACGCCACGGGCCGGCGCGTCGGGCTCAGCGAGGAGGCGCGGGAGGAGTTCGCCGCCCGCCTCGCCGACGCGGTGGGAGCCACCGCCGCCGGGGAGGCCGCCGAACGCGCCTGGCTGCGCAACGCCAACCGTGCCTGCGGAACGCCCTGGCTGCGGCTGTTGCGCTGGTACCAGAAACGCGGCGGCTCCCCGACGGGCCGCGTCCCGGTGCGCACCCAGGTCGACGAGGAGGCCACGGCGCGCCAGCGCGTCGAACAGGCGGTCCGCACGGTCTCCGACCGGGCCTCGGCCGGACTGCCCGCGCCCTGGGCGCAGGCGGTGCGCGAGGCCGCGGTGCGCGGCTCGCAGGGACTGTCCGAGGCGCTGGACGAGCTGGCGTCGCGGACCGGACTGCCGCCGGGTCGGCCGCCGAGGCCCGGGTGGTGGCCGGCGGCCGTGCTGGTCCAGGCGTCGATGACGCTGCTGCAGATCGTGGGCGGTCTGTGGCTGGTGGGCCAGATCGCCGGTGTCATGGCGCCCAACCTGGGGGTGCCGGTCCTGCTGATGCTGTGCGGGATCGTGGGCGGGCCGCTGGTGGAGTGGGGTTGCCGGATGGCCGCGCGGGGGCCCGCGCGGCGGTACGGGCAGGAGGCGGAGCGCCGGCTGCGGGAGGCGGCCGCGAGCTGCGGGCGGGCCCGGGTGCTGGATCCGGTGGCGTCGGAGCTGCTGCGGTACCGGGAGGTGCGGGAGCGGTACGGGCGGGTCGCGCGGAGCGGGATCGGGGTGGGCTGAGGACCCGGCCGGTGACGGGCGCGCGGGCCGTGACGGACGCGCGGCCGTGACGGCGACACGGGTCATGAGGGGCACAGGCGGCGGGGCCCCGGATGGGCGGGGCACCGATGCCGGTGGGGCGACGGGCGCCGCCGGCGTCGGCGGCGGGCCGGACCATCCGCTGGGGTGACGGGATTTTCCACAGGCGGGCGGTGGTCCACAGCGCTCGGCGGGCCCGGCCCGGCCGGTGCAGTCTGGTTCCACGGCGATCGCGTGCCGCGCCCGAACGAGCGTGAGGGCGGGCTGAGTCGGCGGTCGGTGGAGCGTGCGGGCGCGAACGGCAGTCGTGGGCGCCCGCACGGCAGGCGCAGCCGTACGGGAGGGGCCCGTACGCGTGTCCGCCCGGCCGGAGGCGGCCGGGTGAGGGAGGGGTTCGCGATGAACGAGACCGTGGTGTGCGTGGTGGGCAACGTGGCGACGTCACCGGTGTACCGGGAGCCGGCGTCGGGTCCGTCGGCGCGGTTCCGGCTGGCGGTGACCGCACGCTACTGGGACCGGGAGAAGGGCGCCTGGACGGACGGCCACACCAACTTCTTCACGGTGTGGGCCAACCGCCAGCTCGCCCTCAACGTGGCGGCGTCGGTGGAGGTCGGGCAGCCCGTCGTCGTCCAGGGCCGGCTGAAGGTGCGCACGGAGCAGCGCGAGAACCAGCAGCAGTGGACGTCCGCCGACATCGACGCGGTGACGATCGGCCACGACCTGACACGCGGCACCGCCGCCTTCCGCCGCACGGCCAAGCCCGAGGCACCCCCGCCGGCGCGCCCCGAACCCGCCTGGGAGGCGCCGCCGCCCGCGCACACGCCGGACGCCGGGCACGCCCGACAGCGTCCGCGACCGGTCGCCGTGACGTGACGCCGGCCGGTCGTCCGGTGCCGTGCGGGCGCCGCGGCCGACCCGCGGCACGCCGGACGATCCACCCGGGAACGCCCCGCACGAACCGGTGGATTTGTCGATAAGAACGGTCCACCCGCCGTGTCGGCGATAACGATTGCGGATCGGATCGTTCGTCGGACGATCCGACCGTCCGACGGGGTCCGCGTGATCCATAGGATGCCGGGCGTGCCCCTTGGGGCTGCCGATTCTGCTGGTGGGACCGTCCCCCACGTCCAACGGGTCCTGCTCGAAGGGGAATTCTGTGCTTGCTGCGTTCTCTGGGTTCACCCGGTCCGTCACAGCGGCCCGCCTCGGCACCGGGACGCTGGTGTCCGGTCTGGTGGCGGCGAGCATGCTGACGGGTGCCGGTACGGCCGTGGCCGACGGCGCGCCGCAGGCCCCGGGTGGGGCGACGGCCACGATCAACGGTCTGAAGACCTACGGCGAGGCCGTGATCCACGAGGACGACGGGGACCTGAGAGTGTCCGCGGGCCTGTTCGAGATGTCCGTGGACGGCGGCGGCACCCTGCAGACGTACTGCGTCGACATCCACAACCCCACCCAGCGCGACGCCCGTTACCAGGAGACGTCCTGGAGCGGTACCTCGCTGGGCACCAACAAGGACGCCGGCCGGATCCGGTGGATCCTGCAGCACTCCTATCCCCAGGTCAACGACCTCGCCGCGCTGGCCCGGCGGGCGGGCGTGCACGGCCTCACCGAGCAGGACGCGGCGGCGGGCACCCAGGTGGCCATCTGGCGCTACTCCGACGGGGCGGACGTCGACGCCGTCGACCCGCAGGCCGAGGAGCTCGCCGACTACCTGGAGGAGAGCGCCCGCGGTGGCGCGGAGCCGCAGGCCTCGCTGACCCTGGACCCGCCCGCGGTCTCCGGCCGGCCCGGCGGGCCGCTCGGCCCGGTGACCGTCCACACCAACGCCCGCAGCGTGACGGTCACCCCGCCAGCGGACGCGGCCACCAGCGGGGTGCGGATCGTCGACCGGACCGGCAAGGTGATCACGTCGGCGAAGGACGGCAGCCGGCTGTACGTCGACATCCCCGAGGACGCCGCGGACGGGACGGCCCAGCTGACCGTGCAGGCCTCCACCACCGTGCCGGTGGGCCGCGCCTTCGCCTCCGAGAGTCGCAGCCAGACCCAGGTCCTGGCGGGTTCCAGCGAGTCCACGGTCTCCGCGACCGCGGGCGCCACCTGGGCGGCCGAGGGAGCCGTACCGGCCGTGTCGGCCCGGAAGGACTGTGCCGGGGGCGGTGTCGACATCACCGCGGCCAACACCGGTGACCGGCCCTTCACCTTCGGGCTGATGGGCGCCGAGCACACCGTCCCGGCCGCAGCCTCCCGCACGGTCACCGTCCCGCTCCAGGAGGACCAGGCCTACGACTTCACGGTCACCGGCCCGAACGGTTTCGGCCAGCGCGTCACCGGCGTCCTGGACTGCCGGACCCAGGGCGCGGTGACCACGGAGACCACCCAGGCCCTCGGCGGTCCCAGCCCCGCCGTGGTGGGCGGTACCGCCGTCCCCGAGGGCACCGACCTCGCCGCCACGGGCGGCTCCGCGCTCACCCCGCTGATCGCGGGCGTGGCGATAGGCCTGGTCGTGATCGGAGGCGCGGTGCTCGTGGTGCTCCGCAAGCGGGAGGCGCGACCCGGCGCGTGACGGGGCGGCCGGCGGGTCGCCCCGGGGCCGCCCCGGCCGGTCGCCCGCCGTACGGGTGCGGGCGGCACGGCGGGCGATGCCGTCCGGCCGTCCGGCGAGCGTGGTGCGCCGGGGCTGGAGGACGGCCGGGGACGGTCAGGCGCCGGGATGTTCCACCGTCCGGTAGCGGGAGGCGAGCGAAGGCCCGGAGCCGTCGCGCAGACCGAGTTCCGCCGCGGCGAGGCGGTCCACCGCGGAGGCGTCCCGCAGACCGGGCACGCACACGACCTCCCCGGCCGACAGCGCCGCGAGGGAGGCGGTGACGACGTCGGCCGCGGGCATCCCGCCGTCGTCGTGGGTGCGCGGCGCGCCCGGCACCGGCGTCTCGCCCCGGCCGAGGTGGAACTCGGTGGCGGTCAGGCCGGGGCAGACGACCTGCACCCGCACCGGCGTGCCGGCCAGTTCGGCGGCGAGGGTCCTGGTGAACGTCACCACGTACCCCTTGGTGCCGCCGTAGACGGCCCGGTGGGGGAGCGGCCCGGGCGGGAGGCCGCCGGCGAACGCCAGCAGCGAGGCCACGTTGATCACCGCGCCCCGTCCGCGGGCCAGCATGCCGGGCAGGGCGGCGCGGCTCAGCGCGGTGGGCGCCACGACGTTCACCTCGACCACCTTGGCCAGCAGCTCGGGTTCGGCCTCGGTGAAGGGCCCGTATCCGTTGATCCCGGCGTTGTTCACCAGCAGTGACACGTCCTGGGCGGCGACCCGCCGCGCGACCCGGGCGAGGTCGTCCGGCCGGGACAGGTCGGCCACCAGCGTCTCCACCTCCACCGTGTCCCGCGTCCGCCCGCGCACCTCGTCCCGCAGCGCGGTCAGGCGCTCGTCGCGGCGGGCGACGAGCACCAGGTCCCAGCCGCGCACGGCGAGCTGCCCGGCGTACTCGGCGCCGATCCCCGACGACGCCCCGGTCACCACGGCGGTTCCGGGCCCGCTGTCCCAGGTCATGATCTGCGTCCCTCCGCTCGACGACCCCGTCGCGGCGCAGGCCGTGTCCGAGAACCGGTTCCACCATGCTCGCCGCGTGCCGGGGTTCCTTCCACCGGACGAGCCCGGTGTACCCACCCGGAGGGGGGTCATGGCCGGCGGCGCGTCCCGGTGGGGACCGGCTCACCGGGACCGCCCCGCCCGCAGCACCGGGTGGGGCGGCCGCGGGGCGGCCGGGGCGGGACGGTCAGCAGCCGATGGGGGAGGAGCCGACGGCCACGTCGTCGAACCACAGGGTGTCGTCGCCGGTGCCGTAGCTCTCCCAGCCCAGCCGCAGGGCGGTCGGCCTGGGCGGGGTGGTCCGGGACAGCCACTGCTGGTCGACGTCCTGCGTCGGCACGCCGTCGGCGTGCAGTCCCGGCACCTGCGCGTCGTTGAGCCAGGTGTCGAGCTTGGGCGCGGAGGTGTCGACCGCGAACCGCAGGCACTGCCAGCTCCCCGTCGGCAGCGGCCTGCTCAGCGCCACCCCGGCCGGGCTCTGCGCGGGGAGCGTGGCGTCGTCGCTCTCCCGGTTCCACTGCAGGGCACCGTTCTGGCCGCCGACCCGAAGCGACCGGCCGGCCTGGGAGGTGTCCGGCATCGACACGAAGGTGACGTGCGAGGCCGGGAGCGCGGTGGTGTGCCGCATCCACATGCGGACGTACAGCACCGGGCCGACGGAGGACAGGTCGGCGGAGGCGGCGACGAAGGCGTGGTTGCAGTAGCCGGCCCGCCCGTCGATCCGCAGCGATTTCGCGCCGCTGTGCGCGACGGCCGTGTCGACGGCGGCCGTGCCCGTGCCCTGGCAGTCGGGCGCGGTGAACCGCCAGTTGCCGGACGGTGCCGGACCGCTCTGGTCCTCGAAGTCCGTGCAGACGGCGGCGTTGCCGCAGCTCGCGGGGGGCTGCGTCGGGGGAGGGGTGCCCGGCGTCGTGGGAGGTGTGGTCGGCGGTGTGGTGCCGTCGCCGCCGCAGGACACGCCGTTGAGGCTGAAGTCGGTGGGTGCGGGGTCGGCCGACTGCCAGGTGCCCTGCAGGCCGAAGTCGGCGCTGCCGCCGTCGGCGAGCGATCCGTTCCAGTCCGTACTGGCGGCGGTCACGGCGCGGCCGGTCTGGGTGACGGTCGCGTTCCAGGCGGAGGTGACGTGCTGGTCGCCGCCGTACGTCCAGGTCAGCCGCCAGCCGCTGAGCGCGGCACCGAGGTTGGTGACGCGCACCTGGGCGGTGTAGCCGCCGCTCCACTCGTTGACGGTGTAGTCGACCCGGCAGCCGGACGCCGCGCCGGCGCCGCTGGCGGGCACCGCGACGAGGAGCGACACGGCCAGTGCGACGACGGCCGCGGCCACCGTCCAGGGTCTGCGCAGTGATCGCGGGACGAGAGTGGGCATGTGCGCCTCCTACTGGCAGGCCGTGGATGGGACGGGGGCGGACGCGGCCCGGCCGGAGGGCGGGCCGCGTCCGGGACGTGACCGGTGACCGGTGACCGGTCAGGTCGGGTCAGCGGAAGTTCACGTCACTGCACAGGAAGTAGGTCTGGTCCATGTGCGACGCCTGCCAGATCGTGTAGACGACGTGGCGACCGCTGTAACCGGACGTGGTCACGGGGATCGAGTAGGTCTGGCTGGGCGCGTACCTGCCGGTCCGGGTGACCAGTTGCAGGTCGTTCCAGGTCAACGGCTGGGCGGTGGGGTCGAAACCCTGCCGGGTGACGTAGACCAGGAAGTAGTCCGCGCCGTGGCTGGCCTGGTCGTTCAGCTTGACCGTGAAGTTGGCGCCGATGTCCGTGGTCTTCCACGGCCCCACGGTGTCCAGCGAGTTGTAACGTCCGCCCTCGGTCCGGCCGCCGCTGCACAGCTGGCCGTTCGGGACGACGGCCTGGAAGTTGCCGGCGGAGCCGTTGCGGTACAGGCCGTTCCAGTTCCACATGGCGTTGGGGTTGTCCTGCCATGCCTGCCAGCACATGGGGTCCTGCTGGGCCATCGCCGGATTCTGGAAGTCGCCGCCCCAGCGCAGCCAGCAGCCGTAGTTGCGCGAGGCCGGGTCCACGACCGAGCCGTGGGCGGAGGCCGTCCCACTCCAGGTGATCAGGCCGGCCAGCACCGCGGCGAGAGTGCCCAGGACGAGTGTCAGGCGGCTCCGCATGCGATATACATGCTCATGACAATGCATGATCTGTCTCTCTCCGTGGGGGAAGGGCGGGGTTGTCCATGGGGGTGCCGAAGGCGTGGGAGCGCTCCCGCAGACCCAGGCTGCTGGCCCCTCAACGGAGAGGCAACGCCTGATTGCGCCAAAGAGTGGACGGTGTCCGTGACCGCCCCGGCACCCACCCGCACCCAGCCGCACCCACCCGCCCCCGCCCGTCGGAAGGCCGTCACGCGCCCTCCCGACGGCCGCCGGCGGGCTCCGGTGGCCCCGGTCAGGGAGGTGTCAGCCCCCCGTCAGGGAACCCTGTCACCGTGGTGCACGTGAACGGCACGGGACACCGGAGGCCGGACACGGGGAGAGGTGCCCGGAGTGGTTGATCGGGGACCGACGAGCACGTCTCGAGGTCGGGCCGCCCCGGCGGCCCACGCAGGTTCGAATCCTGCCCTCTCCGCTCCACGCCCGCCTGCGCGCGGTCGGGCGGCCTGCCGTGACCGTCCGGTTCGCCGTCCCATCGGGTCGCCGCGCCGCGCCGCGCCACTGCCGGAGCCGGGCCCACCGCGGCCCCGACCGCGCCTTCGGTCGGCGCCCCGGCGGACGGCCGCTCCCGGCCGTTCGAGTGGCCGGTGAACCCGCCGGACCTGGACCGGTGCGCCGACGCGCCGGCGAAACCCCAGCTCACAGCCCCCCGTTCCGGCGAGTTACCACCCAAGGCTGGCCGTCAGGCAAGATGGGGTGTATCTGCCCACTGCCAGATTTCAAACTGCCGGACGGTTTCTCTTGGCTGAGTTCATTTACACCATGCGCAAGGCGCGCAAAGCGCACGGCGACAAGGTGATCCTCGACGACGTCACTCTGAGCTTCCTGCCGGGGGCGAAGATCGGCGTGGTCGGCCCGAACGGCGCCGGCAAGTCGACCGTGCTGAAGATCATGGCGGGGCTGGAGCAGCCCTCGAACGGCGATGCGTTCCTCTCGCCCGGCTACAGCGTCGGCATCCTGCTCCAGGAGCCCCCGCTGAACGAGGAGAAGACCGTCCTGGAGAACGTCCAGGAGGGTGTCGCCGAGATCAAGGGCAAGCTCGACCGGTTCAACGAGATCGCCGAGCAGATGGCGACCGACTACTCGGACGCGCTCCTCGACGAGATGGGCAAGCTCCAGGAGGAGCTGGACCACGCGGGCGCCTGGGACCTCGACGCCCAGCTGGAGCAGGCCATGGACGCCCTGGGCTGCCCGCCCGGCGACTGGCCCGTCGTCAACCTCTCCGGTGGCGAGAAGCGCCGCGTGGCGCTCTGCAAGCTGCTGCTGGAGGCCCCCGACCTGCTGCTCCTCGACGAGCCCACCAACCACCTCGACGCCGAGTCGGTGAACTGGCTGGAGCAGCACCTCGCCAAGTACGAGGGCACCGTCGTCGCCGTCACCCACGACCGGTACTTCCTGGACAACGTCGCCGGCTGGATCTGCGAGGTCGACCGCGGCCGCCTGCACGGCTACGAGGGCAACTACTCCAAGTACCTGGAGACCAAGGCCACCCGCCTGAAGGTCGAGGGCCAGAAGGACGCCAAGCGGCAGAAGCGGCTCAAGGAAGAGCTGGAGTGGGTGCGGTCGAACGCCAAGGGGCGGCAGGCCAAGTCCAAGGCCCGTCTCGCGCGGTACGAGGAGATGGCCGCCGAGGCCGAGAAGATGCGGAAGCTGGACTTCGAGGAGATCCAGATCCCGCCGGGGCCGCGGCTCGGCAACGTCGTGGTCGAGGTCAACGACCTGCACAAGGCCTTCGGCGAGAAGGTGCTGGTGGACGGGTTGTCGTTCACCCTGCCGAGGAACGGCATCGTGGGCGTGATCGGACCGAACGGCGCGGGCAAGACCACGCTGTTCAAGATGATCCAGGGCCTGGAGAACCCGGACTCCGGCGACATCAAGGTCGGCGAGACCGTCAAGATCTCGTACGTCGACCAGAGCCGCGCCAACATCGATCCGAAGAAGACGCTGTGGGAGGTCGTGTCCGACGGGCTCGACTACATCAACGTCGGCCAGGTCGAGATGCCGTCCCGCGCCTACGTGTCCGCGTTCGGCTTCAAGGGACCGGACCAGCAGAAGCCCGCCGGCGTCCTGTCCGGCGGTGAGCGCAACCGGCTCAACCTGGCGCTCACCCTCAAGCAGGGCGGCAACCTGCTGCTCCTCGACGAGCCCACCAACGACCTGGACGTGGAGACCCTGTCCAGCCTGGAGAACGCCCTGCTGGACTTCCCCGGCTGCGCCGTGGTCGTCTCCCACGACCGGTGGTTCCTGGACCGCGTCGCCACGCACATCCTCGCCTACGAGGGCGAGTCGCGGTGGTTCTGGTTCGAGGGCAACTTCGAGTCGTACGAGAAGAACAAGATCGAGCGGCTGGGCGCGGACGCCGCCCGTCCGCACCGCGCCACCTACAAGAAGCTGACCCGGGGCTGATCGATCTTGCGGCACATCTACCGCTGCCCGCTGCGCTGGGCGGACATGGACGCGTACGGCCACGTCAACAACGTGGTCTTCCTCCGCTACCTGGAGGAAGCCCGTATCGACTTCCTGTTCCGCCCGGACAAGGACTTCCGGCAGGGGTCTGTGGTGGCGCGCCACGAGATCGACTACAAGCGGCAGCTCGTCCACCGGCACGAGCCGGTGGACATCGAGCTGTGGGTCACGCAGATCCGGGCCGCGTCCTTCACCATCGCCTACGAGGTGAAGGACGGCGACCTCGTCTACGTACGGGCCTCGACGGTCATCGTGCCGTTCGACTTCGAGACCCAGCGGCCGCGCCGGATCACCGACGAGGAGCGTGAGTTCCTCGGCGAGTACATGGACGCGCCCGGCGAGACCGCCGCGACCGGCGCCTCCGGCGGCGAGGAGGAGGCCGTCGCCGCATGACGGCCCTCTCCCTGGCCGACGGGACGGAGACGGCCGACCTCGCCGCCTTCCTCTCCCGGCTGCTCCACTACGACCGGTCCGCCGCGGTGCGCCTGCAGGCGGCCGGGACGGCCCTCGCCGTGTTCGGGCGGCCCGCGTCCTTCGAGGTGCTGGCCATCCGCGCGGTGCGGCTGGCCAAGCCGTACGAGGACGGGTTGGAGACCGCGCTCGACGTGACCGTCTCCGCGGGCGAGTTCCTGGAGTCGGTGGACGAGCGGACGGCCACCGCCGGCGTGCCGGCCGCGGTCACCGGTCCGCCCTGGGCCGGCGTGCTGCCGCCGCGCGGCGGCTGGCGGCCCGAGCCGGGGCTGCCCGCCCCGGACGCGCTGCGCGCGACCGTCGCCGCGGCGGTCACCGAATTCCGCTCCCGCACCGCGGAGTTGGCGCCCGAGCGGCGGACCCGGGCGGAACTGGACCGGATCGGGCGGGACATCTGGTCCCGCGAGATCGCGCGGACCCGGCTGCCGGTACGGGCCGTGCACGCGGCCCAGGCCCTCGGCTTCCTGCGCCCGGGAGCGGACCCGGCCGACACCGGGCTGTTCTCCTCGGGCGCGTGGCTCAGGCTGCGCACCGCCTACGGCTCCGTCGCCGTCCGCCGCTCGGGTCTCGGCACCCTCGGCGTCAGCGTGCGCTGAGCCCGGCAGCGGGCGGGGCGACGGGGCGACGGGTGCGAGCCGGTTTTTCCCCCGCGCGGACGGTCCGCCCCGTCCCGCCCCCTCCCCTCCGATCCGCCCGCCCGTCCGCTCCGGGCAGTGTGGCGGTCGGTGAGAGCCGTGCGGTCGGTGAGGGCGGTGCGGGGGGACGCAGGCGGTGCGCCCGGTCCGGTCCGGTCAGTCCGGGGTGTTCACCATCGACCGGGCCGCGTACGTGAGGTAGTTCCACAGCGTCCGCTCGTGCTCCTCGGACAGCCCCAGCTCGTCCACGGCCGCCCGCATGTGCCGCAGCCACGCGTCGTGCGCCGCCCGGTCCACCGTGAACGGGGCGTGCCGCATGCGCAGGCGGGGGTGGCCGCGGTTGTCGCTGTAGGTGGTGGGGCCGCCCCAGTACTGGATGAGGAACAGGACCAGCCGCTCCTCGGCCGGGCCCAGGTCCTCCTCGGGGTACATCGGCCGCAGGACCGGGTCCTCGGCGACTCCCTCGTAGAAACGGTGGACGAGCCGGCGGAAGGTGTCCTCCCCGCCGACCTGCTCGTAGAAGGTCTGCTCCTGAAGCGTGCCGCGCCGGATCTCATTCACCCCCCCATGGTCTCAGACCCGCGGTCCGGCGCTCCGGCCCCGGGCCACCCGGCGCGACTCACCCCTACTGTGGACCCATGGGCGCCTACGACACGGAGATCGAGGGCCTCGCCGCCGAGGCGCGGGCCGCGCTGGTGCGCGAGATCGACGCCGACGGCGCCTGGGCCGCGGACCCGGTGTGGCGGGAGGCGTTCGCCCGGGTGCCCCGGCACCTGTTCGTGCCCTACTACTACGTCGGGATCAGGGGCGGCTACGAGCGACGCTGGGGCGAGAGCCCGGACCCGGAGGCGCGCCGGCGCTGGGTGCGCGGCGCCTACGCCGACGTCCCGCTGGCCACCCGGCTGCGCGACGGCGAACTGCTCTCCTCCAGCAGCCAGCCCTCACTGATGGCGCGCATGCTGACCGCCCTGCGCGTCGCGGACGGCGACCGGGTCCTGGAGGTAGGCGCGGGCACCGGTTACAACGCGGCCCTGCTGGCCCACCGGCTCGGCGACGACGGCCTGGTCACCACGATCGACCTGGAGCCGGAGATCACCGAGTCGGCCCGGCAGCACCTGGCCGCCGCCGGCCACCACCCGGCCGTCGTCACCGGCGACGGAGCGCGCGGGGTGCCCGAACGCGCCCCCTTCGACCGGATCATCGCCACCTGCGCGCTGCCCACGGTGCCGCGGGCCTGGCTCGCCCAGTGCCGTCCCGGCGCCCGCGTCCTGACCCCGCTCGCCACCGGCCTGCTCGCCCTCACCGTCCGGGACGCCGGGCACGCCGAGGGCCGCTTCCTGTCCACGGCCGCCTTCTTCGTGCCGCTGCGCGGCGAGGGCCGGGCGCGGCCGGACACCGTGTCCGTGGCCGGGCTGCCGGGCCGGGCCCGGGGGCAGGAGCCGTTCCACTTCCTGCTGGAGCTGACCCGGGGCACCCTGCCGGCCGAGGAGGCGTACGCGCTGTGGGAGCGCGAGGGGATGCCGGACCGCGAACGGTACGGCGTCACGGTCGCCGGCGGGCGGGCGTGGGCCTGGCTGGACGACCCGGAGGGGCCGTGCACCTGGCCCCTGTCGTGATCTCCCGCGCCCCTCCGCGGACCCCCGCGACCCGCCGGCTCAGCCCCGGCGGATCGTGATCGTCGTCCAGGCGCCGACGTGCACCCGGTCGCCGTCCTGCAGCGGCACCGGCACGAACGGCTGGATCGGCTCGTCCGAGCCGTTGACCGTGGTGCCGTTCGTCGAGTTCTGGTCGACGACCGCCCAACTGCCGTCGGACTGCTGCACCAGCACCGCGTGCTGGTGCGAGACGCCCGGGTCCTCCGGCGGCACCGACAGGTCGATGTCGGGGGTGTCGCCGGTGGAGTGCCGGCGGCGGCCGATGGTGACCTGGGTGCCGGTGAGCGTGCGCTGCTGCTCGGGCGAGTAGGCGGGCAGGTTCAGACCCGCGGCCTCCGGACCCGAGCGCTGCATCATCGCCATGAAGTAGTCGCGGTCCGGGCCGATGGTCGCCGTCCAGGTGACCGGGCCCTGCCGGGCCCGCGGGAAGCCGGAGCCGGGCGGGGCCTGGGTCGCGCCGGGCTGCGGGTAGCCGTAGCCGCCCTGGGCGCCGGGACCGCCTTGCCCACCGGAACCGCCGTGCCCGCCGCGCCCGCCGTGCCCGGCGGACGACGGCGGGGGGAGCACCCAGTCGTCGTCACCGCCGCCGAAGGACGGACCGTCGGCCGGGGGCCGGCCGGTCTCCCGCGGGAAGGCGGGCGGTGCGGGCGGGCCGGACTGCCGGAACGCCTGCGGGGCGCCGTCGGCCGCACCGCCGGGACCGCCCGGCCCGGGCGGCGGGACGGTCCGGGAGGGGTCCGCCCCGAAGCCCGAGGGCTCACGCCCGAAGGGCGGCGGAGCGGAGTGCCCGCCGGGTCCCCCGGGTCCGCCGTAACGGCCGGAGTTCTGTCCCTGGCCGCCGCCGTAGCCGGGGGGTCCGCCGGGGCCACCCGGGCCGCCGGGGTTCCGTTCCTGACCGCCGCCGTAGCCGGGAGGGCCGCCGGGTCCCCCGGAGCCGCCGTGGCCGCCGAAGCCGTCGGGTCCCTGTTCCCGGCCCCGGCCGAAGTCCGGCGCGGGGCCGGAGGGCCGCTGCCCGCCGAAGCCGGACGGACCGTCCGGACCGCCCCGGCCCGGGGCGGTTTGCGGGGCCGACGGGCCGCGTTCCCCGGCGAACGGGGTGGGGCCGGACGGCTCGCCGCCGAAGGACGGGATCGGCTCGGCGGGCCGGTTCACCCGCGAGGGCCGCGAATCCTGGTAGTCGTACCCGTCACCGCCGCCGTAGGTCGTGCTCGGCGGCTGGAAGCGGGGCTGCGGCGAGCGCGGGGCCGCCGGGGTGTACGAGGTGGCCGTGTTGGTCAGGAAGTTCCACCGGCACTCCTCGCAGAAGGGCGCGCCGCCCTCGCGGGGCGTGCGGCACTGCGGGCACAGCTCCGGCTCCGCGCCGGGCACCGCCGACGGGTGCGGGCGCCCGCCGGGCCGGCCGCCGCCCGGGACGCCGGGGCCCGCGGGCGGCGGGAAGCCGTAGCCACCACCGGGCGGGGGCGGCGGGGGCGGAGGTACGGCACCGGCCATGCGGTGACCGCAGACCTCGCACCAGTCGTCGGAACCCGACTGGTGTCCGTTCGGGCAGGTCGGCATGTCGGCGCTTCCCCCTCTCCTTCAGGGCCCTGCTTGGTCCAGCGATGTCATTTCTTCACACGGACGGTCTTCGTGGACCGGGTCTCCAGGGTCATCTCGTCGGCCTCGGCGACCTCGGCCTTCAACCGCACAGTACCCGTCGCGGCATCGACCACGTCCACCACCTTCGCAAGCAGTTTCGCAGTATCCGCGTTCCCCGAGGCGCCGGCGAGCTGGACCGCCCGCCCCAATTTGGCCGTCGCGCCATCGAAATCGCCCGCTTTGCGGAGGTCGATCCCCTGTTGGATGACCCGTGCCAGTTCGGCCTGCCCGGTGTAGTGGGCGACCTGGGGGTTCATGGAGGTCGAGGCCGCCACGTCGTCGGTCCACACGGCCCGTACGAGCCCCTGGGCGCCCAGGTCCTGCGCCGTTCCGCCCGGTTGCGGGACGACCAGCGAGACGCGCGCGGCGAGCATCTCCCGGCCGAGGCCGGCCGGCGGTACCTCGACGCACAGGTGGTAGTCGCGGGACTCGTCGCCCCAGGACCCGGTCGGGTAGTCCCCGGCGCGCGGTCCGGCCTCGGTGCGCCGGGTGGTCAACTCCTCCACGGAGGGCGCCACTTGTTTCACGAACCGGATGGTCGTGCCGACGGGCGTCCACACCCGCAGGGCGACGTCGGCGACCTCCTTGCCCATCGCCGCCTCCATCATCCGCGTGAAGTCGGCGGCCAGTCCCGCCGGGTCGGCGACGATGTCGGCGGTGCCGAGCAGCGCGGAGGCGATCGCTGTGACTTCTTTCACTTCCCAGTCGGTGCCCACGCCGCGGGCGTCGCAGGTGAACCGTCCGGCGCAGTCGTCCAGCGCGGCCCGCAGCGCCTGCGGCGACTCGTGCTCGTTGCGGCCGTCGGTGAGCAGGACGCCGTGCCGGATGGCGACGTCCGCCGTGGACAGCAGCCGGTCGGCCAGCCGCAGCCAGGTGCCGATGGCCGTGCCGCCGCCCGCGGTCAGCCGGTGCAGCGCCTGTTTGGCCTGCGCGCGGGTGGTGCCGTCGGCGACCGCGAGCCGCCCGCCGCCCGGATAGACCTCCCGGGCGGCGTGCGTGCCGCCGATCACCGCGAAGCGGACGTCGTCGCGCAGCGTGTCGATCGCGGCGGCGGTGGCGTCGCGGGCGTTGCGCATCTTCGCCGGCGGATGGTCCATGGACCCCGAACAGTCGACCATGAGGGCCACGGCGGCGGAGGGGCCGCGGCCCGCCGCGCGGCCGGGCGCGGGGGCGGCGGCGCCCAGGGTGCCGCCCCCGGCCGCCGTCACGGTGACGACGGCGTTGACCTCGTGGCCGCCTTCCGGCAGGTACTCGTTCTGGTAGACGTCGACCGAGAACCGCGGCGCGCTCGGCTTGGCGAAATTGGCCATGCTCGTTCCCATCCCCCTCGGACACCCCGCCGGCGCGGGGCGGCGTGTGCGGGCGGACCGGTCCCCTCCGGTCCGCCGTGACTCCCCGTTCGTACGGCCCGTTCGTGCGCCTGCGCGTGCGGCCCGCGGCCGTCCGCCGCGGGCTCAGGCCGATCCTGCCCCCTGCGGCGGCGCCGGGAACGGCACGACCGCCACTGTTACGTTGTCGTGGCCCCCGCCGTCCAGGGCGTGCCCGACCAGCACCTGGGCGCAGTACAGCGGTCGCACGGCCGCGTCCACGGGGACGACCTCGGCCATCTCCTCGGCCGCCTCGGCGTAGTTCCACAGGCCGTCGGTGCAGACCACCACCACGCCGGGCCCGTCCGGCTTGAACGAGGCGGTGTGCGGCTCCAGTTCGTAGGCGTCCGCGCCGAGCCAGCCGGTGATCGCGTGGGCGCGCTCGTCGGCGTACGCCTCCGCCTCGCTCATCAGCCCGGCCGCCACCATCTGCGCGGCCCAGGAGTCGTCCTCGGTCAGCCGGGCCGCGGGCGCCGTGCGGTCGTCCGGCACCCAGTAGGCGCGGCTGTCGCCGACCCAGCCGACGACCAGCAGTCCCGGGGTGACGATCGCGCCGACGATGGTGCAGGCCGGCGCGTTCTGGTGCGGGGCCTGCTCCCGGGCCGTGGCGGGCTCCCCGGCCAGCGCGTCGACGGCGCGGGCGGCGGCGACGATCGCCTCGTGCATGGCCTGTTGCGGGTGGGTGCCGCGCGGCAGGGCGGCGAGCAGCAGGTCGCCGGCCGCCTGGGCGGCCGCCAGGGAGGCCGCGTCGGGGCGGGTCGCCGAGGACACGCCGTCGCAGACGATCGCGAGGTCGGCCGGGGCGCCGTCGGGCAGCACGGCGTGGCCGACGCTGAAGGCGTCCTCGTTGCGGTGGTGGCGCAGGCCTCGGTCGCTGACGGCGGCGACCGGCCCCGACTGCCGTTCCACGTGGTCGCGCTCACGGGGCTGGGCGTGCCCGCAGTTCTCGCAGTAGCCGTCGCCGTCCACCCGGCCCGACCGGCAGGCCACGCACAGCGTGCCGGCACCGGCCGGTTCGGCGGGACCGGCGGCGGCGCGCAGGTCGGGCGCCGGGAGCGGGTAGTCGTCGGGCTCCGGGGCCCGGTCGAAGCGCACGCCGGGGGCGGGCTCGGCCGTGGGCAGCGGGGAGCCGCCCGAGTCGGTGCCGGGCAGGTCGGTCGGCAGGTGCGCGGGCGGTGCGGGGGAGCCGGCCGGCTCGGCGGCGGGCCAGTCCCCGCCGTCCCCGGGGGCGGGGGAGCCGGTCATGGTGAGCGTCGGGTGGTCCCGCGGCGCGGCGGGCACGACGGAGAGGTCGTGTCCGCACGCTCCGCAGAACCGGTCACCCGGCTCGAACGGCTCCGCGCAGTTCGGGCACTGCGGCCGTGCGGCCTGCTGGGGCATCTGCGACATCAACTACACCCACGTCCGGGGGCGGTAACGGTTGGCCCGTTCCACCAGCTCGATCCTCTCCACACCGCCGGGCGCCAGCCGGGCCAGCGTGCGGTACGCGCGCTCCAGGCCGAAACGCAGACCGCGCTCGTCCAGACCGCTGCCCAGCAGCACCCGTCCGCCCACGGCGGGCCGGGAGGCGTCCCGGCCTGTGGAGAGTATCCAGTCCAGCGCGCAACCGAGCACTTCGACGGACAACTGCTCGCGGCGCGCCGGGTCCAGACCGTACGCGTCCAGCGCCTCCACCTGGCCGGCGGCGGCGGTCACGTCGTCCAGGAACGGTACGTCGCCGGCGCCCGCCGTGCGCTGCCGCAGCCGGGCCCGGACGGCCGCGACCCGGGCGGCCGTGTAGTGGATGGAGGACTCCGGCACCGACTCCAGCGTGCGGACGGCGCCCGCCCGGTCCCCGGCGGCCAGCCGCACCCGGGCGAGCCCGAACGCGGCGCTGACGAAGCCCGGGTCGGTCGCCCACACCAGGTGGTAGTAGCCGGCCGCGTCGTCGAGCCGGCCGAGCACCTCCGCGCACAGGCCGAGCGCCAGCTTGGGCGCGGTCTCGCCGGGGAAGGCGTCGTGGACCGCGTCGAAGGCGGGGGCGGCGCCCGCGAAGTCGCCGGTGGCCAGGGCGGCCACGCCCCGGTGCCACACCACCCGCCAGTCGTCGGGCCGCTCCTCCTCCAGGGTGCCCAGGGACATCAGCGCGACCCCGTGGTCACCGGCCTCCAGCCGGGCGCGGACCTGCCGCAGCCGGGTCTCGACGGTGGGCGCGGGCACCGCGTCCAGCGCGCTGACCAGTTCGGCCGGCGCGGAGGCCGGCAGGCCCGCGAGGAAACCGGCGTCGGGGTCGTCGGGGTCGACCAGCGGGGCCGGCAGGGCGAGGGCGGCGGCGGCCGTGTCGACGGGCCTGACGAGGGCCGGCGGGAGCGGGGCGGGGGCGGCCGTGCCGGTGCGGGGCCGCCGCGCCCCCAGCCGGGACACGTCCCCGTCCAGAGGGGGGAACAGCTCCGTGTCGGTGGCCTTGACCTCGGGCCCGAACAGCGTCGACAGCGCGGGCCGCGGCCGGCCGGTCTGCAGGGCGACGACCTCGCGCAGCACCCCGGTCAGCTGCTCGGCCATCTCCTGCGCGGAGGCGAACCGGCGGGCCGGATCGGGGTCGGTGGCGCGCACGAGGAGGCGGTGGAAGGACTCGTAGCGGCGGAGGACGTCGACGGTGTCCGGGTCGGGCAGGCGGTCCGCGAAGACGTTCGTGTAGCCCTGGAAGTCGAAGGTGAGCACGGCGAGGGTGCGGCCCACCGTGTACAGGTCGCTGGCCACCGACGGGCCGGCCCCGGCGACCTCGGGCGCCTGGTAGCCGACCGTGCCGTAGATCGCCGACTCGTCGTCGTCCATGCGGCGCACGGCGCCCATGTCGATCAGCTTGAGCTGGTCCCCGGTCTGGATGGCGTTGTCGACCTTGAAGTCGCAGTACAGCAGGTTCCGGCTGTGCAGGTGGCCGAGCGCCTCCAGGGCCTCGATGCCGTACGCGCACGCCTGTTCCACCGGCAGCGGGTCGCGGCGGCCTTCGGGGGTGCGGCGGGCGTTGGCGATCTCCCTCAGCGACCTGCCGCCGACGTACTCCATCACGATGTAGCCGTCGAGGGAGCCGGTGCGCTGGTCGAGGTGCTCCACGAAGTTGTAGATCCGCACGATGTTGGCGTGCTCGATCTCCGCCAGGAACCGCCGCTCGGAGATCGCGGCGTCCATGGCGTCCTGGTCGCCGGTGTCCAGCAGGCCCTTGAGCACCACCCACCGGTCGGACACGGCGCGGTCCACGGCGAGGTAGATCCAGCCGAGGCCGCCGTGCGCGAGGCAGCCCGCGACCTCGTACTGGCCGTGCACGACGTCCCCGGCCCGCAGCTTCGGCACGAAGGAGTACGGGTGGCCGCACTCGGTGCAGAAGCCTTCGGTGCGCCCGGGGCGGTCCCCGCGCGCCCGGCCGACCGGCGCCCCGCAGTCCGACCGCGAACAGAAGCGCTTGCGCTCCGGCACCTCCGGGTTCTCCAGCACCATCGCGCGCGGGTCGGGCCGCGGCACCTGCGGCACCGTGACCAGCCCGGCGCCCAGCCGTCCGCGCGCCGGGGCACCGGAGCCGGAGCTGCGCACCGACACCGAGCGGCCGGTGGACTTCCCCGACTGCGCGCGCGACAGCCGCCCGGGGAGCGAGCGCCGGGACTGTGACTGCTGTGACCGCTGTGTCGGCTGCGACTGCTGTGTCGGCTGCGACGAGGTGCGCGCGCCGCCGGGGCGCGCCGATTCCCTGGTGATCCGGGTGGGCGGTGAGCCGACCGTCCCGTTCGCCGAGACGACCGGTGCGAGCCCGCAGGTGTCGCAGTACAGCTCACCGCCGCCGACGTCCTCGTACGTCCCCCCGCACTCCGGCCGCTGGCAGGGCTGCCGTGCCTGGCTCACGCGTGCTCCCCCCTCCGGTCCTCCGGCCCCCGTTCCTGCGGCGGCCGCGGGGGGCCGAGCGCCTCGGCCACCGCCTGCTGGTAACGCAGCACGGCCTGTTCGGCCACCCGCAGGTCGCACGGCGCGCTCCACAGCATGCGCCGGGCCGCGTCGTACCGCTCGGCCAGCAGCGGGTCCTCGGCCAGCCCGTGCCGGGCGACCTTCGCCCGGTAGGCGTCCAGCCGGCCGCGCAGCTCGGCGCGGACCGCGAGCGGCGCGGTGACCGCGGTCAGCGACTCGCGGGCGCGCACCAGTTCGTCCTCGGCCTTCCGCTCCAGGGACTCCAGGAGCGGGGACAGACGGTGCCACTGCCCCTGCCGCCGGTACTCGGCGGCCGTCGTCAGCTGCTCCTGCAGCACGGTCGGCGGTCCGCCGACCACCGGCACCCTGGTCGCCGCGATCTTCGCCAGCACCTCCCCGCGCGCGGCGCGCGCCTCGGCGAGGGTGCGGTCCGCGCGGGAGAGCACGTCCCGCAGCCGGATCAGCCGCGCCTCGGCGTCCTGGCGCACGGTCAGCACGGCGTCGATCTCGCGCCGCACGTCCTCCAGGGCGCGTGCCTCGCGGTCGTACACCGTGGTGTCCGGACGGCCGCCGCCGGGCGCCGAACTGCCCTCGGCCGGCACCCAGTGGGCCAGCGGGTCGGAGACGACCTCCTCGCGCAGCCGGGTCAGCGTGCGGGTGATGCGCTCCAGGTCGTCACCGGCCGGATGCTCGCCGGGGCGCACGCCGACGGAGTGCGCGAGCCTGCGGGTGCGCTGCAGTTCCGCGGCGAGCAGATCGATCCGGGCGGGCAGCGCCGACCAGACGGCGTCGGCGGCGACGACCGTGTCGAGGCTCGTCGCGTACAGCTCGTTCATCCGGTCCACCAAGGCGGCCAGCGAGAAGCTCTCGCTGAGGACGCCGTCGCCCGGGAGCGTCACCGACTCGCCGCGCAGCAGCCCGGTCAGCTCCGCCAGGTCCTCGCGACTGGACCAGCGGCGCCGGGCGCGGATCCCCCGGGCGGTGCGCAGCGCGGCCGTGTACGCGTCGAAGCAGGTCCACAGCAGGGTGATCGACGCCTCCGTGGCCGCCCAGCGGTCCTTGGTGACGCCGGTCAGTTCGGCCCCTTCGAGGAGCCTGCGGCCCGCGTGGTCCTGGAGGGCCAGCAACGAGGTCTCGATGGCCTCGTGCTCCTGGCCGAGCCGTGCCAGCGCCCGGTCCACCTCGTCCCGGTCCATCACCGGCCCGGCGGGGTCCGTGACGCCCATCGATCACCTCTCGCTGCTGTGTGGTTGGCCTGGGTCGTGGTCGGGCTCGGGGTTCCGGTCGGGGGCGGGGTCGGGGTCGGCGGCGGGTGCGCGCGGCCGGGTCAGCTCGTGCGCACGTACTGCGGCGCGGGCGGCTCGGAGGGTCCCGAGTCCTTCCCCAGTGTCGCCGACAGCCACTTGTCGTACGACGCCTGCCAGCCGTCCGCGCGGTAGTCCACCAGGATGCGGTTGACCCGGCGTACCAGATCGGACGCCTTCTTCTCCATCGCCACGCCGTAGTACTCGGTCGTGAACGCCGCGCCCTTCAGCTCGACGGTCGGGTCCTGGGCCGCCTGGCTCGCCGCGAGCGCGCCGTCGGTGACCACGGCGTCGGCCTCGCCGAGCTGCAGCCGCACCAGGCAGTCGAGCTGGCTGGGGACGGTGACGGAGATGTCGGCGGAGGCGGGCAGGACGCCCGCCTTCCGGTCGGCGGCCAGCTTGGCGTGCGCGGTCGAACCGGCCGCCGTGCAGATCCGCTTGTCCGCCAGGGAGCCGTCGTAGCCCGTGACGGACGACGACTTGGGTGCGAGGACCTGCTGTCCGGTCTTGAAGTACGGCGCGGAGAACGCCACTTCCCGCAGCCGGTCGCAGGTGATGGTCATCGTGCGCACCACCATGTCGACCTGGCCGCTCCGGATCGCGAGGATGCGCCGGTTGGTCGGGATCGCCCTGAACTGCACCGCGTCCGGGTCCCCGAGGATGTCCTCGGCGATCCTGTGCACCAGGTCGATGTCGAAGCCCTCCAGCCGCGCGCCCGGGTTGTTGGGGTCGCGGTACCCCCAGCGGTAGCTGTTCTGGTCGACGCCCACGACCAGCTTGCGCCTGTCGCCCGTACGGGCCTTGATGGCGTCGATCGTCCTCCCGTCCGCGCCGGACGGGGGCGGCGTCCGCCGCTGCGCGTCCGCGTCCTCGCAGGCGCCGGCCCGTGCCTGGCTGCCGTCGGCCGCTCCCGGGACGCCCGTGCGGACGCCCTCGTGCCGGGCCTGGGTGTACGGCAGCAGCAGGACGAACGCCAGTGCCAGCGCACACAGGACCGCCATCGCGCCGACCCCGCCCCAGCCCCGCAGGGAGGCCCGCGCACGTGCCGCGTACATCGTCATGTCCCCACTCACCGGTACTCCGAAAGCCTGCGGCCGATGCCGGCCACCGCGCCCGCCGCGCCGAGCACGGCGAGGACCACGGCACCCGCGGCCAGGCCGGTCATCGCGCCCCGCCCGTCACCGGCGGCCCGCTCGAACTCGGCCTGCTCGTGGTCGATGGCCCGGGCGAGACGGCCGTCGACGCCGTCGAAGCACGCACCGGTGGCGCCCTCGGCACCGATGACCTTGTCCAGCGCCTGCTGGTAGTTGCCTTTCTCGTCCTCGGCGCGGGCCGCGGCGTGGCGCCGCTTCCACACCGCCATGTCGCCCTCGGCCGCCTCCACCGGCCGCGCGCCCGCCCGGTCGTCGGCGAGCCGGTCCGCCTCGCGCAGCCTCTCGCCCAGCACGGCCATGTACTTGTCGAAGTCGTAGTAGTAGGCGTCGTGCGCCGTGCCGTCGACCGTCACGGTCTCCGCGCCGCGCGCCACCAGGCTGAGGTTCTCGTTGCCGCGCGCCTTCAGGGAGGCGATCCGGGCGTCGTGCAGGACGTTCAGCGACCGGATGCCGTGGTCGTAGGAGCCGTCGAGGCCGGACCTCGCGACCGTGTGCCCGACGACCAGCCACAGCAGGGCCGCCGCGGTGGCGGCCGAGGCGGCGACCAGGCCGTGGTTCAGGACGCGGTTGGTGCGCCGGTACTCGCGGCGCTGGGCCCAGCCCAGCGCGGCCAGGGCGAGCACGCCGAGCGCGATGGCCGCCCACGGGTACGGCGTCGCGCCCCCGTAGTCGGCGCCCAGCCGCCGGTTCTCCTTCTGGTACAGGTCCTCCGCCGCCGGGAGCATGTCCCGCTGCATCTTCTCGTTGGCGTACCGCAGGTACGCGCCGCCCACCGGATAGCCCTGCCGGTTGTAGGTGAGGGCGCGCTCGACGAGCCCCTTGTACTCCGGCAGCAGCCGGTTCAGCCTGGTGATCGTCGCCTCGGAGGCGGAACCGGGCTCGGCGTTCGCGGCGGCCTTGACCAGCCCCGCGGCGGCCGTGCGGATGTCCTCCTCGTAGCGGTCGCGGGACGCGGCGGTCTCCTGGCCCCCCGCCAGGAACCCGCTGGAGGCCGCCGTGTTGGCGTCCGCCAGGGAGCGGTAGATCCCGGCCGCGCCGGAACTGAGCGGCCCGCTGCTGTGCAGCACGTCGTCGGCGGCGGCCGACCGCTGCGCCGTCTGCCAGGCGGTGACCGCGCCGAACGCGACGACCAGCAGGGCCAGTACGGCCCCGATGGTCCGCAGCCGCCCCGGCTCGGTGACCGCGGCGGCCCGCAGCCGCTCGGCGCCCTCGGCGAAGGCGGTGCGCCGGGGAGCCACGGGTACGCCCCCGCGCGCGGGCGGCCCGGCCTGTGCGGGCACCACGGCCGGTGCACCACCCGCCACCGGTGGCGCGGCGCTGCTCTTCGGCGGGTGTGTCACTCGACCTCCCCCAGGGTCATCCGGTCGCCGCCAAGTATCGCCGCACCGGCCGGTCCTGCGCACCGGCCTTCACCCGATCTTGAACCGATCGGGGCGTGCCCGGCCGGCCCCGACGCGCGGGGCGCACCATCCCCTGCGCATGAATACGCCGGGGGCGACCGATCGGTTCCCCGCCCCGGCGTGGTTCGCGCGGCCCCGCGCGGGGTCAGCCGCCCGGACGGCGGCCGGTTCCGCCGGGCCCGGGCGGCGCGGGCCGGGCGGGCTCCCAGTGCGCGCGCGCCCGCCGCCGGGCCCCGGCGCCCGCGCCCAGCCGGTCCAGGCCGAGCAGGGCCGCGCCCAGCACCGGGCTCGCCGTGACCACCCGGACGTGCGCCCGGGGGGCCCGGGAGGACATCAGCGCGCGGATGCCGCCGTCCAGCCGGGGATGGCCGGCGGCCAGGACGCTGCCGCCCAGGAGGACCGGGGTGTCCTCGGCGAGGAGGTCCAGGCGGGTCAGGGCCACCGTGGCCATCGTGGCCACCTCCTCGGCCAGCCGGTCGACGAGCGAGCGGGCGACCGGGTCGCCGCCGGCGGCCGTGGCGAACAGCACCGGGGTCAGCTCGTACCGGCGGGCGTGCCCGATGCGGCGCAGGTGCAGGGCCTCGATCAGGGCGTACATGGACGGCAGGCCGAAGTGCGCCGGGAGCGCGCGGGCCAGTGCCGTGGGCGCGCCCCTGCCGTCCTCGGCGCGGGCGGCGTGCCACAGCGCCTCCTCGGCCAGGGCCCAGCCGCCGCCCCAGTCGCCGGAGACGCGGCCGATGGCGGGGAAGCGGGCGGTGCGGCCGTCGGGGCGCATGCCGACGCAGTTGATGCCGGCGCCGCACACCACGGCGACGCCCCGGGGTTCGGCCACGCCCGCGCGCAGGACGGCGAAGGTGTCGTTGCGGACCTCCACCGACGCGCCCCAGGCGCGCGCGTCGAGGGCGGCCGCCAGCCCCTCCTCCTCCACCGGCAGGTTGGCGTTGGCCAGGCAGGCCGAGACGTGCGCGGCACGGGCCACGCCGGCCTCGGCGAAGGCCCGCGCGACCGGGCCGGCCAGGGCGTCCACCGCCTGCTCCACGCCCACCGCGGGCGGGCGGAAGCCGCCGCCGCGGGCCGTGGCCAGGACCTCCCCGCCGGCGGTGACCACGGCCACGTCGGTCTTGCTGTTGCCCGCGTCGATGGCGAGGACGGTCGGGGTCAGGCCCACGCGAGGTGCTCCCGGTTGTGCGCGACCAGCCGGTCGGCGAGGGCGTCGGCGTACGCGTACTGGCCGATCAGGGGGTGGGCGAGCAGGGCGCGGAAGACCCGGTCCCGGCCGCCGCGCAGCGCCGCCTCCAGGGCCAGGTCCTCGTAGGCGGTCACGTTCGCCATCAGGCCCGCGAACAGCGGGTCGACCCCGGGCACCGGCAGCGGCACGGGTCCCTCCGGGCCCACCGACGCCTGGACCTCGATCACCGCGTCGTCGGGCAGGAACGGCAGCGTTCCCCGGTTGCGCGCGTTCACCACCTGGTACGGGCTTCCGGCACCGCCCAGCAGGGCCGCCGCCAGGTCCACCGCCGCCTCCGAGTAGAAGGCGCCGCCCCGCTCGGCCAGCAGTGCCGGCTTCTCGTCCAGGGCCGGGTTGCCGTACATCCGGAGCAGCCGCCGCTCCATCTCGGCCACTTCCGCCGCCCTCGACGGCTTGGTGCGCAGTTCGCGGACGACCTCGTCGTGCGCGTAGTAGTAGCGCAGGTAGTAGGACGGGACCGCGCCCAGGCGGTCCAGGAGGGGGCGGGGCAGGCGCAGGTCGCCGGCGACGGCGTCGCCGTGCTCGGCCAGCAGTGCGGGCAGGACGTCGGCGCCCCCGGGGCCGCCCAGGCGGACGCCGGTCTCCCAGGTGAGGTGGTTCAGGCCCACGTGGTCCAGGTGCACCTCGCGCGGGCCGGTGCCGAGCAGGGCCGCGAACTTGCGCTGCAGGCCGATCGCCACGTTGCACAGGCCGACCGCCCGGTGCCCGGCCCGGAGCAGGGCGCGGGTGACGATGCCGACCGGGTTGGTGAAGTCGATGATCCAGGCGCGGGGGCTGGCCCGGCGGACCCGTTCGGCGATGTCCAGGACCACCGGGACCGTGCGCAGCGCCTTGGCCAGGCCGCCCGCGCCGGTCGTCTCCTGGCCGACGCAGCCGCACTCCAGGGGCCAGGTCTCGTCCTGCTGCCGGGCCGCCTGGCCGCCCACCCGGAGCTGGAGCAGCACCGCGTCGGCGCCGTCGGCTCCGGCGTCCAGGTCGGCGGTGGTGACGATCCGGCCGCCGTGGCCCTGCCTGGCGAAGATGCGGCGGGCCAGCCCGCCCACCAGCTCCAGGCGTTCGGCGTCCGGGTCGACCAGCACCAGTTCCTCGACGGGCAGGATGTCCCCGAGGCGGGCGAAGCCGTCGACGAGTTCGGGGGTGTAGGTCGAGCCTCCGCCGACCACGGTGAGTTTCACAGGTGGTTCAACCCTTCACTCCGGTGAGTGTCACGCCCTCGACGAACGCCTTCTGGGCGAAGAAGAACACGAGGATCACGGGGGCCATGACCAGCACGGTGGCGGCCATGGTGAGGTTCCAGTCGGTGTGGTGCGCGCCCTTGAAGGACTCCAGGCCGTAGGAGAGGGTCCAGGCGCCCGGGTTCTCGGAGGTGTAGATCTGCGGGCCGAAGTAGTCGTTCCAGGCGTAGAAGAACTGGAAGAGGGCCACGGCCGCGATGCCGGGCTTCGCCATCGGCAGCACGACCCGCAGCAGCGTCCGCAGGTCGCCGCAGCCGTCCACCCGGGCCGCGTCGACGTACTCGTCGGGGACGGTCATCAGGAACTGGCGCAGCAGGAAGACGGAGAACGCGTCGCCGAACGCCATCGGCACGAGCAGCGGCCACAGGGTGCCCGACAGGTCCAGCTGCTTGGCCCAGAACAGGTACATCGGGATGACGACCACCTGCGGGGGCAGCATCATCATCGAGATCACCAGCATGAGCGACAGGTCGCGGCCCCGGAAGCGGAACTTGGCGAGCGCGTACGCCACCGGCACGGAGGACACCACGGTGAGGACGGTGCCCAGGCCGGCGTAGACCAGGGTGTTCCTCCACCAGGTCAGGAAGCCGGGAGTGGCGAGCACGGTCCTGTAGTTCCCCCACTCCCAGGGGTGCGGGACCAGGTCGCGGCTCAGGGCCTGCGAGTCGCTCATCAGCGAGGTCAGGAACACGAACACGAAGGGCAGGGTGAAGAAGAGGGCGGCGGCGACACCGAGGCAGTGGACCGCGATCCACTCCAGCAGCGTCCTGCGGCGTGCCGCCCGCTCGGCGTCCGGCACCGCCCGTGCCGCCCCCACCGGCCCGTCCACCGCTCGGGTCACGGCCGGTCACCTGCCTGCAGGAGGCCGCCCCGGCGCCGCATCAGGAACGCGGTGGACACCATCGACAGGGCGAAGAGGACGAGCGCGACGACGCACGCGGAGCCGTAGTCGAAGCGCTGGAAGCCGAGGTTGTAGACGAGCTGGGGGAGGGTGAGCGTGGACTTGTCCGGGTAGCCCGGCTCGAACTGGGTGCCCGCGCCCTGGATCACGCCCGAGGCGACCTTCCCCGCGACCAGCGGCTGCGTGTAGTACTGCATGGTCTGGATCACGCCGGTGACGACGGCGAACAGCACGATCGGCGAGATGCTCGGCAGGGTGACGTACCGGAACCGCTGCCACGCCGACGCGCCGTCCAGCTCGGCCGCCTCGTACTGCTCGGCCGGCACGTCGAGCAGCGCGGCCATGAAGACGACCATCAGGTCGCCGATGCCCCACAGCGCCAGCAGGGTCAGGGCGGGCTTGGACCACGCCGGGTCGCCGAACCAGCCCGGCGCCGGGAGCCCGGCCCCCTCCAGGACCGAGTCGACCGGACCCGTACCGGGGTTGAGCAGGAAGGCGAAGGCCATGGTGGCCGCCACGGGCGGGGCGAGGTACGGCAGGTAGAAGAGGGTGCGGAAGACGCCCGCGCCCGTCTTGATCCTCGTGATGAGCAGGCCGGTGCCGAGTCCGAAGACCACCCGCAGCGAGACCATGACCAGCACCAGCCACAGGGTGTTGCGCAGGGCGGGCCAGAACAGGGGGTAGTGCGCGAGGACGTACGTCCAGTTCTTCCCGCCGCTCCACGCCGGCGGCGCGAAGCCGTCGTAGTGCATGAACGAGAAGTAGACCGTGGAGATCAGCGGGTAGGCGAAGAAGACCGCGAAGCCGATCAGCCAGGGCGACAGGAAGGCGACCGTGCGAAGCGCCGCCCGGCGGCGCTTCGACGCGAGGGTGACGGTGCCCATCACTTCGCCTGGGCGATGTCCGTGTCGATCTGCGCGGCCGTCCTCTTCAGGCCGGCCTTCAGATCGGTGACCCTGCCGCTTTCGTAGTCGTAGCCGAACTGCTGGACCGTCACCAGGTACGCGCCGCCGTCGACCGAGGCGGGGGCCGTGGTGGAGTGCGGGTCGGCGGCGATGTCCAGGAAGGTCTTGAAGCGCGGGTCGTACCTCAGCTTCGGCGACTTCAGCGCGGCCAGCGTGGAGGGCACGTTGTGGATGGCGTTGGCGAAGCCGACCACCGCGTCCGTGTCCGTGGTCATGTACTTCACCAGTTCCCAGGCCGCGTTCTGCTTGTGGCTGGTGGCGGCGATGCCGGCGATGGTGCCGGTGAGGTAGCCCATGCCGTACCGGTCCGCCCGGTCGTCGGGGACGGGCAGCGGGGCGACCCCGATCTCGAAGTCCGGCTCCGTCTCCTCGGCCATGCCCAGCCGCCACTCGCCGTCGAGCTGCATGGCCACCTGGCCGGTGTGGAAGGGGTGCCTGGCGCCCCACTCGTCGCCGAGGGTGGCCCGGTACTTCTCCAGCCTGCGGAATCCGCCCAGTTCGTCCACGAGCCTCTTCTGGAGGGCGAAGCCCTCCTCGAAGGCGGGGTCCTCGGCGAGGGCGGACCTGCCGTCCTTGCCGAAGTACGTCGGCGAGAACTGCGCGAGGTAGTGCTCGGTGGTGGTCTCCCAGCCGTGGTAGTCCGGCATGAAGCCCAACTGCCGGTAGCCGTCCCCCCGGCGGACGGTCAGCTTCCCGGCGTCGGCCTCGAACTCGGACCAGGTCCTCGGCGGGCGGGCGATGCCCGCCTTCGCGAAGGCCGTCTTGTTGTAGTAGAGGCCGTAGGCGTCGCCGAGCAGCGGCACCGTGCAGCGTTCGCCGTCGAACCGGGTGTACTCGTTCATCGGCTTCGGGAAGGTCGCCGAGGGGTCGATGCCCGACTTCCCGAAGAAGGGGTCGAGGTCGACCAGGGCGCCCGAGGAGCAGAACCTGCCCACGTTGTTCGTGGTGAACGACGAGATCACGTCGGGTGCCTTGGTGCCGCCGGACCGCAGCGCCTGGTTGATCTTGTCGTCCGTCATGTTGCCGACGACGTTCACGTGGATGTTGGGGTGCGCCCTCTCGAACCCGGCGACCAGGGACCCGACCGCCCGCACCTCGTTCGGCGCGCTCCAGGCGTGCCAGAAGGTGATCGTCGTCTCCTTGGTGGCGTCGTCCGTGGCGCCGGGGCCGGACCGCCCGGTGCAGGCGGTGGCGAGCAGGGCCAGCGACGCGGCCAGGGCGAAAGCCGCTTTTCGGGCGGCCGGGGGTATGGCTTCGGGCATGGCGGGGTCTCCCGGGGAGGGGGCGGTCGGGGAAGGGGCGGTCGGGAAGGGGGCCGCGGGACTAGCGCGAGGTGTCGAAGACCTCGTCGCGGGTGGCCGCGAGCGCGGACTCCAGCGCGCCGCGCAGCACGGGGTGTTCCCGCACGTCGCCGACGACCAGCCGGGGGCGGGCCGCGGCCAGCTCCGCCAGCTCGGCCTCGACCAGGGCGCGCAGCACCTCCCCGCCGGCGGTCAGGGCGGACCCGCTCAGGACGACGAGTTCGGGGTCGAGGACGGAGACCAGCGAGGCGAGACCGGTGGCCAGCCGGGTCGCATAGGTCCGCAGCAGCTCCCGGTGGGGTCCGTCCGCGTGGTCGGCGGCCCGCGCCACCAGCTGTGCGGCGGCCCGCGCGTACGGCCCCGGGGGCACGTCCTCGATGCCGAGTTCGCGGGCGAGCGCGGGCAGGGCCTGCGAGCCGGCCAGTTCCTGGTAGCCGCCGCTGTTGGCCCGGGCGACCTGCCGCACCAGCGGGGCGCCCGGCACCGGCAGGAAGCCGACCTCGCCGGCGCCTCCGGTCCAGCCGCGGTGCAGTCGGCCGCCGAGGACCAGGGCGGCGCCCAGGCCCTCCTGGTTCCACAGCAGCACGAAGTCCCCGTGGCCGCGGGCCGCGCCGAGCCGCTGCTCGGCCAGGGCGACGAGGTTGACGTCGTTCTCGTACTCGACCGGCATCGGCAGCGCGGCGGCGAGTTCGCCGAGCAGGCTGGGGGAGTGCCAGCCGGGCAGGTGGGAGGCGTAGCGCAGGCGACCGGTGGTGGGGTCGAAGGCGCCCGGGGTGCCGATGACCACCCGGTGGACGTCGGCACGGGTCAGTCCGGCGTCCTTCACCGCGCCGTCGAGGGCGCCGGTGACCTGCTGGACGACAAACCGCGCCGGGCGGCGGCCGGGCGTGGGCAGCTCGAACTCGCCGACCGTGCGGCCGGTGAGGTCGGCGACGGCGGCCCGGATGCGGTCCGGGGTGACGTCGAGCCCGGCGGCGTGCGCGGCGCCCGCGTGCACCGCGTACAACTGGGCGTTGGGGCCCGGCCGGCCCTCGCTGGTGCCGGTGACCCGGACCAGTCCGGCGGCCTCCAGGCGGGCCAGCAGCTGGGAGGCGGTCGGCTTGGACAGGCCGGTGAGCTTGCCGATCCGGGTGCGGGACAGCGGCCCGTGCTCCAGGAGGAGGTCCAGCGCGGCACGGTCGTTCATGGCGCGCAGGACGCGCGGGGTGCCCGGCGTACCGGCGGTTCCTGCCACGGGGGCGACACCTGCCTTTCCAGCCACTCAGCTTTTCAGCGACCGGGTCACGGCGTCCAGCCGGGATCACCGCACGCCCCGGGACCACTGTTAGGAAAGTTTCCTTTCGGGCTGGGAGGAACGTAAGCCCCCGCGAACGGGGCGTCAAGGGAGGCCGCCCGCCGGGCGGCGGGGCGGAAGGGCTCGCCTCACCCCCTCCCGGAGGGGGTGTCCGGCCGGGTCGGCGGATGTCCGCGCGGCTCCCGCTTCACGCGAGGGCGACACCGAGCATGCGGGCGAAGACCTCGACCATGGTGACGTCCTCCTGCTTGAGGTCGCCCGGCCGGGGACAGTCCACGCTCAGCAACCCGAAGGACCTGTTGCCGACCTTCACCGCGCAGGTGATGTACGTCCTGTAGTGGTCGCTGTCCGGCTGGAGCGCCGGCGGCAGGTGGGTGACGTCCGGCACGAACCGGCTGGAGCCGTCGTCCAGGAGTTTGAGCAGTTCCGTGCCCCGCTGGTCGGACTCCCGGAAGGTGGTCACGGGGGCCACGCCGCGGCCGGACCACAAGTTGTTCAGGCATCTGACCTCGCGCGCGCCCGGTGTGGAATCCGGTGTCTCCTCGAGGAAGCAGGCGCGCGCGTCGGAGGGGCCGATGAGGTTGGCGGTCAGGGCCACGATGGCCAGTTTCGTCTGTTGCTTCAGTGCCCTGCGCTCGGCGCTGCTGGTGGTGGAGGCGATCTGCACCAGGTTGAGCGCCAGCGGGACCAGGACGTCCTCGAACGCCTTCCGCTGGTTGCGGGTCGCGGCCTCGGCGGCCTGGTGCGCCGTCACGACGCGCTGATTGGCCAATGTGACGGTCAGCAGTGTCGCCACCGCTCCGGTGATCGTGATCGTCCAGAACAGCCATCCGGCCATGTCCAGGCCTATGACCATCTGCGCCACGTACGCCAGGACTGCCAGTCCGGCTAATGAAGCCACGCCTTTGCCCACCTGCAACCCCCCACACGGGCCCGACACTCGCCACCACGGTAACCAAGGATGCACGGAGCGTAGCCCAAGTGGGCGAAAGTCGTTTGCATCACAGGCTGTTCGGGCATCACTACGTTAAGGTGTCGCACCGATGGGTGTTGACGCCGTCATGGGAGTTGTGAAGCTCCGGAGATCGCTCACCTCGGGGTCAGGGACGGAGCCCTATGGCCGGCAGCGGTGACGAGACGGCGTACGCGACGGAGTCCTGGGGGGATTCGAACATGGCAACCGTATGGAGCGGCAGCGCGTTAGAGGCGGACCCGCGCATGAGGGAATTCCGAGCCGACCCCGCCGCGTACATGGAGCAGCGCGCCCACACCCTCCGCTCCGGCGACCTCGACGAGGAGGAAGCGCGCCTCCTCAAGCAGAGGAACCGTCGCATCCATTCGGTGGTCGACATCTTGCTGAGGGTGTTCCGCAACGACTGAAGCGCTCGCCCGGGAGCGGTCGGCAGGACGACGCGAGTGCCGGCGGTGTTCCCGCACGGCGCGTCACCGCTTCCCCTGCCCGCCCTCCCCCGCCCCCTCGCACGGCACCGGCGTCCGGGCGGCGGCGGCCTGGTCCGTCGGGACGGAGCACCGCCCGCCGTCCCCGGCGCCGTGAGGGGCGGTCACTTCCCCGCCTGCCGCTGCGGGGTGAGGGGCGCCGCCGCCGCGGCCTGGGGGGAGTCCGCGTTGGCGTAGGCCGAGGGCGCCGCCACCGCCGCCGTCGGGTCCGGTGCGGCCGCCTGGTCCTCGACGGCCGTCGCGCCGCCGACGATGCGGATGCTCGCCGCGTCGAAGGCCCGCTTGATGCGCCAGCGCAGCTCCCGCTCCACCGTCACCGACTTGCCCGGCATCGTCCTGGCCGAGACCCGGACCACCATGGAGTCGATCAGCACGCTGTCCAGGCCCAGCACCTCGACCGGGCCCCACAGCAGCTCGTTCCAGGGCTCTTCCTTGCTCATCTTCTCGGCGACCCCGTCCAGCGTCGCCTTCACCCGGTCCAGGTCCTCGGCGGCCCGCACGGTCACGTCGACCCCGGCCGTCGCCCAGCCCTGAGAGAGGTTGCCGACCCGCTTGACCTCGCCGTTGCGGACGTACCAGATCTCCCCGTCCGCGCCGCGCAGCTTGGTCACCCGCAGCCCGACCTCGATCACCTCGCCCGAGGCCACCCCCGCGTCGATCGTGTCACCGACCCCGTACTGGTCCTCCAGGATCATGAACACCCCGGACAGGAAGTCCGTGACCAGGTTCCGGGCGCCGAAACCGATCGCCACGCCCGCCACGCCGGCGGAGGCCAGCAACGGGGCCAGGTTGATCCTGAACGTGGACAGCACCATCAGCGCGGCCGTGCCGAGGATCACGAAGCTGGCCACCGACCGCAGCACCGAACCGATCGCCGCCGCCCGCTGCCGGCGCCGCTCGGCGTTGACCAGCAGCCCGCCCAGCGCGGTGCCGTCCACGGCCTGCACGGTCCGGTTCATCCGGTCGATCAGCTTCGTGATCGCCCGCCGCACCACCGCCCTGAGCGCGACCGCGACCACCACGACCAGCAGGATCTGCAGCCCCATCGCGAGCCAGGTCGACCAGTTCTGCTCCACCCAGCTCGCCGCGTTCGTCGCGCCCTCCTGGGCGTCCTGGAGGGAGGGGACGGCCGGTGCCGTGCTCGGCCCCGAGGGGGACGGCGACGGTGGCGCACCGGCGGCCGAGAGGACGACGGGCAAGGACACGGCAGGTACCTCCATGGTGCTGCGCGGTCCGCACCGGCGGGGCGGTCAAGATCACGAAAAGGTCACCGGGCGGACGGAACCAACACACTAACGGGGCATTGTGGGTGCTCCGCGCCGATCCGCACAGGAGAGACCGGACTCACTGGAGGGTGAACCGGCCATGATCCGGGGGATGCATCCGGTGTGGTCGAAAACACTCTCAGCCCGTTACCGGGACATGGTGGCGCTTCCACCAGGCATGAGGGGACACTGACTGCAGATCGTCCCGGCGCGAGCCACGCGCCGCCGACGCCCAAGGAGGCACCCGTGCCGCATGTCCTGGTCCTCAACGCGTCGTACGAGCCGCTCGGCGTCGTACCGCTCCGCCGCGCGCTCGTCCTCGTCCTGGAGAACAAGGCCGTCTCCCTCGAGGAATCCGGCGCCCACGTGCACAGCGCGACCGTCACAGTCCCCGCACCCAGCGTGGTCCGGCTCAAGCGATTCGTGCGGGTCCCCTACCGGGGGCCCGTTCCTCTCACCCGGCGCGCCCTGTTCGCCCGGGACGGGGGCCGGTGCATGTACTGCGGTGGTGTCGCAACCAGCGTCGACCACGTCATCCCGCGCAGCCGCGGGGGCAAGCACGTCTGGGACAACGTGGTGGCGTCCTGCCGCCGCTGCAACCACGTCAAGGCCGACCGCCACCTCGTCGAGCTCGGCTGGCGGCTGCGTCACAAACCCGCCCCGCCCACCGGTCTGGCCTGGCGCATCATCGGGACCGGCCACCGGGACCCGCGCTGGCTGCCCTACCTGCAGCCGTACGGCGCGGACGACGCCCTCGCCCGGATCGACGGCATCTCCGCCTGACGGTCCGGGCTTTCGCGCACCCCGCGGCCGCGCCGCGCCCGCCCGGCGGCGCCCGTTCAGCCGCGGGGTCCTTCGGGGCGCGCCCCGCGCACGGCGTACAGCGCGCTGCCCGCCGCGAAGGCGGCCAGCGCCACCGCCCAGGCTCCCGGCTGCGCACCGGCCTGCACGGGCCACGCCCACACCGTGCCCGCGCGCCCGCGCACCCCGGGGGACGCCAGGTACACGGCGGTCACGCAGCCGAAGGCGGGCAGCCGACTCAGCCGGGCACCGAGCACCACGGCCGCGGCGGCGGTGGCCCCCGTGCAGCCGAGGGCGTTGCGGATCACGGCCGGCGGCCCGAAGGTCCCCGGGTGCCCCACACGGCCGGCGCCAGCAGCGCCGCCGCCACGCGGTCAGCAGGACCAGGTGCGCCAGCCGGCGCGGCCACCACGGGGCGGGACGGTCCCACACCCCCTCCATCGTCCGGCCGGGCGCCGGCGGTTCGCGGTGTCGTGTGATCCGCCGGGTGGAACGTGCGCCGGTCCGACACACCCGTTTCGTGTCCGTACGTCTGGTCCCGCGCTCACGGGGTAGGGCTGCCATGACCACTTGAAGCCGCACCGACGCATCCGAAGCATCCGCCGCACCGGACGCACGCATCCGACGCATCCGGTGTACGTGACCGTGACCGACGCACCCGGCCGCCGGCGCGTCCGGCCCACCCGCCCGGCGCGATCGGCGTTCCGGACACACCCGCCGTACCCGCGGCATCCGCCGCACCCGACGCATCGACGCATCGACGTATCCGACGCAGCGACAAGGAGGCCCCCGTGGCCGCACCGGCTCACCTGTTCGTCCCGGCCCAGTGGAAACCCGCGGCGGAGCCGCCCGCCGTGACCGACGAGGCGGGCACACGCGTCCTCGGCGCCGAGGGCACCCGCCCGCAGGCCCCGCTGACCAGCGAGCCGCCGCTGCCCGCCGCCGAGCCCCTGACCAGCGAGCCGCCCCTCGCCGACGCCACCGCGCCGGCCGGCGGCTCCGGCCCCCTCCCCGGCACCCCCGGCACCCCCGGCGCCCCGGCCCCCTCCGGCGCCCACGTCTCCTTCGGTGCGGGGCTGTAGATGGCGACGGCGCACGACGACGAGGAACTGTCCCGGCTCGCCGCACTGCACGGAGTCGCCACCTCCTACAGCCCGTCCCCGGACCGCACGGTCGCGGTGTCCGCCGAAGCGGTGACCGCCGCCCTGGCCGCCCTCGGCGTCGACGCGGGCACCCCCGGCGCCGTCCGTACGGCCCTCGCCGAACGGGAGCGGGAGCTGCGCGAACGCCTGCTGCCGCCCACGCTCGTGCACTGGTCCGGCGACCCGGAGGGCCCCGCCGCCCTCGCCGGGCTGCCCGCCGGGACCCGGCTGCGCATCGAGACCGAGCAGGGCGAGCAGCGCGAGGGCGCCGAGGGCGTGCCGCCGGGCCTGCCGGCCGACCTGCCGACCGGCGTCCACCGGATGACCGCCACCGCCCCCGACGGACACACCGGCCAGGCCCATCTGATCGTCGCCCCGGACCGGCTGCCCACTCCGGAGGGCCGCTCGTACGGCCTCCTGGTGCAGCTGTACTCCCTGCTGTCCCGCCGTTCCTGGGGCATGGGCGACCTCGGTGACCTCGCCGAGCTGGCCGGCTGGGCCGGACGCGCTGCCGGAGCCGGGTTCGTGCAGGTCAACCCGCTGCACGCGGCCGTGCCCGGCGCCCCTACCGACCCCTCCCCCTACCGGCCGTCCTCCCGCCGCTTCCCGGACCCGGTGCACCTGCGGATCGAGGAGGTCCCCGAGTACGCGTACGCCGACCCGGACCGGACCGGCCCCCTGCTGGAACGCGCCGAGCGGCTGCGCGCCGCCGTCCTCGACAAGGGCGCCCTCATCGACCGGGACGCCGTGTGGGAGCTGAAGCGGGAGACCCTGGAACTGGTGCTCCGGGTCCCGCTCGGCCCCGGCCGGCAGGCCGCCTACGACGCCTTCCGCGCCCAGCAGGGCCAGGCACTGGAGGACCACGCCACCTGGTACGCCCTCGCCGAGCGGCACGGCTCCGACTGGCACCGGTGGCCCGCGGGACTGCGCGACCCCCGCTCGGCGGAGACCGCCCGCGCCCGCACCGAACTCGCCGACCGCGTCGCCTTCCACTCCCGGCTCGCCTGGCTCACCGACGGCCAGCTGCGCGCCGCCCAGCGCGCCGCCCGGGAGGCCGGCATGCCGGTCGGGATCGTGCACGACCTCGCCGTCGGCGTGCACCCCGGCGGCGCGGACGCCTGGGCGCAGCAGGACCACTTCGCCGCCGGCATGTCGGTCGGCGCGCCCCCCGACGCCTTCAACGCCCGCGGCCAGGACTGGGGCCTGCCGCCCTGGCGCCCCGACCGGCTGGCCGCCTCCGGCCACGCGCCCTACCGCAACCTCCTGCGCGCCCTGTTCCGCTACGCCGGCGCCCTGCGCATCGACCACGTGATGGGCCTGTTCCGGCTGTGGTGGGTGCCCGAGGGCAGCCCGCCCACGGAGGGCACGTACGTCCGCTACGACGCCGACGCCATGCTCGCCCTGCTCGCCCTGGAGGCATCCCGGGCCGGCGCGGTGGTGATCGGCGAGGACCTGGGCACCGTCGAGCCCGGCGTGCGCGAGGCGCTGCAGCGGCGCGGGGTGCTCGGCACCTCGGTGCTGTGGTTCGAACGGGACTGGGAGGGCGACGGCCGCCCCCTGCCCCCGGACCGCTGGCGCGCCGACTGCCTGGCCACCGCCACCACGCACGACCTGCCGCCCACCGCGGCCCGGCTCACCGGCGAGCACGTCGACCTGCGCGACCGCCTCGGCCTGCTCGCCCGCCCGGCCGCCGAGGAGCAGGCGGAGGCCACCGCCGACACCGCCGAGTGGCTCGCCCTGCTGGGCAGCCTGGGCCTGCTCGACAGCCCCGCCGCCGGCCCGCCCGGCTCCGACGAGGAGGCCGAGGTCCAGGGCGTGCACCGCTACCTGCTGCGCACCCCGGCCCGCCTGGTCGGCGTCTGGCTCCCGGACGGCATCGGCGACCGGCGCCCGCAGAACCTGCCCGGCACCTGGGACCAGTACCCGAACTGGCGGCTGCCCATCGCCGACGCGCAGGGCAGGCCGGTGACGCTGGAGGAGCTGACCGGCTCGCCGCGGCTGGGGGCGCTGCTGGACGTCATGCGGGAGGCCGGCCCGTCCGGCGGCTGAGGGGCGGGCCGCCCCGGGACCCCGCGCCCCGGGGTCCCGGGGCGGCCCCCGCCGCTTCCCGGGGCACCCCGGGCGCGCAGCCCGCGCGGCGGTTCGCTAACTTGGGGAGCGTGGACAAGAAGAACGCCCTGCGCGCCGGCGCCCTGGCCTCCGGTACGACGCTGATGATGCTGCTCATGTCGTCCCCCGCGCTCGCGGTCGCCCGCGACGACGGCGACGACCCCGGCCCGGGGCTGAGCGCCGTCCAGACCGTGGGCCTCTACGTGCTGCTCCCGCTGGCGCTGTTCGCGGTCATCGCCGGCCTGGTCATGGCCCTGGACAAGTCCCACACCAAGAAGGACGACACGACGTCCAACATCACCACGAAGGGCGACGCGCAGGTCAAGGCCTGACCGGCCCGCACCACTTCACGAGGGCGCCTGTCCCCGACCCGCACGCGCGCGGTGCCGTGCCGGGCGGCGGGGGACGGCGCCCTCGGTGCTCGCCGGCCGTACCCGGAGCGGGCGGCGGGTACGGGGCCGGGGCCGCCCCGCGTCCCGGTGCCGTCCACACCCGGGACTCCGGGGAGGGGGTCGCCCGCCCCCGCGTCGTCGCGCCGGCCGCCCGGGCGGCGCCCGCGGTGGGGCGCGGCGCTCGCGGTGGGCGGGGCCTAGTGCGGTTGCGCCGGGCCGGGCGCGGTCAGGTACCGCTGCACGGTCGGCCCCAGCCAGGCCGTCACCTCCTCGCGGGTCAGCGCCGCCGCCGGCGGCAGCCGGAGGACGTAGCGGGTGAGCGCGAGGCCGAGGAGCTGCGCGGCGCACAGCGCCGCCCGTGCCGGGACCTGCTCGGGGTCGGGGCACACCCGCCGGGCCGCCGGCAGCAACTGCTCCCGGAAGACGCCCTGCAGGCGCTCGGCCCCGGCCGTGTTGGTCACCCCGACCCGGAGGACGGCCGTCAGCTCCTCGTTCTCCTCCCACATGTCGAGGAAGTGCGCCACCAGGGCCCGGCCCACCTCCTCGCGCGGCAGCGGGCCCAGGTCGGGCAGGCGCAGGTCGAGGGCGACGGCCGCCGCGAACAGACCCTCCTTGCTGCCGTAGTAGCGCATCACCATCGACGGGTCGATGCGCGCGTCCCGGGCGATGGCGCGGATGGTCGCCCGCTCGTAGCCGTCGGCGGCGAAGCGCTCGCGGGCGGCGGCCAGGATGGCGGTGCGGGTCGCGTCGGAGCGGCGCGCCTGGGTCGTGCTCTTGCTGACGGTCATGCCCACGAGCGTAGGCCAACGTATGTAGGCCAACAAGTGTTGACTTGGGTCGGTGCCGGTTCTAGTGTTGACAACGAGCGTTGGTCAACGAGTGTTGGCCAACTGCTGTCGGCACCCAGGAGGCCCTCATGAACGGCACCACTGGACCCACCGCCCCCCGCGTCATCGTCGTCGGCTCCGGACCCACCGGTCTCCTCCTCGCCGGTGACCTCGCCACCGCCGGCGTCCCGGTCACCGTCCTGGAGAAGCGCCCCCACCGGATCAGCAACCTCTCGCGCGCCTTCGCCCTGCACGCCCGCACCCTGGAGCAGCTCGACGCGCGGGGCCTGGCCGGGGACCTGGAGGCCGCCGGGCAGCCCCTGACCCGGCTGCGCCTCTTCGACCGGCTCACGATCGACCTCGGCACCCTCCCCTCCCGGTTCAACCACGTCCTCGTGCTCCCGCAGTACGAGGTCGAGGGGGTGCTGGAGCGGTGGGCGGTCGAGGCCGGGGCCGACTTCCGGTACGAGACCGAGGTGACCGGACTGACCCAGGACGCCGACGGGGTGAGCGTCCGGGTCCGGGGGCCCGGGGGGCGGACGGAGAGCCTGCGGGGCGCGTACGCCGTCGGCGCCGACGGGATGCGCAGTGCCGTGCGGGGCGCCGTCGGCCTGCCCTTCCCCGGCAGGTCGGTCCTCCGGTCCGTCGTCCTCGCCGACGTCCGGCTCGCCGAGGAGCCCCCCGGTCTCCTCACCGTCAACGCCGTCGGTGACGCCTTCGCCTTCCTCGCCCCCTTCGGCGACGGCTACCACCGGGTGATCGGCTGGCGGCGGGGCCGCGACGTCCCCGACCACGCGCCGGTGGACCTGGCGGAGGTCAAGGAGATCACCCGGCTCGCGCTCGGGCGGGACTTCGGGATGCACGACGCCCGCTGGATGTCCCGCTTCCACAGCGACGAACGCCAGGTGCCCGCCTACCGGGCGGGCCGCGTCCTCCTCGCCGGGGACGCCGCGCACGTGCACACCCCGGCCGGAGGGCAGGGCATGAACACCGGACTGCAGGACGCGGCCAACCTGAGCTGGAAGCTCGCCGCCGTCGTCACCGGCCGCGCGCAGCCGGCGCTGCTCGACACCTACCAGGCCGAGCGGCACCCGGTCGGCAGGGCGGTCCTGCGCAGCAGCGGCGGGATCGTGCGCCTCGCCACGGCCAGGCGCCCCTGGGCGCTGGCGGCCCGCGCCGGGCTCACCGCGGTGCTCGGCGCGGTCGGCCCCGCCCGCCGTGCGCTCGCCGCGCAGGTCACCGGCATCGGCTACCGCTACCCCGCGCCGAGGGGCGCCCACCGGCTGACCGGCACCCGGGTCCCGGACGTCGCCCTGGCCGGCGGCGGCCGCCTCCACGAGGCCCTGCGCGGCGGCCGGTTCGTCCTGATCATCCCGCGACGGGGACCGGGCCAGGAACCGGAGGCGCACGAGGCGGGCCGCGCGGACCGGCTGGCCGTGGCGCGCTGGGCGAGCGACCGTCGTACGGCGGTGCTGGTCCGCCCCGACGGATACGTGGCCTGGGCGTCCGACTCCGCCGGCCCGGCAACGCTCCGGGCGGCCCTCGTCCGGCACCTGGGCCCGGCGGACTGAGGCCCCGCCGGGACGGCCGCCCGCGCCGGGCGGCCGGTGGGACCCGCCCCGCCGTGCCGTTACGCGGCGGTCGAGCGCAGCAGGTCCCGCAGCAGGCCGGCCAGCCGGGCGGCCTGCTCGCCGTCCAGGCCGGACAGGGCCTCGCGCTGTTCGGCCAGACCCGCGCCGACCGCCTCGTCGACGAGCCGCAGCCCCTCACCGGTGAGCGTCACGTGCAGGCCGCGCCGGTCGTGCGGATCGGGGGAGCGGCGGAGCAGGCCGGCCCGTTCGAGCTTGTCCAGGCGGCCGGTCATCCCGCCGGTGGTGAGCATGAGGGTCGCCGAGAGCGTGCGGGGCGAGAGGGTGTACGGCTCGCCGGAGCGGCGCAGGGTGGCCAGGACGTCGAACTCGCCGCGCGAGATGCCGAAGGGCTCGTACGCCCTCTCCACGCGGTCGCCCATCGCGCGCGCCAGTTCGAAGATCCGGCCGAAGACCTCCATCGGCCCGGTGTCGAGGTCGGGCCGCACCCGGGCCCACTGCTCGACGGCCGCGTCGACCGGGTCCCTGCGCTCCTGCATACACCGAGTATCCGCCCGGCCCGGGTCGCCCGCAAGAATCTGGTCAGCGGCTAAGTGACCGGCGGCCGAACCAGGGGCCCCTGCCCGCCCGCGGTCGCCCGCCGGAGCGCACGCGGGAGGGCGCCCGGCACGGGCCGGGCGCCCTCCCGATGCGCGGGGGACGGGCCCGCGCGGGGGCTACGCCTGCGCGGCGTCCGCGGCGTCCGCGGCCTGGGCCCGCAGCGCCCGCTCGACGCCCGCGCGGGACTCCGACACCAGCCGGCGCAGGGCCGCGCTCGGCTCCGCCGCCGCCAGCCAGGCGTCGGTCCTGGCCAGGGTCTCCTCGGACACCTGGACCGCCGGGTACAGGCCGGTCGCGATCTGCTGGGCCATCTCGTGCGAGCGGGAGCCCCAGACGTCCTTGAGGACCTCGAAGTACCGGTCCGCGTACGGGGCCAGCAGCTCCCGCTGGTCGGTCTGCACGAAGCCGCCGATCACGGCCTCCTGCACGGCGTTGGGCAGCTTGTCGGACTCGACGACCGACGCCCACGCCTCCGCCTTGGCCTCGGCCGTCGGACGCGACGCGCGTGCGGTGGCCGCGTGCCGCTCGCCGGCGGCCGTCCTGTCCCGCTCGTACTCGCCTGCGATCTCCGCCTCGCCGTACCGGCCGGTCGCCGCCAGCCGCTGCACGAACGCCCAGCGCAGGTCGGTGTCGACGGCCAGGCCGTCGACACCCTGCGTGCCGTCCAGCAGACCCGCCAGCAGGTCCAGCTGCTCGGGGGTGCGCGCGGTCGCCGCGAACGCCCTTGCCCAGGCCAGCTGGTGGTCGCTGCCCGGCTCGGCCGCGCGCAGGTGGGTCAGCGTGGCGTCCGTCCAGCGGGCCAGCAGGCCCTCCCGGGCGGCCGGGTCGGCGTACAGGTCGAGCGCCAGCTTCACCTGGCGGTGCAGCGACTGCACCACGCCGATGTCGGACTCCTTGGCGATGCCGGACAGCACCAGCGCCAGGTAGTCGCGGGTGGCCAGCTCGCCGTCGCGCGTCATGTCCCAGGCCGACGCCCAGCACAGCGCGCGCGGCAGCGACGCCTCGAAGTCGCCGAGGTGGTCGGTGACGGTCCGCAGCGACGCCTCGTCCAGGCGGACCTTGGCGTACGACAGGTCGTCGTCGTTGAGCAGGACGACGGCGGGACGGCGGGTGCCGGCCAGCTGCGGCACGGCGGTCAGCTCGCCGTCGACGTCCAGCTCGATGCGGTCGGTGCGCACCAGCTTGCCGCTCGCCCCGTCCAGGTCGTACAGGCCGATCGCGATGCGGTGCGGGCGCAGCACCGGCTCGCCCTGGGCGCCGGCCGGCAGGGCCGGGGCCTCCTGGCGGACGGCGAAGGACGTGATGACCCCGTCCCCGTCCGTCTCCACCTCGGGCCGCAGGATGTTGATGCCGGCCGTCTCCAGCCACTTCCCCGACCAGGTCCTCAGGTCGCGCCCGGAGGTCTCCTCCAGGGCGCCCAGCAGGTCCGACAGCCGCGTGTTGCCGAAGGCGTGCCGCTTGAAGTAGGCCTGCACGCCCTGGAAGAACTCGTCCTCGCCGACGTAGGCGACGAGCTGCTTGAGCACGCTGGCGCCCTTGGCGTACGTGATGCCGTCGAAGTTGACCAGCACGTCGTCCAGGTCGCGGATGTCGGCCATGATCGGGTGCGTGGACGGCAGCTGGTCCTGGCGGTACGCCCACGTCTTCATCGAGTTCGCGAACGTGGTCCACGACTGCGGCCACTTCGAGCCGGGCGCGGCTGCCTGGCAGGCGATGGAGGTGTAGGTGGCGAACGACTCGTTCAGCCACAGGTCGTTCCACCACTCCATGGTGACCAGGTCGCCGAACCACATGTGGGCCAGCTCGTGCAGGATGGTCTCCGCGCGCACCTCGTACGCCGCGTCGGTCACCTTGGACCGGAAGACGTACTGGTCGCGGATGGTCACCGCGCCCGCGTTCTCCATCGCGCCCGCGTTGAACTCCGGCACGAACAGCTGGTCGTACTTCGTGAAGGGGTAGGCGTAGTCGAACTTCTCCTGGAACCAGTCGAAGCCCTGCCGGGTCACCTCGAAGATCGCGTCCGAGTCGAGGAACTCGGCGAGCGAGGGGCGGCAGTAGATGCCGAGCGGCACGCTCTGCCCGTCCTTCTCGTACACGCTGTGCACCGAGTGGTAGGGGCCGACGATCAGCGCCGTGATGTAGGACGAGATGCGCGGGGTCGGCTCGAAGGCCCAGACGTTGTCCTTCGGCTCCGGCGTCGGCGAGTTGGACACGACCGTCCAGCCCTCGGGGGCCTTCACCGTGAACCGGAACGTCGCCTTCAGGTCCGGCTGCTCGAACGAGGCGAAGACCCGGCGCGCGTCCGGGACCTCGAACTGGGTGTAGAGGTAGGCCTGCTCGTCGACGGGGTCCACGAAGCGGTGCAGGCCCTCGCCGGTGTTGGTGTAGGCGCAGTCGGCGACGACCCGCAGGACGTTGCGCCCCTGCAACAGCCCGGGCAGCGCGATCCGCGAGTCGGCGAAGACCTCGGCGGGGTCGAGCGCGTCGCCGTTGAGCGTCACCTCGTGGACCACCGGCGCCACCAGGTCGATGAAGGACGTGGCGTCCTTCTCGGCGACGTCGAAGCGCACCGTGGTCACGGACCGGTAGGTACCGCCCTCCTGCGCGCCGGAGAGGTCGAGATCGATCTCGTACGAGTCAACGCTGAGCAGCTTCGCCCGCTGCTGTGCCTCTTCGCGAGTCAGGTTTGTGCCAGGCACGCGGTCATCTCCTCGTTATGTGTCGGTTGCGCCATCTTTCCACGGCGGCCGTGCGGAGCGCGATGACGTCCGCCGCGGCGCACGGCACACGGCAGGCACGGGGCAGGCACACGACAGGCACGGGAAGGGGCGGCCATCCGGGGATGACCGCCCCTTCCCGTGCCCCGGGGTGCGCTACCGCGCGGACAGTTCGGCCGCCACCAGCTCCGCGAGCTGGACCGCGTTCAGGGCGGCACCCTTGCGGAGGTTGTCGTTGGAGACGAACAGGGCCAGGCCGTTGTCGGCCGTCTCGTCGCGGCGGATGCGGCCGACGTACGACGGGTCCTTGCCGGCCGCCTGCAGCGGGGTGGGGATGTCGGACAGGGCGACGCCGGGGGCACCGGAGAGCAGCTCGGTCGCGCGCTCCGGGGTGATCGGACGGGCGAAACGGGCGTTGACCTGCAGGGAGTGGCCCGAGAAGACCGGGACGCGCACGCAGGTGCCGGAGACCTTCAGACCCGGGATCTCCAGGATCTTGCGGGACTCGTTGCGCAGCTTCTGCTCCTCGTCGGTCTCGTGCAGACCGTCGTCGACGATCGAACCGGCCAGCGGGAGCACGTTGAAGGCGATCGGCCGCTTGTAGACCTGCGGCTCGGGGAAGTCGACCGCCTCGCCGTCGTGGGTCAGCCGGTCCGCGTCGGCGACCACCTTCTGGACCTGCCCGTGCAGCTCGGCCACGCCCGCGAGGCCGGAGCCGGACACCGCCTGGTAGGTGGCGACGACCAGCGCCTCCAGGCCGGCCTCCTCGTGCAGCGGTTTCAGGACCGGCATCGCGGCCATCGTGGTGCAGTTCGGGTTGGCGATGATGCCCTTGGGGCGGTCCGCGATGGCGTGCGGGTTCACCTCGGACACCACCAGCGGTACCTGAGGGTCCATCCGCCAGGCCGAGGAGTTGTCGATCACCACGGCGCCCTGGGAGGCGACCTTCCCGGCCAGCGCCCGGGAGGTCGTGCCGCCGGCGGAGAACAGCACGATGTCGAGGCCGTCGTAGTCGGCGGTCGCCGCGTCCTCCACCGTGACGCCGTCCAGCACCGAGCCGGCCGAGCGGGCCGAGGCGAACAGGCGCAGCCCGGTGACCGGGAAGTTCCGCTCGACGAGGATCCTGCGCATGACCGTGCCGACCTGACCGGTGGCTCCGACGATTCCGACCCTCACGGCGACTCCCTCTTGCGTGTTCACGGCTTTCTGCCCGACCCAGGCCCTTCCATCATGCGGCCGACCCCGGTCCGGCTGTCCAATCCTTTGCGGCGCGTGCCCGAGGAGTGGGACACGGCCGGCCGGCGGGCGGTTCCGTCCGTCCGCCCCGCACGCCGCCGGGCTGGAGATGTTCCCCCGCCCCGGGCCCCGGGCCGGAAGCCGTGCGGTCCGGTCCCCGCGCCGTGGGGCGCCGGCCGCACGGTGGTGTGACGTACTCCTCAGCGCGCCCGGGGCGCCGTCCCGGGCGGCGGCCGAACGTTTCCGCCGCCGCCCGCGTCGTAGTGGCAGCGAACGCGTGAGGGGGTGGCCTGTGCCGCGCGGAGGGGCACGCCGTGACCAGGGGAGCCGCACCGGCACGGACGGTGCCGGCGGGGACCCGCTGGACGCGGCCCGGGAACGCCGGGTGCGGGCGGTGCTCGCGCTCGGCGGGGTGCCGCAGGCGGACCTGCCGGACGGGGTGCAGCAAGGTCCGCCTGCGGCTGCTGGAACGGGCCGGGAGCGGGCGCGAGGCGCCGCGGGACGTGTCGGCGTGGGCGGCGGTGGTCGCCTCCGACCTGGCCATGGACTGGCACCGGGCCCGGTGGCGCCAGGAGCGGCTCGGGGAGCGGCTGTCCGGACTGCGCGCGCCCGCGCACCCCTGCGGGGAGGAGACCAGCGTGTCCTCCCTCACCGTCGCCCGGGGCCTGGACGACCTGCCCGACGTCCAGCGCCGGGTTGTGGTCCTGCGCTTCTTCGCCGACCTGCCGGTCCGGGACATCGCCGAGGAGCCGGGCGTCCCCGAGGGCACGGTCAAGAGCAGGCTGCACACGGCGGTCCGCGCACCGCGCGCCCGGCTTGCGGGAGGAGCTGACACGGATCGCGGAGACCCTGACCGGGGAGAGGATCGCGGACCCCGTCGGGTCCGGCACGCCCGCCGGGGCGGCCGACGCCCCCGCCGGGCCGCCGGGCCCGGCGGGGTCCGCGCGCTTGCGGCGGGTCGCGCGGGCCGGGCTGCGCGCGGCCGCCCCGGCCGCCGTCCTGGCGGTGGTCGCCGGGTTCGGCTGGATGGTGGCGCAGTCCGGGCACGGGACGACGAGCAGGGCGGACACCAGCGGCAGGAGCGACCACTCCGCCGCCTCGCAGGCCGCCGGTGCGGCCGGCCGGCCCGCCGAGCCCGAGCGGGTGCTCGCCTGCTCCCGGCTGGTCGTGGAGGGCACCGTGGCCGGGGTGGAGCCGCGGCGGGGGACCGGCCGGGTCCGGATCGTGCTGACCGTGCGCCGCTCCTACGTGCCCGCGCACGGCCCGGCACGGGTCGCCCTCCTCCTGGACGGTGGAGCCGGGCCGGTCCCGCGCACGGGCCGGCACGTGCTCGTCGGCGTCGGCCGGGGGAACGGGCCGCGCACGTGTGGGCGGCCGGCGACGCCCGGGTGGCCGCCGTGCGCCTGGATCACCGAGGCGCTCCCCGGGGCCCGGCACCCGGCGGGCCCCTCCGGGGAGCCGCCCGGAACGCCGTGAGGAGCGGGCCCCCTTCGGACACCCGCTCCCATCCGGGCCGCTCCCTTGCAGTCCGTCCCCTTGTGGGTCGCCTCCGCGCGGGCCGCCCCCATCGGGGCCGCTCCTCACGGCCCGTCCCCATCCGGCCCGCCCCCTCACGACCCGCCCCCATCCGGCCCGCCCCCTCACAGGGCGCCCGCCGGGAAACGGCCCGGCCGCGCGGAGGGCGGCCACCACGCCCACGGCCGCCGCCGTGCGGGCCGGGCGTCCCCGACCGGGTGCGGGAACACGCCCGGGCGCGGAGGGGGCACCGGCGCTTCCCGAAGCGGGGCAACGGGCGGACGGGCGCCCGGCTCCGTCCTCCCACCCGCACCGCGGGGCGCGCTAACGTCCGGTCATGCGAAGGAAGTTGAGGGTGGCGGCCTACGCCGTGTGCGTCCGCGACGGGCAGATCCTGCTGGCCCGCTCACCGTGCCCCGACGGCACCCACGAGTGGGTCCTGCCGGGCGGCGGCGCCGAGCACGGCGAGGACCCCTGCGACACCGTCCGCCGCGAGGTGACCGAGGAGACCGGCTACCGCATCGAGGTGACCGGCCTGCTCGGCGTGGACTCCGCCCGGCACACCGTCCGCGGCGGGCGTCTGCGCCGGCTCACCGACCACCACGGCGTGCGGATCGTCTACGAGGGCGAGGTCGTCGGCGGAGCCCTGCGCAACGAGGTCGGGGGCTCCACCGACCTGGCCGCGTGGCAGGACCTGGACGCCGTGCCCGGCCTGACCCGGGTGCCCCTCGTCGACGTGGCGCTGCGGCTGTGGCGCGAGCGCCCGGCGACGGGCCGGCCGGCCCCCGCGCAAGGCCCCCTGCCCCGGCAGGTGAACGGGGAGCGACCGCACCCGGGCCACCCGCGATCGACTCCGTGACCGCACCGCGTACCCCGTGATCCACGTACGGTGATCGGTGCTGCGCGTTGCGGCCCAGTTCACGCACAGGTCATCCCCGGTGCCAAACATCCAGAGCGAGCGGGGCGTTCGCGCCGGCGGCGGCCCGCGACCACAGCCGACGCGTTCGCACCCGGGGAGACCGCGCCATGCCGCGCACACGCTCTGTCGCCACCTCCGCTTCGGGGGTCCACCGCCGTACCGTCCTCGCCGCCGCCGCGGCGGTCCCGCTCTCCGCGGGCGTCGGATACGCCCTGCGCCCCACCGACAGCCGGGCCGCCGCCGACAGCGGGGCCGCCACCGCCGCCGAGGCACCCGTCGCCGCCTCCCGCAAGGTCTCCGCCGCGGCCTCGTTCGCCCCCTACACCAAGGGCACCACCGTCGACTCCGTCGCCACCCCCGAAGCCGGCTCCGGCTACCGGCGGCTCGGCGCCGGCCCCGGCTGGAAGCGGGTCGTGCGCAGCGAACTGGCCACCCCCAAGTCCGGCCGCTGGACCCGCCGCACCCCCCTCGCCGCGTTCGTGCAGTTCACCGACCTGCACCTGATGGACGTCCAGCACCCGCTGCGCCTGGAGTTCCTGCGCTCCCACGACCCGCACGCCTGGCGCCCGCACGAGGCGCTGACCGTGCCCGGCGCCATCGCGCTCGTCGAACGGGTCAACGCGCTGCGCGGCGCCCCCGTCACCGGCGCCCCGCTGCACTTCGTCATGACCACCGGCGACAACACCGACAACAACGCCCACAGCGAGCTGGAGTGGTTCATGCGGGTGATGAGCGGCGGCCGCATCACCCCCGACTCCGGTGACCCGCGGCACTACGAGGGCGTCCAGAACAGCGGCCTGAAGCAGTACTGGCACCCCGACTCCCCCCTGCGCGACCGGGACAAGGCGCTCGGCTTCCCGGAGCTGAAGGGCTTCCTGGCCGCCGCGGTGCGCGAGGTGCGCAGCCCCGGCCTCAACCTGCCCTGGTACTCCACCGTCGGCAACCACGACACCCTCCCGCTGGGCTGCTACGGCTCCCACGGCGACCCCTACCTGACCGAGGCGGCCATCGGCGGCAGGAAGCTGATGAGCGTCCCCGCCGACGACGCCCGGAAACTCCAGGACGCCATCAAGAGGGCCACCGACCCCGGGGGCGTCGGCTACCGCGACTTCCTCAAGGCCCACGCCCGCTCGGCACGGCCGGTCACCCCGGACGAGAAGCGGGCCCCCTACACCTCGGCCGACTACCTGAAGGCACATCTGGACCCCGCCCACCAGGGACTCGGCCCGGTCGGCCACGGCTACTCCCCGGCGAACCTGGACGCGGGCACCCAGTACTACGCCTTCCGGATCTCCGAGGACGTCATCGGCATCAGCCTGGACACCACCGACGCCGGCGGCCACTACGAGGGCTCCCTCGGCACCGCCCAGCTCAGGTGGCTCGACAGGACGCTCAAGGACAACGAGGACTCCTACGCCGTCGTCTTCAGCCACCACACCAGCAAGACGATGACCAACACCCGCCCCGACCCGGCCCGCCCGGGCGAACGGCGCCACGACGGCGCCGAGGTGGTGTCCGTCCTGTCCTCCCACGCCAACGTGCTGGCCTGGGTGAACGGCCACATCCACCGGAACGTCGTCACCCCGCACCGCGCCCCCGGCGGCCGCTCCTTCTGGGAGATCTCCACCGCCTCGCACGTCGACTTCCCCCAACTCGCCCGCGTCGTCGAACTGGTCGACAACAAGGACGGCACGCTCTCCGTCTTCACCACCCTGATCGAGTCCGCCGCCCCGTACCGCGCCGACCGCACCGACCTCACCCAGACCGGCCTGGCCGCCCTCTACCGCGAGCTGTCCTACAACGCGCCCGGCGCGAGCCGGAGCCTCGCGGGCGACGCGGGCGACCGGAACACGGAACTGGTCCTGAAGAAGGGCTGAGACCCGCTCGGCCCCTCCCCGGACCCGCCCGCCGCCCTCCCGGTCCGCCGCTACCGGGGCAGCACCACCACGCGGGCGGCCGGGCCGCGGCCGGCCGAGGCCATCAGGGCCGTGCGGACCACCGTCGCCTGCTGCTCCATCGCGTTCCCGAGCCCCTCGGGGGCGAGGTGCACGACCGTGATGCCCAGGCGTTCCAGGCGCTCGCGCGTGCGGGCGCGCTCCGGCCACCGGGCGTCCCCGTCCCGGCGCGGCGCCCGGAAGTCCAGTGCGACCGCGACCGCGTGCTCGGGCCAGTAGGCGTCCAGGCCGCCCAGGCGCGGGCCGCCGGGCAGGCGCAGGTCCACGTTCCACACCGGGTCGGGCAGGCCGCAGGCGCGGACCATCCGGTAGAGGCGGTCCTCCGCGACCGCCCGGCCCTCGGCCAGCAGCGAGTCCACCGCGCCGGCCACGTGCGCCCGGCCCAGCAGCTTCGCCCCGGCCAGCTCCCGCACCACGGCGGCCGGTTCGCAGTGCCCGCCGCGCACCGCCTCCGTCAGCAGCCGCCGCACCGCCTGCGCGTCGGCCAGCCGTGCCACCGCGTCCGCCAGCGCGCGCGGCACCGGCGCCACCGGCACGCCCGCCACCGCGTGCGCGGCGGGCAGGACCGGGACGCGGACGAGCCGGACGTACCCCGCCGGGCGCAGCCGGCGCAGTCGCGGGACCAGGACGTCCACGCGGTTCAGGGAGACGGGCGGCGGGGTGGCGCCGACGCCGTGCAGGGCGAGCGCGGCCAGGCCCGTGATCATCGCCTCCGCGTACACCGGGCCGTGCGCGTCCGGCGCCGCCGGCTGGGCCGGTACGCCCGGCGCGGCCCCGCGGGCGGCGTACAGCAGGGCGCCGTGCAGCCGCTCCTCGCCGGTCGGCGGGCCGGGGTGCAGCAGGACCACGCCGGGCAGCAGCAGCCGCCAGGGCCCGCCGGGCCGGCACCGGTCGGCCAGTTCGGCCGCCGTCACGCCGTGCGCGCGCAGCCGGGCGGTGGACAGGACGCGGTGGTGGGCCTCGCAGAGGTGGCGCAGGGGGCGGGGGAGAGGGGGGTGTCGTGCGTCATGGCCCCGAAGTTCCCACGCCCGGACGCGCCCGTGACCGTTGTTGCACGGTCGTCGAGAAATGCGGACAAGCCGGTACGGGAGGACGGGCGCCCGGATGCCGAGCGGGCACCTGGAACCCCTGGTCCGACCGGAGGGGACCAGGGGTTACGGCCCGTGGGGAACGAATTCCGTAACGGTCACGCGTGCGGTGGCCCCGGGCCGGGGCCCAGCGCGGCCGCGCCCCGCGGCCTCAGGAGCCGGCCGCCGCGTCGCACGCCTGGCCGCGCAGCCCCCGTGCCAGGTCGTCCCGGGCCTCCAGGACCAGGCGGCGCAGGGCCGGCGCCGCGTCGGCGTGCGACCGCAGCCACGCGTCCGTCGCGTCCAGCGTCTCCTGCCGGTCCTGGAAGGACGGGAACAGGCCCTGCACGACGTCCATGCCGATCTGGATCGAACGCTCCCGCCAGACCCGCTCGATCACCGCGAAGTACTTCTCCGCGTACGGCGCCGTCAGCTCCCGCTGCGAGGGCCGGGCGAAGCCCGCGATCGTCGCCCCCACCAGCGCGTTCGACAGCGACTGGGACTCCACCACCTGCGCCCAGGCCTGCGCCTTGACCGCCGCCGACGGGCGGGTCGCCAGGCAGCGGACCTGGTGGCGCCTGCCGGAGGCCGTGTCGTCCCGGGCCAGTTCGGCCGCGAGCACCGCCTCGTCGGCCACGCCGTGGGTGGCGAGCGTCTCCAGGAACGCCCAGCGCAGTTCCTGGTCCACGACGAGGCCCTCGACCGACCGCGTGCCGTCCAGCAGGTCCCGCAGCAGGGCGAGGTCCCCCTCACCGGAGGCGACCGCCGCGAAGAAGCGCGCCCAGGCCAGCTGCTGCTCGCTGCCCGGCTCGGCCGCCCGCAGCTCCCGCAGCGCGCCCTTCGCCAGCAGGCGTTCACCCACCGGGCGCCACTGCGGCGCCGCGTAGTGCGTCAGCGCCGAGTTCGCCCACGCGTGGAGCATCTGCAGCACGCCGATCTCCGACTCGCGGCCCGCGAACCGCAGCACCAGGGCGATGAAGTCCCGGGCCGGCAGCAGCGCGTCCCGGGTCATGTTCCACAGCGCCGACCAGCACAGCGCCCGCGCCAGCGGGTCGGACACGGCGCCCAGGTGCTCGCGCAGGGTCGCCAGGGACGTCTCCTCGAAGCGGATCTTGCAGTAGGTCAGGTCGTCGTCGTTGACCAGCACCAGCTCGGGCGCCTCGGCGCCGGCCAGGTCCGCCACCACCGTGCGCGGGCCCTCGACGTCCGTCTCCACGCGCGCGTAGCGCTCCAGCGCGCCCGCGGCCGTACGCCGGTACAGACCCACCGCGATCCGGTGCGGGCGCAGCTCCGGGAGCGACTCGGGGGCCTCCTGCACCACCGCCAGCTCGGCCACCCGGCCCTCGCCGTCCAGCAGCACCTGCGGGGTCAGCGAGTTCACGCCGGCCGTCTGCAGCCAGGAGCGCGCCCACGCCGTCATGTCCCGGCCGCTCGTCTCGGCCAGCACCGACAGCAGGTCGCCGAGGCGCGTGTTGCCGTACGCGTTGCGCTTGAAGTAGCGGCGGGCGCCCTCCAGGAACGCGTCCCGGCCGACGTACGCCACCAGCTGCTTCAGCACGGAGGCGCCCTTGGCGTAGGTGATGCCGTCGAAGTTGAGCTTGGCGTCCTGCAGGTCGCGGATGTCGGCCGTGACCGGGTGCGTGGAGGGCAGTTGGTCCGCGCGGTAGGCCCAGGCCTTGCGGCGGTTGGCGAAGGTGATCCAGGCGTTGGTGAAGCGGGTCGCGCCGACGTTCGCGAACGTGCCCATGAAGTCCGCGAAGGACTCCTTCAGCCACAGGTCGTCCCACCACTGCATGGTGACCAGGTCGCCGAACCACATGTGCGCCATCTCGTGCAGGACGACGTTGGCCCGGCCCTCGTAGGACGCCTGCGTGACCTTCCCGCGGAAGATGTACTCCTCGCGGAACGTCACCAGGCCCGGGTTCTCCATCGCCCCCAGGTTGTACTCGGGGACGAACGCCTGGTCGTACTTCCCGAACGGGTACGGGTAGTCGAAGTGGTCGTGGAAGAAGTCCAGGCCCTGCTTGGTGACCAGGAAGACGTCGGCGGCGTCGAAGTGCGGCGCGAGGCCCCTGCGGCACAGGGCGCCGAGCGGGATCTCCAGGCGGGTGCCGTCCTCGAAGGTGCGCTCGTAGGAATCGGTCACGTAGTGGTACGGGCCCGCGACCACGCACGTGATGTACGTCGAGATCGGCTTCGTCTCCGCGAACCGCCAGACGCCGTCCGCCCGTTCGCCGGTGCCGTTGCTCCACACCGTCCAGCCCTCGGGCGCCCGCACCTCGAAGCGGTAGGGCGCCTTGAGGTCGGGCTGCTCGAAGTTCGCGAAGACCCGGCGGGCGTCGGCCGGTTCGTACTGGGTGTAGAGGTAGACCTCGCCGTCCTCGGGGTCGACGAAGCGGTGCATGCCCTCACCGGTGCGGGAGTAGGCGCACTGGGCGTCGACCGTCAGCTCGTTCTCGGCGGCCAGGTCGTCCAGGGCGATCCGCGCGCCGTCGAAGACCTCGCCCGGGTCCAGGTCCTTGCCGTTCAGCGAGACCGACGTGACGCTCGGGGCGATCAGGTCGGCGAAGCTCGACGCCCCCGGCTCGTTGCAGCGGAACCTGATCGTGGTCACCGAGCGGAAGGTGCGCGGTTCACCGTCCCCGCCGCCGACGGCGGAGCGCAGGTCCAGCGCCACGTCGTAGCCGTCCACGGACAACAGGGCGGCCCGTTCCCGGGCCTCGTCGCGGGACAGATTCTCACCGGGCACGGGCGGCACTCCCTCGTGATCGCTTGGAAACGGCACAACAGCACCGATCCTGCCATGCGCACCTGACGGCGGACAGCGGGGAATGGGCGCGGCGGCGGCCGCGTTGGGGCGGGCAAAGACCGTTCCGCTGAGGAGAAGCATGTCCGAGACCGCGACCACGCCCGGCAGGACCCCCGTGGACTTCTGGTTCGACCCGCTGTGCCCCTGGGCCTGGATGACCTCCCGCTGGGTGCTGGAGGTGGAGAAGGTGCGCGACATCGAGGTCCGCTGGCACGTCATGAGCCTCGCCGTCCTCAACGAGGACAAGCTGGACGAGCTGCCCGAGGCGTACCGGGAGACGCTCACCACCAAGGCCTGGCCGCCGGTCCGCGTGGTCACCGCCGCCTGGCAGAAGCACGGCGCGGACGTCCTCGGCCCGCTCTACACCGCGCTCGGCACCCGCATCCACAACAACGGCGAGGGCCCGACCGTCGAGGCCGTCGCCGGGGCGCTCGCCGACGTCGGCCTGCCCGCCGAGCTGATCGAGTACGCCGACCAGGAGGACTTCGAGTTCGACGCCGAGCTGCGCGCCTCCCACCGGGAGGGCATCGAGAAGGTCGGCCAGGACGTCGGCACCCCGGTCATCGCGGTCCCGGGCCCCGACGGTGAGCAGATCGCCTTCTTCGGCCCCGTCGTCACCCCCACCCCCCAGGGCGAGGAGGCGGCCCGCCTGTGGGACGGCACCCTGGCGGTCGCCTCCGTACCGGGCTTCTACGAGCTCAAGCGGACCCGCACCGCGGGCCCGGACTTCAGCAACCTGTGAACCCGGTGGACGGGTCCGGCCGGCGCCGGGCCCGTTCCCGCGCCCGGGCCAGCCGCCACAGGTGCTCCTCGTACCCCTTCGCGTAGTACGCGGCCCGCTCCGCGTCCGGCTCCACGACCAGCGACGGCTCGGTCCAGGCCGCCGTGTCCAGGGTGACGCCGTACCGCCCGGCCGCCGCCAGCACCGCGCCCCGCGCGCCCACCTCGCCCCGGGCCACCCGCAGCGGGCGGCCCAGGACGTCGGCCAGTAGCCGCGTCCAGGCGGGGCTGCGGGTGCCGCCGCCGCACACCGCGAGCGCCCCGGTCAGGCCCGCCGCCTCCAGGCAGTGCCGGGCCGCGTAGCCGATGCCCTCGCAGGTGGCGCGGATCAGGTCGGCCGGCGTCGTCCCCAGGCCGATCCCGGTGAGCTCGGCGCGCAGGCCGGGCTCCACGAACGGGGCGCGCTCCCCGGAGGGTGCGAGGTACGGCAGCACCCGCACCCCGTGCGCCCCGGGCGGGGCGGCGGCCAGCAGCGCGTCGGCCTCCGCGTGCCGGACGCCCGTCGTGCGCAGCACCCAGTCCAGGGCGGCCGTGCCGACCATCGCGGGCATCGCGCGCAGCCAGTGGCCGGGCCGGTCGGTGGAGATGTGCAGGCCCGCCGGCTCGCCGGTCAGGTCCAGCCCGGTGGTGGCGACCAGGCTCGCCAGACAGGTCCCGACGATCAGCAGGCCGTCCCCGGGCGCGGTGACGCCCGCGCCCAGCGCGCACGCCGGCAGGTCGTACGGGCCGTTCGCCAGCCGGGTGCCGGGCGGCAGCCCCTCGCCGCGCGCCGCGCCCGTCGCCACCGGGTCGCCGATGGGGGCCAGCAGCCGCCGGCGGTGGGCCAGGCCGAGGATCTCCACCACCCGGTTGTCGTAGGACCGGGTGCGCGGATCGAGGAACGGCATCGACGCGTCCGACACGTCCGTCACCGCCCGGGCCGCGCCGGTCAGCCGCTGGAAGACCATGTCCTTGCAGGCGACGGCGGCGGCGGCCGCGTCCAGGGACCCCGGCTCGTACCGGTCGAGCCAGGCCAGCAGCGGGCCGGGGCAGCCCGGGAACATGGCGCTGCCCGTGCGCCGGAACACGGTCTCGACGGTGCCGTCGGCCAGCCAGGCGTCGACCAGCCCGTGGGCCCGGCCGTCCATCCAGGAGGCGGCCGGCCGGACCGGGCGCCCCGCCGCGTCCACCAGCCACACCCCGTCGCCCTGCCCGGTCAGCCCGGCCAGCTCCACCGGCTCCGGCACCCGCGCGGTCAGCGCCTCCAGCACGGCGACGACCGCCGCGTACACCTCCTCCATGTCCTGCTCCACGACCCCGCCCCGCAGCTCCAGACCCACCGGACGGGCCTCGACGGCCAGTTCGCGGCCGGCGGGGTCGAAGGCGGCGGCCTTCACCATGGACGTGCCCGCATCGATCCCGACGTACATCGCACCCCCTCGTGTCCGGGTCGGTCCCCCTCGGGGCGCGCCGGCCCGCTCCCGCGCCCGCGTTCAGGTCAGACAGTGCGCCAGCGGCTCGCCGCGCGCCCAGCGCCCCACCTCGGCGGCCGCGATCCGCGCGGCCTTCTCCGCCACCGCCCGGCTGGCCCCGCCCAGGTGCGGGGTCAGCACCACCCGGTCGGCCAGCGCCGGCAGCCGGGAGTCCGGCGGGAGCGGCTCGCGGGCGTAGGTGTCCAGGGCCGCCGCCGCGAGCCGGCCGCACTCCAGGGCGTCGCACAGCGCCTCCTCGTCCAGCAGCGGGCCCCGGGCGGCGTTCACCACCACCGCGCCGGGCGGCAGCAGGGCGAGCTCACGGGCTCCGACCAGGCCGCGGGTTTCGGCGGTGAGCCGGGCGTGCAGGCTGATCACCCGGGAGCGGCACAGCAGGTCGTCCAGCGTGGACAGGCGCAACCCGTGCACCTCCCCGCGCACGTGGGGGTCGTACACCATCACCCGCGCCCCGAAGGCGCACAGCACCCGCGCGACCCGGCCGCCCACCGCGCCGTGGCCGACCAGACCGATCGGCAGGTCCTCCAGCTCCAGACCGCTGTCCGCGTAGGTGTAGTACGCCGAGCCGGCCCAGCTGCGCCGCCGGGCCAGGAGGTCGTGGGCCTGCGGGATGCGGCGCAGGGCGGCGAGCAGCAGGCCGATGGTGAACTCGGCGGTGGCCGCGGCGTTGCGGCCGGGCGCGAAGCACACGCGGACGCCGTGCCGCCGCGCCGCGGTCAGGTTGACGTTCACCGGGCCGCCCCGGCAGACCACGACCAGCCGCAGCCCCGGGCAGGCGGCGAGGACGCGTTCGGTGACCGGGCCCATCTGGGTGACCAGCACCTGGGCGTCGGCGAGCGCGCCGATCAGGTCGTCCTCGGCGTCGCTGGCCTCGCTCACCTCGGCGACCGGCCCGAACGGTTCCAGGGGCCAGCCGAGGGTCAGCTCCCGCACCGCGCAGTCGGCCTCCCGGGCCAGGGCGGCCGTGATCAGCGAGGGCAGGACGAAGTGGTCGCCGGCGGCCACCACACGCACGCTGGAGGTCATCGCAGCAGGTCTCCCGTCTCGGCGTCGAAGACATGGGTGCGTCCGGCCGCCACCCGGACACGTGCGTCGTGCGCGAGGCGCACCCCGGGCGGGGTGAGGACCACCAGGGGCCGCTCCACTCCGTCCAGCACGAGGGTGGCGAGCCCCGCCTCCGGCAGCGGCTCGTGGGCCACCACCCGTGCCGGGAGGCCCTCGGCCCCGGTCAGGCTCAGGTCCTCGGGGCGGATGCCGACCAGCACCGCGCGGCCCGCCGGCACCGGCACCGGCAGCGCGATCCGCACCCCGGCCGAGAGCCGGGCGCGGCCGTCGCCGGTGGCGACGCCGGGCAGCAGGTTGACGGCGGGTTCACCGACGAAGTCCGCGACGAACGCGGTGGCGGGAGCGTCGTAGACCTCGTACGGCGTGCCGAGCTGCTGGATCGCCCCGTCGCGCATGACGGCGATCCGGTCGGCGAGCGACAGGGCCTCCTCCTGGTCGTGCGTGACCAGGACGGTGGTGTGGCCCAGGTCGCGCTGGAGGCGCTTGAGTTCGCGGCGGGTGGTGTCGCGCTGCGCCGCGTCCAGGTGGGACAGCGGCTCGTCCAGCAGCAGCACGTCCGGTTCCCGGATCAGCGCGCGGGCCAGCGACACCCGCTGCTTCTGGCCGCTGGACAGCTGGGCCGGGCGGGCGTCGAGGACACCGGTCAGGCCGACCCGCTCGGCCATCTCGGCGACCCTGCGCCCGACGTCCCCGCGGGCACCGCGGCGCCGGGCCCGCAGTCCGAAGGCGAGGTTCTCCGCGACCGTCAGCGGCGGGTACAGTGCGTAGTTCTCGAAGGCCACCCCGATGTTGCGCTCCCGGACGGGCCGGCCGGCCACGGATGCGCCGCCGATCAGGATGTCCCCGCCGGTCACCGTCTCCAGACCCGCGATCATCCGCAGCGTGGTGGACTTGCCGCAGCCCGAGGGGCCCAGCAGCCCGAGCAGTTCACCCGGCCTCAGGCTCAGGTCCAGGCCCCGCACCGCCGCCACCGCCGGGCGGCCCCGCGGCCGGTAGGTCTTGCGCAGCTCACGCAACTCCAGCGCGCTCATCGCCCTCCTTCGTCCGCGTGGCGCACACCTCGTAGCGCACCCCGTGCTCGTCCAGGTCGCGCAGTGCCGCGGGCGGCGCCCCGTCGTCCACCAGCAGCAGGTCGAAGCGGGAGAGCGGGGCCACCCGGTGCAGGGCGACCCGGCCCAGCTTGGTGTGGTCGACCAGCAGCACGGCGCGGGCGGCGGCGTCGAGCATCGCCCGCTTCACGGACACGATGTGCTGCTCCTGGTGGTAGGCGTGGCCGCCGTGCACGCCGGACGTCGAGGCGAAGCACACGTCCACCCGCAGTTGCCCGACCGCCTCCACGCAGGACACCCCGAGGAAGGAGGAGTGCAGCCGGTCGTAGTCGCCGCCGAGCGCCATCAGGCGGATGCCCCGCTGGTCGGCGAGCAGGTTGACGGCCTCCAGGAAGTTGGTGACCACCGTCAGCGGGGTGATCCCGCCCCGGCGCAGGGCGCGGGCGATCTCCAGGGCGGTGGTGGAGTCGTCCAGCAGGATCGCCATGCCCGGCTCGACGTGCCGCAGCGCGTGCTCGGCCAGCGCGGCCTTCTGCGCGCGCATCGTCTTCAGCCGGTACTGCACGTTCGACTCGAACACCCCGGACGGCTGCGCGGTCACCCCGCCCCGGAACTTGCGCACCACGCCCTGCCGCTCGAGTTCGTCGAGGTCCCGGTGGATGGTCATCAGGCTCACCCCGAACCGCTCGGCCAGCTCGGCCGCGCCGGCCGAGCCCTCGGCGAGGACGAGGTCGGCCATGGCGGCCTGCCGGGCCGCCGGGCCCAGCCCCCGCTGCGCACCACTGCTGCTCATCACGCGTTCTTCCCGATCCGTCGTCCCGGGCGGCCGGCCCGGTCGGCCTCGAACAGCAGCAGGTTCTCAGGCCGGACGGCCGGGCGGACCGGATCGTCGGGACGCAGTCCGGCCGCCTCGTCCCGGGAGGTCACCAGCGACAGGTGCGACGCGCCGATCCGCACCGTCACCTCGACGGACCGGCCCAGCACCTCGGTGACGTAGACGGACCCGGCGAGCCGGTGGCCGTCCCCGGTCAGCGAGACGTCCCGGGGGCGCACGCCGAGCAGGACCCCGGTGCCGGCGGGGACCCGCACCGGCAGCGGCAGCCGGGCCGCGCCGTCCGCCGACCGGAACGCCCCGTCCTCGCACACGGTGCCGGGCAGCAGGTTGATCCGGGGCCGCCCGAAGGCCCGCGCGACCTCGGTGTCGTACGGCCGGTACCAGATGTCCTCCCGGGTGCCGGTCTGCACGATCCGTCCGTCCCGGACGACGCCGATCCGGTCCCCGAGCGCCAGCGCCTCCACCGAGTCGTGGGTGACGTACAGGGTGGTCGTGCGCCGGACGGCCCCGATCGCCTTCAGCTCGGCCCGCATCTGCCGGCGCAGCCGGGCGTCCAGGTGGGAGAGGGGTTCGTCCAGGAGGAAGGCGCGGGCCGGGCGGACCAGCACCCGGCCGAGGGCGACGCGCTGGCGCTGCCCGTTGGACAGCTGCCCCACCGGCCGGTCCAGCAGGCCGCCGATGCCCAGCAGCCCGGCGATCTCCCCGACCCGGTCGCGGGCCTTCGCAGCGGGCAGCCGGTGCCTGGGGGAGCGCAGGGGCGAGGCGAGGTTGTCGTACACCGACCGGTGCGGGTAGAGGGCGTAGCTCTCGAAGCACATGGCCACGCCCCGGTCGTAGGGCTCCACGTCCCGCATGTCCCGGCCGCCGATCTCGACCGTGCCGCGGTCGGGCCGCTCCAGTCCGGCCGCGATCTTCAGGGTGGTCGTCTTGCCCGCGCCCGAAGGGCCGAGCAGGCAGAAGAACTCCCCTTCCGCCACCTCCAGTTCGAGCCCGTCCAGGGCGGTGGTGCGCCCGTAGGACTTGTGCACGTCCCGCAGCGCGACGCTCATGACTTCACCGCCCCGAGGGACAGCCCGCGCACCAGGTACCGCTGGATGGTCAGCGCGAGCAGCAGCGGCGGTACGGCGGAGACCAGGGCGGCCGCGGCCGTCAGGTCGTACCTGGGCCGGTCGCCGCCGAGGAAGGACAGCGCCCCCACGGTCACGGTCTGGGCGTCGTGCGAGGTGAGGATCAACGGGAAGACGAAGTTGTTCCAGGCGAAGATGAACGCGAGCAGCGACACGGCCGCGATGCCCGGCCCGACCAGCGGCAGGGCGACGCGGAGGAAGGCCTGCGTGCGGGAGTAGCCGTCGAGCAGGGCCGCCTGTTCCAGTTCCGGTGTCAGGTCGGCGAAGTACGACCGCATGATCCACACCACCAGCGGCAGCGTGACCAGTTGCAGCACCCACACCATGCCCACGTAGGTGTCGAACAGCCCGAGCTCCTGGTAGAGCACGAACAGCGGGATGATCACCGTGAGTTCGGGTGCGAACCGGAACGACAGCAGCGTGAACATCAGGTGTTCCGAGCCCCTGAACCGCCAGCGCGCCGACGCGTACGCCGCCGGCAGCCCGACCAGCAGCGACAGCGCGACCGCGCCCACCGACACCACCAGGCTGTTGAGGAAGAACCGCGTGAACGGGACGCCCCCGCCGTCACCGAGGACGGTCCGGTAGGAGTCCAGGGTCGGGGTGAAGGAGAAGTAGGTGCTGAACAGCTGGTCGGAGGGCTTGAGCGACAGGACCACCATCCAGGCGACCGGGAACAGCGCGAAGAGGAAGTACAGGAGGAGAGCGGCGTCCGCCAGCCACCCCGCCAGGCGTTCGCGAGCGCTCACGTGGCCTCCGCCGCCTTCCGCTGGACGCGCCCCAGGCGCCGGACGAGGACCGTCGCGGCCAGGTACACCACGGCCCACAGCACGATCGTGTAGCTGATCCCGAAGGAGTAGCGCTGGAAGCGGATCGCCTCCAGGTAGGCCCGGATCTGCAGGACCATCGTCGAGTCGCCGGGGCCGCCCTCCGTCAGGGCGTAGATGATGTCGAAGACCTTCAGCGAGTCCATGAACCGGAAGATCACCCCGACCATGACGTACGGCCACAGCATCGGCAGGGTCAGCCGCCGGAAGGTGTACCACCGGCCGGCGCCGTCCACGGCCGCCGCCTCGAAGGGGGAGGCGGGCAGCGACCGCAGACCGGCCAGCGCCAGGACGGCCACGAACGGGGTGTAGACCCACACGTCCACGGCGACGGACGACAGCAGGGCGCCCGCCGGGGTGTCCGTCCACTGCACCCCGCCCAGCCCGAGGGGCGCCAGCAGGTGGTCGACCACGCCCACCGACGGCTGGAGCATCAGCTTCCACATGATCGCCGCGATCACCGGGGCGATCATCAGCGGCAGGATGAGGACCTTCTCCAGTACCCGGCCCAGCGGGGAGGACCGGTGCAGCAGCAGGGCCACGGCGACGCCGAGCACGGTCTCCACGGCCGCCGCGCCGACCGCGTACAGCACGGTCACCCAGGCCGAGTTCCAGAAGGCGTCCTCGGTGAGGAGCGTTCCGTAGTTGTGCAGGCGGACCATGTCCGGCTGCGGCTTCGCCGCCGAGAAGTCGAACAGCGTGTAGTAGAGCCCGAGCCCGAACGGGTAGAGGATCCCGCAGGTCAGCAGCAGCGCCGGGACGACGAGGAGGTAGGGGCGCGCGGCGCGTCGCACCTCCATCAGCCGACCTTCGGCGCGAGGTCGTCCGCCAGCCCGTCCAGCACCGACCGCGCGTCCTTGCCGCCGTAGATCTCCTGGAGGGCCGCGGCCCAGCTGGTGGTGGCGTCGAAGAACTGGGCCTGCGGGGTGAACTGGACCTTCGTCTGCCCGGCGACCGCCTCGAAGGTCTCCAGGAAACCCGGCAGGTGCCGCATCTTGTCCCGGTAGGCGCCGTCCCGGCCGACCGAGGTGCGCACCGGGTCGATGTGGTCGCCGTCGAGGGCGGCCCGGCGCAGGTGCTCCTTGCCCGTGGCCCACTGCAGGAACAGCCAGCCGGCGCCCTTGCGCCTGCTCCTGGCGTTCATGCCGAGCGACCAGATCCACATGTTGGTGGCCAGCGAGCCGTCCGGGCCCTTGGGCCCGGGGTGGAACGCGATCCTCCCGGAGGCGGGCGAGGCCCCCTTCACCGCCTGGAAGTAGGCGGCCGTGTCCGCGTCGAACAGCATCCCGGCCTTCTTCGCCCCGAGGTCGCTGGAGCACTGGTACCAGGTGTACGACGTCCAGGACGGCGGCCCGCCCCGCCGGACCATGCGCGCCCAGTCCTCGGTGAAGGCGACGGCCGCGGGGGAGTTCATGGCGGGGACGAGCCTGCCGCCGTCGACGGTGAAGTCGCGCAGCCCGTTGCGGGCGTACATCGTCATGAAGCCGGGGTGGATGGTCGCCCAGCTGCGTGATCCGCGGACCGCGATGCCGTACATGCCGTCGAACCCGGCGCGGGGCGCCTTCTCCTCGATGACGCCGGCCAGCTCGCGCAACTCCTCGAAGGTCTCGGCCGGCCTGAGGCCCAGCCGGTCGAACACCTCGGTGTTGTAGGCGACCACGTTGGTCTCCCAGCCCCACGGCAGCGCGTACTGCCCGCCCCGGCCCAGCGGCGCGCCCGCCCTCAGCGACCACCGGCCCGCCTGGAGGAGGTTGGGGAAGAAGTCGGCGTGGTCCCATTCGGCGGCGGTGGCCGAGGAGTTGCGCATCCACGGGCCGAGGTCCTCCAGCCAGCCCGGCGGGCCGTACTGCCACACCATGTAGGCCCCGAGCATGAAGACGTCGTAGGAGGCGCGCCCGCTGGACAGGTCGACGGTGAGCTTGTCGAAGTAGCTGTCCTCGGGGAAGACGTCGTAGCGCACCTCGATGCCGGTCCGGTCCGTGAACGACTTCAGGTCGGCGATCAGGGCGTCGGTGTACGGGTGCTTGTTCAGCAGCGCCCTGACGGTGGTGCCCTTCTCCCGCTTCCAGTCGAAGGGGCCGGTGACGTCGTCCGCCGCCGGACCGCCGCCCTGCTCACCGCCGCCGCCGAAGCCGGCGCCGCAGGCGGACAGCAGCGGGGACGCGGTGAGGGCTCCGGTGAGGGCGAGGAAGCGCCGGCGGTCGTGCACGTGCCTGTCCATCCGTGACCTCCGTCGTGGTGCGGTGCGGCCGGGCGGTAACACGGTGAGTCGACTCGACAACAGAGAGTGGAGCGGACGGGAGGCGCCGTCAATCCCTTGTGCACGGGGAAAACACGGTGAAATCTCGAGGAACGGTGGGAAGTTCACAGCGTTGATCGCGAACTCCGGGAGGGACGATGGCGTTGGCGTGGCTCGGAATCGACCTCGGCACCCAGGGGGTGCGGACCCTGCTCGTGACGGCCGGCGGCCGTGTCCTCGGCAGCGGCTCCGTGCCTTTGGCGCGCGGGCGGCGCGAGGGGGTGCGGCACGAGCAGGACCCGGCGGAGTGGTGGGAGGCGGTCTGCGCCGCCAGCCGCGGGGCGCTCGCCGGGAACCGGGTGCCGGTCGGCGGGCTCGCGGTGTGCGGGACCTCCGGAACCGTGCTGCTCACCGACGGCGCGGGGCGCCCGGCGGGGCCCGCCCTGATGTACGACGACGGGCGGGCGGCGGCCGAGGCGGGCCGGCTGCGCTCGGCCGGGCTCGCGGTGCAGGACACCTGGGCACTGCCGAAGGCGTGCTGGCTGGTGGCCGCCCACGGTCCCGGGCGGATCGCCCACCAGCCGGACGTGATCACGGCACGGCTGGTGGGGCGCAGGGTCCCGAGCGATTCCAGCCACGCCCTGAAGACGGCGTACGACCTGCGGCGCGGGGCGTGGCCGGACACCACCGGCCTGCCCGGGGGCGTGCTCCCCGACGTCGTGCCCCCCGGCACCCGCCTCGGCGAGGTCTGCCCGGCCGCCGCGGACGCCACCGGCATCCCCGCCGGCACCCCCGTCCTCGCGGGCATGACGGACGGCTGCGCGGCCCAGATCGCCTCCGGGGCGCTGCGCGAGGGCGCGTGGAACTCGGTGCTGGGCACCACCCTCGTCCTGAAGGGCGCCGCGGCCGAGCCCGTCCACGACCCGGCCGGCGTCGTCTACAACCACCTCGCGCCCGGCGGCACGTGGCTGCCCGGCGGAGCCTCCGGCGTCGGCGCCGGCGTCCTCACCGCCCGCTTCCCGGGCGCCGACCCGGCCCGCATGGACGCCCGCGCCGCCGCCTTCGAACCCTCCAACGCGGTCGCCTACCCCCTCGTCTCGCCCGGTGAGCGCTTCCCCTTCCGCGCCCCGCGGGCCACCGCCCTCCTCCTCGGCGACCCGGTCTCGGACGCCGACCTGTGGGCGGCCCTCCTGCAGGGCGTGGCCTTCACCGAACGCCTCTGCCTGGACTACCTCCACCACCTCGGCGCGCCGGTGCGGGGCCCGCTGGCCCTCACCGGCGGCGCGGCCCGCAGCGCCTACTGGACCCAGCTCCGCGCCGACGTCCTCGGCCGCCCGGCCAGGGTCCCGGCCCAGCCGGAGCCGGCCCTCGGCATGGCGGCACTGGCCGCGTACGGCACGGGTGCGGCGCCCACGCTGGCGGAGGCGGCCGGGGCCATGGTGCGCACCGGCACGACCGTCGACCCCCGCCCGGACCGCACGTCCCGCTTCGCCGAGCCGTACGCCCGCCTGGTGGACGAACTGGAAGCCCGGGGCTGGCTCCCGTCCCCGGTGGCGGCACACGCCCGGGAGCGGCTCGGGCGGGGGTAGCGGGGCGGGGCCGGTGCGGCAGCGCCGGACGGCGCCGCGGCGGGCTCCGTACCGGGGCCGTCCGGCCCGGGCCGCCGGGCGGAAGGGGCGTGGCCCCTCGCCGCCGTCGCGGCGGAGGGGGGAATGCGGCGGTCCGCGGCCCCCACGGGCCCCCGCGCGCCATACTGCTGCCCATGACCGAGCCGACCACCCTCCTCCTCGCCCGCCACGGCCAGACCGTCTGGCACGCCGAGAACCGGTACGCCGGAGTGAGCGACGTGGCCCTCACCGACACCGGGCGCGCCCAGGCCGAGGCGCTGGGGCGGTGGGCCGGGGCGCACCCCGTGGACGCGGTCTGGACCTCGCCCCTGTCCCGGGCGGTCGCCACCGCCGAGCCGGCCTGCCGTGCCCTCGGCCTCACGGCGCACCGCGAGCCCGACCTGCGGGAGTGCGACTTCGGGGTGGTCGAGGGCCGCACCCTCGCCGAGTTCGCGGCGCGGAACGCGGAGGCAGCCGAGGCGTTCCGCGCCGACCCCGTGGCCCGTCCCTTCCCCGGCGCGGAGGACCCCCGCGCGGCGGCCGGGCGCGGCACCGCGGCCCTGCGCCGGATCGCCGGGGCCCACCCCGGCGGGCGGGTCCTGGTCGTCGCCCACAACACCCTGCTGCGGCTGGTGCTGTGCACCCTGCTGGGCATCCCGCTGAGCGAGTACCGCCGGGTCCTGCCGCGCCTGGACAACGCGGCGGTGAGCGGGATCCGCCTCGACGCGCGGCACGCCGCGCTGCTCTCCCTCAACGTGCCGTGCGCGCAGGGCGCTCGCCCGTGAACGGGGGGACCCCCGCGAGTCACGTCCTCGCGGGGGCCCCCGTTCATCCGCCCGCCGACGTGAAGGGTGAGAAGACGATCACGAGGCGGGACGCTCCGGGCCGGCTCAGCCGGCGGGCAGCAGGACGTTCGCGCGGGACTTCGCCGCCGCGTACCGGCGGGCCACGTCCTGCCAGTTGACGACCTGCCACATGGCCTCGACGAAGTCCGCCTTCTGGTTGCGGTACTGCAGGTAGAAGGCGTGCTCCCAGGCGTCGAAGACCAGGATCGGGGTGGAGCCCTGGCCGACGTTGCCCTGGTGGTCGTACACCTGCTCCACGATCAGCCGCCCGCTCAGCGGCTCGTACGCCAGCACGCCCCAGCCCGAACCCTGCGTGGTGGCCGCGGCCTTGGACAGCTGGGCCTTGAAGGCGGCGAAGGAACCGAAGGACTCCCTGACCGCCTCGGCCAGCTCGCCCACCCCGTCGGCCGCCAGGGGCTCGCCGCCGCCGTCCTGCGGGCCCGTCATGTTGTGCCAGTAGATGCTGTGCAGGACGTGCCCGGAGAGGTGGAAGGCCAGGCTCTTCTCCAGCCCGTTGACCGACCCCCACTGCTCCTTGTCCCGTGCCTCGGCGAGCTGCTCCAGGGTGTCGTTGGCGCCCTTCACGTAGGCCGCGTGGTGCTTGTCGTGGTGCAGCTCGACGATCTCGGGGCTGATGACGGGCGCGAGCGCGGCGTAGTCGTAGGGCAGGTCGGGCAGCGTGTACACGGGCATGGCTGGTGGTCCCCTCCGAACCTTGTTGCAACAAGATTGCAACTACAAGTTAGCAGCATCAACGCGGTGTGGTGCGGAGGCCGGGGACGCCGCGGGGCCGGGAGCAGCCGAACGCCCCGCCGGGCACCCCGTATCCCGGACCACACCGTCCCGGTGACCGGTGTCACGCCGCATCCGGTGTAACCGGCACGCTTTGTGCGGAGCCCACCAACGCCCCGTTCGCGCCTTTGTCGAGCGCTGACGGTGATCGGCGCACGGGTGCCGGTATAGCGTCACGGTGTTCCCACCTGCCCTCACACCAGCGGAGTCCCCATGAGCACCGCCACCGCCACCGCCCGTCCCGGTGCAGTCCTCGCCGACCTCCTCCCCGCGTCCCGCGTGCGCGACGCCGCCCTCGTCGTCGGCGGTGCCGTGCTCACCGGTCTCGCGGCCCAGCTGTCGGTCCCGGTGCCCGGCTCCCCGGTGCCGGTGACCGGGCAGACCTTCGCCGCCCTGCTCGTCGGTACCGCGCTCGGCGCCCGCCGCGGCCTCCTGTCCCTCGCCCTGTACGCGCTCGCCGGAGTGGCCGGCGTGCCGTGGTTCGCGGACGGCGGCTCGGGCTCCGGCGCCGTCTCCTTCGGCTACGTCCTCGGCATGCTGCTCGCCTCCGCCGTCGTGGGCGCGCTCGCCCGCCGGGGCGCCGACCGCTCCCCGCTGCGCATGGCGGGCACGATGGTCCTGGGCGAGGCCGTCATCTACGCCGTCGGCGTCCCGTACCTGGCCCTCGCCGCCGACCTGTCCGCGTCCCGGGCCGTCGCGCTCGGCCTCACCCCGTTCCTGATCGGCGACGCCCTCAAGGCCGTCCTGGCGATGGGCGCGCTGCCCACGGCCTGGAAGTTCGCCGGCAAGCGCTGACGCGGACGCCTCCCGCCCGAGGGGTTCGTCGGCTCACCCGTTCCCCGAGCCGGCGAACCCCTTCTTCGTGCCTCCGGGCCGCGCGGACCCGTCCCGCGCGGCCCCCGGACCCTGCACGGCCCGGCCGGCCCCGCCCGCGTCCCCGGGCCGGCCCGCCGGGGCCGCGACGCGCCGTGCCGGCGGCCGCGCCACCGTGCCGGCGACGCGACGCGACGCGACGCGACGCGCCGTGCCGGAACGCGGAACGGCCGCACGGCCCGACGTCCTGCGTCGGGCCGTGCGGCCGTCTCCCGGCGTCCGGCCGGGCGGTGTGCGACCCGGGTGGCCGGAGCGGGCCCCGGCCACCCGGGTCAGGCGACCGGCTCCTTGTCGGCCGGCGCCTCCGCCGCGGGGGCCGTACGGCCCGCCAGGACCCGCTCCTTCACCAGGGCGATCACCAGCACGACCGCCGCGACCAGCAGCGACAGCAGCACGGTCTCCCGGCCGTCGTGCTCGGTGTCGGTCAGCATGTACCCCAGCACGAACACGATCAGCGCGGCCGTCGCCCAGGTGAGGTACGGGTACAGCCACATCTTCACGACGAGCTTCTCCGGCGCCTCGCGCTGGATGATCTTCCGCATCCGCAGCTGCGAGAAGCAGATGACCAGCCACACGAACAGCGCCACCGCACCGCTGGAGTTGACCAGGAACAGGAACACGGAGTCCGGGAACTCGTAGTTGAAGAACACCGCCACGAAGCCGAAGACGACCGACGCCAGGATCGCCGTCTGCGGCACGCCGCGGGAGGTGGTGCGGGCGAAGGACTGCGGCGCGTCACCGCGCTGGCCGAGCGAGAAGGCCATGCGGGAGGCCGTGTAGAGGCCGGAGTTCAGGCAGGACAGCACCGAGGTCAGCACGATGACGTTCATGATCTGGCCGGCGTGCGCGATGCCGAGGGAGTTCAGCGCGGCGACGTAGGAGCCGTCCTTCTTGATGGACGGGTCGTTCCACGGCAGCAGCGCGACCACGACGAGGATGGAACCCAGGTAGAAGACGCCGATCCGCCAGATGATGCTGTTGGTGGACTTGGTGACCGCGCGCTGCGGGTCCTCCGACTCGCCGGCCGCCAGGGTCGCGATCTCACTGCCCATGAAGGAGAAGACGACCAACAGCACACCGGTGAGGACGGTGCCGGGACCGTGCGGCAGGAAGCCGCCGTGGGCGGTGAGGTTGGACAGGCCCGCCTTGTCGCTGTGCACACCCGGCAGCACGCCGAAGACCGCCAGCGCGCCGATGACGATGAACGCGCCGATCGCCACGACCTTGATGCCGGCGAACCAGAACTCGAACTCGCCGTAGGAGCCGACGGAGACCAGGTTGGTGGCGGTGAGCACCACCATCACGATGAGGGCCCAGCCCCACTGCGGAACGGCCGGTATCCAGCCCTCCAGGATCTTGGCGCCGGCGGTCGCCTCGACGGCGAGGACGACGACCCAGAAGAACCAGTACAGCCAGCCGATGGAGAACCCGGCCCAGCGGCCGAGGGCACGGTCGGCGTGCGCCGAGAAGGAGCCGGAGGTGGGGTTGGCGGCGGACATCTCGCCGAGCATCCGCATCACCAGGACGACGAGCATGCCGACGAGGGCGTACGACAGCAGGATGCCGGGGCCGGTGGTGGCGATGCCGCTGCTGGAGCCGACGAAGAGTCCGGCACCGATCACACCGCCGATGGCGATCATCGTCAGGTGACGGTTCTTGAGACCTGCTTGAAGACCGGAACCAGGGGTCATGGGACGGATTTCCTTTGTGCCGGTGGAACGTTTCCCGTACGGGCGGGGATGCCGGGACGCGGCGGGGTAGGGGGCCACGCACGAGCGGTGTACGAGCTGGACCAGTGAATCCGAGGCCAACGGAATGGGGAACCTCTGAATCCAGATCGTTACTTGAGGTTTGCTTGAGGTTCAATGGCGTAGCTCACAGGTGAGCCGCGGGCACCCGAGGCTGCCACGGGAAAACGCGCGTGTCACACTCGTCCCATGCGCGTGTATCTCGGCTCCGACCATGCGGGCTACGAACTCAAGAACCACCTCGTCGAGTGGCTCAGGGCAGCGGGGCACGAGCCCGTCGACTGCGGGCCGCACATCTACGACGACCAGGACGACTACCCGCCCTTCTGCCTGCGCGCCGCCGAGCGGACCGCCGCGGACGCCGGCGCCCTCGGCATCGTGATCGGCGGCTCCGGCAACGGGGAGCAGATCGCCGCGAACAAGGTGAAGGGGGTGCGGGCGGCCCTGGCCTGGAGCGAGGAGACGGCCGCGCTGGGCCGGCAGCACAACGACGCCAACGTCGTGGCGGTGGGCGCGCGGATGCACAGCACACAGGAGGCGACCAGGTTCGTCGAGGTGTTCCTGGGCACCCCGTTCTCCGGCGACGAGCGCCACGTCCGCCGCATCGACATGCTCTCCGCCTACGAGACGACGGGCGACCTGCCCGCGATCCCGGCGCACCACCCGCAGCAGGACTGAGGCCCCCGGGGGCCGGAAGGAAGGGGCACCGTGCCGGAGGGGCACACGATCCACCGCCTGGCGCACGACTACGCCACCCGCTTCCGCGGCACGGCGCCCCGCGTCACCAGCCCCCAGGGCAAGTTCTCCGACGCCGCGGACCTGCTCGACGGCGCCCCGCTCACCGCCACCGAGGCCCACGGCAAGCACCTCTTCCTGGGCTTCCGCGCCGACGACTGGGTGCACATCCACCTCGGCCTCTTCGGCAGGGTCGCCCTCGGCGAGGTGCCCGCGCCCCCGCCGGCCGGCACGGTCCGGCTCCGGCTCGTGAACGGCACGTCCTACGCCGACCTGCGCGGCCCCGCCACCTGCGCCCTGATCACCGGCGCCGGGAAACGGGCCGTCCACGACCGGCTCGGCCCCGACCCGCTGCGCGACGACGCCGATCCGGACGCCGCGTACCGCAGGATCTCCCGCAGCCGTACCGCCGTCGCCGCCCTGCTGATGGACCAGAAGGTCATCGCCGGCGTCGGCAACGTCTACCGCGCCGAGGTCCTCTTCCGGCACCGCATCGACCCCTACCGCCCCGGCCGGGACCTCACCCGGGCCGAATGGGAGGCGCTCTGGGCCGACCTGGTGGAACTGATGCGCGAGGGCGTCCGGCACAACCGCATCGACACCGTCCGTCCCGAGCACACCCCGCGGGCCATGGGCCGCCCGCCCCGCGTGGACGGCCACGGCGGCGAGGTGTACGTCTACCGGCGGGCCGCCCTGCCCTGCCACCTGTGCGGCACCGGCATCCGCACCGCCGGCCTCGCCGCCCGCAACCTCTTCTGGTGCCCCACCTGCCAGGCGCCCTGACCGGGGTCTGGAACCACCCGGGACCCGTACGGCGGCCGCGGCGCCGCGTCGGCCGCCGCGGGCCGTGCCCACCGGCGCGCCGCGCAGCGGGCCGGCGAATTCCGCCGCGGGGGCGGTGCCCGGGTCCCGCGTGCCGTTCACTGTAGGTCGAACGGCGAAGTCGAGCCTCGCACGGGCGACAAGTGGAACCTCCCGTGCCAAGCGGCTGGTCCGATGGATAGGGTCCCCAACTGATGGCAGCAGGACGAGAGCGGCGCGCGAAGGCCGAGACGTTCACGGCACGGTGGAAGATCCAGTGGCACCGGGCCCGCATCGGCGTGCGCAGAAGCGCCGTGGACTACTTCCGCGGCGACGGCTCGGACTGGATAGCGCTCGTCGGCCTCCTGCTGATCGTCCCCGTCCTCACGGCCATGACCCTCGTCGACCCGGTGTGGTTCTCACCGGCCTCGCTGGTCCTGCCGATCGTGACGGGCGGACTGTTCCTGCGCCCGGCCAACCTGCTCGGCCTGTACGCGGCGGCGGCCACCGCGCTGATCGTGGAGTCGGTGCGGCTCGGCCCGTACACCGAGGGTGCCTCGCGGGTCACCCCGGGCGTGGTGCTGGTGGTCGCCGCGTGCGGCTTCTTCGGGCTGCTGACCGCGCAGTTCCGCAGCAGGGTCGGCGTGCCCTGGCGGCGCGGCGGCACCATGCTGTTCGACCTGCGCGAGCGGATCCGGGTGCAGAGCAAGCTGCCGAAGCTGCCGCGGGGCTGGCACCACGAGATGGCGCTCAGGCCGGCCGGCGGCCAGTCCTTCTCGGGCGACTTCGTGGTCGCGGCCCGCACGAACGGCGGCCGCACCCTGGAGGTCGTCCTCACCGACGTGTCCGGCAAGGGCATGGACGCGGGCTCGCGGGCCCTGCTGCTGTCCGGCGCGTTCGGCGGCCTGCTCGGCTCCCTGCCCCCGCACGCCTTCCTGCCGGCGGCCAACGGCTACCTCCTGCGCCAGGAGTGGGAGGAGGGCTTCGCCACCTCCATCCACCTCGTGCTGGACCTGGACTCCGGGGACTACGAGCTGTACTCCGCCGGCCATCCGCCGGGGCTGCAACTGAGCGCGGGCACCGGCCGCTGGGAGGAGAAGGCCGCCGAGGGGCCGCTGCTGGGTGTCTACGACGGTGCCCGGTTCGACCCCGTCAAGGGCTCCCTGCGCCCCGGTGACGTGCTGATGCTGTTCACGGACGGCCTGGTGGAGACCGCCGACCGGGACATCGTCGAGGGCATCGACCGGCTCACCGGCGAGGCCGACCGCTATGTCGCCGGCGGCTTCCACGGCGCCGCCTGGCACCTCATCGAGGCGGTCGCCAAGGACGTCAACGACGACCGCGCCCTGCTGCTGATCTGCCGCGAGGCCCCGCCGGCGGTCCGCTGAGGCGCGCCGCGGGACACTGGAGGGGTGACCGGGAACCCGTGCCCCCCGCTGACGCCGTCCGAGGTCGAGGCCGTCGCCCGCGCCGCCCACGCGGGCCAGGCCGACAAGGCGGGACGGCCCTACGCCGACCACCTCGCGGCCGTCGCCGAGGGCGTGCGCGCCCGCGGCGGGGACGCCGAGCAGATCGCGGCGGCCTGGCTGCACGATTCCGTCGAGGACGGCGCACTGAGCGAGCAGTGGCTGGCGTCGGCCGCCCTCACCGGGCGCACCAAGGCGGTCGTGCGCGCCCTCACCAAGCGGCCGGGGGAGGAACCGGAGGCGTACGCGCGCCGGATCCTCGCCACCCCGGGCGCGCTGCTGGTGAAGGAGGCCGACCTGGCGCACAACGCCGACCCGGCCCGGCTGGCCGTCCTCGACGGGGCGACCCGGAAACGACTGACCGAGAAGTACGCGCGGATGCGCGCACTCCTCGGTCTGGAACCGGCCGGGACGGAGCCGGGCGGAGCACGGACTAGGCGTTGACCTTCTCGCGCTCGCGGTCCTTGCGCTGGCGTTCGCGGGCCAGTTCGGCCGCGTCCTGCTTGAACGCCCACTCCATCCTCGGCTCCATCGCGAAGCGGAACACCCGCCGCACCGGACGGGTGCACAGCAGCGTGACGACGGCGCCGGCCAGGGCGGTCACCAGGACCTCGCCGAGCGGGCGGTGCAGCCAGGGGTGGTCGAACCAGCCGCGGTAGTCGGCGAACTTCACCACGAAGCCGTGCAGCAGGTAGCCGTACAGGGTGCCCGCGCCGAGCGCCGTGAACCACATCCGCCGACGCGGCACCCAGGCGAAGAAGCACGCGGTCAGCAGCAGGGAGCAGCCGAACATCGCGAGCACCATCACCGGGCCCGACCACCACGGGGCGCCCAGCTCCTGCGCGGAGTCGCGGTGGAAGAACCACGCGGTGTTCATCCGGGGCACCGCCCACCAGCCGACCGCCAGGGCCGCCGCGAACACCGGCACCGAGGCGATCCGCACCCAGCGGCGGCGCACCAGCCCGAAGTGCTCGGGCTTCATGCACAGGCCCAGCACGAAGTAGGGGAGGAACTGCAGGACGCGCTGCAGGTCGAGGTCGTCGCCGATGCTGGGGCTGAGGGTCGCGAGCATCGCGATGCCGACGGCCAGCGGCAGCGGCCAGCGCACCAGCTTCCACACCGGCGTGGTCAGCCGCCAGACGAACAGGGCCACCAGGAACCAGGTCAGGTACCAGGGGTCGAGGAGGCTGATCTCCTGGTCGGGGGCGTGGTCGACGAAGCGCTTGAAGAGCGGGTAGGCGGTCTCGAAGACGACGTACGGCACGGCGACACCGGTGATCAGCCGCTTCAGCCGGTCCGGGCGCATGTCGAAACTGCGGGAGAAGAAGCCGGAGATGATGATGAACGCCGGCATGTGGAAGCTGTACACGACCGTGTACACGGCTTCCAGGGTCCGGCTGCCGCCCTTCAGCGGCTCCCACGCGTGCCCCATCGCGACCAGCACGATCGCCAGGTACTTGGCGTTGTCGAAGAAGGCGTCGCGCTGTCTGCCCGGTCTGTCCGCCGGCGCCCGGCCCTTCCGCGCGTTCATCGGGGTACGCGGGGCTGGCACTCCGTCGGCCGGCGGCTGCGCCGGGGGGAGCGGCCTGCGGTTCTGGCCGGGGGACGAGGCGGCGTCAAACATCTCAGGCACCCTAGCGTCGACTGCGGGATTCCGTAAAACCCCCCAGGATTATTCGCGGTTGTCCCCTCCGGCTACCCCGTTATTCACGGAACGTGCCACCCCCGTCCCGCGTGACGGTGCACACACGGACACCATCCTTTCCCCCCTGATGTCCCCATTCATCCCGACTGATTGGGGCATACGGCATCCCGGTGTCCCCAATTCGAATTATCCGCGCGCGAGATGCGCGGAGGCCGAAACGAAGGTCCGCAATTACCCGTGGAGGCACCCGTGGCCGGTGCCCCGAATTACCCCGGGGCGCGCGGTAGGCGCCGTGCCCGTGCCCGATGCCGGGTCACGGGCCGCATACAGGGGCCGTGTTGGTGGCACGATGGTTCTGGCGGGGGTGCGCGGGGCCGTGCCCCGGGGCCCGGAGAGCGGACCGACCGAGGGTGTGATCAGTTGTGGCCATTTCACTGTCTGTGGTGCTGCTGTTGGCGATCATCATGGTGGTGATGATGCGCGGGGGGAGCATCAAGGCCGGGCCGGCCGTGGTCGCCATCCTCTTCGGCTTCTTCCTGGCCTCCACCGGCATGGCGCCGTCGATCAACCGCTTCCTCGACTCGCTGGCGCACACCATCAACTCGATCAACTTCTGACCGCTCGCCCCGGAACGCCGGGGGCCCGGCCCCGCCGAAGCGGAACCGGGCCCCCGGACCGTGCAGAGCGGGCGACGGGAATCGAACCCGCGTAGCTAGTTTGGAAGACTAGGGCTCTACCATTGAGCTACGCCCGCAAGGTCGCGCCGCAGGTCGGTGACCCCGGCACTGCAGAGCATCGTAGCGGGTCGGCCGCCGCGGAGGCCAACGTGTTCCCCCGCGAGGAGGGTACGCGCGCCGCCGCGGACAATACGGCCGCCCGATCCGGTCCGGGCATGTACCCTACGTGTCGCACCAGACGGGGTGTGGCGCAGCTTGGTAGCGCGTCCGCTTTGGGAGCGGAAGGCCGTGGGTTCAAATCCCGCCACCCCGACCAACGGCTCACCGTGATGATCGCCTTTTGGGGCGCTGACCGGCTGCGGTTACTATGCAAGCTGCCCGCCCGTGTGTCCCGGCCCCCAGGCCAGTGAACTCCTCCGGGCGGCGAAGTCCGCCGGACCTGTCTGGCTCCGGCAGAAACCAAGCAGTCAGCCACAAGGAGACCGAACCGTGAAGAGCGCCGTGGAGACCCTGAACCCGACCCGGGTTCGGCTCACTGTCGAGGTGCCCTTCGAGGAGCTCAAGGACAGCCTCGACGCGGCGTACAAGAAGATCAACCAGCAGGTCACGGTGAAGGGCTTCCGCAAGGGCAAGATCCCGGCCCGGGTCATCGACCAGCGGTTCGGGCGCGGCGCGGTGCTGGAGGAGGCCGTCAACGACGCGCTCCCGAAGTTCTACACCGACGCGGTCAACGAGGCCGAGCTGAGCCCGCTGGGCCAGCCCGAGGTCGACATCACCGAGCTGAAGGACGGCGAGACGCTGAACTTCACCGCCGAGGTCGACGTCCGCCCGGCCCTGGAGGTCCCGGACTACTCCGGCATCGAGGTCGAGGTCGACGCGGTCGAGGTCACCGACGAGGACGTCGAGAAGTCGGTCGAGCAGCTGCGCGAGCGCTTCGCCTCCACCACCCCCGTCGAGCGGGCCGCCGAGGACGGCGACGTCGTCACCATCGACCTGCAGGCCAAGGTCGACGGCGAGGTCCTGGAGGACGGCATCGCCAACGGCGTCTCCTACACCATCGGCTCCGGCGAGCTGCTGGACGGCATCGACGACGCCGTGAAGGGCCTGTCCGCCGGTGAGGAGGCCACCTTCGCCTCCGAGCTGAAGGGCGGCTCCGCCGCGGGCAAGGAGGCCGAGGTCACCGTCAAGGTCACCCAGGTCGCCGCCCGTGAGCTGCCCGAGCTCGACGACGACTTCGCACAGCTCGCCTCCGAGTTCGACACCCTGGACGAGCTGCGGGCCGACAGCCGCAAGCGCCTGGCCGACATGAAGCAGTACGACCAGGCCACCCAGGCGCAGGAGCGCGTCCTGGAGAAGCTCCTGGAGCTGGTCGAGGTCCCCGTCCCGGAGAAGCTGCTCGAGGACGAGATCAACACCCGCAAGCACAACCTGGAGCACCACCAGCTCGGCCAGATGGGTCTCACCCTCGACAAGTACCTGGAGATCCAGGGCAAGACCCCCGAGGAGTTCGACACCGAGACCCGCGAGGCGGCGGTCAAGGGCATCAAGACCCAGTTCGTCCTCGACGAGCTGGTCAAGAAGGAGAACCTCAACGTCAACCAGGAGGAGCTGACCGAGCACCTCATGCGGCGCGCGGCCTCCTCCGGCATGTCCCCCGACCAGTTCGCCCAGGCCGTCGTCGAGGGCGGCCAGGTGCCGCTGCTGGTCGGCGAGGTCGCCCGCGGCAAGGCCCTGGCCGTCGTGGTCGAGGCCGCCACGGTGAAGGACACCAACGGCGAGATCGTCGACCTGGACGACGAGGAGGAGGCCGAGGACGCCGGGACCCCGGCCGCCGAGGCGTCGGAGTCCGGCGAGGAGCAGGGCGAGGCCTGAGCGGCCCCGCGGCACCTCTGACGGCGTAGGACGGGCCCCCGGGAGTGTCTCCTGGGGGCCCTGCCGTCTCGCGTCCCGGAAGGGGCGGCCCGGGCGCCCCGCGGCCCGGCCCGCCGCTACGCCCCCGGCGAACACCCCCATCTCCGGGATTCCCCGGAGGGGCCTGGGCGTTAGGGTCCATGAGTACGGGGGCAGGGGAGTCCTCTGAACCCCCCGGCAGGACCCCGCAGGGAACACGTGAGACGGCCCGGCGCCGTCGTAAGACGAGCAGGTGGATACGTGACGAATCTGATGCCCTCCGCCGCCGGCGAGCCTTCCATCGGTGGTGGCCTCGGCGACCAGGTCTACAACCGGCTGCTCAACGAGCGGATCATCTTCCTCGGCCAGCAGGTCGACGACGACATCGCCAACAAGATCACCGCACAGCTTCTGCTCCTCGCCGCCGACCCGGACAAGGACGTCTACCTCTACATCAACAGCCCCGGCGGCTCGGTGACGGCCGGCATGGCGATCTACGACACCATGCAGTACATCCCGAACGACGTGGTCACGATCGCGATGGGCATGGCCGCCTCGATGGGCCAGTTCCTGCTGACCGGCGGTGCCGCCGGCAAGCGGTTCGCGCTGCCCCACGCGGACATCATGATGCACCAGGGCTCCGCCGGTCTCGGCGGCACGGTCTCGGACATCAAGATCCAGGCCGAGTACCTGCTGCGCACCAAGAAGCGCATGGCCGAGCTGACCGCGCTGCACTCCGGCCAGACCGTGGAGACCATCATCCGCGACGGCGACCGCGACCGCTGGTTCACCCCGGAAGAGGCCAAGGAGTACGGTCTCATCGACGAGATCATCGCGCACGCCTCGGGTGTTCCGGGAGGCGGCGGCACCGGTGCCTGACCGGCCCGGCCGCGCCACGCACCGCCACGACCCCAGCTTCCAGAACGCCACCAGGACGGTGAACACCCCATGAGCAACTTCCCCGGCGCCGCCAGCGGCAGGTACGAAGGGCCCCGGCCCGAGAGCCGCTACGTCATCCCGCGCTTCGTCGAGCGCACCTCCCAGGGCATCCGCGAGTACGACCCGTACGCGAAGCTCTTCGAGGAGCGCGTGATCTTCCTGGGCGTCCAGATCGACGACGCCTCCGCCAACGACGTCATGGCGCAGCTGCTGTGCCTGGAGTCGATGGACCCGGACCGGGACATCTCGATCTACATCAACAGCCCCGGTGGCGACATGACCGCCCTGACGGCGATCTACGACACGATGCAGTTCGTCAAGCCCGACATCCAGACGGTGTGCATGGGCCAGGCGGCCTCCGCCGCGGCCATCCTGCTCGCCGCCGGTACGCCGGGCAAGCGCATGGCGCTGCCGAACTCCCGCGTGCTGATCCACCAGCCGGCCGGCTCCACCGGCCGCGGCCAGCTCTCCGACCTGGAGATCATCGCCAACGAGTTCACCCGGATGCGCGAGCAGCTGGAGGACATGCTGGCCAAGCACTCCAACCAGCCGATCGAGAAGATCCGCGAGGACATCGAGCGCGACAAGATCCTCACGGCCGAGGACGCCCTCCGGTACGGCATCGTCGACCAGATCATCTCCACCCGCAAGATGAACAACGAAGCGGTCCGCTGACCCCGGACGGCGTACGCTCAGGCCCCCACGGCAGGGTCCACGTGGAAGTGAACCGTGCCAAGGGGGGCCCGAACACCCGGCCCGGCAAGGTACCGTCGGACATAAGGCAGCACCAGGAGCCGCTGGACTCGCAAGCGTCCAGGCGTCTCCCAGGCGAAGGGGAAGCACACCGTGGCACGCATCGGTGACGGCGGCGATCTGCTCAAGTGCTCGTTCTGCGGCAAGAGCCAGAAGCAGGTCAAGAAGCTCATCGCAGGGCCCGGTGTGTACATCTGCGACGAGTGCATCGACCTCTGCAACGAGATCATCGAGGAGGAGCTCGCGGAGACCAGCGAGGTGCGCTGGGAGGAGCTCCCGAAGCCCCGCGAGATCTACGAGTTCCTGGAGGGCTACGTGGTCGGCCAGGAGCCGGCCAAGAAGGCGCTCTCCGTCGCGGTGTACAACCACTACAAGCGGGTCCAGGCGGGCGAGAACGGTGGCGCCCAGGGCCGTGACGACGCCATCGAGCTGGCGAAGTCCAACATCCTGCTCCTCGGGCCGACGGGCTCGGGCAAGACGCTCCTGGCCCAGACGCTGGCCCGCATGCTGAACGTCCCGTTCGCCATCGCCGACGCGACGGCGCTCACCGAGGCGGGCTACGTCGGCGAGGACGTCGAGAACATCCTCCTCAAGCTCATCCAGGCCGCCGACTACGACGTCAAGAAGGCCGAGACCGGGATCATCTACATCGACGAGATCGACAAGGTGGCCCGCAAGAGCGAGAACCCGTCGATCACCCGCGACGTCTCCGGCGAGGGCGTCCAGCAGGCGCTGCTGAAGATCCTAGAGGGCACCACGGCCTCCGTCCCGCCCCAGGGCGGCCGCAAACACCCCCACCAGGAGTTCATCCAGATCGACACGACGAACGTCCTGTTCATCGTGGGCGGTGCCTTCGCCGGTCTGGAGAAGATCATCGAGTCGCGGGCCGGCGCCAAGGGCATCGGCTTCGGCGCCACCATCCGCTCCAAGCGCGAGCTGGAGTCCAAGGACGTCTTCGAGGACGTCATGCCGGAGGACCTGGTCAAGTTCGGCATGATCCCGGAGTTCATCGGCCGCCTCCCCGTGATCACGTCCGTCCACAACCTCGACCGCGAAGCCCTCCTCCAGATCCTGGTGGAGCCCCGCAACGCCCTGGTCAAGCAGTACCAGCGCCTCTTCGAACTCGACGGTGTGGAACTGGACTTCGAGCGCGGAGCGCTGGAGGCCATCGCCGACCAGGCCATCCTCCGCCAGACCGGCGCGCGCGGCCTGCGCGCCATCATGGAGGAGGTCCTCATGTCGGTGATGTACGAGGTCCCCTCCCGCAAGGACGTGGCCCGCGTGGTCATCACCGCGGACGTGGTGCACTCCAACGTCAACCCGACCCTCATCCCGCGGGACGCGCGCGGGCGCGGGCCGGGCGAGCAGAAGACGGCGTAGCCGCCGCAGGACGCGTGCGAGGGGGCCCCGGTCGGCGGACCGGGGCCCCCTCGCACGCGTCCTGCGGGTCAGGCCTTGACCCGGACCTCGTTGCGGACCTTGGCGGTCAGCCCGGCGGCGTCCGCGAGCGACATGCCCTTGCCGCCGGCCAGCGACGCCATGTCGTACGACATCACGTAGGCGAGGGTGCTGTGGTCGCCCCAGATGCAGAAGGGGATGGTCAGCGTCTGGCCCCCCTCCTTGGCCTGGCTCTCCTGGCACTTCATCACGCCGTTGTCGAAGCCCGCGGGCGTGTACGTCCGGGGGCTGCCGACGAACCGGCCCTCGGAGGAGTCGGAGTCCTTCCTGGCCGCCGCGAACATGGCGTCGACGACCTCCTCGGGGTCGTCGACGCTGCCGTACACGCCGGAGAGCAGCAGGTTCTTCGAGGTGACGCCCGCCCCGGACGTGTAACCGGCGCTGACGTCCTTCGGGTCGTGGACCCCCCACGCCTCGGCGTCCTTGAGGTCGGAGTCGCTCATCCCGCCGGTACCGGAGTCGCTCTTCTCGTAGTCGCCGAGGAGCGTCGCCGGCGTCGTCAGCCTGTGTGGGCCGTCGTCCGCCACGTCCCCGCCGCCTCCGCCCCCGCCCCCGCCGCCGATCACGAAGTACGCGCCGACGGCGACCGCGGCCACCACGGCCACCGCGCCGATGACCAGGCCCGTCCGCTTCCCGCCGCCGGCCGGCGGCGGGGGCTGCGGCGCCCCGTAGGGCTGCTGTCCGTACGGCGGCTGCTGCGGGGGCACGCCCTGCTGCGGGTAGCCGTACCCGGGCTGGGGCGGCTGCGGGTGGCCGTACCCGGGCTGGGGGGCCGCAGGGGTCTGCTGCGGGTGGCCGTACCCGGGCTGGGGGGCCGCAGGGGTCTGCTGCGGGTGGCCGTACCCGGGCTGGGGTGCCGCAGGGGCCTGCTGGGGGTAGCCGTACCCGGGCTGGGGTGCCTGCGGCTGCTGGCCGTAGGGCCCGGACTGCCCCGGCCGGCCGTACGGACCCGGCTGCTGGGGCGGCCCGCCGTACGGACCCGGCTGGTTGCTGCTCATTCCTGCGTTCCCCTCCAGATGCTCATGCGTTCCCGACATCCTGGCCCAGCGGCGGCGGGCACGGGGAGGCGGGGAGCCGCACCGTTACAGAACAAACGCGTTTCGGGACGGCACCGCGACACCTCTAAACTGATCCCCGTGACCGAGAACGCTCAGCAGCAGCCACCCGCGCCCGCCACCGAACTGCCGACCCAGTACGCGCCGGCCGACGTAGAGGGGCCGCTGTACGAGCGCTGGGTGGAGCGGGGGTACTTCGAGGCGGACGCCGGGAGCGACAAGCCGCCGTACACGGTCGTCATCCCGCCGCCGAACGTCACCGGCAGCCTCCACCTGGGGCACGCCTTCGAGCACACCCTCATCGACGCCCTGACCCGCCGCAAGCGCATGCAGGGCTACGAGACGCTGTGGCAGCCGGGCATGGACCACGCCGGCATCGCCACCCAGAACGTCGTCGAGCGGGAGCTGGCCAAGGAGGGCAAGTCCCGCCACGACCTGGGCCGCGAGGCCTTCGTCGAGCGGGTGTGGCAGTGGAAGGCCGAGTCCGGCGGGCAGATCTCGGGCCAGATGCGGCGCCTGGGCGACGGCGTCGCCTGGTCCCGTGAGCGCTTCACCATGGACGAGGGGCTCTCGCAGGCCGTCCAGACCATCTTCAAGCGCCTGTACGACGACGAGCTGATCTACCGCGCCGAGCGCATCATCAACTGGTGCCCCCGCTGCCTGACGGCCATCTCGGACATCGAGGTCGAGTACCAGGACGACGACGGCGAACTGGTCTCCATGACGTACGGCGACGGGGACGACACCATCGTCGTCGCCACCACCCGCGCCGAGACCATGCTCGGCGACACCGCCGTCGCCGTCCATCCCGACGACGAGCGCTACCGGCACCTGATCGGCAGGCTCGTCAAGCTCCCGCTGACCGACCGCTCCATCCCGGTCGTCGCCGACACGCACGTCGACCCCGAGTTCGGCACGGGTGCCGTCAAGGTGACCCCGGCCCACGACCCGAACGACTTCGAGATCGGCCGGCGCCACGACCTGCCGTCCCTGACGATCATGGACGAGCACGCGGTCATCACGGCCCACGGCCCCTTCCAGGGCCTGGACCGGCTGGAGGCCCGCTCCGCCATCGTCGCCGCGCTGCGCGCCGAGGGCCGGATCGTCGCCGAGAAGCGGCCCTACGTCCACAGCGTCGGCCACTGCTCGCGCTGCAAGACCACCGTCGAGCCGCGCCTGTCCATGCAGTGGTGGGTCAAGGTCGGCCCGCTCGCGAAGGCCGCCGGTGACGCGGTCCGCGAGGGCAAGGTCGGGATCCATCCGCAGGAGATGGAGAAGCGCTACTTCGACTGGGTCGACAACCTCCACGACTGGTGCATCTCGCGGCAGTTGTGGTGGGGCCACCGCATCCCGGTCTGGTACGGCCCGGACGGCGAGGTGGTCTGCGTCGGACCCGGCGAGGAGCCGCCCGCCGGCGAGGGCTGGCACCAGGACACCGACGTCCTCGACACCTGGTTCTCCTCCGGCCTGTGGCCCTTCTCCACCCTCGGCTGGCCCGGGCGGACCGAGTCGCTCGCGAAGTTCTACCCCAACTCCGTCCTGGTCACCGGCTACGACATCCTCTTCTTCTGGGTCGCCCGGATGATGATGTTCGGCCTGTACGCGATGGACGGCACCCCGCCGTTCCACACCATCGCCCTGCACGGCATGGTCCGCGACCAGTTCGGCAAGAAGATGTCCAAGTCCTTCGGCAACGCGGTCAACCCGCTGGACTGGATGGACAAGTACGGCTCGGACGCCCTCCGGTTCACGCTCGCCCGCGGCGCCAACCCGGGCGTGGACGTGCCGATCGGCGAGGACTGGGTCCAGGGCTCGCGCAACTTCGCCAACAAGATCTGGAACGCGACCCGCTTCGCGCTGATGAACGGCGCGACGGTGGACGGCCCGCTGCCCGAGCCGTCGGCGATGTCGGCGGCCGACCGGTGGATCCTCTCCCGCCTCAACTCCGTCGTCGCCGAGGTCGACGCGTACTACGACGACTTCCAGTTCGCCAAACTGTCGGACACGCTGTTCCACTTCGCCTGGGACGAGGTCTTCGACTGGTACGTCGAGCTGTCCAAGACGACGTTCCAGGCCGGCGGTGCGGCGGCCGAGGCCGCCAAGCGCGTCCTGGGCGAGGTCCTCGACGTCACCCTGAAGCTGCTGCACCCGGTCGTCCCGTTCGTCACGGAGACCCTGTGGACCACGCTCACGGGCGGCGAGTCGGTCGTCGTCGCCGCGTGGCCCGAGGACAGCGGCTTCCGGGACCCGGCGGCCGAGCGGGAGATCGCCGCCCTCCAGTCCGTCATCACCGAGGTCCGCCGCTTCCGCGCCGACCAGGGTCTGCAGCCGGGCCAGCGGGTCCCGGCCCGCCTCACCCTGGACGGCACGGCGCTGGCCCCGCACGAGGCCGCCATCCGCCAGCTGCTGCGCCTGCAGCCGGAGGGCGGGTCCTTCACGGCCACCGCCACCCTCCCGGTCGCCGGTGCCGAGGTCGCGCTCGACCTGTCCGGCACGATCGACGTGGCGGCCGAGCGCAAGCGCCTGGCGAAGGACCTGGCCGCCGCCGAGAAGGAGAAGGCCCAGGCCACGGCCAAGCTGGGCAACGAGGCCTTCCTGGGGAAGGCGCCGGAGAACGTGGTCGGGAAGATCCGCGCGCGCCTGTCCAAGGCGGAGGAGGACATCGAGCGGATCCAGGCCCAGCTGGCGCGTCTGCCGCAGGCGTAGCCGCCGTACGCCGCGCGGGTCCCCGGAGCCGGCCGGGCACCGGAGGACCCGCGCGCCCCGGGGACGCCGGGGACCGCGCGGCGCGCGGTGCCGACCGGGCGGGCGCAGCCGCCCGGCCGACGGGTCCGGGCACTCCGCACCGGCCCCCGGGCCTGGGCACGCCTCGTCACCGCGGCTCCGTAGACTGGAGCCCGTGAGCGACCTCCCCCCGTACGACGACAGCGACCGGCCCGAGCCCCTCGACCCCTTCGACGAACTCGTCGCCGAGGAGACCGACCGCGACCCCGACCTCGCGGTGATCGAGGCCGGCAGCCGCACCCTGCGCACCCAGGGCGGCCCGCCGCAGGCCGACGTGCCCGCGCGTCCGGAGGACCCCGAGGTCGACCGGGCCCTGCGCGAGGTCGAGGCCGAGCTGGCCACCCGCTGGGGCGAGACCAAGCTGGAGCCCTCCGTCGCCCGGATCGCCGCGCTGATGGACGTGCTGGGCGAGCCGCAGCGCTCGTACCCCTCCATCCACATCACCGGGACCAACGGCAAGACCTCCACCGCCCGCATGATCGAGGCCCTGCTCGGCGCCTTCGACCTGCGCACCGGCCGCTACACCAGCCCGCACGTGCAGTCGGTCACCGAACGGATCAGCCTGGACGGCGCGCCGATCACTCCCGAGCGGTTCATCGAGACCTACCGGGACGTCAAGCCGTACGTGGAGATGGTGGACGGCTCGCAGGAGTACCGGCTGTCCTTCTTCGAGGTGCTCACCGGCATGGCGTACGCGGCCTTCGCGGACGCGCCGGTGGACGTGGCCGTCGTGGAGGTGGGCATGGGCGGCTCCTGGGACGCGACCAACGTGATCGACGGCGACGTCGCCGTCGTCACCCCCATCGGCCTGGACCACACCGACCGCCTCGGCGGGACGCCGGCGGCCATCGCCGGCGAGAAGAGCGGCATCATCAAGCGGGGCGCGACTGTGGTCCTGGCCCAGCAGCCGGTGGACGCGGCGCAGGTGCTGCTGAGGAAGGCCGTCGAGGAGAACGCCACCGTGGCCCGGGAGGGCCTGGAGTTCGGGGTCGTCGCCCGGCAGGTCGCGGTCGGCGGGCAGCTGCTCACCCTGCGCGGACTCGGCGGCGAGTACGCGGAGGTGTACCTGCCGCTGCACGGCGCCCACCAGGCGCACAACGCGGCCGTGGCGCTCGCCGCGGTCGAGGCGTTCTTCGGCGTGGGCGCGCAGCACACGCAGCCGCTGGCCCTGGACACCGTGCGCAGGGCCTTCGCGGCGGTGACCTCGCCGGGGCGGCTGGAGGTCGTGCGGCGCTCCCCCACCGTCGTGCTGGACGCGGCGCACAACCCGGCGGGCGCCGAGGCCACCGCCGAGGCCGTGCGGGAGGCGTTCGACTTCAGCCGGCTGATCGGCGTGGTCGGGGCGAGCGCCGACAAGGACGTACGGGGGCTGCTGGAGGCCTTCGAGCCGATCTTCGCCGAGGTCGTCGTCACGCAGAACACCAGTCACCGCGCCATGGACGCGGACGCACTGGCGGCGGTCGCCGTCGAGGTGTTCGGCGAGGACCGCGTCCAGGTCGAGCCGCGGCTGCCCGAGGCCCTGGAGGCGGCGATCACGCTGGCCGAGGAAGAGGGCGAGTTCGCGGGCGGCGGCGTGCTGGTCACCGGCTCGGTCATCACGGTGGGCGAGGCCCGCCTGCTCCTGGGAAAGGGCTGAGGTCCCGTCATGCGCACGCTCTGTTCGTCCACCCTGATCGGCGAGTTCTTCATCATCGGGTTCGCCGGTCTGGTGGCCATGAAGGACCCGGACCTGTCCACGTCCACCGTGTGGCTGGTCAGCGGTGTCGCCATGGCCCTGTGCCTGCTGCTGTGCGGCATGGTGACCCGGCCGGGCGGGGTCGTGCTCGGCTGGGTCCTGCAGGTCGCCCTGATCGCCTCCGGCGTCTTCGTGCCGATCATGTACTTCATGGGCGTGGTGTTCGCCGCGCTGTGGTGGGCCTCGGTGCACTTCGGGAGGAAGGTGGACGAGGCCAGGGCCCGCTTCGCCGCGCAGGCGGAGTCCGCCCCCTCCACACCTGACGCTGTGTGACAGGCGCCCCGACACGCCCTGTAACCTCGTCCCACCGCACACGCCAGCCGTAAGGAGTTCCCCCGTGACCCAGCGCACCCTCGTCCTCCTCAAGCCCGACGCCGTCCGTCGTGGCCTGACCGGCGAGATCATCAGCCGCATCGAACGCAAGGCCGGCTGGCGGATCACCGCGCTGGAGCTGCGCACCCTGGACCGCGGCACGCTGGAGCAGCACTACGCCGAGCACGTGGGCAAGCCCTTCTACGAGCCGCTGGTGGAGTTCATGTCCTCCGGCCCGGTCGTCGCCCTGGTCGTCGAGGGCGAGCGGGTCGTCGAGGGCGTCCGGCAGCTGGCCGGCCCGACCGACCCGGTCGCCGCCGCGCCCGGTTCCATCCGCGGCGACTACGGCGTGATCGTGCGGGAGAACCTCATCCACGCGTCGGACTCGGAGGGATCCGCCGAACGCGAGGTGAAGATTTTCTTCCCGGGCCGCGCGTAACGCCCGCGGCGCGGCGCGGGGTCCGGGCGGGGAGCTCCCCGTACGTCCCGCACGAGCAGGGGCGTTCGAGGGAACGGGCGCCCCCGAACGCCCGTCTCCACAAGCGTGGCGACACGGCATCTGCAGACAATGGCGGAGACCCTCCCGCAGTGTTCGTGCAGGCGCGTCTACGATGGAACCCTTCACGTCACAGCACCCACCTCGCCGACCTGAGGAGCCCTCAAAGGCCCGCAGGGAGGCCAGACGAATCCTGATGGGGAACTCAATGTCGTTCATCGGCCGTGACATGGCTGTCGACCTCGGGACCGCCAACACGCTGGTGTACGTCAGGGGCCGCGGGATCGTACTCAACGAGCCGTCCGTGGTCGCGATCAACACCAACACCGGTGGCATCCTCGCGGTCGGTGCCGAAGCGAAGAAGATGATCGGCCGGACGCCGGGCAACATCGTGGCCGTCCGTCCGCTGAAGGACGGCGTGATCGCCGACTTCGAGATCACCGAGCGGATGCTCCGCTACTTCATCCTGAAGATCCACAAGCGGCGGTACCTCGCCCGGCCGCGGGTCGTCGTCTGCGTGCCCTCGGGCATCACGGGCGTCGAGCGCCGCGCCGTCATCGAGGCGTCCTCGCAGGCGGGCGCCCGCCAGGTGCACATCATCGAGGAGCCCATGGCCGCGGCCATCGGCTCCGGCCTGCCGGTCCACGAGGCCACGGGCAACATGGTGGTGGACATCGGCGGCGGCACCACGGAGGTCGCGGTCATCTCGCTCGGCGGCATCGTGACCGCCCAGTCCATCCGCGTCGCGGGCGACGAACTGGACAACGCGATCATCCAGCACATCAAGAAGGAGTACAGCCTCCTGCTGGGTGAGCGGACGGCGGAACAGATCAAGATCACGATCGGTTCGGCGTACGACCTGGACACCGACGAGCACACCGAAATCCGCGGCCGGGACCTGGTCTCCGGACTGCCGAAGACCGTCGTCGTCTCGGCCGCCGAGGTCCGCAAGGCGATCGAGGAGCCGGTCAACGCGATCGTCGACGCGGTCAAGACGACCCTCGACAAGTGCCCGCCGGAGCTGTCCGGCGACATCATGGACCGGGGCATCGTCCTGACCGGCGGCGGAGCCCTGCTGCGCGGCCTGGACGAGCGGCTGCGGCGGGAGACCGGCATGCCGATCCACATCGCCGAGGACCCGCTGGACAGCGTCGCGCTCGGCTCGGGCAAGTGCGTCGAGGAGTTCGAGGCGCTCCAGCAGGTCCTGGACGCCCAGCCGCGCAGATGACGCGACGTGCCGGTCCCGCCGTACGAGACGATCTCCCCTCGTACGGCGGATCGTTGATACAGAGGCATCAGCTCCACCCATGGGCCCCTCGGGCCGGCGTTCCCGCCGCCCGCGCGTATCGGGGCCCCCGCATTCCTACTGAGGAAGGGCACGGCCGCCGCACGTGAGGGACACGAAAGAGAGCCGGCTGCTCCTGGTCCTGCTGATCGCCATCGCGTTCGCGCTGATCACGGTGGACATCCGCGGAGGCCGGAACTCCCCGGTGGACGGCGCCCGGCAGGCCGCGGCCACGGCGTTCGGCCCGATCGAGGACGGACTGTCCTCGGCGGTCGACCCGGTCGGCAACGCCGTCTCCGCCATCCGCGACTCCGGCAGCCGCCACGACCGGCTCGCCGCACTGGAGCTGGAGAACGCGGCCCTCAGGGCCGAGCTCGGCAGCGACGACCGCAACCGCAGCCGGCTGCGGCAGCTCGACAGGATGCTGAAGATCGCCGGCGAGGGCCAGTACGGCATCAAGGGCGCCCAGGTCATCGCCATGGGGTCGGCCCAGGGCTTCTCCTGGACCATCACCATCGACGTCGGCGCCGAGGACGGCATCACACGGGACATGACCGTCCTCAACGGCGACGGCCTCGTCGGCCGCGTCACCACCGTCGGCCCCCACACGTCGACCGTGCTGCTGGCCAACGACCCCGACTTCACCGTCGGCACCCGCATGGAGGGCGGCGACGAACTCGGCTTCGCCTCCGGACAGGGCGACCGCCCGCTGCGCGTCGAACTCCTCAACGGCAAGGCCGAGGTGAAGAAGGGCGACCGCCTCGTCACCTTCGGCTCCCAGTCCGACAGGCCGTTCGTCCCCGGCGTCCCGGTCGGCGTGGTCTCCCGCGTCGACCCCTCCGGCGGCGGCCTCACCCGCACGCTCTACGTCACGCCGTACGTCGGTTTCACCAAGCTCGACGTCGTCGGCGTCGTCGTCCGGGCCCCGAAGAAGGACCCGCGTGACGAGGTCCTGCCGGCCAAGCCCAAGCCGACCCCGACGCCGACGGTGACCGTCACGGTCACCCCCTCGGCGGGCGCGGCCGCCGACGGCCGGCAAGAGCAGCAGTAGGAGCTGACTTTCCCCATGCGTGTCAACCGGATCCTGCTCTCCACCGTCCTGGTCGTCGTCGCCCTGGTGATCCAGGTCAGCGTCCTCGCCCGCCTGCACCTGCCCGGCGCCGTGCCCGACCTGCTCCTGCTCACCGTCCTCGGCCTCGCCCTGGTGTACGGCCACGTGGGCGGCGCCCTCGTCGGCTTCGGCGCGGGCCTGCTCGCCGACCTCGCCCCGCCCGCCGACCACGCGGCCGGCCGCTACGCGCTCGTGCTGTGCGTCATCGGCTACTTCGCCGGGCTCGCCAAGCCGGAGAACGGCCGCCTGAGGTCGGCGGTCGGCCCGATGGCCGTCGTGGTCGCCGCCGCCGCCGGCTCCACCCTGCTGTACGCCGGGGTCGGCGCCCTGGTCGGCGACACCGCCGCCCGCCACGTCGGCCTGCCCGGACTGCTGTTCTCGGCGGCCCTGTACGACCTGCTGCTCGCGCCCTTCACGGTGCCCGGCGTCATGTGGCTGGCCCGCCGCGCCGACAACGACCCGCTGGCCGAGACGGCCGCCACGGCCAAGGGCGGCGGCCTCTCCACGGGCTGGCTCAACTCCGGCACCGGCCTGCGCGTCGGCACCCGGCGCGGCGGCCTGGGCGCCCTCAGGGCCAGGGCCCGCATCCGCTCCGCGCGGGTCGGCCGCATCAAGGGGGTGAAGCGACTGTGACCGCGGGCGAGTTCACCCGAACGGGGAAGTCCCGGCGGAACGCGGTCCCACGGGCCCGTCGTTCACCACGCGTACGCGCACGCACGTCCGCGCCCACACGCCCGCGCACCGAGAGGGGGAGGCAGCCGCAGTGACCAACATTCCCGAGACCGGACGGACCCCACGGGTCCAGACCCGGCTCGTCGTGATCCAGATCCTCGTCCTCTCCCTCCTCGGCACGCTCGGCGGCCGGCTGTGGTACCTGCAGATCCGGGAGGGCGCCGAGTACCAGAAGGAGGCCTCCGGCAACCACGTCCAGCAGGTCGTCGACCCCGCCGTGCGCGGTGACATCCTCGACGCCCGCGGCGTGCCCCTCGCCGACAACGAGACCCGCCTGGTCGTCTCCGCCTCCCGCACCGACCTGCTCAAGCAGCGGGACGACGGCAGGGCCGTCCTGACCAAGCTGGCCGGCGTCCTCGGCATGCGGCCCGAGGACGTCCTGCAGAAGGTCCGGCTGTGCGACGCCGAGACCCCCCAGCCCTGCTGGAACGGCTCGCCCTACCAGCCGATCCCGATCACCGACGAGGCCACCGCCAAGCAGGCCCTGCAGATCCGCGAGCGCGCCGAGGACTTCCCCGGCATCACCGCCGAGCCGGAGGCCGTGCGCCGCTACCCGGCGCCGGGCAAGGCCAACACCGCGCAGGTGCTCGGCTACCTCTCCCCGGTCACCGACGAGGAGATCCAGAAGGCCAAGGACACCGACTCGCCCTACCTGCGCTCCGACATGGTCGGCCGCTCCGGCCTGGAGCGCCAGTACGACAAGGTGCTGCGCGGCAAGGCCGGCGTCACCCGCTACGAGGTGGACAACCTCGGCCGGGTCATCGGCAAGGCCGAGTCGGACCCCGCCGAGTCCGGCTCCAACCTGGTGACCAGCATCGACTCCCGGGTCCAGCGGGTCGCCGAGTACGAACTGGACAAGGCGATGAAGGTCGCCCGCCAGCAGTACGACAAGATCACCGGCGAGAACTACAAGGCCGACTCCGGCGCCGTCGTCGTGATGGAGGCCAAGACCGGCCGGATCGTCGCCATGGCCTCGGCGCCGACCTACGACCCGAACGTCTGGGTCGGCGGCATCTCGGCCAGGGATTACAAGGCCCTCACCGGCAAGAACTCCGACTACCCCCTGCTCAACCGGGCCATACAGGGCCAGGCCGCGCCCGGCTCGACGTTCAAGGTGGTCTCCACGGCCGCCGCGGTCGAGGCCGGCTACCCGTTCGACGGCCGCTACCCGTGCACCAGCTCCTACTCGGTGGGCGGCCAGGTCTTCAAGAACTTCGAGGGCGAGAACTTCGGCCCGATCTCCCTGGGCCGCGCCCTGGAGGTCTCCTGCGACACCGTCTTCTACGGCCTCGCCGACAAGGAGTGGAAGCGCGACGGCGGCATCAACCCCAAGAAGGGCCAGCCCAAGGACTACTTCTTCAAGGCCGCCCACCAGTTCGGCCTCGGCAAGGAGACCGGCGTCGACCTGCCCAACGAGGTCACCGGCCGCGTCCCGGACCGCCAGTGGAAGCTGGACTACTGGAAGGCCAACAAGGACGCCTGGTGCAAGTCCGGCAAGAAGGACGGCACCTACGTCGAGAAGATCGCCTACGAGAACTGCCTCGAAGGCAACAAGATGCGCGAGGGCGACGAGATCAACTACTCCATCGGCCAAGGCGACACCCTCGTCACCCCGATCCAGGAGGCCGTGATCTACGGCGCCGTCGCCAACGGCGGCACCATGTACCAGCCCACCATCGGCAAGGCGGTCGTCAGCGCCGACGGCAGGACCGTCGAGGAGATCAAGCCCCGCAGGACCGGCAAGCTGCCCGTCAGCCGGGCCACCCTCAAGGGCATGGACGACGCCTTCGCCGGCGTCATCACCCGCGGTACCGCCGCCTGGAAGTTCGGCGGCTGGCCGCAGGACCGGATCCCGCTGCACGCCAAGACCGGCACCGCCGAGGTCTACGGCAAGCAGACCACGTCCTGGCTGGCCACCTACTCCAAGGACTACACGGTGATCATGACGATCGCCCAGGCCGGTACGGGCTCCGGAGCCTCCGGTGAGGCCGTGCGCAACATCTACAGCGCGCTCTACGGCGTCCGGAGCGACGGCTCCGTCGACCAGAAGGCGGCGCTGCTGCCCCAGCCCCAGAAGAGCCTGCCGAAGGTCCGCACCGACGGCACCATCGCCGCCCCGAAGGTCACCGGCGACCCGGCCAAGGACGTCGAGGCCTCCCAGAAGGACAGCACCGGCACCGCCGGGGACGAGCAGCCCGCGGCCACCGCGCCCACGTCCACCAGCACCGGAAACACCCGCAGAAGGCCCCGCAGGAAGGGAAGCCGGAGGATGCTCGCATGACCGGCGCCAACAGCTTCTCCGTCTCCGGATACGGCCCCCGGCGGGCCGGCTGGACCCGGGTCCTCGCCCGCGACTCACTGGCCCGCCGGCTCGACTGGCCGATACTGCTGGCGGCCACGGCCCTGTCGCTGATCGGCTCCCTGCTGGTGTTCTCGGCGACCCGCAACCGCACCGAGATCAACCACGGCGACCAGTACTACTTCCTGATCCGGCACCTCATGAACACCGGCATCGGGTTCGCCCTGATGATCGGCACGCTCTGGATCGGCCACCGCGCCCTGCGCAACGCCGTGCCGATCCTCTACGGCCTGTCGGTCCTCGGCATCCTGCTGGTACTCACCCCGCTCGGCTCCACCGTCAACGGCGCCCACTCCTGGATCGTGCTCGGCGGCGGCTTCTCCCTGCAGCCGTCCGAGTTCGTCAAGATCACGATCATCCTGGGCATGGCGATGCTGCTCGCCACCCGGGTCGACGCCGGCGACAAGACCCACCCCGACCACCGCACGGTCCTGCAGGCCCTCGGACTGGCCGCCGTGCCGATCATGATCGTGCTGCTCATGCCCGACCTCGGGTCGGTCATGGTCATGGTGATCATCATCCTGGGCGTGCTGCTCGCCTCCGGCGCCTCCAACCGCTGGGTCTTCGGCCTGATCACCGCCGGCGCCGTCGGCGCGATCGCCGTCTGGCAGCTGCACATCCTGGACACCTATCAGATCAACCGCTTCGCGGCCTTCGCCAACCCCGACCTGGACCCCGCCGGCGTCGGCTACAACACCAACCAGGCCCGCATCGCCATCGGCTCCGGCGGCCTCACCGGCGCCGGCCTGTTCCACGGCTCGCAGACCACCGGCCAGTTCGTCCCCGAACAGCAGACGGACTTCGTCTTCACCGTCGCCGGCGAGGAACTGGGCTTCCTCGGGGCCGGCCTGATAATCCTCCTGCTCGGCGTCGTCCTGTGGCGCGCCTGTCGCATCGCCCGCGACTCGACCGAGCTGTACGGCACGATCGTCGCCGCCGGCATCGTCGCCTGGTTCGCCTTCCAGACCTTCGAGAACATCGGCATGACCCTCGGCATCATGCCGGTCACCGGCCTGCCCCTGCCGTTCGTGTCGTACGGAGGATCCTCGATGTTCGCCGTGTGGGTGGCCGTCGGACTGCTGCAGTCGATCAAGGTGCAACGCCCCCTGTCCGCGTGAGCCCGACTGTCCGCGTGAGCCCGATCGGCACGAAAGGGGCTTGAGCGCACGCATCGCGGCAAGACGGTCACCATGGCGGCCACCCAGCGCGAGATCGAGCGCAAGTACGCATCCGACGGCGGCCCGCTGCCCGACCTGACCGCGGTCACGGGGGTGGCGGCCGTCCGCGGCCAGGGCCTGCTCGCCCTGGACGCCACCTACTACGACACCGCCGACGAACGCCTGGCCGCGGCCTCCCTCACCCTGCGCCGCCGCACCGGGGGCGCGGACGCCGGCTGGCACCTGAAGATCCCGGTCGCCCCCGGCGTCCGCGACGAGATCCGCTCCCCGCTCTCCGACACCGTCCCCCAGGAGATCGCCGCCCTGGTCCGCTCCCGGGTCCGGACCGCCGAACTGATCCCCGTCGTCCGGCTCCGCTCCGCCCGCGACGTACGCCACCTGCTCGCCGCCGACGGCACCCTGCTGGCCGAGGCGAGCGTGGACACCGTGACCGCCGAACGCCTCAACCGGGACGGCGGAACCGCCCGGTGGACCGAGATCGAGGTCGAACTGGCCGACGGCGTCGACCCGGCCTTCCTCGACCGGGTCGAGGAACGGCTGCGCGAGGCGGGCGTACGGCCGTCGACGTCACCGTCCAAGCTGGCCCGCGCCCTGGAGCGGACCGGCGGCACCGCCGCCCGCACCCGCAAGGCGCCGCGGCCCGTGACCGCCGGCGACCACGTCCTCGCCCACCTGCGCGCACAGCGCGACGCCATCGTCGCCCACGACCTCGCCGTCCGCCGCGACCTCCCGGACGCCGTCCACCGGATGCGCGTCGCCACCCGCCGCCTGCGCAGCGCCTTCCGCACCTTCGGCACCGTCCTGGACCGCTCCGCCACCGACCCGATCGCCGCCGAACTGAAGTGGCTCGCGGGCGAACTCGGCGCGGAACGCGACCAGGAGGTGCTGGCCGACCGCCTCACCACCGCCCTCGACGCCCTCCCGCCGACCCTGGCCACCGGTCCCGCCCGGGACCGGCTCGCCGCCTGGGACCGCGCCCGCCACGACCACACCCACCGCCGGCTGCTCGCCGTCCTGGACTCCGCGCGCCACCTGGCCCTGCTCGACGCCCTCGACGCCCTGCTCGCCGACCCGCCGCTGCGCGGGCGGGCCGCCGGGAAACCGGACAAGGTGCTCGCCAAGGCCCTGCGCAAGGACCTCGCGAAGGTTTCCCGCCTCGTCACCGCCGCGCTCGGCCTGCCGCCCGGCCGGGAACGCGACACGGCCCTGCACGAGGCCCGCAAGAAGGCCAAGCGCACCCGGTACGCGGCCGAGGCCGCCGCACCCGCCCTCGGCCGCCCCGCCCACTCCCTGGCCGCCTCCATGAAGTCCCTGACCAGCCTGCTCGGCGACCACCAGGACAGCGTCATGGCCCGCCGCACCCTGCGCGAGCTGGCCGCGGTCGCGCACGCGGCGGGCGAGAGCGCCTTCCCGTACGGGGTGCTCTACGGCAGGGAGGAGCGGCGCGCGGCGGCGACGGAGGCACGGCTGCCGTCCCTGTGGAAGGAGATCGACTCCGGGACGTCCGGTTGAACGTGCGGGGGAGTGCTCCCGGCGGGTTACGCTGAATGGTCACCCCCGTCAGCTCATGAAGGTTCGCGAGATGCCTGTCGAGTCGGTTTTCCCGCAGCTCGAAGCTCTGCTCCCGCACGTGCAGAAGCCGATCCAGTACGTCGGCGGAGAACTCAACTCCACCGTCAAGGACTGGGACGAGTGCGACGTCCGCTGGGCGCTCATGTACCCGGACGCCTACGAGGTCGGTCTGCCCAACCAGGGCGTCATGATCCTCTACGAGGTCCTCAACGAGCAGGAGGGCGTCCTCGCCGAGCGCACCTACAGCGTGTGGCCGGACCTGGAGGCGCTGATGCGCGAGCACGGCGTCCCGCAGTTCACGGTGGACAGCCACCGCCCGGTCAAGGCCTTCGACGTGTTCGGCCTCAGCTTCTCCACGGAGCTGGGCTACACGAACATGCTCACGGCCCTGGACCTGGCCGGCATCCCGCTGGAGTCGAGGGACCGCACGGTCGACGACCCGATCGTCCTGGCCGGCGGCCACGCGGCCTTCAACCCGGAGCCGATCGCCGACTTCATCGACGCGGCCGTCATCGGCGACGGCGAGCAGGCCGTGCTCGACATGACCCGGATCGTCCGAGAGTGGAAGGCCGAGGGCCGCCCCGGGGGCCGCGAGGAGGTCCTGCTCCGCCTGGCGAGGACGGGCGGGGTCTACATCCCGGCCTTCTACGACGTCGAGTACCTCCCCGACGGCCGCATCGCCCGCGTCGTCCCCAACCGATCGGGCGTCCCGTGGCGCGTGTCCAAGCACACGGTGATGGACCTGGACGAGTGGCCCTACCCGAAGCAGCCCCTCGTCCCCCTCGCCGAGACCGTCCACGAGCGCATGTCGGTCGAGATCTTCCGCGGCTGCACCCGCGGCTGCCGCTTCTGCCAGGCCGGCATGATCACGCGCCCGGTGCGGGAGCGTTCCATCACCGGCATCGGCGACATGGTCGACAAGGGCCTGAAGGCGACCGGGTTCGAAGAGGTCGGCCTGCTCTCCCTGTCCTCCGCGGACCACTCGGAGATCGGCGACATCGCCAAGGGCCTGGCCGACCGCTACGAGGACGACAAGATCGGCCTCTCGCTGCCGTCCACCCGCGTCGACGCCTTCAACGTGGACCTGGCGAACGAGCTGACCCGCAACGGCCGCCGCTCGGGCCTCACCTTCGCCCCCGAGGGCGGCTCGGAGCGCATGCGCAAGGTCATCAACAAGATGGTCTCCGAGGAGGACCTGATCAGGACGGTCGCCACCGCCTACGGCAACGGCTGGCGCCAGGTGAAGCTGTACTTCATGTGCGGCCTGCCCACGGAGACCGACGAGGACGTCCTGCAGATCGCCGACATGGCGACCGGCGTCATCCAGAAGGGCCGCGAGGTCTCCGGCTCGAACGACATCCGCTGCACGGTCTCGATCGGCGGCTTCGTCCCCAAGCCGCACACGCCCTTCCAGTGGGCCCCGCAGCTGTCGGCGGAGGAGACGGACGCCCGGCTGGCCAAGCTCCGCGACAAGATCCGCGGCGACAAGAAGTACGGCCGCTCGATCGGCTTCCGCTACCACGACGGCAAGCCGGGCATCGTGGAGGGCCTGCTGTCGCGGGGCGACCGCCGCGTCGGCGCCGTCATCCGCGCGGTCTACGACGACGGCGGCCGCTTCGACGGCTGGCGTGAGCACTTCTCCTACGACCGCTGGATGGCCTGCGCGGACAAGGCGCTGGCCGCCCACGGCGTCGACGTCGACTGGTACACCACCCGCGAGCGCACCTACGAGGAGGTCCTGCCCTGGGACCACCTCGACTCCGGCCTGGACAAGGACTGGCTCTGGGAGGACTGGCAGGACGCCCTCGACGAGACGGAGGTCGAGGACTGCCGCTGGACCCCGTGCTTCGACTGCGGGGTGTGCCCGCAGATGGACACGCACATCCAGATCGGCCCGACCGGCAGGAAGCTGCTGCCCCTCACGGTCAAGAACGCGGCGCCGGCCCCTGCCGGCAGCGGTCACGTGCACTGAGGCGAGCGGGGACGGAGGGCCGCGGCGCCGGCCATCGGCGGCGGTCCGGGCCGGCGGCGGCCGGCGCCGCCGGTTGTGCGTGCGCTGACCTGCGCGGACCACTGGTTCCGGCTGCTCCGGGCAAGCCGATGTCCAGGACGGTGATTGCTGGATACAGTCGGTTCGTCACAACTGGTTGCGGGGGCAACCACAGTTTGGTCGGCGCTGCCGACGTCCTGGGGAGGGCCTGAGCGCATGAGTCGTCGCTCTGCTGGTTTCGTCAACACGTGGGCCGAGGCGCAGCGCCAGCACCAGCGCCGGATCGAGGCCGAGCAGAGGCGGCGGCGCGAGGAGGCCCGGCTGGCCGAGGCCCGGCAGCGGCGTGCCGTCCAGGGGCACCGGGAGTACCGGCAGGCGGAGGCCCGGCGGCGGACGGCGGAGCTGGACGCGCGGGTCGCGGCCCTGCAGGGGCTCCTGGCCGAGGGGTGCCGGGCGCCGGCGTTCAGGGCGGCGTCCCTGATGCGGGTGGAGGACGTCGTGCCGTTCGATCCCGGTCAGCTCGCCCGGCCCGTGCGCATGCCGGACCCGCGCCAGTACCAGGCGCAGGGCGGCTGGACGGCCGGCCGGCGTGCGCAGGCGGAGGCCGAGGCGCGGGCCCGCTTCGAGCACGACTGGTACCAGGCCCAGGCCGCCGAGGCGCAGCGCCGGCAGCACCTGGCCGCCGCGCAGCGGGACCACGACCAGCGGGTCGAGGCGCACCGGGCCGAGGTGCGGCGGCACAACACCGGCATCGAGGAGGCGGTCGCGGGCGTCCGGCGGGGCGATCCCGCCCTGGTGGCCGACTACTTCTCGGCGGTCCTCCACTCGTCGGCCGCCTGGCCCGAGGGTTTCCCCCGGCGGGCGGCGGCGGCCTTCGACCCGGCGGCGCGGCAGCTGGTCCTGGACTGGGAGCTGCCCGGGTACGAGGTGGTCCCGGAGGCCAAGTCGGTGAGGTACGTGCAGTCCGAGGACCAGGACAAGGAGACGGCGCGGCCCGTGACGCAGCGCCGCGCGCTGTACCGGGAGGTGCTGGCGCAGAGCGTGCTGCTGGTCCTGCACCAGCTCTTCGCGGCGGACGAGTACGGCGTCCTGGACTCGGTGGAGCTCAACGGCTTCGTCGAGGCCCCCGACCGCGCGACGGGCCGGCAGTCGCAGATCTTCCTGGCCGCCGTGCTGGCCGGGCGGGCGGCCTTCGCCGGCCTGCACCTCGAACAGGTGGACGCGATCAGCTGCCTGACGGACGCGCTGCGCGGGCAGCTCGCGGCCCGGCCCGACCAGCTCGCCTCCGTCCGGCCCGGCCGCCGGCCCCACGACGTGGGCGGCCGGGCCGCCGCCCGGGGCGGCGGTGACGAGGAGCCGGACCTGTACGCCATGGATCCGATCGCCTTCGAGTCCCTCGTCGCCGACCTGTTCCGCGCCATGGGGATGCAGGCGGTGACGACGCAGCGCTCGAACGACGGCGGCGTGGACGTCGACGCGCTGGACCCGACGCCCATCCGGGGCGGCAAGATCGTCGTCCAGGTCAAGCGCTACCGCAACACCGTGCCGCCCACCGCGGTGCGCGACCTGTACGGCACGGTGCAGGACGCCGGCGCCAACAAGGGCGTCCTGGTGACCACGTCGAAGTTCGGCCCCGGCTCGCACACCTTCGCCCGCGGCAAGCCGCTCGAGCTGATATCCGGGAGCGAACTCGTCGACCTGCTGCACCGGCACGGGCTCCGCGGACGCCTGGGGCGGGGCGGGCGCCCGGCCCCCGCGCAGCCGGCGGCGCCCGGTTCGGCGAAACCGGCCGATGACCACAACGTGCTGGGCATGACGTGGTCCGGGGCCGTGGCGCTGGACGTCTGCGCGCTCGTCTGCCGGGGCGGCCGGGTACTCGGCGAGGACCACTTCGTGTTCTTCAATAACCCGCGGACCCCGGACGGTTCGGTGTGCGCGGTGCCGGCCGCGGCGCCGGACAAGGCGGCGGTCCGGGTCTCCTTCGACGGGCTGCCGCGGGACGCCGACCGGCTCGTCCTGGTCGCGGCCGTGGACCCGGAGGTGAACCCGGACGCCGATCTCTCCGGCTTCACCGACGCGTGCGTCCGCCTGCTCGACCCGTCGATGAGCGAACTGGGCCGGCTCGACGTCTCCGACGGCCGCCGCGGTGAGACGGCGCTCGTGCTCGGCTCCTTCCGCCGCAGGGCCAGCGGCGACTGGGAGTTCGTGCTGGGCGGGAAGGGGTACACGGGAGGTCTGGAGGAACTGGTCCGGGACTACGGCATCGAGGTCGAATGACCCGCCGTCCGCCACGGCGGCGGTGGCCGGTACCCCGCCCGCGCCGGTGCCCTGCCGTCAGGCCGGGCACCGGCGCGGGTCGGGCTCCGGGGCCGACCGGGCGCCGCCGAACCGGCGGGCCACCGCGCGCGGGGTGGCACGGGCCGTCCGGCGGACCGCGGCGGCCGTCGGGAACCGGCGCGCCGTGGGACACGTACTCTTGATGACAGGACGACCGTTCTCACGAAGGACAGAACACTGGGCAAGCGACAGCCCGAAGGCCCGCCGCCCGCACCCGCGGTGCAGCGCATCAGACTGCGCTACACCAAACGCGGCCGCCTCCGGTTCACCAGCCACCGTGACTTCCAGCGCGCCTTCGAGCGTGCGCTGCGCCGCGCCGAGGTGCCCATGGCGTACTCGGCGGGGTTCACGCCGCATCCGAAGGTGTCGTACGCCAATGCCGCACCCACCGGCACGGGCAGTGAGGCGGAGTACCTGGAGATCGCGCTCACCGCGCCGCGCGACCCCGAGACCCTGCGCGTCCTCCTCGACGAGTCGCTGCCCGCCGGGCTGGACGTCGTCGAGGCGGTCGAGGCACGGACCCCGGGCCTCGCCGACCGGCTCACGGCCTCCGTCTGGGAGCTGCGGCTGGACGGCGTCGACCCCGTCGACGCCGAGCGCGCGGTGCGGGCCTTCCGCGAGGCCGGCACCGTCGAGGTGCAGCGACTGACCAAGAACGGCGTCCGCACCTTCGACGCCCGCCCCGCGGTCGCCCACCTGGAAACGCACGGTTCGCGGGCTGATAGGCCGACGGACCAGCCCTGTGCGATACTGCGGCTGGTTGTTCGGCACGTGACGCCTGCCGTACGACCCGACGACGTCCTGTCCGGTCTCCGCGCCGTGGCCGACCTGGCGCCGCCGGTCCCCGCAGCGGTGACCAGGCTGGCGCAGGGGCTGTTCGATGAAGAGACCGGCACGGTGACCGACCCGCTCGCGCCCGACCGCGAGGCAGCCGAGGCCCTGACGGCCTCACCGGTTGCCGCCGCGACGGCGCCGGTGCCGGAAGGTTCCGCGTAGGGACGGACGCCGTAGCGCCGCCCTCGGACTCGGGAGCCACCTGGGTCGGGCAGCGCACCGACCAGAAGACTTTCGCCAGGCCGTGCACAACAAGGCGTACGGAACCGGCGAGACAGGACACGGAGAGCTCCCGTGCGGCGCCCGCGCCCCGGACGGCGGCCATCGCGCATCGCGCGGGCCGCGGACGTCACCGGCGGACGGTCCACCGCGACCGACGCCGGACCAGGCGCGGCGCCCGGGAGCCTGACGGGAGAAACGCCCGCATGCTCGAACCGACCGACCCCAACGAGGGTTCCGAACTGAACACTCCGAGCGACACCCTGCCGCCGCGCAGGCGTCGCCGTGCCGCTTCCCGCCCGGCGGGTCCGCCCGCCGCGGCCGAGGCCACCGCCGAGGTCACCCTGCCGGCCATACCGGCCGCGGAGACCGGGGAGATCGCCGAGGCGGCGGACGGGGCCCAGGCGTCCCCGGCCGGGACTCCTTCCGCCGACCGGGCCGGGACCGAGGTCGTCGAGGAAGCCGCGCCCCGCGCCCGCCGCCGGGCCACGCGCCGTGCGACCGCGCCGACCGGGGCGCCCGCTCCGGCCGAGTCCGCCGAGACGGTCGTGGCCGTCGCCGGTCCGGCTCCGGTTGCCGAGGTCGTCGAGGACACCCAGGTGACCGAGGTCGTCGAGGAGCCCGCGCCCCGCGCCCGCCGCCGGGCCACGCGCCGTGCGACCGCGCCGACCGGGGCGCCCGCTCCGGCCGAGTCCGCCGAGACGGTCGTGGCCGTCGCCGGTCCGGCTCCGGTTGCCGAGGTCGTCGAGGACACCCAGGTGACCGAGGTCGTCGAGGAAGCCGCGCCCCGCGCCCGCCGCCGGGCCACGCGCCGTGCGACCGCGCCGACCGGGGCGCCCGCTCCGGCCGAAGCGGCCGAAGCGACTGCCGGTACGGATCCGACTGCCGGGGCGACCGGGGCCGCCGGGGCCGGTGAAGGGAGCGCGGCCGTGGAGGAGACCGCGCCGCCCCGCGCCCGCCGCCGGACCACGCGCCGCGCGACCGCCTCCGCCGAGGCGCCCGCGTCCGGCACGGAGGCCGCCGGGACGCCGGAGGCCGCACGGGCCGAGGCGGAAGGGGTCGAGACCGCGCCCGCCGACACCGCGCCCGCCGAGCGCCCGCGCCGTCGCGCCCCCCGGCGCGCCGCCGCCCCCGCCGGTGCGCCGCAGGCCGCCGCGGAAGCCGCGCCCGCCGAGGCGGTCGTCCCGGCCGCCGCGGAAGCCGCGCCCACCGCCTCCGAGACCCTGGCCTCCGAGACCCCGGCCGCCGTGGAACCGGCCGCCGTGGAGACGCCCGCCGCCGAGGCGGAGGCCGCGCCGGCCGGGCGTACGCGCCGCCGGGCGACCCGCCGCGTGTCCGCGCCCGCCGGTGCCCCGGCGTCCGCGCAGGCCGTGCAGTCCGGTGAGACGGGCCGGGCCGCCGAGGACGCCGCGCCCGCCGCCGAGGACCCGGCTCCCGCCTCCGCCGACGCCCCGGTCGCCGAGGACGCTGACGAGGGCGCGCCCCGGCGTACCCGCCGCCGTGCCACGCGCCGTGTCTCCGCGCCCGCCGAGGGTTCCGGGGCCGCCGCCGAGGACGCCCGGTCCGCCGGGACCACCCAGCCCGCGGAGGAGACCGGGGCCGCGGCCCGGACCACCGCCGCCGAGGCGCCGCAGGCCCCCGCCGAGGACGCGGCTCCGCGCCGGCGCCGCCGGGTCGCGCGGCAGGCTGCGACCGGGTTCGCCGAGCCCGCGCAGCCCGTCGGGTCCAGGACGGCCGGGGCCGCCGAGAACGCCGAGGACGCCGAGGGCAGGGCGCCGCGCCGACCGGCCCGCCCCGCCGTGGCCGTGTTCCAGCCGCCGGTGTTCACCGAGCCGCGGTTCCAGACCCCGGAGCGGGCCGCCGCCGCGGCCGCTGCCGAGGCCGCCGGGGCGGCGGCCGACGAAACGGACGGGATCGCCGGGACCGACGAGGCCGAGGAGTACGCGGAGGAGCGTGCCGAGGCCGGTTCGCGCCGCCGCCGTCGCCGCCGGGCCGCGCTCGCCGAGCCGGAACCACAGCCGCGGGCCGCCGACTCCGCCGAGGACGAGGACGAGGACGAGGGGCCGGAGGAGCCCGAGGCGTCCGAGGAGGACGCCGACGAGGCGGAGGGCGCCGACGCCTACGAGGAGTCCGGTTCGCGCCGCCGTCGCCGCCGGGGCGGCCGCCGCCGTCGCCGCGGCGAGGCCGCCGAGGGCGAGGGCGCGGACGACGAGTCGGACGACCCGGCCGCCGAACACGGCGCGCAGGACGCCGAGGACGCCGCCGAGCAGGACGCCGAGGACCCCGAGGAGGCCGAGGACGCCCGCTTCGAGGACTCCGGCGGCTCCAGCTCCAGCCGCCGCCGGCGCCGTCGTCGCCGCCGCGCCGGTGACACCGCCGCCGGCGCCGAGTCGTCCGCCGACGACCCCGAGCGCACGGTCGTCAAGGTCCGCGAGCCCCGCAAGGCCGGTGAGCCGTCCGACGAGGTGCAGTCCATCAAGGGCTCGACCCGTCTGGAGGCGAAGAAGCAGCGCCGCCGGGAAGGCCGTGAGCAGGGCCGCCGGCGCGTTCCGATCATCACCGAGGCCGAGTTCCTGGCCCGCCGCGAGGCCGTGGAGCGGGTGATGGTGGTCCGCCAGCACGGCGAGCGCACGCAGATCGGCGTGCTGGAGGACGGCGTGCTCGTCGAGCACTACGTCAACAAGGAGCAGTCGACCTCGTACGTCGGCAACGTCTACCTCGGCAAGGTGCAGAACGTGCTGCCGTCGATGGAGGCCGCCTTCATCGACATCGGCAAGGGCCGCAACGCCGTGCTGTACGCCGGCGAGGTCAACTTCGAGGCGCTGGGCATGGCCAACGGGCCGCGCCGCATCGAGTCCGCCCTGAAGTCCGGGCAGTCCGTGCTCGTGCAGGTCACCAAGGACCCGATCGGACACAAGGGCGCCCGGCTGACCAGCCAGGTCTCCCTCCCGGGCCGTTACCTGGTGTACGTCCCCGAGGGCTCGATGACCGGCATCAGCCGCAAGCTGCCCGACACCGAGCGGGCGCGGCTGAAGACCATCCTCAAGAAGATCGTCCCCGAGGACGCGGGCGTCATCGTGCGCACCGCCGCCGAGGGTGCGAGCGAGGAGGAGCTGCGCCGGGACGTCGAGCGGCTGCAGGGGCAGTGGGAGGAGATCCAGAAGAAGGCGAAGAGCGGCAACGCCCCGACGCTGCTGTACGGCGAGCCGGACATGACCGTCCGGGTCGTGCGCGACATCTTCAACGAGGACTTCTCCAAGGTCGTCGTCAGCGGTGACGAGGCCTGGGAGACGATCCACGGGTACGTCTCCCACGTGGCCCCGGACCTCGCGGTCCGGCTGCAGAGGTGGACCAGTGAGGTCGACGTCTTCGCCACCCACCGGATCGACGAGCAGCTCGCCAAGGCGCTGGACCGCAAGGTCTGGCTGCCCAGCGGCGGTTCGCTGGTGATCGACCGGACCGAGGCGATGGTCGTCATCGACGTCAACACCGGCAAGTTCACCGGCCAGGGCGGCAACCTCGAGGAGACCGTCACCCGGAACAACCTGGAGGCGGCCGAGGAGATCGTGCGCCAGCTGCGGCTGCGCGACCTCGGCGGCATCATCGTCATCGACTTCATCGACATGGTGCTGGAGTCCAACCGCGACCTGGTGCTGCGCCGGCTGCTGGAGTGCCTGGGCCGCGACCGCACGAAGCACCAGGTGGCCGAGGTGACCTCGCTGGGCCTGGTGCAGATGACCCGCAAGCGGGTCGGGCAGGGGCTGCTGGAGTCCTTCTCCGAGACCTGCGTCCACTGCAACGGCCGCGGCGTCATCGTCCACATGGAGCAGCCGGCCTCCGTCGGCGGCGGCGGAGGCGGTGGCGGCAAGCGCAAGAAGCGCGGCCGTGGCGGTGACGGGTCCGAGCACGTGCACGAGACCGCCGCGGTGGCCGTCGAGAGCGGCGAGGACGTCGAGCCGGAGGTGGAGACCGCGGTCGAGGTCGCGGCCGACCTCGCCGAGCCCGTCGCGCTGCCCGCGCCCGACTTCGCGCCGGACGAGGAGCTGTACAGCAGCGTCGCCGAGGCGGAGGCGGCGGCCACCCGCGGCCGTACCCGCCGCCGCGCGGGCCGCCGGGCTTCCGCACCGGCCGGCGCGCCGAGGACGGAGACCGCGAAGCAGGAGGACCGCAGGACCGAGGACCGCAGGACCGGGTCCGCGCGGGCCGGGGAGCCGGAGGCCGGCCGGGCCGCCGAGGCGCCGACCGCGCAGGACGTCACGGCCGCCGAGGAGACCGCGCGTCCCGTGCTGCCGGAGACGGCCGCCGAGGCGCAGGCCGGACCCGTCGCCGCCGAGGACCCGGTGGTCGCGGCCGACCCGGAGGCCGCCGGGGCCGGGGCTCCCGCCGAGGAGGCGGCGCCCAAGGGCCGTACCCGCCGTCGGGCCACCCGGAAGGTGTCGGCACCGGCCGGTTCCCCCGCAGGTGCCGAGGCGGCCGTGGTGACGGTCGCCGAGACCGCGCCCGAGGCCCCGGCCGAGCGGCCGGAGCCCGCCGCGGTGGCCGCCCCGGCCGAGGAGGCGCCCGCCGGGAGCGCCGCCCCGGCCCGCCCGCGCCGCCGTGCCGTGCGCAAGGCGACCGCGCCGACCGCGCCCGTGGAGGCGGCCGTCGTGGTCCTCCCGTCGGTCGCTCAGGACGTCCCCGCCGCGCAGGCGCCGCGGGCAGCCGGGGAGGCCGCCGGGGACACCGCCGGGGAGGCCGCGCCGGACGCCCCGGAGGGAGCGGTGGAGGAGGCCGCGCCGGCCAAGAAGACCGCCCGCAAGGCGGCCAAGAAGGCCACGGCGAAGAAGGCCGCCACCAAGACGGCCGCCAAGAAGACCGCGGCCAAGAAGACCGCCGTCAAGAAGACGACGGCCAAGAAGGCGGCCAAGACCGCCAAGACGGCCACCGCCAAGGCGACGGCGAAGAAGACCAGCACGGTCTCCTCCGGCGACGAGGGCTGACGGAGCCCGGGCGGGGTGGGTCCGGTCCCTGTGACCGGACCCACCCGGCGGGGACCCGGCCCGGTTTGACCCCCTCGGCCACGGCCCCGTAACCTTGACCGTCGGCGTGTCCGCTGACCCGCCACATCCCCGTAAACCTCTTCCTCCCGGGCCAGGATCGGCCGGGAGAGGTCGTCCGTGCTGTTCTGGGCGGCTGGCCTGCGGGGGTGCCGTTTCTTCGAGCGAAAGTAGAGATCCGCGTGTACGCCATCGTGCGCAGCGGTGGCCGCCAGCACAAGGTTGCTGTCGGTGACATCGTTGAGGTTGACAAGATTTCCACCGCCAAGGTCGGCGACACGGTCGAGCTCTCGACCCTGCTCGTCGTCGACGGCGACTCCGTGACCAGCGACCCGTGGGTGCTGGCCGGCATCAAGGTCCAGGCCGAGGTTGTGGACCACCACAAGGGCCAGAAGATCGACATTCTGCGCTACAAGAACAAGACCGGCTACCGCCGTCGTCAGGGCCACCGCCAGCAGTACACGGCGATCAAGGTCACGTCGATCCCCGCGGCCGCGAAGTAAGGGACTGAGGAGAAATGGCACACAAGAAGGGCGCATCGTCCACCCGGAACGGTCGCGACTCCAACGCCCAGCGACTCGGCGTGAAGCGCTTCGGCGGTCAGGTCGTGAACGCCGGTGAGATCCTGGTCCGCCAGCGCGGCACCCACTTCCACCCCGGCGCCGGCGTCGGCCGTGGCGGCGACGACACGCTGTTCGCGCTGCAGGCCGGTGCGGTGGAGTTCGGCACCAGCCGTGGCCGCAAGGTCGTGAACATCGTTCCGGTCGCCTGAATCGCCTGGTTCGGCACCGAACGCTTCGCGAGGCGGACCTCACTTCCCGTTCGGGAAGGCGGGTCCGCCTTTCGCGTGTTGAAGCAGTAGACATTCCCGTTCTTCCCTGGAGGCACCGAACCATGACCACCTTCGTGGACCGCGTCGAGCTGCATGTCGCCGCGGGTAACGGAGGCCACGGCTGTGCCTCCGTCCACCGTGAGAAGTTCAAGCCGCTCGGCGGCCCGGACGGCGGCAACGGCGGCCGTGGCGGCGATGTGATCCTGACCGTCGACCAGTCGGTCACCACGCTCCTCGACTACCACCACTCCCCGCACCGCAAGGCCACCAACGGCAAGCCCGGCGAGGGCGGCAACCGCTCGGGCAAGGACGGCCAGGACCTGGTCCTGCCCGTGCCGGACGGCACCGTCGTCCTGGACCGGGCCGGCAACGTGCTCGCCGACCTGGTCGGCCACGGCACGTCGTACGTCGCCGCGCAGGGCGGCCGGGGCGGCCTCGGCAACGCGGCGCTGGCCAGCGCCCGCCGCAAGGCGCCCGGTTTCGCGCTGCTCGGCGAGCCGGGGGAGCTGCAGGACATCGTCCTGGAGCTGAAGACCGTCGCCGACGTGGCCCTGGTGGGCTACCCGAGCGCCGGCAAGTCCTCGCTGATCTCCGTGCTCAGCGCGGCCAAGCCGAAGATCGCCGACTACCCGTTCACCACCCTCGTGCCGAACCTGGGCGTGGTGACGGCCGGTTCGACCGTCTACACCGTCGCCGACGTGCCCGGTCTGATCCCGGGCGCCAGCCAGGGCAGGGGGCTGGGCCTGGAGTTCCTGCGCCACGTGGAGCGGTGCAGCGTGCTGGTGCACGTGCTGGACACCGCGACCCTGGAGTCCGACCGCGACCCGGTCTCCGACCTCGACGTCATCGAGGAGGAGCTGCGGCAGTACGGCGGTCTCGGCCACCGTCCCCGCATCGTCGTCCTGAACAAGGTCGACGTGCCCGACGGCAAGGACCTCGCCGAGATGGTCCGCCCCGACCTGGAGGCGCGCGGCTACCGCGTCTTCGAGGTCTCCGCGGTGGCCCACATCGGCCTGAAGGAGCTGTCGTACGCGCTCGGTGACCTGGTCGGCCAGGCGCGTGCCGCCAGGCCGAAGGAGGAGGCGACGCGGATCGTCATCCGGCCGAAGGCCGTGGACGACGCGGGCTTCACGGTCACCCGCGAGGACAGCGGCGGCGAGCCGCTGTTCCGGGTGCGCGGCGAGAAGCCGGAGCGCTGGGTGCGGCAGACCGACTTCAGCAACGACGAGGCCGTCGGCTACCTCGCCGACCGGCTCAACCGCCTCGGTGTCGAGGAGGAGCTGATGAAGGCGGGCGCCCGCTCCGGTGACGGCGTCGCCATCGGCCCCGAGGAGAACGCGGTCGTCTTCGACTGGGAGCCCTCGGTCATGGCCGGCGCGGAGATGCTGGGCCGGCGCGGTGAGGACCACCGCTTCGACGCGGAGAGGCCCGCGGCGCAACGGCGCCGGGACCGCCAGGCCGAGCGGGACGAGGCGCTGCGCGAGTACGACGACTTCGACCCGTTCGAGTAGGGGCGCCCGACTGACCCGGGGCCGGGGGCCACGGCCCCCGGCCCCGTTCCCGTCTGCCTCCCGGACGGCCCGCCCCCCGGCGGACGGCCCGCCCCCCGGCGGACGGCCCGCCCCCCGGCGGACGGCCCGCCCCCCGGCGGACGGCCCGCCCCCCGGCGGGCGGACCGCGCCCTTCGCCTGCTTGGCCGGTTCGACGTGGGTCGGACCCCGCCGAACGCCCTTAACCTGTCTGTCTCCTGACATTCCGCAAGACCCGCCACGGCAAGATCACGTTCGTCATGTGGTTCCTGCGCCGTGGCGGGTCTTCTGTTGTCTGCCTGTTTGTCATGCACGCGAAGCACCCGGTTCAGCGGTTGGACCGTCCGGCCGTGGGAGCTTCCACAGGTCCGCACGACACGTCCTGAAGGCCCCTTCGGCGAGGGAGTTAGCCAATGACCGGAGCAGCATCGCCCGACCGGCGCCGTTTCCTGACCGCCGGCGCCGCCGTCATCGGTGCCGCGGCCTCCACCCAGCTCTGGCTGCCGGGCACCGCGCGCGCCGCCGAAACCCCGCTGCCCGACGGGGTGTTCACCCTCGGCGTCACCTCCGGCGACCCGCTGCCCGACGGCATCGTGCTGTGGACCCGGCTCGCCCCCGACCCGCTCAACGGCGGCGGCATGCCCGACGCGGTCGTCCCCGTCGAGTGGGAGATCGCCGAGGACGAGCGGTTCCGCAGAACCACCCGCCGGGGCACCGCCCAGGCCCGCCCCGAGTTCGGGCACAGCGTGCACGTGGACGTGCGCGGGCTGCGCCCGGACCGCCGGTACTGGTACCGCTTCCGCGCCGGTGGCCAGCTCTCGCCCACCGGCCGCACCCGCACCGCGCCCCACCCGCACCGCCGGGGCGGCTCGCTGCGCGTCGCGCTCGCCTCCTGCCAGAACTGGCAGCACGGCTACTTCACGCCGTACGCCGACATGCGCGCCCAGGACCCCGACGTCGTCCTCTTCGTCGGCGACTACATCTACGAGTCCTCGCCCTCCTCGACGGCAGTGCGGCGGCACGAGGGCAAGGGCGAGCCGTACACCCTCGTCGAGTACCGCAACCGCTACGCCCAGTACCACGGCGACCCCGACCTCGTCGCGATGCGCGCGAACGCCCCCTGGGTGGTCACCTTCGACGACCACGAGGTCGACAACGACTACGCCGGCGAAGTCCCGCAGGACCCCGGCAAGCAGACCCACGACGCGTTCGTGGCCCGGCTGGCCGCCGCCTACCAGGCGTACTACGAGCACATGCCGGTCCGTGCCGCGGCCGTCCCGGACGGCCCGCACATCCAGATGTACCGCCGCCTGGAGTTCGGCCGCCTGGCCCGGCTGAACGTGCTGGACACCCGCCAGTTCCGCAGCGACCAGGCCACCGGTCAGGCCGGCGCCCAGGACCCGTCGGCGACGATGCTCGGCGCCGGCCAGAAGCAGTGGCTGCTCGACGGCCTGCACGGCTCCCCGGCCCGCTGGAACCTCATCGCCTCGCAGATCATGATGGCCGAGACCGACCTGCAGCTCGGCGAGGGCAAGCTCTGGTACTACGACGCCTGGGACGGCTACCAGGCCGAGCGCAACGCCCTGCTGGAGGAGTTCGCCGGCATCCGCAACCCGGTCGTGCTCAGCGGCGACCGGCACCTGACGATGATCAGCGACCTCAAGGAGGACTTCGCCGACCCGGATTCCGGCGTCGTCGGCGCCGAGTTCGTCGGCACCTCCATCTCCAGCAGCGGCGACCAGGACCAGGCCGCCTTCCACGCCCAGTGGGACCCGCTGAAGGCGGACAACCCGCACTGGAAGGTCATCGACGCCCACCGCGGCTACCACCTCCTCGACATCCGCCGCGACGGCATCGACGCCGAGGTGCGCGTCGTGGACACCGTCGTCCGGCCGCAGGCGACGGCGAGCACGCTGGCCCGGCTCCGGGTGGAGTCGGACGACCCGGGCGTCCGGGTCGTCTGAGCGGGACGGCGCCCGCGGGCGCGGTGCGAACGGGGCCCGGGGACTCATCCGCGTCCCAGGCCCCTCTCAGCTCCGCCTCAGGTGGGGCTCCTACCGTCCGTTGACCATGGAGACGGACCGCACGACAGACACCCCCGCACCGCTGCCCGCAGGCACCCGCCTGCTGCACATCGGCCCGCACAAGACCGGCACCACCGCCGTCCAGGGCGCCCTCTTCGCCGCCAGGGAGCGCCTGCCCGAGTACGGCGTGGAGTTCCCCGCGGGCAGCCGGCACCCGATGGAGGCCGTGCTCGCCGCCTGCGCCCGGCCCGCGATGATGGGCGACACCGAGCCCACCGACCGGCACTGGACCCGGCTGCTGGAGCGGGTGCGGACCACCGGCGGCCGGACCTCGGTGGTCAGCAGCGAGTTCTTCGCCGACGCCCCCGACGACGGGACGGTCGCCCGGATCGTCGACCAGCTCGGCGGCGACCGCGTCCACGTGCTGGTCACGCTGCGCCCGCTGGTGAGGATCCTGCCCTCGCAGTGGCAGCAGTACGTGCAGAACGGGCTGCGCATGGGCTACGAGGACTGGCTGGAGCACATGCTCCGCAAACCGCCCCACGACAGGCCCACCCCCAGTTTCTGGCAGCGGCACCGGCACGACCGGCTGATCGAGCGCTGGGCCCGGGCCACCGGGCCGCGGCGGACCACCGTCGTGGTGGTGGACGACCGCGACCGCGGCGGGCTGCTGCGGGCCTTCGAAGCGCTGCTCGGCCTGCCCGGGAATCTCCTCCGGCCGGTTCCGGACACCGCGAATCGGTCCCTCACCCTCGCCGAGACCGAAATGCTGCGGAATCTTAATGTGGAATTCCGCGGCAATGGACTGCCCGGCGAACTGTATTCCCGGCTCGTCCGCAACGGTGCCGTGCCGCACATGAAGAACGCGTGCGGTTCCGCGGCCGGGGACGTGAAGATCCCCACGCCCGGCTGGGCGGTGGAGGCGGCGGCCGCGATCGGTGCCGCGGCGGCGGAGCGCATCGCGGCGGCGGGCGTGCGCGTCATCGGCGACCCGGGTCTGCTGTCCGCCGCACCCGCGCAGCCGGAGCACGTCCCGTCCGAGCCCCGGATCGCCCCGGAAGTGGCCGCTCGGGCGCTGTACGGCGCGCTCGCCGCGGCCGCTTCCGCGCGGCCCGCCCACGGCCCCGCGCGCAGCGTGCACCAGACGCCGTCCGGGGAGCTGGTCCGGGTGCTCGGCCACCGCTGTCTGAAGCGGCTGCGGCGGCGCTGAACGGCCCCGCGCGAAACCCCGCGGCGTCCCTGTGGACTTACTCACAGCAATTCCAGGGCGGTTCACCGGGGCCGCGCCCAATCACCAGGGGCCCAGGTGAATGACGGGTGGCGCGCACATATGCGTGGGGCGTCACTCACCTTGCACTGCGGTTACCCGAAGTGGGACCATTTCACGGTTCCCTGTCGCCCCAAGGTAGGTCACCTGTGTCCCAGCGCATAGCCAAGCCCCGTACCACCGCAGTGATCCTGGCCGGTGGCACCGGCCAGCGGGTGGGTCTGTCGATCCCCAAGCAGCTGCTGAAGATCGCCGGGAAGGCAGTCATCGAGCACACCCTGACCACCTTCGAGAAGGCGGACTCGATCGACGACGTCATCGTCCTGATGGCGCCGGGCTACGTGCCGGACGTCGAGAAGATCGTCGCCAAGGCCGGGTTCCGGAAGGTCAGGAAGGTCATCGAGGGCGGCTCGACGCGGAACGAGACCACCGAGCGCGCCATCGCCGCCCTCGGCGAGGGCCTGGCCGAGGGCGAGGACCTGAACGTCCTCTTCCACGACGCCGTGCGCCCCCTGCTGTCGCAGCGCGTCATCGACGACTGCGTGGCCGCCCTGCAGCGCTACCAGGCCGTGGACGTCGCCATCCCGTCCGCGGACACCATCATCGTCACGCGCACGCACGGCGGGGACGGCGAGTTCATCACCGAGATCCCGGACCGCTCCCGGCTGCGCCGCGGCCAGACCCCGCAGGCCTTCAGGCTGTCCACGATCCGCCGCGCCTACGAGGTCGCCGCCGGCGACCCCAACTTCCAGGCCACGGACGACTGCTCGGTGGTCCTCAAGTACCTGCCGGACGTGCCGATCAACGTCGTCGCGGGCGACGAGTACAACATGAAGGTGACGCAGCCGGTCGACGTCTTCATCGCCGACAAGCTCTTCCAGCTCGCCTCCACCGCCGCGCCCGAGCAGAACGGCGAGGAGGCCTACCGCGAACTGCTGACCGGCAAGACCGCCGTCATCTTCGGCGGCTCCTACGGCATCGGCAAGGACATCGCCGAACTCGCCGGGTCCTACGGCGCGACCGTCTACGCCCTGGGCCGCTCCACCACCGGCACCCACGTGGAGAACCCGGAGGAGGTCGACGACGCGCTGTCCAGGGCGTACGCGGAGACCGGCCGGATCGACTACGTCGTCAACACCGCGGGCGTGCTGCGCATCGGCCGGCTCGCCGAGACCGACAACGCCACCATCGAGGAGGCGCTGAAGGTCAACTACCTCGCCCCGGTGCAGATCGCGCGCTCCTCCTACAAGTACCTGGCCGAGACCAAGGGCCAGTTGCTGCTGTACACCTCCAGCAGCTACACCCGCGGCCGGGCCGAGTACAGCCTCTACTCCTCCACCAAGGCCGCCATGGTGAACCTCACCCAGGCGCTGTCCGACGAGTGGGCCGCCGAGGGCATCCGCGTCAACTGCATCAACCCCGAGCGCACCGCGACCCCGATGCGCACCAAGGCCTTCGGCCAGGAGCCCGCCGGCTCGCTGCTGTCCTCCGAGGCCGTCGCGCGCACCTCGCTGGACGTGCTGCTGTCGGAGCTGACCGGTCACGTCATCGACGTCCGCCAGCAGGACCCGACCGCGGGCGCCGCCAGGGCCTCCGGATTCGAGCAGGCGCTGGCCTCGGTTCTGGACCGTCAGGACGGCGTGTAATAATCGAGATAATTAAGCTTTTGAAATTCAGGCCTCTGCGGATGCCCGTTCACCGGGTGTTCGCAGAGGCCTGAATCAGTACACCTCGCGAATCACCGGCGTTTCCCGGCATTACCGAACAAACCGGTACTCCCCCTCCCAGAGCAGGTTCCTCCGTGATATCCACCGCTATTCGCGTCGCCCGGGTGGGCAGCGCGGCCGAGCTGGCCGCGGCGGCCCTCGTGATGCTGGGCTTCCCCTGCCTCATGCTGGCCGCGCTCATCCCGAGCGTCTACGCCTTCGCGGCCGTGGCCGCCGTGACGTACCTGGCGGACCACTATCTGCACCGCAAGGGCAGCTACCTGATCAACCGCCTCAGCAAGGTCCGGGCCGGTCTGTCGATCCGCTTCCTGATCCGGCAGCTCCTGCTGGTCCTCCTGCTGGCCCGGCTGTCCCTGTCGGACGACCTGATCTTCTACGGGGCGATCGCCTGCTTCATCGCCTTCTACGGACTCCAGGCCCCGCACGGCGCGCTGGTCACCCTCATCCGCAACCGCCGCCGGATGCCGGTCGCCACCCGCAACGTCGACCTGAAGTCCCGCATCCGCATCCCGGACGCCCCGCCGCGCCGCCTGCTGCACCGTTCCGCGGAGAAGATGCTCCACCTCGACCTCTTCGCGGTCGCCGGCCTCCTGCTGTCCGCCGTCCTGGACTCCTCCGCCGCCGGGTTCACCGGCATCGGCCTGACCGTGGGCCTCGGCTGCCTGTACGTGGCGACGCTGGTGCCGTACGTGCGCGGCCGTAGGGTCCCGCCGCGGGCCGAGGTCGTCCTCGCCGCCGTCGACGACTGGCTGGCCGCCCACAAGCCGGAGACGGTCCTGTACTTCTCCGGTTCCAGGGACTCCGCGTACCAGGTCAACATGTGGCTGGAGACGATGGAGCGGCTGCGGACCCGGCCGCTGATCATCCTGCGCGAGCGCGCCATCCTCAACAACCTGGCGCCCACCACGGTCCCCGTCATCTGCGTGCCCGGAGGGGTGCACCTGATGAACATGGACCTGTCGACCGTGCGCGTCGCCCTGTACGCGGCCAACGTCGGCAAGAACATCCACCTGCTGCGCGTGCCCACCATGAAGCACGTCTTCATCGGCCACGGCGACAGCGACAAGCTCGCCAGCGTCAACCCGTACAGCAAGGTGTACGACGAGGTGTGGACCGCTGGCCGCGCGGGCCGCGACCGCTACGCCATCGCCGACGTCGGCGTCCGCGACGAGGACATCGTCGAGGTCGGCCGCCCGCAGCTCGCGCCCATCCGGACCTGGCAGGGCGGGTCCGGCGACGCCGCCGACGGGCGCTGCCCCACCGTCCTCTACGCGCCCACCTGGGAGGGCTGGGACGACAACCCGGGCAACACCTCGATCCTGCTCGCCGGCGAGAACATCGTGAAGCGGCTGGTCACGGCCGACCCGCCGGTCCGCGTCCTGTACAAGCCGCACCCCTTCACCGGCACCCGCAGCGCCGCCGCCAAGGCCGCCCACCAGCGGATCACCGCCCTGGTCGAGAAGGCCGCCGCCGAGCGCGCCGCCGACCCGCGCTTCACCGCCGACAGCGACGCCCAGCAGCGGGCCCGGGCGGAACTGGCCCGCGTCGAGGCCCGCCTCGCCGAGCTGGCCGGCGCGGGCGGCGAGAGGGGCGACGAGGCCGAGGCCACCCGGGAGGGCCTGGTCGACGCCCGCCGGCACGAGGAGATCGCCCGGCTGCGTGCCGAGTGGAACGACGCCTACTGGCGTTCCTTCCCGGACCACGAGCACCGCGTCATCACCGGTGCCGAGCCGCGGCTGTACGACTGCTTCAACGTCTCCGACGCGATGGTCTCCGACATCTCCTCGGTGGTCTCCGACTTCATCGCGAGCGGCAAGCCGTACGCGGTCACGGACTCCGCCGAACTCGGCGCGGAGGAGTTCAAGCGGCAGAACACCGCGGTGCGCGCCGCGGTGATCCTGACCAACAGCGCCGCCGAACTGGGCGACCTGCTGGACGCGGTGCGCGACCCGTCCGCCGACCCGCTGGCCGCGGACCGCAGGGAACTGAAGCGGTACCTGCTGGGCCCGGACGAGCCGGCGTCCATCGAGCAGTTCAACACCGCCGTGGCCGACCTGGCCCTCAAGGCCGAGACCCGCAACGTCGGCCAGGAGTCCCGCAGCGGGGCGGCCAACGCCGACCCGGCCGAGGCGGCCGAGCTGACCACCGCGCTGCCCGGCCAGCGCGCGGCGTCGGCCGGCGACACCGACGGCGTGACGGCCGGCTGACCGGCCCGGCCGGACGGAGGAGGGGCCCGGCCCCGGGAGCGGTCCCGGGGCCGGGCCCCTCTCCGCATCCCCGGCACGGCCGGGCCCGGGGTCCCCACTCCCGCTTCTTACCCCCGTTTCCCCCGGTCCCGAGCGTCTCTTACCGCCCGCGCGTACCGTCCCTTGTCATCCGGCACCGGTACACTGGCCCGTCGTGTGAGATGTGTCACGTGTCGGGCCGTGTCGGACAACCGACCGGCGCGGCTACCCGTCTCCTTCCATGCAACGAGGCCATACGGGGAGAAATGCTCCAGGACGAGGGGGAAACGTGACGCAGCCTGATGTGAGCGTGATCATCGGGGCGTACGAGGCGATGCCGTACCTGGTCGAGTGCCTGGCATCCGTGGAGGCGCAGACCATCGACCCGGGCCGCATCGAGGTCATCGCCGTCGACGACGGCTCCACGGACGGCACGGGGGAGTACCTGGAGCGGTTCGCGGCCCGCGCCCCCATGCCCGTCACCGTGGTCCGCCAGGAGAACTCCGGCGGCCCCAGCGGCCCGCGCAACGTCGGCCTCGGCAAGGCCGCCGGACGCTACGTGTTCTTCCTCGACGCCGACGACCGGCTCGGCCCCGAGGCCCTGGAGCGCATGGTCGCCCTGGCCGACAGGAACGGCACCGACGTCGTCCTCGGCCGCGTCGAGGGCGTCAACCGGACCGCGCCGAAGTCCATGTGGGGCAAGACCCTGGACCGGACCGACGTCTTCTCCTCCAACATCAAGTTCACGCTCAGCGCGCAGAAGCTCTTCCGCCGCGACCTGCTGACCCGGCACGGCATGCGGTTCGACGAGTCCCTGTGGACCGGCGAGGACGCGTTGTTCACCATGGAGGCGTACCTGAGGGCGGACGGCGTCTCCGTGCTCGCCGACTACACCTGCTACTACCTGGTGGGCCGCGAGGACGGCAAGCACGTGACGAAGAGCGGCGGTTACGCCCTGCGCTTCGACTCCGCGCGCGCCCTGATGAAGCTGATCGCCGATCTGGTCCCGCCCGGTGACCGGCGCGACTCGCTGATGGTCCGGCCCTTCCTCATCACCCTGCTGCCGCAGTTCGGGCCCCGGTTCCTCAAGGACGACGAGGAGGTGCGCCGGCACAAGCTGGAGCTGGCCAAGCCGCTCATGGAGGCCCACTGGACGCCCGGGGTGGCCCGCCGCCTGAAGGTCGGGGAGCGGCTTCGGCTGCACCTGGTGGCCCAGCAGCGGCCCGACCTGCTCCTGGACGTCGTGGAGTTCGTCAAGGCGAAGAGACAGGCCGCCGCCGTCCTGGAGAAGCGCGGCACCCGGATCTACCTCGTCTACCCGCACTTCCGGTCCAGGGCGGCCGGCGTCCCCGACCACGTCTACCTCGCCGAACCCCGCGAGGCCCGCGCCTTCGAGGGCTACCGCGAGGCGGCCGCCCAGTCCTTCCCGCGCCGGGTCCTGCGCAGGATCCGGCGGATGCTGCCGAGCGCGGGCGCCCGCCCGACGGCGGCCTGACGGCGGGAGGGAGGGGCCGTGCGGGGCTACTGCCTGCCCGACTGCAGCGCCCGCCGCAGCGGCCCGCCCACGACCCGCCGGGCACGCCGGTAGACGGAGGCGGCGGGGGCGGGCACGGTGCCCCTGCTCCCCTTGACCCGTGCCAGCTCCCGCGTCAGCTGCGCGTTGGCCCGGGTCAGTTCGCCGACCCGGGCGTGCAGCCAGCCGAACCGGCTGCTGAGCGAGGCGAGGTCCGTGTCGATCCACGGACGCACCGCGGGCGGGAACGACAGCGAGCGCATCCTCCTGTCGAAGGCCGCGCCGCCGTCGCCGTGCGTGAAGGTGTTCCGCAGCCCGTTCTTGTCCAGGAACCGGACGAACCGCTCGAAGCGTTCACGGTGGTTGCCGGTCAGCCCGCCGAGGTCGGCCTGTTCGTACAGACGCGCCGGGTCCGCCGCCCCCGGGTTCCCGGCGACCTTGTCCAGCCGCTGGTGCGGTATCTCGAAGTACCGGCACAGCTCCAGCGTGCGCGAGTCGCCGCACAGCACGGTCGCGGGCGTGCCCGCGAGCAGCGCCGCGATGTTGCCGTGGATGCGCGAGCCGAAGGAGAAGTCGAAGGCGCGCAGGTCCTCGATCCAGGTGACGGGGTCGACGTAGACCCGCACCTTGTCCTCCCCGTACATCGGGTGGTCCGGGTGGGTCGGCATCGCGGCCACCCGGGCGTTCGGGTCGCTGAGGTCGCGCCAGTGCAACTGGCGGGCGTCGCTGATGTTCTGGCCGACGAAGCGCAGGTTCGGGTACTGCGCGTGGGCGCGGGCGATGACCTGGTCGAGGCCCTGCTTCTGCACCGCGTTGTGCGAACCGTTGACCGCGATCCGCGACCGCGCCGTCAGTTCCGGCACCCGCTTGCGCACGTCGAGTTCGCCGCCGTACAGGAACAGCGACGGGCAGCCGATCACCTCGACGTCCCGGAAGCCCATGTCCCGCAGGTACCGCTCGGTGAACTCCCCCCGCACGCCGATCGAGGCGCTGCGGTCCAGCACGGCCGAGCAGAACTCGCGCACGGACTGCTCCATCGGCTTCAGCCGCGCCGGGTCGTAGCTCACCCCGGTCTGCGCGCCGACCCCGAGGACCACCACGGGGATCCTCAGCTTGCCGATCAGCCGGGTCAGCCGCTTCAGGCGGCCCTCGAACGACGGGCGGAAGGCGTTGGCGAGCGGCACGACGAACGCGTCGTACTCCGCGTTGATCCGGGCCGCCGCGGACGGGTCCGTGCCGATGCCGTTGGAGACGACCTCGGTGCCCGGCGCCTCCAGGATCTTGTGGGCGGCGTCGCTGAAGATCAGGTTGCCCGAGTTGGTGGCGATGACGTCGCGGTGGAGAGCCTCTTCGAGGGAGAGGACGTCGTAGGGGCTCTTCCCGGATCTCAGCAGGATGCGTTTCACTGGGCGAACGATAGGTGACACAAAATTCACCGTATGTTTGGAACACCTTTGATTTCCATGGGCAACCGGTACAACCTTTTTCCCTGAGCGCAGCGTGAGCGCGCGGCTACTGTCACGCGTGTCCGGGGGGTGGACCGGTGCGCGCCGCGCGGCCCCGTTCGCGTAGATTGCCGCACAGGCAGCCGGTAACCGCGCGAGGGGACAGCAGGCAAGGTGGCAAGCGCAAGGCAGGCCGTGGCCGAGGCCCGCAGGATCGTCGTCAAGGTGGGTTCCTCCTCGCTGACCACCGCCGCGGGCGGCCTGGACGCCGACCGGGTCGACGCGCTGGTCGACGTCCTCGCCAAGAGCCGCAGCAGCGGGGAGAGGGAGGTCCTGTTGGTCTCCTCCGGGGCCATCGCCGCCGGACTCGCCCCGCTCGGCCTGCGCCGCCGCCCCCGGGACCTGGCCCGCCAGCAGGCCGCCGCCAGCGTCGGCCAGGGACTGCTCGTCGCCCGCTACACCGCCTCCTTCGCCCGCTACGGCGTTCGCGTCGGCCAGGTGCTGCTCACCAGCGACGACATGAGCCGCCGCGCCCACCACCGCAACGCCTCGCGCACCCTCGACAAGCTGCTCGCCATGGGCGCCCTCCCGATCGTCAACGAGAACGACACCGTCGCCACCGACGAGATCCGCTTCGGCGACAACGACCGCCTCGCCGCCCTCGTCGCCCACCTCGTCCACGCCGACCTGCTGGTCCTGCTCTCCGACGTCGACGGCGTCTACGACGGCGACCCCGGCAGGCCGGGCACCTCCCGGGTGGCCCAGGTGCGGGGCCCCGCCGACCTGGAGGGCATCGAGATCGGCAGCGCGGGCAAGGCCGGCGTCGGCACCGGCGGCATGGTCACCAAGGTCGAGGCCGCCCGCATCGCCGCCGCCGCCGGCATCCCGGTGGTGCTGACGAGCGCCGTGCACGCCGCCGAGGCGCTCTCCGGCGGCGACACCGGCACCTACTTCCACCCCGCGGGCAAGCGCTCCGCCGACCGGCTGCTGTGGCTCCAGCACGCCTCCGCCCCGCGCGGCTCCCTGACCCTGGACGACGGCGCCGTCCGCGCGGTCGTCGAACGACGCACGTCGCTGCTGCCCGCCGGGATCGCCGCCGTCCAGGGCGACTTCAGCGCCGGCGACCCCGTCGAGCTGCGCGACGGCGCCGGACGCGCGGTGGCCCGCGGGCTCGTCAACTTCGACGCCAAGGAGATCCCCCAGCTGATCGGCCGTTCGACCCACGAGCTGGCGCGCGAGCTGGGCCCGGCCTACGAACGCGAGGTCGTGCACCGGAACGACCTGGTGCTCCTGCACGCGTAGCGGGAGCGAACCGATCGCCAACCGTTCGTAAAACGGGGCGCGCGGACCGCCCCCGGTGGGGGACGTTCCGTGAAACCGCCACGCGGAGCCCTGCGGCCTGCTCAACTTTGTCTCCGGGACGTGTTGGAGGGACAGGTCCGCCAAGGGGTCCATGCGTGAAGGAGGCCGTCGTGAGACGAGTGCGCCCGGGGGCGGCGTCCCGCGGTGCTCTGACGAGCGTCGCGGCCGGGGACGCCTACGATCAGCCCGGGGACCTGCCCCGCCTGTGGCACGTCACCCTCAGCGTCTCCGGGAAGAGGGTCCCCGTGCAGGACCTGCGGCGGGCCCTGGAACAGCTCGCCCACGACCACCCCTTCCTGCTCACCAGCAGGTACGCCGGCGACCACGCGGAGATCCGGTACTGGGAGGAGGCCCGCGACCTGCACGACGCGGCCGCCGTCGCCCTGCGGCTGTGGGGCGAGCACCGGCAGAGCGCCGGTCTGCCGCCCTGGGAGATCGTCGGCCTGGAGGTCATCGACCGCGAGACCTACCACCAGCGCATCGCCGAGGGCCACGGGCCCGCACCCGCGACCCCCGTGGGCGTCCACCCCTTCTGACCCCCACCGGGCACCCGGCGGGGCGCACCCCGCGGCCGGGCTCCGCGGCCGGACTCCGCACCCCGGAAGGGTTCACCCCGTTTTGCCCCCGTCTCGCGCTGTGGGACGACCGCTGAACGGCCCCGCGCCGCGCACTACCCTTCCCCCCATGACCACGCTCTCGCCGTACGACTCGATGTCCCCGGTCAACCAGGCCGCCTACCGGGCCAAGGCCGCCGCCGCCGACCTCGCGCCGCTCCCGCGCGCCGTGAAGGACGAGGCGCTGCTCGCCATCGCCGACGCCCTGGAGGTCCGCACGGCCGAGATCGTGGCGGCCAACGCCGAGGACGTGGCCAGGGCGCGGGAGAACGGCACCGGCGAGGCCATCGTGGACCGGCTCACCCTCACCCCGGAGCGGGTCCGCGCCATCGCCTCCGACGTCCGCGACGTCGCGAAGCTGCCCGACCCGGTCGGCGAGGTCGTCCGCGGCTCCACCCTGCCCAACGGCATCGACCTGCGCCAGGTCCGCGTCCCGCTCGGCGTCGTCGGCATCATCTACGAGGCCCGCCCCAACGTCACCGTCGACGCCGCCGCGCTCTGCCTGAAGTCCGGCAACGCCGTCCTGCTGCGCGGCTCGGCCTCCGCCTACGCGTCCAACACCGCCCTGGTCCGCGTCGTCCGCGACGCCGTCGGCGGCGCCGGGCTGCCCGCCGACGCCGTCCAGCTGGTGCCCGGCGAGGGCCGCGAGTCCGTGCGCGAGCTGATGCGGGCCCGCGGTCTGGTCGACGTCCTCATCCCGCGCGGTGGCGCCTCCCTGATCCGGACCGTGGTCAACGAGTCCGTCGTGCCCGTCATCGAGACCGGCACCGGCAACTGCCACGTGTACGTCGACGCCCAGGCCGACATCGACATGGCCGTCGAGATCCTGGTCAACTCCAAGGCCCAGCGGGTCAGCGTCTGCAACGCCGCCGAGACCCTCCTGGTCCACCGGGACATCGCCGCCGAGTTCCTGCCGCGCGCCCTCGACGCCCTCGCCGAGGCCGGGGTCACCGTCCACGCCGACGAGCGCGTGCTCGCCCACGCCGAGGGGACCAGGGCCACCGTGGTCGAGGCCACCCCCGAGGACTGGGAGACCGAGTACCTCTCCCACGACATCGCCGCCGCCGTCGTGGACTCCCTCGACAAGGCCGTCGAGCACATCCGGCTGTGGACCTCCGGCCACACCGAGGCGATCGTCACCACCTCGCAGCAGGCCGCCCGCCGCTTCACCCGGCTGGTCGACTCCACCACCGTCGCCGTGAACGCCTCCACCCGCTTCACCGACGGCGGCCAGTTCGGCTTCGGCGCCGAGATCGGCATCTCCACGCAGAAGCTGCACGCCCGCGGCCCGATGGGCCTGCCCGAGCTGACCAGTACGAAGTACGTCGTCACCGGCGACGGGCACGTACGGCGCTGACACCCCGGCGCGAAGGCGCCCCACCGGATGGACGAATGTCCGTACCGTCTGCCCAAATCAACCCCCCAGGTCTACTCTGGAACCGTGCCGGAGGACGTGGGGGGCACGCCGTTCCCTGACGGCCGGGAGCCCGACGACGACCACGACCACGGGGTGCCGGACGACGAGTTCGCCTCCGTGGTCCTCGACGAGGCCTTCGTGCGCGCGGCCGTGGTGCACGAGCCGACCGCCGTCGAACGCCTCCTGGCGGCCGCCCGGGCCCGGGCCGAGGCCTCCGAGGCCGAGGCCCGCCGCGCCCGCCCCGGCGGCGACCCCTGCAACGGGGTCCGCGGCCCCGACGGTGCCGGTCCCGATCACGATCCGGACGACGACGACCCGGACGACCCCCGCTTCTTCGGCGACCGCCACCCCTTCTTCGGCCCCCGCGGCGGACAGGTCCGCTGGCACCGCCCCGTCGCCTGGCTCCTCGCCCTCGTCATGGGCATCGGCATGCTCGCGCTGGCCTTCGCCGCGGTCTACCGGAGCGGCTCCCCCGGCACCCGCGACCGGGTGCCGGCCCCCACCTCCACCGGACCGGAGCAGGGCGGCGCGGCGGACCCCTCCGTCTCGGCCGGCCGGTCCCGCCCCGCCGTCCCGGCGATCCCCCGCTCCCCCTGAGCGCCCGGGGCGCACGTCCTGATGAGGACCTGCCAGAAGTTGCCGCGCGGCCAAGCGTTTACCCCGCGTCCGCGAGACCTACTCTGAAAGTATGGGCGGGCCTGGAGACCCACCGGAGGGGACACCCGAGGGCGGCCCCGGAGGTGCCGAGGACGAGTACCGATCCGTCGTGTTCGACGAGTCGTTCGTCCGCGCTGCCCGCCTCCAGGAGTCCTCCGCACTGGAGCGCATGACCGACCACGCGCCCGCGGTGCGCCGCCGCCCGCCCCGGCGCCGCGGAATGACCCGGCAGGTCCTGTTCCTCGCCCTGCTCCTCGCCGTCGCCTTCGTCACCGCGATCTACATGGGCGTCCGGCACCCCTACGGCTCCCCGCAGACCCACCGGGCCGCCGAGCCGCTGCGGATGACCGTCATCCCGCTCGCCCCGCAGGGCAGGGTGCCCGGAGCCGCCGACGCCGAGTACCTGTACGAGCACAGCCCCGCCGCCCAGTTCGAGACCGGCGCCGCGGGCATACCGCTGCCGGCCTCCCGCAGCACCGCGCACTTCTCCTACAGCCAGGTCACGGCCGCCCTGAACATCGTCAGGAACTACCTCGTCCGCTCCTCGCTCGACCCCGACGTGCTCACCGGGCGCCAGGTCGGCCCCGCCCGCGCCCTCATCGACGCCGTCCAGCTCGGCCAGTTCGACCGGAGCGTCCACCACCCGGCGGCCGACGGCCGGCACGCCCCCACCGGCTGGCTGGTCCGCCTCGACCCCTCCCGCGCGGAACTGGCCGACGACAGGATCCGCACCCGGGGCACCCTGGCAGCCACCGAGACCGGCCCGGGCACGCTGGAGGTCGCCGCCGACACCACCTTCGTCTACGCCCTGCGCCCGCCCGGCTCCCGCGCCGGCGCGCCCGCGTCCCTGCTCACCGTCCGCCGCGAGCTGACCTTCCGCCTCGACCGCGACGACCTGCGCGTCGGCCAGCTCCGGCTGGCCGCCTCCTACACCCAGGCCGGCCCGCTGTCCTGCGCCGAGGACACCAGTTCCTACCTGCGGCCCCTGCTGGCCGGCCAGAGCGCCGGCACGGGCGGCCCGGCGGGCACCGACCCCTTCGCGACGGACGGCACCACGGCGCTGTGCGGGACGCTGGCCCCCGGAGCGCAGCCGACGGTGTGAGACCGGACCGCGGGGGAGCGGTGGGGCGGCACCACACCGGGCCCCGTGACGCCGTGCCGAGCCGCCGGGCGGCGTGCGTTACGCCGAGCCGCCGGGCGGCGTGTCCCCCGGGCCGTCCCCCGGGCGGTCCTTTCGGCCGTCCTTCGGGGGAGCGGGGCTCGTGAAGCCGCTGAAGCCGCGGCGCACCCGGCTGCCCAGGTCGCCGGCACCGCCCGCGAGGTCCGAGACCAGCTTCATCAGCGGGTCCTTCGAACCCCTCACGTCCTGCGCGTAGCTCGCCGCGGACTCCCGGAAGGAGTCGCCGACCCGGGCGTCCCCGTCCTCGTCGCGCCGCGGGTAGTGGCCGTCCATGAGCCGCTGGTGGTCCCGCGACTCCGCCCACCTCTTCAGCTCCGCCGCCCGCACGGTGGTGAAGGGGTGCGAGCGGGGCAGCACGTTGAGGATCTTCAGCACGGAGTCGCGCAGGTCGCCCCCGGACTCGTACTCCTCGGCCTGCTCCAGGAAGGCGTCCACGTTCATCTCGTGCAGGTGGTTGCCACCCGCGATCTTCATCAGGCCGCGCATCGAGGCCCGCAGGTCCTGGCCGACCAGCAGCCCCGCCCGGTCCGCCGACAGCTCCGACTTGCGGAACCACTCCCGCAGCGCCGTCACGATCGCCATGACCGCGACGTTGCCCAGCGGGATCCAGGCGACCTTCAGCGCCAGGGTCGTCAGGAACAGCAGGACCGTGCGGTACACCGCGTGCCCGGACAGGGCGTGCCCCACCTCGTGCCCGACGACCGCCCGCATCTCCTCCTCGTCGAGCAGCTCGACCAGCCCCGTGGTGACCACGATGACCGGCTCGTCCAGCCCGATGCACATCGCGTCCGGCCGCGGGTCCTGGCTGACGTACATCGGCGGGACCTTCTCCAGGTCCAGGATGTGGCAGGCGTCCAGCAGCATGCGGTGCAGGTGCGCGAACTGCCGCTCCGAGACGCGCACCGAGTCGGACAGGAACAGCAGCCGCAGGCTCCGCTCCGGCAGCAGCCCGCTCAGCGCCTTGAAGACGGTGTCGAAACCGCTCAGCCTGCGCAGTGCCACCAGGGCCGACCGGTCGGCCGGATGCTCGTACGCGCGCGAGGAGATCCCGGGAAACCGCCTGCGCCGCCCGCCCGGCACGCCCTCGCGTCCGGTCTGCTCGTGGCCGTCGTCGGACATGTCGTCCCCCATGTGCGTCGTGAGTGCCCCCGAGGCGGGCTCCAGCCTAGGCGGAGATACCGTGGACGGGCAGTACAGCCGAAGGAGCCCACGTCATGGAGCACCGCCCTGCAGCCGCCCGGCTGACCGAGGCCGCCGCAGCCGCCGTCCAGCAGCACGGATCGGGGAGCCTGCTCCGGATCGTCCTGGTCGTGATGGTCCTCGGCTGCGCACTGACCGCCTGGTTCCTGCTGCGCGGCTACGGACGGAAGGACGACTGACGGGCGGCGGAGGTTCCCCCGCGGCCCCGTCCGGCACTCCGCCGTCCCCAACGGCGGAGTCGGCGTGGGCGGCGCGGGGCCGCCCGCTTACGATGGGCCGACATCTTTATCCCGCCCACACGCGATAGGTCCTGCCGAAGATGAGCTTCCACAGCACCGCTGCCCAGTTGGTCACCCTCGCCGCCGAGGGCGAGGAGCGAGGCGGCCACCACAACAGCCTGAACCCGGCCGTCACCGGCGGCGGCGCCCTGATCGTCCTGCTGCTCCTGCTGTGGATCACCACCCGCTTCAACCGCGACCGCTGACCGGGAGAGCGGGAGTCCGTCCCCGGCGGCCGGAACCCGCAGGCCGGGCCGGTAGGGTCTGCACGCATGGGAGAGCAGGACATGCCTACCGGTCCGGCGGAGGAAACGGCCGCGCACGCCGCCGACGCCCGGGACAACGCCCCCGCGACGGCCGGCACGGTACGGAAGCCGGCCGCAGGGCCGGGCCACGGCCCCGTCCACGCGGGCAAGCGCCGCCTCGGCGTCATGGGCGGGACGTTTGACCCGGTGCACCACGGGCACCTGGTGGCCGCGAGCGAGGTCGCCGCACGCTTCCAGCTGGACGAGGTGGTCTTCGTGCCCACCGGCCAGCCGTGGCAGAAGTCCCACCGCGCGGTTTCCCCGGCCGAGGACCGCTACCTGATGACGGTCATCGCGACCGCCGAGAACCCCCAGTTCTCCGTCAGCCGCATCGACATCGACCGCGGCGGCCCCACCTACACCGTGGACACCCTGCGCGACCTGCGCGCCCTCAACCCCGACACCGACCTGTTCTTCATCACCGGCGCCGACGCCCTCGCCCAGCTGCTGACCTGGCGCGACTCGGAGGAACTGTTCTCCCTCGCGCACTTCATCGGCGTCACCCGTCCCGGCCACCAGCTGAGCAACCCCGGCCTCCCGGAGGACGGCGTCTCCCTCGTCGAGGTGCCCGCGCTCGCCATCTCCTCCACCGACTGCCGTGCGCGAGTCGCCAAGGGCGACCCCATCTGGTACATGGTGCCGGACGGAGTGGTGCGCTACATCGACAAGCGCGAGCTGTACCGCGGCGAGTGAACCGAGAGGGGCACCGGTGAACGACCGACACGACGCGGGACACGGGGCGGACCAGGGCCCGGGACACGGCGCGGACCCGTACGAACTCGTCGGCTACGACGCGTACGGGCAGCCCGTGTACCGGCAGGTCCCGGCGCAGCGGACCCCGCAGGCGGCCTACGACCCGTACGCCCAGCAGCAGGCCTACGGCTACGACCCCCACGCCGCCGACCCGCAGCAGCCGGCGCCGCACCACGACCCCTACGGCAGCGGTCGGCAGCAGGCCGCCCCCGCCCACGACCCCTACGCCGCCCAGGGCCCGTACGACCCGTACCACCAGGGCACGCAGGGCCCGTACGACCCGTACCACCAGGGCACCCAGGGCCCGTACGACCCGTACCACCAGGGCACCCAGGATCCGGCCGACCCGTACCACCAGGGCACCCAGATCCCGGCCGGCCCTTACGACCCCTACGGGCAGGCGGCCGACGGCGGGCAGCAGCAGCCCGGCGCCGGGCGAAGCGCCCGCATCCCGCAGCAGACCGGCCCCGCGCAGGAGGCGGGGGTCCCGCAGGACGCCGGGGAGCGGCAGCCCGCGGCCGAGGAGGAGTACCGCACCGAGCAGTTCGCCTTCGTGGAGGAACCGGACGGCGACTCCGAGGACGTCATCGACTGGCTGAAGTTCACCGAGAACCGCACCGAGCGCCGCGAGGAGGCCCGCCGCCGCGCCCGCGGCCGGATCACCGCCCTGCTCGTCGCCCTCGCCCTCGTCGCCGTCGCCGGCCTCGGCTGGCTCTGGTACGCCGGGAAGCTGCCCGGCCTGTCCTCCTCCGGCGGCAGGACCGGCACCACGGCGGCGGGCGCCCAGAAGCGCGACGTGATCGTCGTCCACCTGCACGACACCGGCAGGAGCGACACCTCCACCGTGCTGCTGGTGGACAACGCCACCACCAAGCGGGGCAGCACCGTCCTGCTGCCCAACTCCCTCGCGCTGACCGGCGACGACGGCACCACCACGACCCTCGCCAAGTCGGTCGACGACGACGGCGCCTCCGGCACCCGCGACCAGCTCGACACCGTCCTCGGCACCGACATCCAGGGCACCTGGCGGCTGGACACCCCCTACCTGCAGAACCTCGTCGACCTGGTCGGCGACATCGACATCGACACCGACGCCGACGTACCCGACCCGGACGCCAAGGGGAAGGGCACCACCCTCCTCGTCCACCGGGGCACGGACCAGACCCTCAGCGGCAAGATGGCCGTCGCCTACGCCACCTACCGCGCCGCCGGCGAATCCCAGAACGCCCAGCTGGAGCGGTTCGGCCAGGTCATGCAGGGCGTACTGCGCAAGATCTCCTCCGACCCGGCCGACGCCACGACCACCGTGCAGACCCTCGCGCAGATCCTCGACCCGCCGCTGACCGACAAGGACCTCGGCGCCTTCCTCGCCAGGCTCGCCGACCGCGCCAAGGGCGGCGACTACAGGACGACCCTGCTGCCCGTGCGGTCCGACGGCACGCTGAGCGCCCGGACCAGCGACAGCGTGGTCAAGGACGTCCTCGGCGGCACCGCCAGGAGCCCCGACGCGGGCTCGGCGGTCCGGGTCTCCGTCGAGAACGCCACCGGCGTCAGGGACGACACCGAGAAGGCCCGCGTGGTCCTCCTCAACGGCGGCTTCACCTTCCTGGAGGGCGGCACCGCCGGCACCCGGGCCGCCTCCCGGGTGCTCTACCCCGACCCCGCCGGCAGGGAGAAGGCCACCGAGGTCGCCAAGACCCTCGGCCTGCCCGCCGGCTCCGTGGCCAGGGGCACGGTCTCCTCCGGCGCCGACGTCCTGGTCGTCCTCGGCCAGGACTACCGGCCCGCCTCCTGACCGCCGGGCCCGCCCCGTGTGCGGACGCCGTCACGTGGGGCGGGCCCGGCGGTCCGTGAGACCCTTGGTGCCAAGTGACCGCCGACGGAAAGCCATGTAGTGACCGCCACCGACCGTTCCCTTGAGCTCATCCACACCGCCGCCCAGGCGGCTGCCGACAAGCTCGCCCACGACGTCATCGCCTACGACGTCAGCGACGTCCTGTCGATCACGGACGCCTTCCTGCTGGCCTCCGCGCCGAACGACCGCCAGGTCAAGGCCATCGTCGACGAGATCGAGGAGCGCCTGCTGAAGGACCGCGGCGCCAAGCCGGTCCGCCGCGAGGGCGACCGCGAGTCCCGCTGGATCCTGCTCGACTACGTCGACATCGTCGTCCACGTCCAGCACAGCGAGGAGCGGGTCTTCTACGCCCTGGAGCGGCTGTGGAAGGACTGCCCCGAGCTCGACCTGCCCGCCGACGCCAGGGCCACCCGCGGCAAGGCCGAGGAGCACGCCCGGCTGCAGGCCGCCGAGGACGCCGACGGCCAGGGCGGAGCGTGGTGATGGGCGCCACCGGCGAGGCGAGCGGCGAGCGGCGCCGCGGCCGCCGCGTCATCCTGTGGCGGCACGGCCAGACCGCGTGGAACGTGGAGCGCCGCTTCCAGGGCACCACGGACGTCGAACTGACCGGGACCGGCGTCGGGCAGGCCCGCCGTGCCGCCCGGCTGCTCGCCTCCCTGCGCCCCGACGCGATCGTCTCCTCCGACCTGCAGCGGGCCGTGCGCACGGCCGCCGAACTGGCCGCCCTGACCGGCCTCGACGTCACCCGCGAGGAAGGTCTGCGCGAGACCTACGCGGGTGTCTGGCAGGGGCTGACGCACGAGGAGATCATCGCCCGCCACGGCGAGGAGTACGCCGCCTGGAAGCGCGGCGAGGCCATCCGCCGCGGCGGCGGCGAACTGGAGACCGAGGTCGCCGACCGCGCCGCCCCCGTCGTGCTGCGGCACGCCGAGAAACTGCCCGAGGACGGCACGCTCGTCGTCGTCAGCCACGGCGGCACCATCCGCACCACCATCGGCCGTCTCCTCGGCCTGGAGGCACAGCACTGGGAGAGCTTCGGCGGCCTCTCCAACTGCTGCTGGTCCGTGCTCGGCGAGGGCGCCCGCGGCTGGCGCCTGCTGGAGCACAACGCGGGCACCCTCCCGGAGCCCGTCCTCGGCGACGACGACTGAGCCCGCCGAAACCCGACGCTCCCGGTGCCGGGCCCGGATTTCACTTTCCGGCAGGTCGCAGGCTAAAGTTCCTCTTGTTCGCCCCGCCGAGCGGGAAGAACACCAGGGGCTATAGCTCAGTTGGTAGAGCGCCTGCATGGCATGCAGGAGGTCAGGAGTTCAATTCTCCTTAGCTCCACTGGTCGACACTCCATTGAGTCGTCGAGGACCGGTGTTGAGGATCCCGTCCCTCCAGGGGCGGGATCCTCTGCGTTTCACCCCGGCAGCTCCGACGCCCCCTCTTCCGCCGCCGGCCGCGCGGGGCGCGGTGTCCGACACGCTCTTCCGGGCCGCCCTGAGTCATCCGGGGTCCCGCGGGCGTATACCTCTACGGAGGCGTTCCCGGTGGTCGCGCGGGCACCGACCGCGACGGCCCCGGCGGGAGCCGTGTCCGGACTGGTACTGAGGCGTCGCTGACCGTATCGGCCCGGCCGTGGCAGAATCAAACGGCCGGAAGGGAGCGCGGCCCGACGGGAGGGAGTAGCGATGCCTGCGAGCATCCTCGAGGAGGTCGGCCACCTCCTCGGTGCGGCGTTGATACGGGACACGGCCACCCGGCTCAGCTGCCCTTCCTGCGGTTCCGCCGACGTGGCGCAGGTCCTCGGCGACAACGGCGGAATCTCTTACGTGTGCACGGCCTGCGGCCACAGCTGGAGCTGATCAATGGGTGCACACAGGCGAAAGTGCGACTGGTGCGGGAGCGGTACGCCGATCGTCCGCGACATGGAACCGGTCAATCCCGACTACCAGTACTGGTGCGAGGAGTGCGCGCGGGCGCTGGTCATAAAAGGCGACCCGATCGAGACCTACCGCGAGCTGGAGGGCGAGCCGATCTACGGCCGCCTGCTCGAGGAGCACTGCACGCTCAAGAGGTTCTACTCCTTCGTCACGGCGTGACGCGACCGGCCCCCGAAACCGACATAGTGTCTGTTCGGGGGCAGAGCGGAAACCGATTTGGTACCGCACCCGGGTGACCGTGTAATGTTGGCGTCGCCGCCGGGGAAACCGGGCGGAACGAACGGCAGGCGGCTTCGCCGCATGACCGCGAGGGGCTATAGCTCAGTTGGTAGAGCGCCTGCATGGCATGCAGGAGGTCAGGAGTTCAATTCTCCTTAGCTCCACGGAAGTCGAAGGCGGACCGTCCACCGGACGGTCCGCCTTCGGCGTGTTCGGGACGCGTTCCGAGACGTCCCGGGCGCGGTGGGCCGGCGGGGCGTCCGCGCCGGACGGCCCGCCGGCCGTGTGCTCAGCGGCCCAGGGCGCGGCGGCCGCGGCCCTGGGAGAGGACCGGCAGGTTGCGGGACGGCGCCTGCGCGCGCGTGTCCTCCTCGATGCGCAGCGCGAGCGCCGGGCAGCGGCGCACCGCGCGCAGCGCCTTCGCCTCCGCGTAGCGCGGCACCTTCGCCTGGGCGACGGTGGGGAAACCGTCCGCGCCCAGCTCGAAGACCTCCGGGAGGATGTCCGCGCACAGGCCGTGGCCCCGGCACAGCGTCCAGTCGACGTAGATCTTCTGGCGGCTGCCGCCGGCCTCCTCCGGCTCTCCGCCGCCCGGGACGCCCGTGGGGGCCCTGCCCCCCTCGAAGAGCGGCAGGACGCCCTGCACGGGCCGTCCGCAGCCGTTGCCGAGGACGTGCGCGGCCAGGTCGTCGGTGAACGCCTTGATCGTCGATTCCAGGAACATCGCGGAGCCGTCCGGGTGCGAACACGCCCCGCGCCGCTTCACGTTCTTCGCGACCTGCTTCAGCGCCTCCAGGGCGGCCGGCCCGCCGCCGTCGAGGATGTCCTCCATGCCGCGCGCGGCGGCCGGGAGTCCCAGGTAGCAGGGGCCGCACTGGCCCGCGCTCTCCTCGGCCAGCCACTGCGCGACCCGCAGCGACTCGCCCAGCGGGCAGGTCTCCTGGCCGATCGGCAGGATCGCGCCCGCGCCCAGCGAACCGCCCACCGCGTCCAGGGAATTGCGCGAGACGACCGCCTCGTCGACGGTCGCCGCGTCGATCCACTTGCCGTGGTATCCGCCGGTCAGCACACCCTGCGGAACCGGCGGGGCGCCGGCCAGCTGCAGGATGTAGCGCAGCGGCACGCCCGTCGGGACCTCGATCACCATCGGGCGGGCGACCGCGCCGGAGACCGTGAGCATGACGGTGCCCGGCTCGTCGTACAGGCCGGTGTTGCCGTAGCGCTCCGGGCCGATGCGGGCGGCGATGGCGAGCTGCGCGAACGTCTCCGCGTTCGACAGCAGGGTGGGGGCCCCGCCGACCCCGCTCTGCGAGGCGCTGATCTTGCGGCCGGGCGGGATCGCCGGGCCGCCGTCGATGGACCGGACCAGCGAGGCGGCGGCGCCGGTGACCATGCGCACCGGATTGCGCTGCACCCATGCGCGCAGTGCCGACCGGCGGCTGTTGCCCAGGCCCCGCTCGGCGAGCGCGGCCTCCATGGAGCGCTGCGTGGACTCCCGGGTGACCCCCACCACGAGCGTGCGGGCGCCGAGCGCCTCGGCGCACAGCAGGGCGCCGTCCAGGATGAGGTGCGGGGCGCGGTTGATGAGCACCGTGTCCTTGCGGCAGGCCGGCTCGTCCTCGCTGCCGTTGACGACGACGACCGGCCGCACCCCGCGCCTGATCGCCGACTCGGCGACCGAGCGCAGCTTCTTGTGGAAGGGGAAGCCCGCGCCGCCGCGGCCCCTGAGGTTGATGCGCTCGGCCAGTTGGGCGAGCTGTTCGCCGCCCAGGGGGTCCAGCGGCCCGTGCACCTTCAGGTGCATGGGCAGGTCGAGCCGTTCCACAAGGTCGAAACCCGACGTGAGCTGGGGAAGACCGACCACGCGGACTTCGGGTACGTCGGGCAGGGCCTCGTTCACCTATAGCCTCCGGAAGGCATGTTCCACGGCTCGCCCGAACCCGGTGCGTCGAAGGACGCGCCGGGGGCTGGTTCGGCGGCGGGACCGCTGTCGAACGTGTCACCCGCGTTGTACGCGCCGTAGGGGTCGTTTGTCTCACCGGTGTCGTACACATCACTTCCGCCGTACCCGCCCGCGCCCGCGCCGCGGTGGGCGGGGACGGTGTGCCCGGTGTCCCGGAGCGGGTCGTGGACCGGCGGCGGGGCCTCGCCGACCGGCGGCGGGGACGGGACCGGCCAGCCGCCCGGGGGACCCCCCGCGCGCGGGACCGCCCCCATGGGCCGAGTGTCCGGCGCGTCCGCGCGGCCGGCCGCGAACGGCTCCCCGGCCGGGCCCGGCATGGCCACCGCGCGGTAGGCGGCCGCGAAGCCGGCCGCCGGCTCCGCGGCGGGGGGCCGGTACGCCGGCGCGGACGGCGGGGCCGCCGGGCCGGCCGCCGGCCGCCGGCCGCGCCGGCCCTCGAAGCCCGGCGGGGCGGACCCGGCGGTCCGGGAGCGGCTCGCGGCCGGTTCCTCGCGCCCCGGCCGCCCGGAGCTGCCCAGGAGGGCGACGAGCCGGTCGGCGATCTTGCGCTTGACCGGCCGCGGCGCGGAGCGCAGCGCGAGGGCGCCCATGACGCCCAGCAGGGACAGGCTGTAGAGGATCACGAACACCGGCTTGGCCTGGCGGCCCGCGTAGAGGCCGTGGACGAGGGCCGCGCACCAGGCGGGGTAGGCCAGCATGTGCATGGCCCGCCAGCGGGCCGCGACGGGGGCCGGGGCGGCGAAGTTGCCGCGCAGGGCGCCGGTGACGCCGACGAAGGTCATCAGCAGGCCGGCCAGGGAGCCCAGGCCGATCAGACCGGCGCTTCCGGTGACGCCGAGCGAGAACGGGACCACCGCGGCGACCAGCCGGGTGTGATCCAGCGCGATCTTGGTGGTGATGTGCAGCAGCAGGAACGCGATCGAGGCGACCGCGGTCGTGCGGTGCACCGCCTGGCCGACGATCCGCTGGCGGGTGTTCAGGAAGATGCGGTCCTGGGCGAACAGGCCCCAGATCACCGAGCAGCTGAGGGAGACCAGGGACAGCACGCCCGCGCCGAAGTTCAGGAACTCGCGGAACCGGCTGCCTCCGGCCAGCACCGCCACGGGTATCAGCAGCAGGACGACGGTGGACGCCACCCCGTAGGCCGACCGGCCCGGTTTGGGGAGCGATCTGTTGCTACGACGACGAGGGTTCATGGGGGGCAACTCCGAACAGTTTCGGGAAAGCGGTCCCGCTGCCGGACTCTAAGCGGCGCCATACCGATCGGTACGGGATTTGGGTTATCGCGTTGTCGCCAAAGGACAATGCACCCGGTATGGCGTCCCTTAGGGGTTGTTACGCGAAGTAATCCTCGACCCGGATCCGGCTCCGGCGGGGCGTGCTGACATGTCCCCCAGACGTACGGACGCGCGTCGCGGCTTGCTCAAGCCCTGCGGTACCCTAGCGCCATGCGTGCCGTACGCCTTCTGCTTAGCGGGCCGCGCTGATCAGTACCGACCACCGGTTGTGCCGTGTGGCCGGCATCGGCGCGGCGTCCCCTCCTGTGCGAGGGGTTTTTTCGTTTCCGCAGGCAAAGACGATCGATGGAGCTTTGAGGATCATGAGCGAGACGAACCCCGCTGCCACCGCCGAGGCGGCCGCGCCGCACCGCTACACGGCCGCCGTGGCAGCCGAGATCGAGGCACGCTGGCAGGACTTCTGGGACGCCGAGGGCACCTATGCGGCGCCGAACCCGCGGGGCGACCTGGCCGGCGATCCGGCGCTGGCCGCGAAGCCCAAGAAATTCATCATGGACATGTTCCCGTACCCCTCCGGTGCGGGCCTGCACGTCGGCCACCCCCTGGGCTACATCGCCACCGACGTCTTCGCGCGCTTCCAGCGCATGACCGGCCACAACGTCCTGCACACCCTGGGCTTCGACGCGTTCGGCCTGCCCGCCGAGCAGTACGCCGTGCAGACCGGCACGCACCCGCGCGTGTCCACCGAGGCCAACATCGAGAACATGAAGGCCCAGCTGCGCCGGCTGGGCCTCGGCCACGACAAGCGCCGGTCGTTCGCCACGATCGACCCGGCGTACTACAAGTGGACCCAGTGGATCTTCCTGCAGATCTTCAACTCCTGGTACGACGAGGAGGCGAAGAAGGCCCGTCCGATCTCCGAGCTGGTCGCCCGCTTCGAGTCCGGTGAGCGTGCCGTGCCGGGCACCACGCGCGCGTGGAGCGAGCTGAGCGCCGCCGAACGCGCCGACGTGCTGGGCGAGTACCGCCTGGCCTACGCCTCCGACGCGCCGGTCAACTGGTGCCCCGGCCTGGGCACCGTGCTGGCCAACGAGGAGGTCACCGCCGACGGGCGTTCCGAGCGCGGCAACTTCCCCGTGTTCAAGGCCAAGCTGCGCCAGTGGAACATGCGCATCACCGCCTACGCCAACCGGCTGCTGGAGGACCTGGAGGAGCTGGACTGGCCCGAGGCCATCAAGCTGCAGCAGCGCAACTGGATCGGCCGCTCCGAGGGCGCCCGCGTCGACTTCCCGATCGACGGCGAGCGCATCACCGTCTTCACCACCCGCCCGGACACCCTGTTCGGCGCGACCTACATGGTGCTGGCGCCGGAGCACCCGCTGGTCGAGAAGTTCACCGCGCAGACCTGGCCGGAGGGCACCCACGAGGTGTGGACCGGCGGTCACGCGAGCCCGGCCGAGGCCGTCGCCGCCTACCGCGCGCAGGCCGCCGCCAAGTCCGACGTCGAGCGGCAGGCCGAGGCCAAGGACAAGACCGGCGTCTTCATCGGCGCGTACGCGACCAACCCGGTCAACGGCGAGCCGGTCCCGGTCTTCATCGCCGACTACGTCCTGACGGGCTACGGCACCGGCGCGATCATGGCCGTCCCGGCGCACGACACCCGCGACTTCGAGTTCGCCCGCGCCTTCGAGCTGCCGATCCGCTGCGTGGTCGAGCCGACCGACGGCCGCGGCACCGACACGTCGGTCTGGCAGGACGCCTTCGCCGCGTACGACGCGAGGATCGTCAACTCCGCCAACGACGAGGTCTCCCTGGACGGCCTGGGCGTCGCCGAGGCCAAGGTCCGCGTCACCCGGTGGCTGGAGCAGCGGGGCATCGGCGAGGGCACCGTCAACTTCCGGCTGCGCGACTGGCTGTTCAGCCGCCAGCGCTACTGGGGCGAGCCCTTCCCGATCGTCTACGACGAGGACGGCGTCGCCCACGCGCTGCCCGAGTCGATGCTGCCGCTGGAACTGCCGGAGGTGGAGGACTACAGCCCGCGCACCTTCGACCCGGACGACGCCGACACCCAGCCCGAGACCCCCCTGTCGCGCAACGAGGAGTGGGTCAGCGTCACCCTGGACCTGGGCGACGGACCGAAGAAGTACCGCCGCGAGACCAACACCATGCCCAACTGGGCCGGGTCCTGCTGGTACGAGTTCCGCTACCTGGACCCGCACAACGACCGGCAGCTGGTGGACCCGGAGACCGAGCGGTACTGGATGGGCCCGCGCGAGGGCCTGCCGCACGGCGGCGTCGACCTGTACGTCGGCGGCGCCGAACACGCCGTGCTGCACCTGCTGTACGCCCGCTTCTGGTCCAAGGTCCTGTACGACCTGGGGCACGTCTCCTCCGCGGAGCCGTTCCACAAGCTGTTCAACCAGGGCATGATCCAGGCCTACGTCTACCGCGACGGCCGGGGCATCGCGGTGCCGGCCGCCGAGGTGGAGGAGCGCGACGGCGCCTACTACCACCAGGGCGAGAAGGTCAGCCGCCTGCTGGGCAAGATGGGCAAGTCCCTGAAGAACGCGGTCACCCCGGACGAGATCTGCGCCGAGTACGGCGCCGACACGCTGCGCCTGTACGAGATGGCGATGGGCCCGCTGGACGTCTCGCGCCCGTGGGACACGCGCGCGGTGGTCGGCCAGTTCCGGCTGCTGCAGCGGCTGTGGCGCAACATCGTCGACGAGAACACCGGCGAGGTCACCGTCACCGACGCCGAGCCCGACGAGGAGACGCTGCGCGCCCTGCACAAGGCGATCGACGGCGTGCGCCAGGACCTGGAGGGCATGCGCTTCAATACCGCCATCGCCAAGGTCACCGAGCTGAACAACCACCTGACCAAGACCGGCGGCGCGGTGCCGCGCCCGGTCGCCGAGCCGCTGGTGCTGCTGGTCGCCCCGCTGGCCCCGCACATCGCCGAGGAGCTGTGGCGCAGGCTGGGCCACACCGACTCGGTCGTCCACCACGACTTCCCGGTCGCCGACCCGCGGTACGTGGTGGACGAGACCGTGACCTGCGTGGTGCAGATCAAGGGCAAGGTCAAGGCCCGCCTGGAGGTGCCGCCGGCCATCTCCGGGGAGGAGCTGGAGAAGGTGGCGCTGGCCGACGAGAAGGTCCTCGCGGCGCTGGACGGCGCGGGCATCCGCAAGGTGATCGTGCGGGCGCCGAAGCTGGTGAACATCGTTCCCGCCTGACGGCCGGGCGCCGGCCGCACCGGTGCCGCGAGCGCTGCCGGACGACCGGCGGACGGGCGAGGACCCGCCCGCCGGTCGTCCGGGTGTTCACCTACGGGCAGGTTCGGGGTTCCGCCGGAACCCCGAACCTGCCCGCAGCGTTTACCGTGGAGAGCGCGGCGGTCCGTGCCGCACCCGGCGGAGGAGGAGCGAATGGAAGTGGTGCTCATCGTGTTCGCCCTGCTCTTCGTGCTGTTCGCCGGCCTGGGCGTGTGGGCCGTGGTCAAGGCGGTCGGCGCGGCCAAGCGCGGCGTGGACCGGACCATCGCCCAGACCCGCCGCACGGTGGAGGACCACACCCTGCGCGCCAAGTCCTCCATGCGGCCGGGCCCGGCCGGGGAGATCGCCCAACTGCGGCTCTCGCTGCGCAGTTCGATGCGCGCCACCCAGGACGCGCTGGGCGCGGGCGTGCACCGGGACGAGTCGCTGAAGGAGTCCCTCGGCCTCTTCGAGCGGCTCAGCGCCCACGGCCACGAGCTGGACGCCGAGCTCAAGCGCCTGGAGACCGAGCCGGACCGGTCCGCACTCGCCGCGCGCCTGCCCGACCTGCGCCGCCGCACCGAGCGCATCACCCGCTCCGCGGACTCCCTGCGCTGGGCCGCGCACGACCGGGGCCATCGCTTCGCCGACGACGACCTGGACGCCCTCAGCGCCCAGATCGACGTCGAGTCGGGCGCCCTGCGGCACTGGACGCGGACCGAGCCCACCCCGGCGCCCCCGCCGTGGCCCGACGCCCCGGTCCCCGCCGAGGCCCCGGCGGCCCACCGGCGCACCCGGCCGGACACCCCCGGCACCCAGGGCGCCGCCGGGGAACCGGCGGCGCCCGCGATCACTCCGCCGACGCGCGGGACGGCCCACCCCTGGCAGAAGAAGCCGCGCCCCGAGAGCACCACCTGAGCGGACCGCTCCTGCACCGCGCCGCAGGGGCCGGGCTGCAGCGCGGGCACTACGCCAGGTAATCTCCAGCTCATGTCCCGCCATGTCGCGATCGTTACCGATTCAACGGCCTACCTGCCGCCGCGGACGATGGAGCGCCACGGCATCACAGCGGTCCCCCTGACCGTGGTCCTGGGCGACCAGGCACTCGAAGAGGGCACCGAGATCTCGACCCGCTCCCTGGCCCAGGCACTGCAGAAACGGCGTCCGGTCACCACCTCGCGCCCCAGCCCGCAGGTCTTCTCGGAGACCTACCGCAAGGTCGCCGAGGCCGGCGCGAGCGACATCGTCTCCCTGCACCTGTCCGCCGAACTGTCCGGCACGTACGACGCGGCGGTCCTCGCGGCGCGCGAGGCGCCGGTGCCGGTGCGGGTGGTGGACACCGGCATGATCGCGATGGCCCTGGGCTTCTGCGCGCTGGCCGCGGCCGAGACCGCGGACGCCGGCGGCACGGCGGACGAGGCGGTGACGGCCGCCGAGAAGCGGGCCGCCGGCACCTCCGCCTACTTCTACGTCGACACGCTCGACTACCTGCGCCGCGGCGGCCGCATCGGCGCCGCGCAGGCCCTGTTCGGTTCCGCGCTCGCCGTCAAACCCCTGCTCCAGCTGGACGGCGGCCGTATCGAGCCCCTGGAGAAGGTCCGCACGGCCTCCAGGGCGATCGCCCGGCTGGAGGAGATCGCCGCCGACCGGGCGGGCGCCGCCGAGGTCGACATCGCCGTCCACCACCTCACGGCCCCCGACCGGGCCCACGCCCTCGCCGACCGGCTGCGGGCGCGGGTCCCCGGGCTGGTCGAGCTGCACGTCAGCGAGGTCGGAGCGGTGATCGGGGCACACACCGGGCCGGGCCTGCTGGGAGTGGTCATCTCCTCCCGCTGACGTCCGGCACCCCGAGCCCGTTCACTCGTACGGGTGGTGCAGTTGTCCACAACCGGGCCGCTGTCCCCGGAAACCGGCCAAGATCATCGAGAATCGGCGGGACGTCCCATCCTCGTCGCATGGCACTTCGACCACGCTCACGCACGGCCACGCCGACCAGCGGCCCGGGCCGCGGCCCCGCCTCCGACGGCCGCGCCCGCCACCGGTCCACCGGCCACCGCCGCGCCCGCCACCGTCCGCCCGCACCGGCGCAGGAGCTGCGCCGCCGTGCGGACCTCCTCTTCGGCCAACGGGCCGTGCAGTGGCGCGAGTCGGGCAACGGACCGCCGGACGAGCGGAGGCCGCCCGCGACCACCGCCGCGGATGCGGATGCGGATGTGGGTGCGGGGACGGAGGCGGGTGGGGGTGCGGGGACGGGTGCGGTCACGGACCCGGTCACGACGCCGGCCGCGGTTGCGGTGCCCGCACCGGGCTCCGTAGGGCAGGCGGTGGACGCGGTGGCCGACGCGCGCTCGGAGCCGGAGCCCGGCGCGGACGCCGAACCGGGGACGGAGCCCGCCGGTGCGGCGCTCCGGCCGGGGGTGGCCGGGACTTTCGCGCCGGGACGGCGGGAGCGGATCGGGGCGGCGTTGCGCGAGCGGATGCCGGTGTGGTTGCAGGCGCGGTGCGGGGTGGAGCGGCGGACGGTGGCCGCGCTCGCCGTGCTGCTCGCGGCCGTGGCCGCCTTCGCCGTCCAGCACTTCTGGGCGGGCCGCACACAGTCCGTGAGCGCCCCTCAGGCGGTGCGCGTGCAGGCGCCGTTCGCCGGGCCGTCCGCCGGACGGGGGGTCATCGTGAGGGCGGCCGGTGGCGCGGTGCGCGCGCCGGCGACTCCCGGCGGGGAGATCGTCGTGGACGTCACCGGCAAGGTCCGCGAGCCGGGGATCCGGCGGCTGCCCGCCGGTTCGCGGGTGGCCGACGCGCTCCGCGCGGCGGGCGGGGCCCGGCCGGGGGTCAGCACCGACGGGCTCAACCGGGCCCGCTTCCTGGTGGACGGAGAGCAGGTCGTGGTCGGCGCGCCCGCGGGGGTGCCGGCCCCTCCGCCCGGGTCCGGCGCCGGAACCGGTGCCGGACCGGCCGGCCCACCGGTGGGCGCGGGACCGGCCGCTCCGGTCTCCCTCAGCACGGCGACGGTCGACCAGCTCGACGCCCTGCCCGGAGTCGGCCCGGTCCTGGCCCAGCACATCGTCGACTACCGCACCCGGCACGGCGGCTTCCGCTCGGTCGGCGAACTGCGCCAGGTCAACGGCATCGGCGACCGCCGCTTCTCCGACCTGCGCGATCTGGTACGGCCATGAGCGGCCCACACGACGAACGATCGTCCGTACCCGCGGGGGCCGGTGGTCCGGCCGGGAGCCGGACCGGGGAGGAACCGCCGGCGGGAGTGGGGGACGGCGGGACGCCGGACCTGCGTCTGGTGCCGGCCGCGCTCGCGGCCTGGGGGACGGCGGCTGTCACCCTGGGCGTCCCACCGGGCTGGAGTGCCGGCATCGCGGGTGTCTGCCTGGTCCTCGGCGCGGTCCTGCTGTCCGCGCGGCGGCGGGGGAGACGGGGACCGGCGGGACGGCCCGGGTCCCGGCCCGCCCGGGCCCGGGCCCCGGTCGCCGCCGTGCTGCTCTGCGTCGCCGCGGCCGCCGCCTCCGCCGGGCTGCACGGCGCGGACGTGCGGCGCGGGCCGGTGCCGGAACTGGCGCGACGGTTCGCGGCCGTGACCGCCGAGGTCGAACTGACGGGCGATCCCTGGCCGAGCAGGCCGCGCGTGCGGGGCGACCACGCGGCACCGGTGGCGGTGCTGGCCCGGGCGGAGGTGCGGCGCGTGGAGGGGGGAGGCGGAGCGGCTGTGCGGACGCGAAGCCCGGTGCTCCTGGTCGTCGACGCGGACGTGCCGGCGCCGGAGGACACGGACACGCGGGGCGTCGGCGCACGTGCCGCAGGATCACCGCCGGCCGAGTCCGAGAGTGAGGGCGAGTCCGAGTCCGAGAGCGGGGGCGAGTCCGGGGGAGGGCACGCGCGAGGTGGACGGCGTGCGGCCTGGCTCGGGCTGCTGCCGTCCACGCGACTGAGGGTGAGCGGGCGGCTGGCACCGGCGCCGGCGGGCGGCGACCGGACCGCGGCCGTGCTGCGGGTGCGGGACCGGCCGGTGGCCGTCGCGGGGCCGAGCGGCCCGCAGCGGCTGGCGGGCCGGCTGCGGGCCGGGCTGCGGGAGGCGACCGAAGGGCTGCCCGCGGACGCCCGCGCGCTGCTCCCGGGCCTGGTCGTCGGCGACACCTCACGGATCACGCCCGAACTGGACGACGCCTTCAAGGAGACGGACCTCGCGCACACCCTCGCCGTGTCCGGCAGCAACCTCACGATCCTGCTGGCCCTCCTCATCGGGCCGCCGGGCCTGGCCCGGCGGATCGAGCGCCGCGGACTCGCCCCGCGCCTGGGCCTGTCCCTGCGGACGACGGCCCTGCTCGCGGGAGCGCTGACGCTCGGCTTCGTGATCGTGTGCCGGCCCGACCCGAGCGTGCTGCGCGCCGCGGCCTGCGGAGCGGTCGCCCTGCTCGCCCTGGCCACCGGGCGCCGCCGGTCCCTGCTCCCGGCGCTCGCCACGGCCGTCCTGCTGCTGGTGCTGTACGACCCGTGGCTGGCCCGCGGTTACGGGTTCCTGCTGTCCGTGCTGGCCACCGGTGCGCTGCTGGTGGTGGCGCCGGGCTGGAGCGCGGCGCTGCGGCGGCGCCGGGTCCCCGCTCGGCTCGCCGAGGCGCTGGCCGCCGCAGCCGCGGCGCAGGCCGTGTGCGCGCCGGTCGTCGTGGTGCTGTCGGCGCGGGTGAGTCTGGTGGCGGTGCCCTGCAACCTGCTGGCCGAGGTGGCGGTGGCACCGGCGACGGTGCTGGGGTTCGCGGCGCTGGCGACGGCGCCGGTGGCGATGCCGCTGGCCAAGGCACTGGCCCGGGGGGCCGGCTGGCCGGCCGGGTGGATCGCGCGGGTCGCCCGGACGGGGGCGGCGCTGCCCGGCGGGGGAGTGGACTGGCCGGGCGGCTGGATCGGGGCGCTGCTGCTGGCGCTGGTCACGGTGGGTGTGGTCCTGGCCGGGCGGCGGCTGCTGCGGCATCCGTGGTGGTGCGGTGCACTCGGTGTGCTGCTCCTCGTGGTGGTGGTGCGGCCGGCTCCGCTGGCCCGGGTGGTCACGGGCTGGCCGCCGCCCGGCTGGCGGTTCGCGGTGTGCGACGTCGGGCAGGGCGACGCGACGGTGCTGGCGGCCGGTGCGGGGACCGCGGTGGTCGTCGACGCGGGACCCGATCCGGCGCCGGTGGACCGCTGCCTGCGGGAGCTGGGCGTCACGCGCGTCCCCCTCGTCCTCCTGACCCACTTCCACGCGGACCACGTCGCGGGACTGCCGGGTGTCCTGCACGGCCGGGCGGTGGCCGCGATCGAGACCACCGGCTACGAGGAGCCGGCCGACCAGGCCGCGTTCGTGAGGAGGGAGGCCGCCGCACGGCACATTCCGCTCCTGCGGGCCGTCGCCGGGGAGGAACGGCGCACCGGGCCGCTCGCCTGGCAGGTGCTGTGGCCGCCCGGGGGGCCCGAACCGCCGCCGGAGCCGGACGGCCCGAACGACGCCAGCATCGTCCTGCTCGTCCGCACCGCCGGACTGCGGCTGCTGCTCCTCGGCGACCTCGAACCCCCGGCCCAGCGGGAGCTGCTGCGGTCACCGGTGGCGGCCCGGCTGACCCGGGTGGACGTGCTGAAGGTGGCCCACCACGGTTCCGCCCACCAGGACCCGGAACTGACACGCCTGGTGGCGCCCCGGGTGGCACTCATCTCGTGCGGTGCCGGCAACCCCTACGGCCATCCGGCACCGGCCACCGTGGCCGGGTTGCGGGCGGGCGGCGCGGTGGTGCTGCGCACGGACCGGGACGGAGCACTGGCGGTGCGGGGGAGGGGAGGGCCGGGCGGGGAGGTGCGGGTGGTGAAGGACTGAGGAACGGCTGAGAAGCGCCCGCGGGGCCACCGGGGGCCACACCTGGGGACGGCGGGGACGGCGGGGGCCATCGGGGGACGGTGGGGCGGGATACCGGGGACCCGGACGCGGGAGGCCGTCCCGGGGTCCCACCTCGTGGCTCCGGATCCCCCGGGGTGCCGGAGAATGGGGCGGTGAGCGATGTGAGACATGTGCTGGTGCTCCCCGACCGCGAGGCGGCCGAGGAGGCGGCCGAGGCGCTCCCGGAGCGCTTCGGCACCGACGAGGAGCCCCGGCTCGTCCGGGACGCCCTGGCCGGTGAGGAGGACGCGGAGGACGCCCAGTGGCTGGTGGTCCTGCGCGACGGGGCCGGACGGCTGGACCCCGCGGAGCTGGACGCGTTCGCGGGGGAGTGGGACGGGTGGCGGGAGGAGCCGTAGGCCGGACCGGCCGCGTTGTCAGCGGTCCGTGGGATGCTTCTCCAGATGGCCAGGAAGACTGCGAATGACGACCCCCTCGCCCCCGTGACGCTCGCCGTGGGCCAGGAGGACCTCCTGCTGGACCGCGCCGTGCAGGAGGTGGTGGCCGCCGCCCGGGCCGCCGACGCCGACACGGACGTGCGGGACCTGACCCCGGACCAGGTGCAGCCCGGTACGCTCGCCGAGCTGACGAGTCCCTCGCTCTTCGCCGAGCGCAAGGTCGTGGTCGTGCGCGACGCGCAGGACCTGGCGGCCGACACGGTCAAGGACGTGAAGGCGTACCTCGGGGCGCCCGCCGAGGAGATCACCCTCGTGCTGTTGCACGCCGGCGGTGCCAAGGGCAAGGGGCTGCTGGACGCCGCGCGCAAGGCGGGGGCGCGGGAGGTGGCGTGCCCGAAGATGACCAAGCCGGCGGACCGGCTGGCGTTCGTGCGGGGCGAGTTCCGCTCGTCCGGGCGGTCGGCCACGCCCGAGGCGTGCCAGGCGCTGGTCGACGCCATCGGGAGCGAGCTGCGGGAGCTGGCCTCGGCGGTGTCGCAGCTCGTCGCCGACGTCGAGGGCACGATCGACGAGGCCGTCGTCGGCCGTTACTACACCGGGCGGGCCGAGGCGTCCAGCTTCACCGTCGCCGACCGGGCGGTGGAGGGGCGTACGGCGGAGGCGCTGGAGGCGCTGCGGTGGTCGCTGGCGACGGGGGTGGCGCCGGTGCTGATCACCAGTGCGCTGGCCCAGGGGGTGCGGGCGATCGGGAAGCTGTCGTTCGCCCGGGGCGGCCGGCCGGCCGATCTCGCGCGGGAGCTGGGGATGCCGCCGTGGAAGATCGACCGGGTCCGGCAGCAGATGCGGGGCTGGACGCCGGACGGGGTGTCCGTGGCGTTGCGGGCGGTCGCGGAGGCCGACGCGGGGGTGAAGGGCGGCGGGGACGACCCCGGGTACGCCCTGGAGAAGGCCGTGGTGACCGTCGCACGGGCCGCTCGGTCCCGGGGACGCGGATAGGCCGGTGCGCCAGGGGCCCAGCCCCCGGACCCCAACTCCCGGATCCCAACTCCCGGATCCCGGACCACAGCCCCCGGCCCCGGACCACAACCCCGGTCCCCGTCCGCCCGTCCGGTCAGGGACGCGTCGGACTCCGGGCACCCTGCCCGGCCGGCCGGGCCCGGTCCGCCGGTCGCGCCGCGCGCACGCCGGAGGCCCCGGCGCCCTCCCCGGGGAAGGGAGGGCGCCGGGGCCTCCGGATCACGCTGGGTGACTCGTACCCGCGTGGCGAACGCAGGCCGCGTACGAGTCGGGGGTGCCGGACGGGAGCGGATGAGAGAGGGCCCGCTCGGGTCCCTCCGGCGGTCAGATCAAAAAGGTGTTCAGCCCTTGAGGGACGTGACCTTGGAAGCGAGCGCCGACTTCTTGTTGGCGGCCTGGTTCTTGTGGATGACGCCCTTGGAGACGGCCTTGTCGAGCGCACGCGCGGCAGCGCGCTGCAGCTCGGTGGCCTTCTCGACGTCACCCGCGGCAGCGGCCTCGCGGGCCTTGCGGATCGCGGTCTTCAGGGAGGACTTGACGGCCTTGTTGCGCAGCCGGGCCTTCTCGTTGGTCTTGATCCGCTTGATCTGGGACTTGATGTTCGCCACGAAGGAGCCTTTTCAGGTTCAGGCGCGGGGCCGCTCGGGTCCCGTGCCGGTGAATCAGGATTTCCGGTCGCGCCTCGCGCTGAGAGGGCATGAGGCACAGCCATCTACAGTACCAGTGGCCCTCCGGGCGGCCCAAAACGGTCCCCGGTCCCGCCCCGTGGGACCATGGAGACTACGTATCGATCCGACCCGAGGCATAAGGCGCCTCAAGAGACAGGACCCTGCGTGCCCGCGACCCCTAACCATGTGCCCGAGCCGAGCCGTACCGCCCCGGCTCTGATCCGCAACTTCTGCATCATCGCGCACATCGACCACGGCAAGTCCACGCTCGCCGACCGGATGCTCCAGCTGACCGGTGTGGTCGAGCAGCGGCAGATGCGTGCTCAGTACCTCGACCGGATGGACATCGAGCGCGAGCGCGGTATCACGATCAAGTCCCAGGCGGTGCGTCTGCCCTGGGCCCCGACCGAGGGCCCCGACCAGGGCACGACGCACATCCTCAACATGATCGACACCCCCGGGCACGTCGACTTCACCTACGAGGTCTCGCGGTCGCTGGCCGCCTGCGAGGGGACCGTCCTCCTCGTCGACGCCGCCCAGGGCATCGAGGCGCAGACCCTCGCCAACCTCTACCTGGCGATGGAGAACGACCTCACGATCATCCCCGTGCTCAACAAGATCGACCTTCCCGCGGCCCAGCCCGAGAAGTTCGCCGAGGAGCTGGCCAACCTCGTCGGCTGCGACCCCTCCGACGTGCTCAAGGTCTCCGCCAAGACCGGCCTGGGCGTCGACGTGCTGCTCAACAAGGTCGTCAAGGAGATCCCGGCCCCGGTCGGCGTCGCCGACGCACCCGCCCGCGCCATGATCTTCGACTCCGTGTACGACTCCTACCGGGGTGTCGTGACGTACGTCAGGGTCGTGGACGGCCAGCTCAACAAGCGCGAGCGCATCAGGATGATGTCGACCGGCGCCACCCACGAGCTGCTGGAGATCGGGACCAACTCGCCCGAGATGCTGCCGGCGGACGGGCTCGGGGTCGGTGAGGTGGGCTACCTCATCACCGGCGTGAAGGACGTCCGGCAGTCCAAGGTCGGTGACACCATCACCAGCCAGGCCAAGGGCGCCACCGACGCGCTCGGCGGCTACAAGGACCCGAAGCCGATGGTCTTCTCGGGCCTGTACCCGCTGGACGGCTCGGACTACCCCGACCTGCGCGAGGCCCTGGACAAGCTGCAGCTCAACGACGCCGCGCTGGTCTACGAGCCGGAGACCTCCGCGGCCCTCGGCTTCGGCTTCCGCGTCGGCTTCCTCGGCCTGCTCCACCTGGACGTGATCCGGGAGCGGCTGGAGCGCGAGTTCGGGCTCGACCTGATCGCCACCGCCCCGAACGTGGTCTACCGCGTGATCATGGAGGACGGCAGCGAGATCACCGTCACCAACCCCAGCGAGTTCCCCGAGGGGAAGATCGCCGAGGTGTACGAGCCGGTCGTGCGGGCCACGATCCTCGCGCCGACGGAGTTCATCGGCGCGATCATGGAGCTGTGCCAGACCCGGCGCGGCACCCTGCTCGGCATGGACTACCTCTCCGAGGACCGCGTCGAGATCCGCTACACGCTCCCGCTCGCGGAGATCGTCTTCGACTTCTTCGACCAGTTGAAGTCCAAGACCCGCGGCTACGCGTCCCTGGACTACGAGCCCACCGGCGAGCAGAGCAGCTCCCTGGTGAAGGTCGACATCCTGCTGCACGGCGACAAGGTCGACGCCTTCTCGGCGATCACGCACCGGGACCAGGCGTACGCGTACGGCGTGCGGCTCGTCGCCAAGCTCAAGGAGCTGATCCCCCGGCAGAACTTCGAGGTGCCGGTGCAGGCCGCCATCGGTTCCCGGGTGATCGCCCGCGAGACCATCCGCGCCATCCGCAAGGACGTCCTCGCCAAGTGCTACGGCGGCGACATCTCCCGCAAGCGCAAGCTGCTGGAGAAGCAGAAGGAGGGCAAGAAGCGGATGAAGATGGTGGGCTCCGTCGAGGTCCCGCAGGAGGCCTTCATCGCCGTCCTCTCCAGCGACGACAGCGCGGGATCGGGCAAGGGCAAGAAGTAACCACTGGTAACGAACGGTTACGAGCCGGGACCGGGTGAGTGGGGCCCGTCGTGCGGAGGCGCGGCGGGCCCCACGCGTGCGCAACGTCGCTCACGCTTTGGAAAGTGACAGGCTGGTGCCCCTTACGCAGCGGCCGGTCGCGCCTTACTCTGATCCCTGCTCGATAGTTACTCGCGAGTTAAACAACGAGCCCGAACCCCACCGTGAGTTAACCCAGCCGCACTGAGCCAGCCGCACCGTCGCGGGCCCCGGAGGACGTCGTGAGCGACACACAGACCCTGATCGAGAACCGACCGCCGTCCGTGGCGACCCTCTTCCTGGAGCGCGTGGCGGCCACACCGGACGCCGAGGCCTACCGCTACCCGGTCCCGCCGGCCTCCGGCCAGGGTCCCGACGACTGGAAGTCGCTGAGCTGGGGCCAGGCGGCCGAGCGGGTGTACGCGATCGCGGCCGGACTCATCGAACTGGGCGTGCAGCCGCAGCAGCGGGTCGCGCTGGCCTCCTCCACCCGGGTCGAGTGGATCCTCGCCGACCTCGGCATCATGTGCGCCGGCGGCGCCACCACGACCATCTATCCGCAGACCAACGCCGCCGAATCGGCGTTCATCCTCTCCGACTCCGAGAGCCGGGTGCTGATCGCGGAGGACGCGGCCCAGCTCGCCAAGGCGCGGGAGCAGCGTGCCGGACTGCCCGCGCTCACCAAGGTCGTCGTCGTCGACCCGGCCGGCGTGCGGACCGACGACTGGGTGACCACCCTCGCCGAACTGGAACGGCGCGGCGCCGCCTACCTGGAGACCCGCCCCGAGCTGATCAAGGAGCGGGTTGGCGCGATCACCCGGGACCAGCTGGCCACCCTGATCTACACCTCCGGCACCACCGGCCGCCCCAAGGGCGTGCGCCTGCCGCACGACAACTGGTCCTACATGGCCCGGGCGATCGCCGCGACCGGCCTGGTGGGCGGCGACGACGTCCAGTACCTGTGGCTGCCGCTCGCCCACGTCTTCGGCAAGGTCCTCACCTCCGGCCAGATCGAGGTCGGCCACGTCACCGCCGTCGACGGCCGCGTCGACAGAATCATCGAGAACCTCCCGGTGGTGCGGCCGACGTACATGGCGGCCGTGCCGCGCATCTTCGAGAAGGTCTACAACGGCGTCGCCGCCAAGGCCCGCGAGGGCGGCGCGGCCAAGTACAGGATCTTCCAGTGGGCCGCCGAGGTCGCCCGCGAGTACGCCAAGGTCACGCAGGACAACTTCATGCGCACCGGCGTGCACTCCGCCCCCTTCGGCCTCGCCGCCAAGCACAAGGTCGCCGACACCCTCGTCTTCGCCAAGATCCGCGAGGCCTTCGGCGGCCGGCTGCGCGCCTGCGTCTCGGGCAGCGCCGCCCTCGCCCCGGAGATCGGCTACTTCTTCGCCGGCGCCGGCATCCACGTCCTGGAGGGCTACGGCCTCACCGAGTCCTCGGCGGCCTCCTTCGTCAACCCCGGCGAGGCCTACCGCACCGGCACGGTCGGCAAGCCGCTGCCCGGCACGGAGGTGCGCATCGCCGACGACGGCGAGATCCTGCTGCGCGGCCCCGGCATCATGGAGGGCTACCACCAGCTGCCCGAGAAGACCGCGGAGGTGCTGGAGCCCGACGGCTGGTTCCACACCGGCGACATCGGCGAGCTGTCGCCCGACGGCTACCTGCGCATCACCGACCGCAAGAAGGACCTCATCAAGACCTCCGGCGGCAAGTACGTCGCCCCGGCCGAGGTCGAGGGCCAGTTCAAGGCGGTGTGCCCCTACGTCTCCAACATCCTGGTGCACGGCGCCGACCGCAACTACTGCACCGCCCTCATCACCCTGGACGAGAGCGCGATCCTCCCGTGGGCCCAGGACAACGGCCTGGAGGGCAGGTCGTACGCCGAGATCGTCGCCGCCCCGCAGACGGTCGCGATGGTCGAGGGCTACGTCAAGCAGCTCAACGAGGGGCTGCAGCGCTGGCAGACCATCAAGAAGTTCCGGCTGCTGCCGCGCGACCTCGACGTGGAGCACGGCGAGATCACGCCCAGCCTGAAGCTGAAGCGGCCGGTGGTGGAGCGGGAGTACAAGCACCTCATCGACGAGATGTACGCGGGCACCAGGGAGTCCTAGCGGGGCTCCGCGGGGACGGCCCCGTGCCGCTCGCGGCGGCTTGCGCCCGGCCCCACCCGGACGTGCCCGGGCACGTCCGGGCACGTCCGGGCACGTCCGGGCACGTCCGTCCTCCGGTGCTCTCTTAGCACGATTCGCGAGCATTGTCGCCCGTTTCGGTGACCCTGTGCTCATCCCCGTTGGCGGTCTGTCACCCTGGCCGCATGGACATGGCGGCCATACCGGTGCAGCGGGAGAGCCAGGCCCCCACTCGTGGGGCGCGGGGGCACGCCGTCCTGCCCAGCAGCCCCCTCGCGCCCGGCTCGGCCCGGGCCCTGGTGCGGGCCGCGCTGGCCGAGCTGCCGGCCGTCTGCCCGCGGCTCGCCGACGACGTCCTCGCCGTCGTCAGCGAGCTGGTCACCAACGCCGTCGTGCACGCCGGCACGGAGGTACGGGTCGACTGGCGGCTGGAGGAGGGCGGCGCGCTCGTCGTGGAGGTCGGCGACCAGCACCCCACGCGCGCCCCGCGCGACTCCTCGGGCGGCGAGGCGCCCCACGACATCCCCGAGTACGGGCGCGGCCTGCGCCTGGTCGCCACGCTCGCCGAGTCCTGGGGCGTCACCTACCGCACCGGCGGCAAGACGGTGTGGGCGCGCCTGCCGGCCGATGGCCGCCCGGACGGACCCGCCCCGGACCACGCCCTGGAGGTCGCCGAGGTCCTGGCGCCGCGGTCGCCGGGCGCCGGACGCGACCGGGACTGGCTCGGCCGGGGCGCGCTGTCCTTCCTCGCCGAGGCCTCCGACCTGCTCGCCGGACAGCTCGACGAGAACCTCGTCGTCGCCCTCACCGGCCAGCTGATCGTGCCCCGGCTCGCGGACTGGTGCGCGGTGTGGCTGGAGGACGAGGCGACCGCGCGCGCCGGCGACGGCGGCGCGCCCGCCCGGGTCTGGCACGTCAGCGAGGACCGCGTCGAGGAACTGGGCCGGGCCCTGGAGAAGGACCCGCCGCGCCCGCGGGACGGGCTGCCCCGCGGCCCGCAGCGCCACCCCTGGCCCGGTGACGCGCTCGGCCCGCGCGGCGCCCGCGGCACGGCGCTGTCGTACCGGCTGATCGCGGGCGGCCGACCGCTGGGCACGCTCGTCCTCGGACGGTGCGGGCAGGCGGGCTTCCCCGACGAGGTCACCGGCCTGGTCGAGGACCTCGGCCGACGGGTGGCGCTCGCCATCGGCGCGGCCCGCCAGTACGCCCGCCAGGCCACCATCAGCGCCGTCCTGCAGCGCGGCCTGCTGCCCGGCGCGGTCGCCGAGATCCCCGGGATGCGCAGCGCGCTCGTCCACGAGCCGTGCCACCAGGGCGGACCCAGCGGCGACTTCTACGACCTCTTCCCGGCCGGCGACGGACGCTGGTGCTTCGCCGTCGGCGACGTGCAGGGCAAGGGCCCCGAGGCGGCCGTCGTGATCGGACTCGCCCGGCCCTGGCTGCGCCTGCTCGCCCGCGAGGGCTACCGGGTCGCCGACGTCCTCGACCGCCTCAACCAGCTCCTGCTGGACGACGCCACCGAGGCCGCCGACGCCGCCGCCCGCGCGCTGATCACCGCCGGCGGCCGGCCCGTGGTGCCCGGCGACGGCCCCCAGACCCGCTTCCTGTCCCTCCTCTACGGCGAGCTGACCCCGCACGACGACGGCGTCCGCTGCACCCTCGCCTCCGCCGGCCACCCCCTGCCGCTGGTGCTGGGCCCCGACGGCGCGGTGCGCACGGCGGCCCGCCCGCAGACCCTGCTCGGCGTGGTCGAGGACGAGACCTACACCAGCGAGACCATCGAACTGCGCCCCGGCGACACGCTGCTGTGCGTCACCGACGGGGTCACCGAGCGGCGCTCGGGCTCCCGGCAGTTCGACGACGGCGACGGGCTCGCCCGGGCCCTGTCCGGCTGCGCGGGCCTGAGCGCCGAGCGGGTCGCGGAACGCATCCGGCGCCTGGTGCACGACTTCGGCGGCGGCCTCCCGGAGGACGACCTGGCCCTGCTGGTGCTCCAGGCGGAGTGAGCGCCGGCGTGCGGGACAATGGAGGACATGCCTTCCGCACTCCCCGACGGCGAGCCCGTCCCCGACGACGGCGCGCTGCCCGCCTCCGCGCTCGCCGGGGCGGCCGGCCGGCCCCTCGGGTTCTACCTGCACGTCCCGTACTGCGCGACCCGCTGCGGCTACTGCGACTTCAACACGTACACCGCCACCGAGCTGCGCGGCACCGGCGGGGTGCTCGCCTCCCGGGACAACTACGCCGGCACCCTGGCCGACGAGGTCCGCCTCGCCCGCAAGGTGCTCGGCGACGACCCGCGCGCGGTCCGCACGGTCTTCGTCGGCGGCGGGACGCCCACGCTGCTGGCCGCCGGGGACCTCGTACGGATGCTGGGGGCGGTCCGCGACGAGTTCGGCCTGGCGCCGGACGCGGAGGTCACCACGGAGGCGAACCCGGAGTCGGTCGACCCGGCCTACCTCGCCGCGCTGCGCGAGGGCGGCTTCAACCGGATCTCCTTCGGCATGCAGAGCGCCCGGCAGCACGTGCTGCGGGTCCTCGACCGCACCCACACCCCCGGCCGGTCCGAGGAGTGCGTGGCCCAGGCGCGGGCGGCGGGCTTCGAGCACGTCAACCTGGACCTGATCTACGGCACCCCCGGCGAGTCGGACGACGACTGGCGGGCCTCCCTGGACGCCGCCCTCGGCGCGGGCCCGGACCACGTCAGCGCCTACGCGCTGATCGTCGAGGAGGGCACGCGGCTGGCCCACCGGATCCGCCGGGGCGAGGTGGCGCCGACCGACGACGACGTGCACGCGGACCGGTACCTCATCGCCGAGGAGACGCTGTCGGCGGCGGGCTTCGACTGGTACGAGGTGTCCAACTGGGCCACCTCCGGGGCGGGGCGCTGCCTGCACAACGAGCTGTACTGGCGCGGCGCCGACTGGTGGGGCGCGGGGCCGGGGGCGCACAGCCACGTCGGCGGGGTGCGCTGGTGGAACGTCAAGCACCCGGGGGCCTACGCGGCGGCGCTGGCGGCGGGGCGGTCGCCGGGGGCCGGGCGCGAGGTGCTGTCGGCGGAGGACCGGCGGGTGGAGCGGATCCTGCTGGAGCTGAGGCTGCGCGAGGGCGTCCCGCTGTCCCTGCTGAAGGAGGAGGGGCGCGCGGCGTCCCGGCGGGCGCTGGGGCGGGGCCTGCTGGAGCCCGGGCCGTACGGGGAGGGGCGCGCCGTGCTCACGCTGCGCGGGCGGCTGCTGGCCGACGCGGTGGTGCGCGACCTCGTGGACTGAGACGCCCCGGGCCGCGGCGTGCCGTGACGGGGCGGGGTGGCTCCGGGCGGGGGCCGCCCCCCGCCCCGCCCCCGCCCGCGTCCGCGGGGCGCCGCCGGGCCGTGGCGGCTACGCGGGTGCCGTCACGAAGTCGATCAGCTCCTCCACCCGGCCCAGCAACTCCGGTTCCAGGTCCTTGTAGGAGCGCACCCGCGACAGGATCGCCCGCCAGGCCGCCCCCGTGTTCTGCGGCCAGCCCAGCGCCCGGCACACGCCCGTCTTCCAGTCTTGGCCGTGCGGGACGCGGGGCCAGGCCGCGATGCCCAGGGACGACGGCTTCACGGCCTCCCAGACGTCGACGTACGGGTGGCCCACGACCAGCGCGTGCTCGCTCGTCACGGCCCGGGCGATCCGCCACTCCTTCGTGCCCGGCACCAGGTGGTCCACCAGGACGCCCAGCCGCGCGTCCGGGCCCGGGCCGAATTCGGCCACGATCGCCGGCAGGTCGTCCACGCCCTCCAGGTACTCCACGACCACGCCCTCGACGCGCAGGTCGTCGCCCCACACCTTCTCCACCAGCTCGGCGTCGTGCCGGCCCTCGACGTAGATGCGGCCGGCACGGGCCACGCGGGCGCGCGCGCCGGGTACGGCGACCGAGCCGGAGGCCGTGCGGGCGGGCCGCGCCGGGCCGGCGGCCGGCCGCACGAGCGTCACCGGCCGGCCCTCCAGCAGGAACCCGCGCGGCTCCAGCGGGAACACCCGGTGCTTGCCGAAGCGGTCCTCCAGCGTCACCGTGCCCGCCTCGCAGCCGATCACCGCCCCGCAGAACCCGGTACCGGCCTCCTCCACCACCAGACCGGGCTCCGCCGGGACCTCCGGCACGGGCTTCGGCTTCTTCCACGCGGGTGTCAGGTCGGCGGAGTACTGGCGCATTCGCATGACGATAGGAGAAGCCCGGCGGGAGGGCTCACGACACGCCGAAACGCGTTGCCAGCTCGTCCCGTTGGCGCCGGACGAAGGCCGCGTCGACCACCGCTCCGTGACCGGGCACGTACAGCGCGTCCTCGCCGCCGAGCGCGAGCAGCCGGTCCAGGGCGTCCGGCCAGCGCGACGGGACCGCGTCGGGGCCCGCCTGCGGCGGCCCGGACTCCTCCACCAGGTCGCCGCAGAAGACGACCTCGGGGGAGCCGGGGACCAGGACCGCGAGGTCGTGGGCGGTGTGCCCGGGGCCGACGTTGGCCAGCAGCGCCTGCCGGCCGCCGCCGAGGTCCAGGGTCCACTCCCCGCAGACCGGGTGGCGGGGCGCGGCCAGCGCCTCCACCGCCGCGTCCGCGTCCGCGACCGGCAGGCCGTTGCGGACCGCGTCCAGGCGCAGCTCCTCGCGGTCGTGCGCGAGGACCGCGTCCGCGCCCACCGCCGCGTACACCTCCGCCCCCGGGAACGCGGCGGCCCCGAAGACGTGGTCGAAATGGGGGTGGGTCAGCGCGAGATGGGTCACACGGCGGCCCGCCGCCGCCCGCGCCCGCTCCCGCAGCCGCGCGCCCTCGGCGAGGCTCGACCCGGCGTCCACCACGAGTGCCGTGCCCTCCCCCAGGACCAGCCCCGAGGTGCAGTCCCAGCCCGGCAGCCGGCACCGCCCCACACCGGCGGCGAGCCGTTCCCACCCCAGCTCTTCCCAAGTCACCGTCATACCGCGACGCTAGCGGTGGGCGCGGGCCGGGGCGCGGCGGCACGGGACCGGCCTTGCCGGGGGCGTACCCCACGGCCGTACACTGGGCCGGGGAACGCTGGCACTCCCCTGCTCAGAGTGCCAGGCGGGCGAAGCGAAGGACCGGGGACGACGTGCTGGAGGTGCGCGCATGCTGAGTGAACGCAGACTCAAGGTGCTGCGCGCCATCGTCCAGGACTACGTCGGCACCGAGGAGCCGGTGGGGTCGAAGGCGCTCACCGAGCGGCACAACCTCGGCGTCTCCCCGGCGACCGTGCGCAACGACATGGCGGCCCTGGAGGAGGAGGGGTACATCGCGCAGCCGCACACCAGTGCCGGGCGCATCCCCACCGACAAGGGCTACCGGCTGTTCGTCGACAAGCTCGCGGGCGTCAAGCCGATGACCGCGCCCGAGCGGCGGGCGATCCAGAACTTCCTGGAGGGCGCCGTCGACCTCGACGACGTCGTGGCGCGCACGGTGCGGCTGCTCGCGCAGCTCACCCGGCAGGTCGCCGTCGTGCAGTACCCGTCCCTGACCCGCTCGACCGTGCGGCACGTGGAGCTGCTCTCGCTCGCCCCCGCGCGCGTGATGCTCGTCCTGATCACGGACACCGGCCGGGTCGAGCAGCGGATGGTCGACTGCCCGGCGCCGTTCGGCGAGGCGTCGCTCGCGGACCTCAGGGCCCGGCTCAACAGCCGGGTCGCGGGCCGCCGTTTCTCCGACGTGCCGCGACTGGTCGAGGACCTGCCCGAGGCCTTCGAGGCCGAGGACCGCGGTACGGTCTCCACGGTGCTCTCCACGCTGCTGGAGACACTGATCGAGGAGAACGAGGAGCGGCTGATGATCGGCGGCACCGCCAATCTCACCCGCTTCGGGCACGACTTCCCCCTGACGATCCGGCCCGTCCTGGAGGCGCTGGAGGAGCAGGTCGTGCTCCTCAAGCTCCTCGGCGAGGCGAAGGATCCGGGCGTGACGGTGCGTATCGGGCACGAGAACGCCCATGAAGGACTCAACTCCACGTCCGTCGTGTCGGTCGGCTACGGTTCGGGCGGCGAGGCGGTTGCCAAGCTCGGCGTGGTCGGACCGACCCGCATGGACTACCCGGGAACGATGGGAGCGGTACGCGCAGTGGCACGGTACGTCGGACAGATCCTGGCGGAGTCGTAGGTGGCCACGGACTACTACGCCGTTCTCGGCGTGCGCCGCGACGCGTCGCAGGATGAGATCAAGAAGGCGTTCCGCAGGCTCGCGCGCGAGCTGCACCCGGACGTCAACCCGGACCCGAAGACCCAGGAGCGGTTCAAGGAGATCAACGCCGCCTACGAGGTGCTGTCGGACCCGCAGAAGAAGCAGGTCTACGACCTCGGCGGCGACCCGCTCTCCCCGTCGGGCGGTGCCGGCGCGGGCGGCTTCGGGGCCGGCGGCTTCGGCAACTTCTCCGACATCATGGACGCGTTCTTCGGCACGGCGTCGCAGCGCGGCCCGCGCTCGCGCACCCGGCGCGGCCAGGACGCGATGATCCGGATCGAGATCGAGCTGGACGAGGCGGCCTTCGGGACCACCAAGGACATCCAGGTCGACACCGCCGTCGTCTGCGCCACCTGCAACGGCGAGGGCGCGGCGCCGGGCACCTCGGCGCAGACGTGCGACATGTGCCGGGGACGCGGTGAGGTCTCCCAGGTGACCCGGTCCTTCCTGGGCCAGGTCATGACCTCCCGGCCCTGCCCCCAGTGCCAGGGCTTCGGCACCGTCGTGCCCACGCCGTGCCCCGAGTGCGCGGGCGACGGCCGGGTCCGCTCGCGGCGCACGCTGACGGTGAAGATCCCGGCCGGCGTCGACAACGGCACCCGGATCCAGCTGGCCGGCGAGGGCGAGGTCGGACCCGGCGGCGGTCCGGCCGGTGACCTGTACGTCGAGATCCACGAGCTGCCGCACCCCACCTTCCAGCGGCGCGGCGACGACCTGCACTGCACGGTCACCCTCCCGATGACCGCGGCGGCCCTCGGCACCAAGGTGCCGCTGGAGACCCTGGACGGCATGGAGGAGGTCGACATCCGGCCCGGCACCCAGTCCGGCCAGTCGATCCCGCTGCACGACCGGGGCGTCACGCACCTGCGCGGCGGCGGCCGGGGCGACCTGATCGTCCACGTCGAGGTGACGACCCCGACCAAGCTGGACCCCGAGCAGGAGCGCCTCCTGCGCGAGCTGGCCAAGCTCCGCGGCGAGGAGCGGCCCCAGGGGCAGTTCCAGCCGGGTCAGCAGGGACTGTTCTCCCGGCTGAAGGACGCGTTCAACGGACGGTGACGCCGGCCGGGCGGCGCGGACGCGTCCCCGCCGGCGTCCGGGCGTCCCCGGCTCCCGCCGGGGACGCCCGGATTCGGCCCCGTCCGAAGGACGTGACACCATGCGGGCATGTCCTCCGCGCTGACCGATCTCCTGCCCCACCCGATCGTGCAGGCCCCCATGGCGGGCGGAGTCTCCGTCCCGCAGCTCGCCGCCGCCGTCTGCGAGGCCGGGGGGCTCGGGTTCCTCGCCGCCGGGTACAAGACCGCCGACGGCATGTACCGGGAGATCAAGCAGCTGCGGGGGCTCACCGGCCGCCCCTTCGGCGTGAACGTGTTCGTGCCCCAGCGGGACCACGCCGAGTCCGGCGCCGTCGAGGTCTACGCCCACCAGCTGGCCGGCGAGGCCGCCTGGTACGAGACCGAGCTGGGCGACCCCGACAGCGGCCGGGACGACGGCTACGACGCCAAGCTCGCCGTCCTGCTGGACGACCCGGTGCCCGTGGTCTCCTTCCACTTCGGCGTCCCGGACCCGGACGTCCTGGACGCGCTGCGCCGCGCCGGGACCCTCACCCTGGTCACCGCCACCACCGCCGAGGAGGCCCGCGCGGTGGAGCGGGCCGGGGCCGACGCGGTGATCGCGCAGGGCGTCGAGGCCGGCGGCCACCAGGGCACCCACCGCGACACCCCGGAGAACGACCGCGCCGGCATCGGCCTGCTGTCGCTGATCGCGCAGGTCCGGGAGGCGGTGGCCCTCCCCGTGGTCGCGGCCGGCGGCATCATGCGCGGCGGGCAGGTCGCCGCGGCGCTGGCCGCCGGGGCCTGCGCCGCCCAACTGGGCACGGCCTTCCTCGCCACCCCCGAGTCGGGCGCCGCCGCCCTGTACAAACAGGCCCTGACCAACCCCCTGTTCACGCGCACCGAGCCGACCCGCGCCTTCACCGGCCGTCCGGCGCGCGCGCTGGTCAACCGCTTCCTGCGCGAGCACGGGCCGTACGCGCCCGCCGCGTACCCCGAAGTCCACCACCTGACCGCGCCGCTGCGGCAGGCCGCCGCCCGGGCCGGCGACGCCCAGGGCATGGCGCTGTGGGCGGGCCAGGGCCACCGGATGGCGCGCGAGCTGCCCGCCGGGCGCCTGGTGGAGGTGCTGGCCGCCGAACTCGCCGAGGCCGCGGCGGCGCTGCCGGCGGGGGGCGGCCCGCGATGACCGCTCCCGTCTTCGTCGTGGACCGGCTCGACGCCGGCGGCCCGCGGTTCGTGCTCGACGGCCCCGAGGGCCGGCACGCGGTCTCCGTGAAGCGGCTGCGGCCGGGCGAGGACGTCGTCCTCACCGACGGGCGCGGACGCTGGACGCAGGGCGTCGTGCAGGCGGCCGAGGGCAGGGACCGCCTGGTGGTCGGGGACCTGGAGCCGGTCCGCGAGGAACCCCCGCCCGCCCCCCGGATCACCGTCGTCCAGGCCCTGCCCAAGGGCGACCGGGGCGAACTCGCCGTCGAGACGATGACCGAGGTCGGCGTCGACGCGATCGTGCCCTGGCAGGCCTCCCGCTGCATCACCCAGTGGAGGGGCGAGCGCGGTCCCAAGGCCCTCGGCAAGTGGCGGTCCACCGCCCGCGAGGCCGGCAAGCAGTCCCGCCGGGTCCGCTTCCCCGAGGTCACGGACCCCGTGACGACCAAGCAGGTCGGCGCGCTGCTGGCCGGGGCCGCCTTCGCCGCCGTCCTGCACGAGGGCGGCGCGGAACGCCTCGCCGCCGCCCCGCTCCCCGAGGACGGCGAGATCGTGCTGGTCGTCGGGCCCGAGGGGGGCGTGTCCCCCGAGGAACTGGCGCTGTTCGAGGCGGCGGGCGCGCGGCCCCACGTGCTCGGCCCCACGGTGCTGCGCACGTCCACCGCCGGCACCGCCGCCGCCGCCCTGCTCCTGGGCCGCACCGGCCGCTGGGCCTGAAGCCCCGGGGGACCCCGTGGAACCCGCCCGGCCCGGGCCTCCCCGTCGAGGAGCGACTGCTGCCGCGCGCCTGGCGACGGCCCGGTGGCATCGCCCGAACGGGTGAGTGGCCGTATCCGGCCTTCCGTCGCGCGGAGGGGCGGTGGCACGCTGACCTGCATGGGGGATTCGAGACCGACGCGGCGCCGGCCGCGGGCCGCGCGGGCGGTGGCCGTGGCAGGGCTCGTGGTGGTGGCCGCGGGCGCGACGGCGGCGTGCGACCCGGCCGGGCTGGGTTCCGTCACGGTCGCCTACACCACCGACACGACCGCGACCGCCGAGCTGGGACGGCACCACGTGAACGTGGACTGGCTCACCTGCACCGGGGCCTACGCCGACGGCGGCAAACCCGCCGGCTCGCCCTCGCCGACGGAGACCGCCGTGGTCTCCGTCGACTGCCAGGGGCGGACGGAGGACGGACGGAAGATCACCGTCACCGGGAAGGTGACCAGGGCCGTCAACGGCGCCTGCGTGCGCGGGGACCTGACGGCGAAGGTCGGCGGCAGGCAGGTGTTCCACGCCGACGGGCTCGGCGACTGCGACGCCACACCCGGGCCGACGTACCGGCCGCCGACGGCCCGGCAGCCCTCCGGCGGGCGGCCCACGGTGACGGTCACCGTCACCCGCACCTTGTGGTGCAGGAACGACCCCACCTGCTGGCCCGTGGAGGGCAAGTGATCCGAACCGGCGGCGGGACGCGCCGGCCGCCGCATAAGGTGACGGGGTGACTCAGGGCACTGCGACAGGATCCTCCGGCTACCTCCGATTCCCGCACCTCCGCGGGGACTTGGTGACCTTCGTCGCCGAGGACGACGTATGGCTGGCCCCCCTCGACGGGGGCCGGGCCTGGCGGGTCGGCGCGGACAACGTGCCGGTGAACCACCCCCGTATCTCGCCCGACGGCGCCACCGTCGCCTGGACCTCCACCCGCGACGGCGCCCCCGAGGTGCACACCGCTCCGGTCGACGGCGGCCCCGCCGGACGGCTGACGTACTGGGGCAGTTGGAGGACCCAGGTGCGCGGCTGGACGCCGGACGGCGCGGTCCTCGCCGTCAGCACCGCCGGCCAGGCCAGCCTGCGCCGCAGCTGGGCCCGTGCCGTCCCGCTGGACGGCGGACCCGCCACCACCCTGCCCTACGGGCCCGTCGGCGACGTCGCGTACGGCCCGCACACCGTGCTGCTGTCCGCCCCGATGGGCCGTGAGGCCGCCTGGTGGAAGCGGTACCGCGGGGGCACGGCGGGCAAGCTGTGGATCGACCGCACCGCCGGGGGAGAGGAGGGCGGCGGGGAGTTCGTCCGGCTGCACGAGGACCTGGACGGCAACGTCGAGTACCCGTTCTGGGTGGGCGAGCGGATCGCCTTCCTGTCCGACCACGAGGGCACCGGCGCGCTGTACTCCTCCCTCGCCGACGGCTCGGGCCTGCGGCGGCACACCCCGCTCGACCGCTTCTACGCCCGGCACGCCGCCACCGACGGCCGCCGCGTCGTCTACTCCAGCGCGGGCGAACTGTGGCTCCTCGACGACCTCGACGCCGCCGAGCCGCGCCGCCTGGACGTCCGGCTCGGCGGCCCGCGCGTCGACCTGCAGCCCCGCCCGGTGAACGCCTCCCGCTGGTTCGACTCGGCCGCCCCCGACCACACCGCGCGCGGTAGCGCGGTCGCCGTGCGCGGCGCCGTCCACTGGGTCACCCACCGCTTCGGGCCCGCCCGCGTGCTCGCCGCCCGGCCCGGCGTCCGGGCCCGGCTGCCCCGCACCTTCCGCGCCGAGGGCGAGGAGTGGGTGGTGTGGGTGACGGACGCCGAGGGCGAGGACGCCCTGGAGTTCGCGCCCGCCACCGGCGTCGCCGTCGGCGCGACCCCGCGCCGGCTGGCCGCCGGCCGGCTCGGCCGCGTCCTGGAACTCGCCATGGCCCCCGACGGCAGCCGCGCCGCCGTCGCCTCCCACGACGGACGGCTGCTGCTCGTCGAACGCGAGACCGGCGAGGTGCGCGAGGTCGACCGCAGCGAGGACGGCGACGTCCGCGACCTCGCGTTCTCGCCCGACTCCGGCTGGCTCGCCTGGTCCCACCCCGGCCCCCGCCCGCTCAGCCAGCTGCGCCTGGCCCACACCACCGACCTGTCGGTCACCGAGGCGACCCCGCTGCGCTTCCAGGACTACGCGCCCGCCTTCACCCCCGACGGCAGGCACCTCGCCTTCCTGTCGAACCGCTCCTTCGACCCGGTCTACGACGAACACGTCTTCGACCTGGCCTTCGTGGAGGGCGGCCGCCCGTACCTGATCACGCTGGCCGCGACCACCCCGTCCCCGTTCGGCCCGCAGCGGCACGGCCGTCCCGCCGAGGCTCCCGACAAGGACGAGACCCCTGACAGCGAGGGCGTCCCGAACACCCGGATCGACCTCGACGGCCTCGCCGACCGCATCGTGCCCTTCCCGGTGGAGGCCGCCCGCTACTCCAACCTGCGCGCCGCCCGGGACGGCGTCCTGTGGCTGCGGCACCCGGTGCGCGGCGTCCTCGGCGCCTTTCGCGCCACGCCCGACGACCCGGACCCGAAGACCGAGCTGGAGCGCTACGACCTCGCCCAGCGGAGCCTGGAACACCTCGCCGCCGACGCCGACCACTTCGAGGTCAGCGGCGACGGCAAGCGCGTCCTGCTGTGGACCGGCGGCAGGCTCAAGGTCGTCCCCGGCGACCGGCGCGCCCCGGGCGACGAGGACGGCGACTCCCACTTCACCGTCGACCTCGGCCGGGTCCGGCAGACCGTCGACCCGGCCGCCGAATGGCGGCAGATGTACGAGGAGACGGGCCGCATCATGCGGGACAACTTCTGGCGGCCCGACATGGGCGGCCTGGACTGGGCCGGCGTCCTCGACCGCTACCGGCCCCTCCTGGACCGCCTCGCCACCCACGACGACCTGGTCGACCTCCTGTGGGAGGTGCACGGCGAACTCGGCACCTCGCACGCCTACGTCACCCCGCGCGGCGGCTTCGGCGGCGGCCCTCGCCAGGGCCTGCTCGGCGCGGACGTCTCCCGCCACGAGGACGGCAGCTGGCGCATCGACCGCATCCTGCCCTCGGAGACCTCCGACCCGGACGCACGCAGTCCGCTCGCCGCGCCCGGCGTCGCCGTGCGCCCCGGGGACGCGATCCTCGCGGTCGGCGGACACCCGGTCGACCCGGTGACCGGGCCCGGCCCGCTGCTCGTCGGCACGGCCGGCAAGCCGGTCGAGCTGACCGTCTCCCCGTCCGGCGGCGGCGACCCCCGGCACGCGGTCGTGGTCCCGCTCGCCGACGAGGAGCCGCTGCGCTACCACGCCTGGGTCGCCGATCGCCGGGCCCACGTCCACGGCAGGTCGGGCGGCCGGCTCGGCTACCTGCACGTGCCCGACATGCAGGCGCCCGGCTGGGCCCAGATCCACCGCGACCTGCGCGTGGAGGTCGCCCGCGAGGGCCTCGTGGTCGACGTGCGGGAGAACCGCGGCGGCCACACCTCCCAGCTGGTCGTGGAGAAGCTGGCCCGGCGCATCGTCGGCTGGGACTTCCCGCGCGGCATGCGGCCCGAGAGCTACCCCCGCGACGCGCCCCGCGGACCCGTGGTCGCCGTCGCCAACGAGTTCTCCGGCTCCGACGGCGACATCGTCAACGCGGCGATCAAGGCCCTCGGCATCGGACCGGTGGTCGGCACCCGTACCTGGGGCGGCATCATCGGCATCGACAGCCGCTACCGCCTGGTCGACGACACCCTGATCACCCAGCCGAAGTACGCGCTCTGGCTGGAGGGGTACGGGTGGGACGTCGAGAACCACGGCGTGGACCCGGACGTGGAGGTCGTGCAGCGCCCGCAGGACTGGGCGGCGGGCCGGGACGTCCAGCTGGACGCGGCGATCGGACTGGCGCTGGAGGCACTGCGGGAGCGGCCCGCCAAGACCCCGCCGGACCCGCCGGCCTGAGGGGCGCGGGGCGGTGCCCGCGCGCGGCTGCGCCCCACGTACCCGGCCGGCCGCCGCCGGCCCCGCCCGGCCGACTACCATGCCCCGTACTGGATCACCGGCGTCAGGAGGCACACGTATGGCAGGCGAACCGCAGGACGACTGCCTGTTCTGCAAAATCGTGGCGGGACAGATCCCGGCCACGGTCGTCCGGGAGACGGACACCACCCTGGCCTTCCGGGACATAAACCCCCAGGCGCCCACCCACGTCCTGGTGATCCCCAAGGCCCACTACGAGAACGCCGCCGCCCTCGCCGCCGGCGCCCCCCGGCTCGCCTCCGACGTGCTCGCCGAGACGCAGGCCGTCGCCGACGAGGAGAAGCTGGACAGCTACCGCACGGTCTTCAACACCGGCGGCGGCGCCGGCCAGACCGTCTGGCACGCCCACGCGCACGTCATCGGCGGGCGCGGGCTGGAATGGCCCCCCGGGTAGAGCCCCGTGTCCGTCCGCGAACTGGTGGTCCTCGGCACCGCCAGCCAGGTCCCGACCCGGCACCGCAACCACAACGGCTACCTGCTGCGCTGGGACGCCGAGGGCATCCTGTTCGACCCCGGCGAGGGCACCCAGCGGCAGATGCTGCGCGCCGGGGTCGCCGCCCACGACCTCGACCGGATCTGCGTCACGCACTTCCACGGCGACCACTCCCTGGGCCTGGCCGGGGTCATCCAGCGGATCAACCTCGACCAGGTGCCGCACGAGGTCACCGCGCACTACCCGCGCTCCGGGCAGCGCTTCTTCGACCGGCTGCGGTACGCCACCGCCTACCGGGAGACCGTCCGCCTCACCGAGGCACCGGTCGACGCCGACGGCACCCTCGCGGTGACGCCGTCGTACACGCTGGAGGCCCGCAGGCTGTCCCACCCCGTGGAGTCCTACGGCTACCGGCTCGTCGAGCCCGACGGGCGCCGCATGCTGCCGGGGCGGCTCGCCGCGCACGGCATCGCGGGGCCCGACGTCGGCCGCCTCCAGCGCGAGGGGGCGCTGCGGGGCGTGACGCTGGACGAGGTCAGCGAGGTGCGGCGCGGGCAGCGGTTCGCGTTCGTCATGGACACCCGGCTCTGCGACGGGGTGCACGCGCTCGCCGAGGGGTGCGACCTCCTCGTCATCGAGTCCACCTTCCTGGACGAGGACCGGCGACTGGCCGAGGACCACGGCCACCTGACGGCGGGCCAGGCGGCGGCCGCGGCCCGGGACGCCGGCGTGCGGCACCTGGTGCTCACCCACTTCAGCCAGCGCTACCCCGAACCGGAGGCGTTCGAGCGGCAGGCGCGCGCCGCCGGGTTCGCGGGCGAGCTGACCGTGGCGCGCGACCTGCAGCGGGTGCCGGTGCCCAAGCGCGGATGAAAGCGCAGGTGACGGGGTCGTAGGATGCTCTGATGCCCCTTCCCAAAGCTGAACTGCACCTCCATGTCGAAGGCACCCTGGAGCCGGAGCTGGCGTTCCGGCTGGCCGAGCGCAACCACGTCGCGCTGCCGTACGCGGACACCGGCGCGCTGCGCGAGGCGTACCGTTTCGAGGACCTGCAGTCGTTCCTGGACCTGTACTACGAGCTGATGGCCGTCCTGCGCACCGAGCGGGACTTCGAGGACCTGGCCGACGCCTACCTCGCCCGCGCCGCCGCGCAGGGCGTCCGGCACGCGGAGATCTTCTTCGACCCGCAGGCCCACCTCGCCCGGGGCCTGAGCATGGGCACGGTGGTGGAGGGGCTGTGGCGGGCGCTCGGGCGCAGCGAGGAGGACCACGGGATATCCACCCGGCTGATCATGTGCTTCCTGCGCGACGAGTCCGCCGGGTCCGCCCTGGAGACCCTCCGGGCCGCCGAACCGTACCTGGACCGGATCACCGGCGTCGGACTGGACTCGGCCGAGGTCGGGCATCCGCCGGCGAAGTTCCGCGAGGTGTACGAGGCCGCCGCCGCCCTCGGCCTGCGCCGCGTGGCGCACGCCGGTGAGGAGGGGCCGCCCGCGTACATCACCGAGGCCCTGGACGTGCTCGGCGTGGAGCGGATCGACCACGGCCTGCGCTGCGTGGAGGATCCGGCGCTGGTCGAGCGGCTGGTCCGGGACCGGGTCCCGCTGACCCTGTGCCCGCTGTCCAACGTCCGGCTGCGCACCGTGGACACCCTGGCCGACCACCCCCTGCCGGCGATGCTCGACGCGGGCCTGATGTGCACGGTCAACTCGGACGACCCGGCCTACTTCGGCGGGTACGCGGGCGACAACTTCGACGCGGTGCGCTCGGTGCTGGGCCTCGGCGAGGACCGACTGCGCGAGTTGGCCCGCAACTCCTTCCTCGCCTCCTTCCTGGAGGACGACGAGGAGCGGCGGGCGCGCTGCCTGGCCGAGGTGGAGGCGTACCGGTTCGGGTAGCCGTGCGGCGGTGCCCGGCGGCACCGCCCCATTGACGCCCGTGGTTCGCGTACCTAACCTCCATTTGCATATATGGACGACGTCTAGGAGCCGCCCCGTGAACCGCGACCTGACCATCACCGATGTCCGGCTCACGCCGATCCTGGTCGCCGACCCGCCGCTGCTGAACACCCAGGGCGTCCACCAGCCGTACACGCCCCGCCTGATCGTGGAGGTCGTCACCGCCGACGGCGTCACCGGTGTCGGCGAGACCTACGGGGACACCAAGTACCTGGAACTCGCCCGTCCCTTCGCCGACCGGCTCCGGGGCCGCCGGGTCAGCGACGTGAACGGTCTGTTCACGATCGCCGACGAGGTCGCCGTCGACGCCTCCCGGGTCCGGGACGCCGTCGACGTCGGCGGGCTGCGGGGCGTGCAGACCGCGGACAAGCTGCGCCTGTCCGTCGTCTCCGGATTCGAGGTCGCCTGCCTCGACGCCCTCGGCAAGGCCCTCGGCCTGCCCGTGCACGCCCTCCTCGGGGGCAAGGTCCGCGACGCCGTCGAGTACAGCGCCTACCTCTTCTACAAGCGCGCGGCCCACCCGGGGGGCGGGCCCGGCGAGAGGGACGACTGGGGCGAGGCCGTCGATCCGGCGGGGATCGTCGAGCAGGCGCGGCGCTTCACCGAGCGCCACGGCTTCACCTCCTTCAAGCTGAAGGGCGGCGTCTTCCCGCCGGACGAGGAGATCGCCGCGATCCGCGCCCTCGCCGAGGCCTTCCCCGGCCACCCGCTGCGCCTGGACCCCAACGGCGCCTGGTCGGTGGAGACCTCGCTGCGGGTGGCGGACGAGATCGGGGACGTCCTCGAATACCTGGAGGACCCCGCCCTCGGCACGCCCGCCATGGCCGAGGTGGCCGCCCGCACCGGCGTGCCGCTGGCCACCAACATGTGCGTGACCACCTTCGCCGAGATCGAGGAGGCGTTCACCCGCGGCGCCGTCCAGGTCGTGCTGTCCGACCACCACTACTGGGGCGGACTGCGCAACACCCAGCAACTCGCCGCGATCTGCCGCGCGTTCGGTGTCGGCGTGTCCATGCACTCCAACACCCACCTCGGGATCAGCCTCGCCGCGATGACCCACGTCGCCTCGACCGTCCCCGGCCTCCACCACGCCTGCGACTCCCACTACCCCTGGCAGTCGGAGGACGTCCTGACCCGGCGCCTCACCTTCGACGGCGGCCGGGTCACCGTCTCCGACGCCCCCGGTCTCGGCGTCGAACTCGACCGCGACCGGCTGGAGTTCCTGCACCGGCGCTGGCTGGACGACGACGGTGCCCTGCGCGACCGCGACGACGCGGCGGCCATGCGCGTCACCGACCCCGACTGGGTCACCCCGGCGGTCCCGCGCTGGTGACGCCCGGTCCGGCGGCATCCGGCGGCACCCGGCCCGGGTTCCCCCCGCCGACGCCCGGCCGCGGGCACCGTGGTGCACACTGGCCAGAACCCGCACCACGTCAGGGAGCGCACCGTGACCCCGTCCCACACCCTCGCCGGAGAGGAACCGGAGCACCTCACCCGGGCGGCACGCCGCCAGGCCCGGATCGACCCGCTCGCCGCCCTGCGCGCACCCGGCGATCCACCCTGGGACGTCTACCTCACGGGCACCGTCTTCCTCGACATCGTCTTCACCGGCCTGGACTCGGCGCCCGTGCGCGGCACCGAGTCTTGGGCCCGGGGCATGGGCTCCAGCCCCGGCGGGATCGCCAACATGGCCGCCGCCCTCGCCCGCCTCGGCCTGCTGACGTCCCTCGCGGCGGCGTTCGGCGACGACCACTACGGCGAGTACTGCTGGGACGCGCTGGAGCAGGGCGAGGGCATCGACCTGTCGCCGTCGCGGACGGTGCCCGGCTGGCACTCGCCGGTGACCGTGTCCATGGCCTACGAGGGCGAACGGACGATGGTCTCCCACGGTCACGAACCGCCCCCCGGGGAACCGGCGCCCGACTGCCCGCCGCGCGCCCGTGCGGCCGTCGCGTCCCTCACCCCCGGCAGACCCGCGCCCTGGATCGCGCAGGCCGCCCGGCACGGCACCCGGATCTTCGCCGACGTCGGCTGGGACGACACCGGTGCCTGGGACCTCGCGGGCCTCGCCGACCTGCGGCACTGCGAGGCGTTCCTGCCCAACGCCGAGGAGGCGATGCGCTACACCCGGGCCGGCTGCCCGCGGGCGGCGGCGCACGCCCTGACCGAGCACGTGCCGCTGGCCGTCGTCACGCTCGGCGCGGAGGGGGCGTACGCGGTGGACCGGCGCACGGGGGAGGCCGCCGAGGTGCCCGCGATCGCCGTGGAGGCGCTGGACCCCACCGGCGCCGGGGACGTCTTCGTGGCCGGGTTCGTCACCGGCACGCTGGCCGGCTGGCCACTGGCGGACCGGCTGGCCTTCGCGGGGCTCACGGCGGCCCTGTCCGTCCAGGAGTTCGGCGGTTCCCTGTCGGCGCCCGGCTGGGCGGAGATCGGGTCGTGGTGGCGCAAGGTGCAGTCCGTGCCGGGGCAGGACCCGACGGCCCTGCGCCGGTACGCCTTCCTGGACGGCCTGGTCCCGGAGGAACAGAGCCGTCCCTGGCCGCTGCGCCGGGCCGTGCCGACGATCGGCTTCCGCGGCCCGGCGTAGGCCGCCCGGGAGGAGGCGGGGCGGGCCCGGCGCCTCAGCCGGCCGGGACCGTCAGCCGCAGCGTCCCGTCCGGGGCGGCCAGCAGCACCGGGGTGTCCGCCCCGCCCAGGTCGGCCACGGCCGCCCGGTCCTCCGCCGTGACCTCCTGCGCCCCGCTGACCACGGCCGCCGCCTCCAGCGACTTCGCGCCGGACGCCACGGCCATGGCGACCGCCGTGCGCAGAGCGCTCAGGCGCAGCGAGGGCAGCGTCACCGATCCGGCGACGTAGGTGCGTCCGGTCTCGTCCCGCACGGCGGCCCCCTCGGGCACACCGTTGCGGGCCCGGGCGGAACGGGCCAGCGTGACGATCTTGCGGTCCTCGGGGTCGAGCTCGTTGCTGTCGGTCATGCCCCGAGCATACGAAGCCGCGAGGCGGCCGGGGCAGTCACCCCGGCCCGTTCACGGCCGGTCCAGCCGCAGCCGCTGCGCCCTGGGCAGCCCCGCGACGACGAGGTCGTACGAGTCCTCGACCAGCTCCCTCACCAGCCGGCCGGGCAGACCGCCGGCCACCGTCACGGTGTTCCAGTGCCGCTTGTTCATGTGGTAACCGGGGACGATCAGGCCCTCGTACCCGGTGCGCAGCCGGACCGCGTCGTCCGGGTCGCACTTGAGGTTGACCGTCAGGGGCCGCGCGTCCAGGTCCGTCAGGGCGAACACCTTGCCCAGCACCTTGAAGACGGAGGTCCGCGGGCCGAACGGGAAGTCCTCCACGGCCCCGTTGAAGGACAGGCACAGGGCGCGCAGCTCCCGAGGCGTCACCCGGACTCCTCCTCGCCGGCCGGCACCAGGGCCGGCGCCACGGGCTCCACCAGCACCGTCACGATCTTGTTCCGGCGGCCGGCCGCCGCCTCCGCCGTCAGCCGGAGCCTGCGCCCGTCGGGCAGCTCGACCTCGGCCGAGGCACCGGCGATGGGCACGCGGCCGAGCGACTTGGCGAGCAGCCCGCCGACGGTCTCCACGTCCTCGTCGTCGTACTCCTCCAGGCCGTACAGCTCGCCCAGGTCGGTGATGTCCAGGCGCGCGGTGACCCGGTACCGGCCGTCGCCGAGGTCCTCCACGGGCGGCAGTTCCCGGTCGTACTCGTCGGTGATCTCGCCGACGATCTCCTCCAGGATGTCCTCGATGGTGACGATGCCGGCGGTGCCGCCGTACTCGTCGATGACCACGGCGACGTGGTTGCGTTCCTTCTGCATCTCGCGCAGCAGGTCGCCGGCGTTCTTGGTGTCCGGGACGAAGACGGCCGGCCGCATCATCGTGGACACCGGGTCGCCCTCCGCGTCCCGGCTGATGTGCGTCCTGCGGACCAGGTCCTTCAGGTACACGATCCCCACGATGTCGTCCTCGCTCTCCCCGGTGACCGGTATCCGGGAGAAACCGGAGCGCAGGGCGAGGGTGAGGGCCTGCCGGATGGTCTTGTAGCGCTCGATGACGACCAAGTCCGTCCGCGGCACCATCACCTCGCGCGCCAGGGTGTCGCCCAGCTCGAAGACCGAGTGCACCATGCGGCGCTCCTCGTCCTCGATCAGCGACTCCTTCTCGGCCAGGTCGACCAGCGCGCGCAGCTCCGCCTCGGACGCGAACGGCCCGCGGCGGAAGCCCTTGCCCGGGGTGAGCGCGTTGCCGATGAGGATCAGCAGCGACGGAATGGGGCCCAGCACCCGGGCCAGCGGCAGCAGCACGTACGCCGCCGCCGTCGCGGTGTTCAGCGGGTGCTGGCGGCCGATGGTGCGCGGGGAGACGCCCACGGCGACGTACGACACCAGGACCATCACGCCGATGGCGACCAGCAGCGCCTGCCAGGTCGCCGGGAACTGCTGCAGGCAGGCGTACGTCACCAGGGCCGCCGCCGCCATCTCGCAGGCGACGCGGACCAGCAGGGCCAGGTTGAGGTAACGGGTGGGGTCGGCGGCGATCTGCGCCAGCCGGGCACCGCCCCGGCGGCCGGACTTCGCCGCCTCCTCGGCGCGGAAGCTGGAGACCCGGGCCAGGCCCGCCTCCGCGCAGGCGGCGAGCCAGGCCACGACGACCAGCGCGACCGCGCCGACCACGATCTGCGGACTCATGCGAGGACGGCCCGCCCTACGAGACGGTCGGCGCCGGGGAGGGCCCGGTCAGCCCCCGCTCGGCCCGCCAGCCGTCGACGATGGCGGCCTGCAGCCCGAACATCTCGGCCTTCTCGTCGGGCTCCTCGTGGTCGTAGCCGAGCAGGTGCAGCACCCCGTGGACGGTGAGCAGCTGCAGCTCCTCGTCCATCGAGTGCTGCGTCGGCGCCTCCGCGCCCTGCTTCGCGGCGACCTCCGGGCACAGCACGATGTCCCCGAGCAGCCCCTGCGGGGGCTCGTCGTCGTCCTTCGACGGCGGACGCAGCTCGTCCATGGGGAAGGACATGACGTCGGTCGGGCCCGGCAGGTCCATCCACTGGAGGTGCAGCTGCTCCATGGCGTCGGCGTCCACGACGATCACCGACAGCTCGGAGAGCGGGTGGATGCGCATCCGGGCGAGCGCGTAGCGGGCGACGTCGAGGATCGCCTGCTCGTCGACCTCGGTGCCGGACTCGTTGTTGACGTCGATCGACATGCTGGTGCTGGTCTACTTCCCCTGGGAGCCCTTGGCGCCGGTCCTGCCACGGCCGCCCCCGTGGGCGCCGTTCTCCGTGCCGTTCTTGCTGTCGTACTTCTCGTACGCGTCGACGATACGGCCCACCAGCCTGTGCCGTACGACATCGTCGGACGACAGCCGGGAGAAGTGGACGTCCTCCACGCCCTCCAGGATCTCCTGCACCTGCCTGAGTCCCGACTTCTGCCCGCCGGGCAGGTCGACCTGGGTCACGTCACCCGTGATCACGATCTTCGAGTCGAAGCCGAGCCGGGTGAGGAACATCTTCATCTGCTCGGGGGAGGTGTTCTGGGCCTCGTCCAGGATGATGAAGGCGTCGTTCAGCGTCCGGCCGCGCATGTAGGCGAGCGGCGCGACCTCGATGGTCCCCGCCGCCATCAGGCGCGGGATCGAGTCCGGGTCGAGCATGTCGTGCAGCGCGTCGTACAGCGGACGCAGGTAGGGGTCGATCTTCTCGTAGAGGGTGCCGGGCAGGAAGCCGAGGCGCTCGCCGGCCTCGACCGCGGGGCGGGTCAGGATGATGCGGTTGACCTGCTTGGACTGCAGGGCCTGGACCGCCTTGGCCATGGCCAGGTAGGTCTTGCCGGTGCCGGCGGGGCCGATGCCGAAGACGACGGTGTGCTTGTCGATCGCGTCGACGTACCGCTTCTGGTTGAGCGTCTTGGGCCGGATCGTGCGGCCCCGCGAGGACAGGATGTTCTGCGTCAGCACCTCGGCCGGGGTCTCCGGGCCGTCGCTCGTCCCGTTCTCGCTCGCCTTGAGCATGGCGATCGAGCGTTCCACTGCGTCCTCCGTCATCGGCTGTCCGGTGCGGAGCACCAGCATCATCTCTTCGAACACGCGGGACACCAGGGCGACGTCCACGGGGTCGCCGACCGCGCTGATCTCGTTGCCCCGGACGTGGATGTCGGCCGCCGGGAAGGCCTTCTCGATCACGCGCAGCAGGGAGTCGCCGGAACCCAGTACGGTGACCATCGGGTGCTGGGCGGGGACGGTGAACTGCGCTCTCGCCTGCTCCTGCGCGGAGGTGCGGTCTGTGGGTGTGTGAGTCATGGGCCGGCGCTGTAGGCCTGCGGTTCCTCCTCGTCACGGCCGCGTAGCTGAGGGCGGCCTCGCACTGTCCAGGGTACGACGGTGCGCCGACACCGGCGCAGGACTTTCCGACCGGCCGCCGCGGGAGGGCGGCGCGGGACGGCGCGGGCGCGGCGCGGGGGCGGCCGGGGGCCGCCCGGTGGTCACAGCGCGTCGGGGCCGCGCTCGCCGGTGCGCACCCGCACGACGGTCTCCACCGGCACCGCCCAGACCTTCCCGTCCCCGATCTTCCCCGTCTGCGCGGCCTCGACGACCGCGTCGATGACGTCGTCGGCGACCGCGTCCTCCACCACGACCTCGATGCGCACCTTCGGCACCAGGTCGATCCGGTACTCGGCCCCCCGGTACACCTCCGTGTGGCCGCGCTGCCGGCCGTACCCGCTCGCCTCGGTCACGGTCAGACCCCGCACGCCGAGTTCCTGCAGGGCGGTCTTGACCTCGTCCAGCCGGTACGGCTTGACGATCGCGGTGATGAGCTTCATGCCTGGCTCTCGACCTTCCGGGTGGGGGCCGTGGGGGCTTTGTGGGCTCCGGCGACGACGGAGTGGGCGACCGGGGCGCCGTGGCCCAGGACCCCGTGATCGTAAGCGGTCTCGGCGTGCACCGTAAGGTCCAGGCCGGTCAGCTCCTCCTCCTCGCTCGCGCGGAACCCCATCACCTTGTCGATCAGCCGGCCCAGGCCGTACGACACCGTGAACGCGTACCCCGCGACGGCCACCACGGCCACCAGCTGCTTGCCGAGCGGGACGAGCCCGCCGCCGTAGAGGAGGCCCTCCGTGCCGCCGGTCATCGCCCGCTGGGCGAACAGGCCGATCAGCAGGGTGCCGATGACTCCGCCGACCAGGTGAACGCCGACCACGTCGAGGGAGTCGTCGTAGTCCAGCCGGAACTTCCAGCCGACGGCGCGGGAGCACACGACACCCGCGGTCAGCCCCACGACCAGGGCGCCGGGCAGGGAGACCGTGCCGCAGGACGGGGTGATCGCGACCAGGCCGGCCACCGCGCCGGAGACGGCGCCCAGGGTGGTCGGGTGGCCGTCGCGCCGGTGCTCGACGAGGAGCCAGCCGAGCAGGCCGGTGCAGCCGGCGGCGAGGGTGTTGAGGAAGGCGGCGGCGGCCAGGCCGTTCGCGCCGAGCGCGGAGCCCGCGTTGAAGCCGAACCAGCCGAACCACAGCAGTCCGGCGCCGAGGACCACCATGGGCAGGTTGTGCGGGCGCACGGCGTCCTTCTTGAAGCCCAGCCGCGGGCCGAGGACCAGGCACAGGGCGAGTCCGGAGGCGCCGGAGGTGATCTCGACGGGCAGACCGCCCGCGAAGTCCAGGGCGCCGAGCCGGCTCCCGATCCAGCCGTCCGGGCCCCACACCCAGTGCGTGACGGGAACGTACACGAGCAGGGTCCACACCGGCACGAGGACCAGCCAGGCCGGGAACCGGGTGCGGTCGGCGACCGCACCGCTGATCAGGGCCGCCGTGATGATCGCGAAGGTGAGCTGGAAGGTGGCGAACAACAGGGTCGGGACCGTGCCGCGGACGCTGCCGGGGGTCAGGTGCGCCATGCCGGCCTCGCCGAGCCCGCCGATGAGCCCGCCGCCGACGTCGTCGCCGAAGGCGAGGGAGTAGCCGACCGCCAGCCACACCACCGTGACCAGGGCGATCGACACGAAGCTCATCATCAGCATGTTGAGGACGCTCTTCGCGCGGACCATGCCCCCGTAGAACAGGGCCAGTCCCGGGGTCATCAGCAGGACGAGGGCGGTCGCGGCGAGCAGCCAGGCGGTGTCGCCGGTGTTCACGTGGGCGGCGGCGAGGGTCACGGGCGTCTCCAACGGGACGGGGGCTCGTCAGAGGGTCACCGGTGGGCGTTTCCGGCCGTGTACGGGGATGTTTCCGCGACGTTTCGTTGCGCGTGGGTTTCCGGAAGCTCACCGGAGGCCGGGGTGGGGCCCGCTGGTACGGCGCGGTCCCGTGGATCAGGGACAATGGGCGCCATGAGCGTCCGTACCCAGTCATCCGAGCAGCCGGCCGAGGCCGTCCACCGCGCCGGCTTCGCCTGCTTCGTGGGCCGCCCCAACGCGGGCAAGTCCACCCTCACGAACGCTCTGGTCGGGCAGAAGGTGGCGATCACCTCCAACCGCCCGCAGACGACCCGGCACACGGTGCGCGGGATCGTGCACCGCCCGGACGCGCAGCTGATCCTGGTGGACACCCCCGGTCTGCACAAGCCGCGCACGCTGCTCGGCGAACGGCTCAACGACGTGGTCCGCGCGACGTGGGCCGAGGTCGACGTGATCGGGTTCTGCCTGCCGGCCGACCAGAAGCTCGGCCCCGGTGACCGCTTCATCGCCAAGGAACTGGCGGGGATCAAGCGGACCCCGAAGGTCGCGATCGTCACCAAGACGGACCTCGTCGACTCCAAGGCCCTGGCCGAGCAGCTGATCGCGGTCGACCAGCTCGGCAGGGAACTGGGCGTCGACTGGGCGCAGATCGTGCCCGTGTCGGCGGTCGGGGCCAAGCAGGTGGACCTGCTGGCCGACCTGCTGATCCCGCTGCTCCCCGAGGGCCCGGCGCTCTACCCCGAGGGCGACCTCACCGACGAGCCCGAGCAGGTGATGGTGGCCGAGCTGATCCGCGAGGCGGCCCTGGAGGGCGTCCGCGACGAACTGCCGCACTCCATCGCGGTGGTGGTGGAGGAGATGCTCCCGCGCGAGGACCGCCCCGCCGACCGCCCCCTGCTGGACATCCACGCCAACGTCTACATCGAGCGCCCCAGCCAGAAGGGCATCATCATCGGCCCCAAGGGCAAGCGCCTGAAGGACGTCGGCATCAAGTCCCGCAAGCAGATCGAGGCCCTGCTCGGCACGCCCGTCTTCCTCGACCTGCACGTCAAGGTCGCCAAGGACTGGCAGCGGGACCCCAAGCAGCTGCGCCGCCTGGGCTTCTGACGCCCGGCGGGGGCGGGCCGGACCGGGCCGTGGGAGTTGGCGATGCCGGTGTCCGCCGCCCCGGCCGCGCGCAGCGCCCGTACCGCGAGGCCGTGGGCGAGGAGTTGGTGGTGGGCGACCGGGAGCGCGTCGAGGAGGAGCCGCCCGCCGGGGGCGTGGGTGCCCGGGGCGTGCCCCGGGCACGTGTGCTCGGCGGGTTCGTTGAGGGTGATCCACTTCCGGACGCGGTCCCCGAGCCGTTCCGCGACGGTGGACGCGTACGCGGCGAACCGCTCCGCCGTGTCCCGCTCCCGCCAGTCCAGCGAGGCGGGCAGGTCCCAGTGGAAGAGGGTGGGCACGGGCCGCACCCCCGCCGCGCACACCTCGTCCACCAGGCGGTCGTGGAAGTCCAGGCCGCCGGGGGAGTTCACCCGGGGCCGGGAGACGGAGAAGCGGTACGCGCCCACGCCGAGGCCGGCCAGGAGCGCCGCGTCCTCCCGGTAGCGGTGGTAGTGGTCGCAGGCCACCGCCGCCGTCGAGCCGTCCTCCCCCCGCCCCGGCTCGGCCGTGAACACGTCCCACACCGACGCCTCGCGCTCCTCGGCGGCCCCTCGATCTGGTGCGCCGAGGTCGAGACGCCCCACGGGAAACCGGCCGGGAAGCGCGGGAACGGGGCCGGGCCGCCGCCCGGTGCGTCAGTCGCCATGGCCGGATCGTCGGCACCGCGGTGGGGGGAGTCAACGCCCCGGTGCCGCACGGGCGTCGCGGCACCCGGCGGTCGCCGGGGAGGACGCCGCCGGCACCCGTCAGGCGCCCTCCTTCAGCACGCGGGAGATCAGCTCCCGCTGGTCCTCGCTGAGTCGCGGGTCGGCCGCGTGGACCGTGCGGCCGTCCACCGTGATCTCGTAGCGGAAGCCGTCCGGGACCCCCGCCGGGGGCGCGGCCCGGCCGTCGGCGAGGGCCCGTTCGGCCAGGGCCCGCCACTCACCGGCGTCGGGCCGGCTCGAGGTGTCCACCTCGGCCCGGCGCTCGATGCCCGCGAAACCGCCCGTGCGCCGTACTCGAATCCGCATGGGTCACTGTGTAGTACGGATTCACGGCGTCCGCACCCCGACCTCCTCCCACGCCTTCTGCACGGCCCGGGTCTCGTCGCCGGCGCCGTAGCGTTCCCGGGCCGCCTCGACGGTCAGGGCGGCGAAGTCGGCGAACAGCGCGTCCTGCCGCAGCCCGCCGCCGGTCAGCGTGTCGTACCAGATCCGGCCGGCCTTCTCCCAGGCGTAGCCACCCAGGGCGGTGGCGGCCAGGTAGAAGGCGTGGTTCGGGATGCCGGAGTTGATGTGCACGCCGCCGTTGTCGCGGCCGGTGCGCACGTAGTCCTCCATGGTCGCCGGCTGCGGGTCCCTGCCGAGGACGTCGTCGTCGTACGCCGTGCCCGGCGCCTTCATCGAGCGCAGCGCGCTCCCGGTGACGCGCGGGGCGAGCAGCCCGGCGCCGATCAGCCAGTCGGCCTCGGCGGCGGTCTGCCGCAGCGCGTACTGCTTGATCAGCGAGCCGAAGACGTCGGAGAGCGACTCGTTCAGCGCGCCCGGCTGGCCGAAGTAGGTGAGGTTGGCGGTGTGCTGGGTGACGCCGTGGGTCAGCTCGTGCCCGATGACGTCGACGGGGATGGTGAAGTCCAGGAAGATCTCGCCGTCGCCGTCGCCGAAGACCATCCGCTCGCCGTCCCAGAAGGCGTTGTCGTAGTCCTCGCCGAAGTGCACGGTGGCGTCCAGCGGCAGCCCGCGGTCGTCGATGGAGTGCCGGCCGTACGCCTTCAGGTACAGCTCGAAGGTGGCCCCGAGGCCCGCGTAGGCGCGGTTGACGGAGGCGTCCGGACCCGGCTCGGAGCCCTCCTCGCGGACCTCGGCGCCGGGAAGGTCCCGGGTGTGCCGGGCGTCGTAGACGGTGCGGTGCGGCCGGTCGGCGGCGGCGTCCGCGGGCGGGGCGGCCGTGGGCGCCCCGATCACCGTGGTCAGGCGGCGGCGGGTGCGCTGGAGGGCGTCGTGCTCCAGGGAGCGGCGGGCGGGGCCGGAGAGCGCGGGGTCCTCGTTGCGGGCGAGCCGGTCGAGGACGTGCGGTGGCACGATCGTGCAGAAGACGGGCTGGAAGCCCCCGTTGGTGGTCATACCGGGCACCTTCGCACTGCGTGACGGCCCTGTCACCACTCGCCACCGTGATTGGTGAAATGCCGGGACATTCGGCGCCACGCAGGGTCACGAAGTGGTATGACGCACTTTTCGTCTCGTTTGTCCGGGCGGTCCCGCATACTGGAACAGGCCCGCACGCCGGGTGCGGCTCGGCTAGGCTGCGGAACATCATGCGTTTCGGGCTGCTCCTCCTTAGCTGCCGCGGCGAGGGCCTGTAGTCGAGGCCGACCCCCTCCCCGCGGAGCTTGGCGTTGCGTCGTCGGCCGTCCATCCGGACCCGGGAGCCGCCGGACCACCGGCAGCCCGGACTTCTCGAGGAGCCCACGCGATCATGGCGAACCGCCAGCAGCCCACCTCCATGCCGATCCACAAGTACGGCCGGTACGAGCAGGTCGACATCCCCGACCGCACCTGGCCCGACCGGCGGATCACCGCAGCCCCCCGCTGGCTCTCCACCGACCTGCGCGACGGCAACCAGTCCCTGATCGACCCGATGTCGCCCGAGCGCAAGCGCCGGATGTTCGACCAGCTGGTCAAGATGGGCTACAAGGAGATCGAGGTCGGCTTCCCCGCCTCCGGCCAGACCGACTTCGATTTCGTCCGCTCGATCATCGAGGAGGAGGGCGCGGTCCCCGAGGACGTGACGATCTCCGTCCTCACCCAGGCCCGCGAGGACCTGATCGAGCGCACCGTGGAGTCCCTGAAGGGCGCCCACCGCGCCACCGTCCACCTGTACAACGCCACCGCCCCGGTCTTCCGCCGGGTGGTCTTCCGCGGCTCCAGGGACGACATCAGGCAGATCGCCGTCGACGGCACCCGCCTGGTGATGGAGTACGCCGACAAACTGCTGGGCCCCGAGACCGAGTTCGGCTACCAGTACAGTCCGGAGATCTTCACCGACACCGAGCTGGACTTCGCGCTGGAGGTCTGCGAGGGGGTCATGGACGTCTGGCAGCCCGGCCCGGACCGCGAGATCATCCTCAACCTGCCGGCCACCGTGGAGCGTTCGACGCCGTCCACGCACGCGGACCGCTTCGAGTGGATGCACCGCAACCTCTCCCGCCGCGCGCACGTCTGCCTGTCCGTGCACCCGCACAACGACCGCGGCACGGCCGTCGCCGCCGCCGAGCTGGCGCTGATGGCCGGCGCCGACCGCGTGGAGGGCTGCCTGTTCGGGCAGGGCGAGCGCACCGGCAACGTCGACCTGGTCACCCTGGGCATGAACCTGTTCTCCCAGGGCGTCGACCCGCAGATCGACTTCTCCGACATCGACGAGATCCGTCGCACGTGGGAGTACTGCAACCAGATGGAGGTCCACCCGCGCCACCCCTACGTGGGCGACCTGGTCTACACGTCCTTCTCCGGCTCCCACCAGGACGCCATCAAGAAGGGCTTCGACGCGATGGAGGCCGACGCGCGGGCCAGGGGCGTCACGGTGGACGACATCGAGTGGGCGGTGCCGTACCTGCCGATCGACCCCAAGGACGTCGGCCGCTCCTACGAGGCCGTCATCCGCGTCAACTCGCAGTCCGGCAAGGGCGGCATCTCCTACGTCCTGAAGAACGACCACAAGCTGGACCTGCCGCGCCGCATGCAGATCGAGTTCTCCAGGCTCATCCAGGCCAAGACGGACGCCGAGGGCGGCGAGATCACCCCGAAGGAGATCTGGGCGGTCTTCCGGGACGAGTACCTGCCGAACCCCGACAACCCCTGGGGCCGCATCCAGGTCAGGACGGGCCAGTCCACCACCGACACCGACGGCGTGGACGCCCTGACCGTCGAGGCGACCGTGGACGGCGTGGACACCGTGCTGACCGGTTCCGGCAACGGCCCGATCTCCGCCTTCTTCGACGCCCTGCAGTCCCTCGGCATCGACGTGCGCCTGCTGGACTACCAGGAGCACACGATGAGCGAGGGCGCCTCCGCGCAGGCCGCCTCCTACATCGAGTGCGCGATCGACGGCAAGGTCCTGTGGGGAATCGGCATCGATGCGAACACGACGCGTGCGTCGCTGAAGGCGGTCGTCTCCGCGGTGAACCGCGCGACCCGCTGACGCCCCTGACCGGCTCTTTCGGGGCCCCGGCCGCCGTGCACGGCGGCCGGGGCCCCGTCGGTTATCGGCCACCGCGCCGACGAGGTCACGGAAAGGTCTCGTCCGGGGTACTGACTCAGGCTCCGTGGTGTGGCTAACATCACGCCAGCACGGCGATGCTGCCGTGCGGTTACGGAGGTGCGACGTGCTGCCAGTACGGGGACGAGACGGCCGTGCCACCAGGGCTGTGCGCATCCTGGGCACCCGCACCGCGTGGACACCCGTGGGGGACGGCGAGTTCTTCTGCCCCGGCTGCGGGGGCGACCGCAACTACCAGCGGCTCACCGGCCGCCGCCGCGTCACCCTCCTCGGGCTGCCCGTCCTGCCCCGCGGGTCGGCCGGACCGGTCGTGGAGTGCGCCGCCTGCCGCCACCACTACGGCACCGACGTCCTCGGCCACCCCACCACCCGTCGCTTCTCCGCGATGCTCCGCGACGCCGCGCACACCGTCGCCCTCGCCGTGCTGGCCGCGGGCGGCACCTCCTCCCGCACGGCCCTGGAGACGGCCGCCGCCACCGTCCGCGCGGCCGGCTTCGACGACTGCACGGAGGACCAGCTGGCCGCCCTGGTCGAGGCCCTCGCCGCCGACACCGGCCGGGTCCTGGGCGGGCCGTGCGGGGCCGGCCTGACCATAGAGCTGCACGAGGCCCTCGACCCGCTGGCCCCGCACCTGGCCCCGGCGGGCCGCGAGTCCCTCTTCCTGCAGGGCGCCCGCATCGCCCTGGCCGACGGCCCCTACACCCCCGCCGAACGCGGCGCCCTGACCACCGTCGGCGCGGCGCTGACCATCCGCGCCGACGACGTGACCCGGCTGCTGGCCGCCGCGCGGACCCCGTCCTGACACCCCGCCGGGCGGTTGCCGCCGCCGGCCGCACCTCCACCCGGCTCCCGGCGCTCCCCGGGCGGCCGGCCGCCCGCTCCGGCCCCGTCCGGCCCCGGCCCGGCCGGGATCCTGCACCGGACGGGCACGGCGGGCCCCTACGACACCGTCGGGTTCCGCCGGCCGGCCGTCCCCGGCGGCCGCTGGAGCAGTCCCGCCCCCGCGAGGAACCCGCCGACCCGCGCGACCTCGTCCGCCGACAGCGGCACCTGCGGCTCGGCCGTCACCGGGCAGTCGATCACGCCCCGCAGGTGCAGGGCCGCCTTGAACGCGCCCAGCGCCGAGGAGCTGCCGCCCATGCGCGCCGGGTCCCCGGCCCCGACCATCCCGAACAGCGCGCACAGCCGCTCCTGCTCCCTGCGCGCGCCGTCCCGGTCGCCGGCCCGGCACAGCCGGTGGAGGCGGACGTAACCGTGCGGGTCGACGTTGGCCAGGCCGGGCACCGCGCCGTCGGCGCCCAGCGCCAGCGCGGCGTCGACGACCAGCTCGGAGCCGGTCAGCGCACTGAACCCGGCGTGGGCGCGGGCCCCGGTGACCACCTCCCGGAAGGCGGCCAGGTCCCCGCTGGAGTCCTTCACCCCCGCCAGCACGCCGTCGGCGGCCAGGCCCAGGACCAGCTCGGCGGGGAGCTTGCCGTGCACGGCGGACGGGATGTCGTAGGCGAACACCGGGACCGGGCTGGCGGCGGCGATCCGGCGGTAGTGCCGGACGATCTCGGCGGGGTGGGTGCGGGCGTAGAACGGGGCGGTGACGACGACGGCCTGCGCGCCCGCCGCGGTGACCGCGGCGACGTGGTCCAGCACCCGGGGGGTGGTCATGTCGATGGCCCCGGCCAGGACGGGCAGCTGTCCGCCGACGTGGCCCACGACCGCCTCCACCACCCGCGCGCGCCGGCGGTCGGTGAGGAAGGCGGCCTCGGAGGTCGAGCCCAGCAGGAACAGCCCGTGCACCCCGCCGTCGATCAGGTGGTCGACCAGTCTCAGCAACGAGGGGACGTCCACCTCGCCGTCCGGTGTCAGGGGGGTGCAGACGGGCGGGACGACACCGGTCAGCGGGGCGGGGAAGCTCATTCACTGCTCCTGGGCGGGCTCTGGGCGCACGGGGTCGCGGGTCGGTTGGTCCTCCACGGGATGGTGGCAGCGGTAGCGGTGCCCGGGGTGCGACGCGGCCGAGAAGTCCGGCATCGACCCGGCGCACACCGCGTCGGCCCGCCAGCAGCGGGTGCGGAACGGGCAGCCGCTCGGCGGGCGGGTCGCCGAGGGCACCGGTCCCGTCAGCGGAATCGGCCGGACGGGCTCCAGCAGGCCGGGCGTGGCGGAGAACAGGGCGCGGGTGTAGGGGTGGCGGGCGCCGCCGGTGACCCGGTCGGCCGGGGTCTCCTCGACGATCCGGCCGAGGTACATGGTGATCACCCGGTCGCTCATCCGCCGTACGGTCCGGATGTCGTGCGAGACGAACACCATGGCCAGGCCGAGGCGTTCCCTCAGCTCCAGCAGGAGGTTGAGGACCTGCGCGCGGACCGACACGTCCAGCGCGCTGGTCGGCTCGTCGGCGACCACCAGGGCGGGGTCGAGGGCGAGCGCGCGGGCGATGGCGACACGCTGCCGCTGCCCCCCGGACAACTGGCCGGGCAGCGCGTCGGCGAGGGCCCCGGGGAGGCCGACCAGGGACATCAGCTCCCGGACCCGGTCCTCCCGTCCGGCCCTCGTGCCGCGGCCGTGCACGTCCAGCGGGTCGCGCAGGACGCGCCGTACCGTCAGCCGGGGGTTCAGCGCCGTCGACGGGTCCTGGAGGACCAGGCCGGTGCCCGCGCCGACCGTGGACCGGCGCTCGGCGGGCGGCATCGACCACAGGTCGCGGCCCCCGTACGACACCGTCCCGGAGGTCGGCCGCTGGATCCCCACCAGCACCTTCACCAGCGTCGACTTCCCGCACCCCGACTCGCCGACCACGCCGACCGTCTCACCGGGCGCCACGGACAGGTCCGCGCCGGTGAGGGCGTGGACCCGGTCCCGGCCGAACAGGCCGCCGCCGCGGACCCGGTGGACGACGTGGGCGTCCCGCACCTCCACGATCACCGCGGGCCCCCGCTTCCCGCCGCGGCCAGCCGCACCGCCGGGTGGTGGCAGGCGGCCGTGTGCGCGGGCGTGCCCGCGAGCACGGGCACGGTGGTGCGGCACACCCCGGTGGCCGACGGGCAGCGGTCGGCGAAGCGGCAGCCCGCCGGGAAGCCGGCGGGGGCCGGGACGGCGCCCCGGATCTGCGTCATCCGCTCCTCGGCCGACTCCAGCGACAGCACGCTGCCGAGCAGCCCGCGCGTGTAGTGGTGGGCCGGCGCCCCCACCAGGTCGGCGGTCACGCCCGTCTCCACGATCCGCCCGCCGTACATCACCGCCATCCGGTCGGTGACGTCGGCGACCAGGGCCAGGTCGTGCGAGACCAGGACCAGCGCGAACCCCAGCTCCGCGCGCAGCCGCAGCAGCAGTTCCATGACCTGCGCCTGCACGGTGACGTCCAGCGCGGTGGTCGGCTCGTCGGCGACGACCAGGCCCGGGTCCCGGGACAGGGCCATCGCGATCAGCACGCGCTGGCGCTGGCCCCCGGACAGCTCGTGCGGGTAGCTGCGCAGGGTGCGGTCCGGGTCCAGGCCCACCAGCGCCAGCAGCTCGCGCGGGTCGCGCCGGCCCCCGCGCCGGACGAGCTGCCGCAGCTGGGCGCGGACGGTCATCCCCGGGTTCAGGGAGGACAGCGCGTCCTGGTGGACCATCGCCATCTCGTGCCCGAGCAGCCGGCGCCGCACCCGCGCCGGTTCGGCCAGCAGGTCGCGCTCCCGGAAGCGCACCCGGCCGCTGACGCGCGCCCCCTTCGGCTGGAGTCCCATCACCGCGAGCGCGGTCAGCGACTTGCCGCAGCCGGACTCGCCCACCAGGCCCAGCACTTCACCGGGGTACACCTCGAAGCCGACCCCGTCGACGACGTCCACGCCCCGGTGCCGGTCCGGGAAGCCGACGGCGAGGTCCTCCACCGCGAGCACCGGCCGCGCGCCGGGGCCGGGCAGCGGGCGGGCCCGGGAGCGCAGCCGCCGGGCGGCCCCGGCCAGGCCGGGCAGCCGCAGCACCTCCCCGGTGCCGGGTTCCGGGGTCTTCCCCCGGTCCCCGGGCGCCGCCGCCTCCCGGGCGGCCGGGGCGGCCCACGCGTCCGAGACGCCCTCGGACAGGACGTTCAGCGACAGCACGGTGAGCAGGATCAGCAGCCCCGGGAACACGGTCGCCCACCAGCCGCCGGTCAGCACCATGTTCCTGCCGTCGGCGATGACACCGCCCCAGGACGGGGCGGGGGGCCGCACGCCCGCGCCGACGAAGGACAGCGACGCCTCGAAGACGATGGCCTCGGCGACCTGGACCGTGCAGAACACCAGCACCGGGGCGGCGCAGTTGACGGCCACGTGCCGCAGCACGATGTGCGCGGTGCGCGCGCCGATCACCCGTTCCGCCGTGACGTAGTCCTCCCCGTACTGGTCCAGCACGTTGGCCCGCACCACCCGGGCCACCGGCGGGGTGAACAGGAAGGCGAGCGCGCAGACCAGCACGCCGATCCCGCCGCCGAACACGGCGACCAGCACGGCCGCGAGCGCGATGCCGGGGAACGCCATCACCACGTCCAGGCAGCGCATCAGCGTCTCGTCCACCGCCTTGCGGGAGGTGGCCGCGAGCGCCCCGAGCAGCGCGCCGGCCACCAGTGCCAGCCCGGTCGCGCCCAGACCGACCGCCAGGGACCAGCGGGCGCCGTACATCAGCCGGCTCAGGACGTCCCGGCCTAGGCTGTCCTGGCCCATCCAGTGCGCGGCGGACGGGTGCCCGGTGCCGCCGGCCGGGTCCTGCTGGCCGAGCGGGTCGTCCGGGGCGAGCAGCGGCGCCAGGACGGCGACCAGGACGACCAGCGCCAGGAAGCAGACGGCCGCCCGCGACCGCAGCGGCAGCCGGCACCGGCCCCGGAGGCGGGCGCCGGGCCGGGAGGGCCGTTCGGTGAGGCTCGCGCGCGTGACCATCAGGCCGCCCTCAGTCGTGGGTTGACGAGCAGGTACAGCAGGTCGATGACGAGGTTGACGACGGCGAACCCGGTGGCCGTGGTCAGCACGACCCCCTGCACGACGGCCGGGTCGCCGTTCTGCACGGCGTCGATCATCAGCTTGCCCATGCCGGGCAGCGCGAAGACGGTCTCGATGACGACGGCGCCGCCGAGCAGGTAGCCGATCCGCAGCCCGAGCACGGTCAGCGGGTTGACCAGCGCGTTCACCAGGACGTTGCGCCCGACCACCACCCGGGGCGGCAGCCCGCTGCCGATCGCGGTGCGCACGTAGTCCTTGTCCAGCTCCTCCACCACCGAGGTCCGTACGATCCGGGTGAGCTGCGCGGCCACCGGCAGCGAGAGCGCGAGGGCGGGCAGCGCCATGGTCCTCAGCCAGCCGGTGACCGAGTCGGCCGGGTTGACGTAGCCGCCGGTGGGGAACCAGCCCCGGTCCACCGCCAGGTACTGGATCATGAGCAGCGCCAGCCAGAACCCGGGCGCGGCCACCCCGATCAGCGACACGACCCGGACGGCCTGGTCCGGCAGCCGGTCGCGGTGGACCGCCGCGGTGATCCCGCCCGCCAGTGCCAGCACCACCGCGATGCCGAGGCCGAGGAAGGTCAGCTGGAGGGTGAGCGGCAGCGCGGTGGCGACCTGGTCGGCCACCGGGGCGCGGGTCAGGGCGCTGGTGCCGAGGTCGCCGTGGAGCAGCCCGGCGAGGAAGCGGACGTAGCGCACCGGGAGCGGATCGAGCAGCCCGTTGCGCTCCCGGAAGTCGTGCAGCTGCCGCGGGGTCGGGTTCGCGCCCTGGAAGAACGCGGACGCCGGGTCCACGTCCGAGAAGCGCATCACCAGGAACACGAACAGCACGATCCCGAGCAGCAGCGGCACGAGCAGGGCGGTCCGGCGCAGCAGGATGCGCACGACGGCCGTCATGCGGCTAGGCCCACGAGGCCCGCAGGAGGCTGACGCCGGGGTAGGGCTGCGCCCTTATCCCGGTCAGCTCGCGCGGGTCCCAGGCCGTCATCAGCTCGTTGTGGACGACCGGGTAGAGCACGGCCTGCTCGGCGACGACGTCGACGCAGTCCTGGATCATCGCCCGCTTCCCCGCCGGGTCCGGTTCCCGGGTCGCCCGGTCCAGGTCCGTGAACAGCCGCCGGGCGACCGGGTCGCCGGCCCACCGGGCGTAGCGCATCCAGAGGTTGTCGGGCCCGTAGTTGTACCGCATGATCAGGTCCGGGTCGACGCCGAACTGGTTCGGGTTCGAGGCGGCGGCCACGACCTGGTAGTCCTGCCGCTGGTCCAGCTTGGTGAAGACGGCCGTGGTCTCCTGCGGGGCGAGGGTCGTCCGCACGCCGACGGCGTCCCAGGACGACTTGACGGTCGGCAGGCAGTCCACGACCCAGCTGACGTTCACCGCCGTGATCTCGACCTCCAGGTCCTCGGCCCCGGCGGCCCTCAGCAGCGCCCTGGCCCTTGCGGGGTCGTGGCCGTAGACGGTCCGGGCCCGCCGGTGGGCGGGGTTGCCCTCGTCCAGGAACGACGTCGACGGCTTCCCGTGGCCCTTCAGCGCGACCCGCACCATCCGCTCGGTGTCGATGGCGTAGTGCAGGGCCTGCCGCACCCGCACGTCGTCGAACGGCTTGTGCCGGGTGTTGAACATCAGGAACAGGTTGTTCATCCCGGCGCCGCCCGCGACCCTCAGGCCGCCCCGCTCCAGGCTCGGGACGTTGGCGTAGGGGATGTTGTCGGCGATCTGCGCGCCGGCGCCCGTCCCGGAGATCCGCGCCACCCGCGAGGCCGCGTCCACGACCGTCAGCCAGTTCATCCGGCGGAACGCGGGCCTGCGCGGGCCGTTGTAGGCGCTGGACGCCTCGAAGACGGTGTTCGACTTCGGGTGGTGCGCGGTCTGCCGGTAGGGCCCCGAGCCGACGGCCAGTCCCTTGACCGCGTCGTCCCAGGCGCCGGGCCGGGAGAACACGTGCCGCGGCATGACCTTGGCCAGGGTGAGCCGGGCGAGCCCGTCGGGGAAGGGGAACCGCAGCACCAGCTCCACGGTGCGCGCGTCGACCGCGCGCGCCTCCTGCAGCCAGCTCGCGAAGAAGCCCCTGGCGAGGGTCTGGGTGTCCGGGCCGAGGATCCGGTCGAAGACGAACTCCACGTCGTCGGCGGTGACCGGCTCGCCGTCGTGGAAGGTCGCGCCCGGGCGCAGCGTGAACCGCCACGTGGTGGCGTCCGCGTCCTCGGGCAAGGCCGTCGCCAGCGCCGGGTAGGGCACCCGGGAGATCGGGTCGGTGTCGAGCAGCCCTTCGTAGACGTGGTTGTTGGCGGCCATCGCGAACGCGGACGCCGTCTGCGTCGGGTCCCAGCTGCCGTCGTTGCCGTACCCGATCACGGCGGTCAGCGTCCGGTCCCGTCCGGTGCCCCCGCCGCCGGTGTCGTTCGTGGACGGCGGTCCGGCGGAACAGGCCGACAGGGCGGACGGCAGCACGGCCGCCGCGCCGAGCGCTCCCGCGGACGCGAGGAGGGACCGGCGGGGCGGGGCCGGGAAGCCGCGGGTCACGTCGTCGCGCACGGTTCCTCCAGCGGGTCGGGGCGGCGAGGGCGGACATCCGACGTCCTACGTCCGGTCGGTCAGCGTGACCATAGGAGGGCTCGCGGGGGCGGTCAAGGCGTCGCGCACGAATGGTGCGGCCGTCCCGGGCGCACCCGTGGCGGTGGGGCGCCGCGGGGTCCCGGCGGGCCGGCGCCGGCCGGGCGGCCGGGACCCGTCCGGACGTGGTGACGCTGGGCCACCAGGGGTACGCGAAGAGTGAAACCGCCGCGGGCGGGGGAGCGACCGGGGGTGGACGCGATGAAACTTCCCGTAGGCGCCTGTGCCGTCGACACCCGTACCGGACGCCTCGGCGTCGTCATGGGGCACGAGGGGCCGTACGTGCAGCTGCGGCCGTTCGGCGGCGGGCGGGAGTGGGACACGAGGCCGCAGGACGCCCGCCGGGCCACCGCGGCCGAGTGGCAGCGGGCCGCGACGGCCCACGCGGCCGTGCTCAGCCGGGCCGGGACCGCCTGAAGGACCGCCCCGGGCCCGGGCGACTCCCGCGGGCGGGCAGAATGGAGCCATGAGTCTGTTCCGCGACGACGGCATCGTCCTGCGGACCCAGAAACTCGGCGAAGCGGACCGCATCATCACGCTGCTCACCCGCGGGCACGGCCGGGTGCGGGCCGTGGCCAGGGGTGTGCGTCGCACGAAGTCGAAGTTCGGGGCCCGGTTGGAGCCGTTCTCCCACGTCGACGTTCAGTTCTTCGCGCGGGGCGGCGAACTGGTGGGGCGCGGGCTGCCGCTGTGCACGCAGAGCGAGACCATCGCCCCCTACGGCGGCGGGATCGTGGCGGACTACGCCCGCTACACCGCGGGCACCGCCATGCTGGAGACCGCCGAGCGGTTCACCGACCACGAGGGCGAGCCGGCGGTCCAGCAGTACCTGCTGCTGGTCGGCGCCCTGCGCACCCTCGCCCGCGGCGAGCACGCCCCCCACCTCGTCCTGGACGCCTTCCTGCTGCGCTCCCTCGCCGTCAACGGCTACGCGCCCAGCTTCGGCGACTGCGCGCGGTGCGGCATGCCCGGCCCGAACCGGTTCTTCTCGGTCGCCTCCGGCGGCTCGGTCTGCGCCGACTGCCGGGTGCCGGGCAGCGTCGTGCCCTCCCCGCAGACCCTGGTGCTGCTGGGGGCGCTGCTTACGGGAGACTGGGGGACGGCGGACGCCTGCGAGGCACGGTACGTCCGCGAGGGGAGCGGGTTGGTGTCCGCCTACCTGCACTGGCACCTGGAGCGCGGGCTGCGCTCACTGCGGTACGTAGAGAAGTAAGCAAGGCGAGGAGACGAGGGACACATGGCCGTACGCGGATTCCTGGGGCGCCGGCGCCGGGAGTACAGGACGCCGGAACCGCACCCGTCCGGCGCACGGCCGCCGAAGCTCCCCGGCGAGCTGGTCCCGAACCACGTGGCGATCGTCATGGACGGCAACGGCCGCTGGGCCAAGGAGCGCGGGCTGCCCCGCACCGAGGGCCACAAGGTCGGTGCCGAGCGCGTCCTGGACGTGCTGCAGGGCTCGATCGAGATCGGCGTCCGCAACATCTCCCTGTACGCCTTCTCCACCGAGAACTGGAAGCGCTCGCCCGACGAGGTCCGCTTCCTGATGAACTTCAACCGCGACTTCATCCGCCGGACCCGCGACCAGCTCGACGAACTCGGCATCCGGGTGCGCTGGGTGGGCCGCATGCCCAGGCTGTGGAAGTCGGTCGCGAAGGAACTGCAGGTCGCCCAGGAGCAGACCGAGGGCAACGACCTGCTCACCCTCTACTTCTGCATGAACTACGGCGGCCGGGCGGAACTCGCCGACGCGGCGCAGGCCCTCGCCGAGGACGTGAAGGCGGGCCGCCTCGACCCGTCCAAGGTCACCGAGAAGACCATCCAGAAGTACCTGTACTACCCGGACATGCCGGACGTCGACCTGTTCCTGCGCCCCAGCGGCGAGCAGCGCACCTCCAACTACCTGCTCTGGCAGAGCGCCTACGCCGAGATGGTCTTCCAGGACGTGCTGTGGCCCGACTTCGACCGGCGCGACCTGTGGCGCGCCTGCCTGGAGTTCGCCTCCCGCGACCGCCGGTTCGGCGGAGCCGTGCCCAACGAGCAACCGCCGGCGACGCAGGGCGGGTCCGCCTCGTAGCCGGTGGCCGGGGGGTGTCCGGGGGCGCCGCCGGACACCCCTCAGCCCGTGGCGCAGTCCGCGCAGGTGCCGAAGATCTCCACCGTGTGGGCCACGTTCACGTAGCCGTGCTCGGCCGCGATGGCCTCGGCCCACTTCTCCACCGCCGGGCCCTCCACCTCGACCGCCTTGCCGCAGGCGCGGCAGACCAGGTGGTGGTGGTGTTCGCCGCTGGAGCAGCGGCGGTAGACGGACTCGCCCTCGGCGGTGCGCAGGACGTCGACCTCGCCGGCGTCGGCGAGGGACTGCAGCGTGCGGTAGACGGTGGTGAGCCCGACCGAGTCGCCCTTGTGCTTGAGCATGTCGTGCAGCTCCTGGGCGCTGCGGAACTCGTCGACCTCGTCCAGGGCCGCCGCCACGGCTGCACGCTGTCGGGTCGCGCGGCCCTTCACGGGCGGTCCAGCGATCGTCACCGGTTGCCTCCTCACGTCTGGCGTCTGGCCGGGCCATTGTGCCAGCCCGGGATGCGCGGTGGTCAGACGCCGATCCCGTCGCCGGCCTCCCGCGCGGCGGGGACCGGGCCCTGTGCCGGGCCGTCCGCGGGCTGCGCCGCGGCGGCCGCGCGGGCGCGCCGCCGGGCCAGCGGGGCGGCCAGCGCGGTCAGTACGGCGAACGCGGCGATGGCCAGCAGCACGATCGTCGCGCCGGGCGGGACGTCCTGGTAGAAGGAGGTGGCCGTGCCGCCGACCGCCACGGTGACGCCGAGGGCGACGGCGATCGCGAGGGTCGCCGCGAAGCTCCGGGTGAGCTGCTGCGCGGCGGCGACCGGGACGACCATCAGCGCCGAGACCAGGATCAGCCCGACCACCCGCATGGCGACCGTCACGGTCACGGCCGCGGTGACGGCCGTGAGCAGGTTCAGGGCGCGCACGGGCAGCCCGGTGACCCGGGCGAACTCCTCGTCCTGGCTGACCGCGAACAACTGACGGCGCAGACCGAGGGTGACGGCGACCACGAAGGCCGCCAGCACCGTGATCGCGGTCACGTCGGACGGGGAGACCGTCGACAGCGAGCCGAACAGGTACGAGGTCAGGTTGGCGTTGGAGCCGCCCGGCGCGATGTTCACGAACATCACGCCGCCGGCCATGCCGCCGTAGAAGAGCATCGCGAGGGCGATGTCGCCGCGCGTCCTGCCGTACCAGCGGATCAGCTCCATCAGCACCGAGCCGAGCACGGAGACGGCCGTGGCCATCCACACCGGCGACGCGTTCAGCAGGAAGCCGAGGCCGACGCCGGTCATCGCCACGTGCCCGATGCCGTCGCCCATCAGGGGCTGGCGGCGCTGGACCAGGTAGATGCCGATCGCGGGCGCGGTGATGCCGACCAGGACGGCCGCGAGGAGCGCCCGCTGCATGAAGGCGTAGTTCAGGAGGTCCATCAGCTCAGCAGTCCCGTGCGGAAGGGTTCGGCGCCCGTGGGCGCCTGCGGGTCGAGGCAGTGGTGCGAGGCGCCCCCGCCGAGGGCGGTGACGGCCGCCGGGCCGGCCCGGTCCTGGCCGGACGGGGTGTGCCGACCGGCCGCCGACGGCGGGCCGTCGTGCAGCACGCGGCCGTCGCGCAGGACGACCGCCCGGTCGATCAGGGGCTCCAGCGGGCCCAGTTCGTGCAGCACGAGCAGGACCGTCGTGCCGGCGGCGACCTGTTCGCGCAGCGTCCGCGCGAGCACCTCCTGGCTGGTCAGGTCCACGCCCGCCATCGGTTCGTCCATGATCAGCAGTTCGGGCTCGGCGACCAGGGCGCGGGCGATCAGCACCCGCTGGTGCTGGCCGCCGGACAGCGCCGTCACCGAGTCCCCGGCGCGGTCCGCCATGCCGACCAGCTCCAGGGCGCGGTGGACGGCCTCCCGGTCGCTCCTGCGGAAGAGGCCGAAGCGGGTGCGGGACAGCCGGCCCGAGGAGACGACCTCGGTCACGGTGGCCGGCACCCCGCCGGCGGCGCTGGTGCGCTGCGGTACGTACCCCACCCGCGCCCAGTCCCGGAAGGAGTGGTGCGGAGTGCCGAACAGCTCGACGCCGCCGCCGGTCACCGGCACCTGGCCGATGACGCTGCGCACGGCCGTCGACTTGCCGGAGCCGTTCGCGCCGAGCAGCGCGACGACCTCCCCGCGGCGCACGGTCAGGTCGATCCCGCGCAGCACGGGGCGGGAGCCGAGTTCGGCGCTCACCCGGCGCATCGCGATGACGGGTTCGTCCATGTCGCCCTCCGTACCGGTCATGCGGCGCCCAGGGCCTGCCGCAGGGCCTTGAGGTTGGCCTCCTGGACCGAGAAGTAGTCCTTGCCGCGGGACTTCGCCGTGATGCCCTCGATCGGGTCGAGGACGTCCGTCCGCAGGTCCGCGTCGTCCGCGATGGTCCGGGCGGTCTTGTCGCTGACCAGCGTCTCGTAGAAGACGGTGGTGACGCCGTCGGCCCTGGTCATCTTCTCCAGGGCCCGCACGCGCGCGGTGCTGGGCTCGGACTCCGGGTCGAGGCCGTTGATGGCCTCCTCGGTGAGGCCGTAGCGCTCGGCGAGGTAGCCGAAGGCGGCGTGGGTGGTGACGAAGACCTTGGTCTTCGTGTCCGCGAGCCCCTTCTTGAAGCGGGTGTTGAGGGCGTCCAGCCTCTTCACCAGGGCCGCGGTGTTCTTCTCGTAGTCGGCCGCGTGGTCGGGGTCGGCCTTCGCGAAGGCCTTGCCGACGCCCTCGGCGACCTGGGCGTAGCGCACCGGGTCGAGCCAGATGTGCGGGTCCTTGCCCGTCGCCTCCCCGCCCCGGGCGGTGTCGTGCGCCGCCGCGTGGCCGCCGACCTCGTTGCCGTGGTCCTCCAGCGTGGTCAGGGCGGCCGCGTCGATCTTGGTCGTCACCGCGGACTGGGCCACCGCCTCGTCGACGGAGGGCTGGAGGTTCCTCAGGTAGAGCACGGCGTCGGAGTCCTGGAGCCGGGCGATCTGCTGCGGGCTGATCTCCAGGTCGTGCGGCTCCTGGCCGGGGGAGGTGAGGGTGGTGACGTGGACGTGGGCGCCGCCGATCCGCTCGGCGAGGAAGGCCATCGGGTAGAACGACGCGACGACGTCGAACCTGCCCGTGGTGCCCGCGGCGGCGTTGTCGGTGGAGCAGGCGGAGAGGGTGCCGAGCCCGAGGACGGCGACCGCGGTCGCGGCGGCGGCGGGTATGAGGCGTCGTCGTACGTTCATGACAGTCATTTTCATCTCATATGGAAACCGTTGTCAACAAGCTTCCGGGCGGCACCGATTTGGTCGAGGGGGAGCCCTCGCCGGTACCCTGAGTCATTCGCTGGAAGCATCTCGCTTCAACGCCCGTCGTCGTAATGAAGAGAGCACCGTGGCCGCCGACAAGATCGACACCATCGTCAGCCTGAGCAAGCGCCGTGGCTTCGTTTTCCCCTGTAGTGAGATCTACGGTGGACAGCGTGCCGCCTGGGACTACGGACCGCTGGGTGTCGAGCTCAAGGAGAACATCAAGCGCCAGTGGTGGCGCTACATGGTGACGTCGCGCGAGGACGTGGTCGGTATCGACTCGTCCGTCATCCTGGCCCCCGAGGTCTGGGTCGCCTCCGGCCACGTCGCCACCTTCACGGACCCGCTGACCGAGTGCACCTCGTGCCACAAGCGGTTCCGTGCCGACCACCTGGAGGAGGCGTACGAGGAGAAGAAGGGCCACGCCCCGGCCAACGGCCTGGCCGACGTGAACTGCCCGAACTGCGGCAACAAGGGCCAGTTCACCGAGCCCAAGCAGTTCTCCGGCCTCCTCTCCACCCACCTCGGCCCGACCCAGGACTCCGGGTCCGTCGCCTACCTGCGCCCCGAGACCGCCCAGGGCATCTTCACCAACTTCGGCCAGGTGCAGACGACTTCGCGCCGCAAGCCGCCGTTCGGCATCGCGCAGATGGGCAAGTCCTTCCGCAACGAGATCACGCCGGGCAACTTCATCTTCCGCACCCGCGAGTTCGAGCAGATGGAGATGGAGTTCTTCGTCAAGCCGGGCGAGGACGAGCAGTGGCAGGAGTACTGGATGGAGCAGCGCTGGGGCTGGTACACCGGCCTCGGTCTCCGTGAGGAGAACATGCGCTGGTACGAGCACCCGAAGGAGAAGCTCTCCCACTACTCCAAGCGCACCGCCGACATCGAGTACCGCTTCCAGTTCGGCGGCAGCGAGTGGGGCGAGCTGGAGGGCGTCGCCAACCGCACCGACTACGACCTCTCCGCCCACTCCAAGGCCTCGGGCCAGGACCTCTCCTACTTCGACCAGGAGGCCGGCGAGCGCTGGACGCCGTACGTCATCGAGCCGGCGGCGGGCGTCGGCCGCACCATGCTGGCCTTCCTGCTCGACGCCTACGTCGAGGACGAGGCCCCCAACGCCAAGGGCAAGATGGAGAAGCGCACGGTGCTGCGCCTCGACCACCGCCTGGCCCCGGTGAAGGTCGCGGTCCTGCCGCTGTCCCGCAACCCCGAGCTGTCCCCGAAGGCCAAGGGCCTGGCCCAGGCGCTGCGGCAGCACTGGAACATCGAGTTCGACGACGCCGGCGCCATCGGCCGCCGCTACCGCCGCCAGGACGAGATCGGCACGCCGTACTGCGTGACCGTCGACTTCGACACGCTCGAGGACAACGCGGTGACCGTGCGCGAGCGGGACACCATGAAGCAGGAGCGCGTGTCCCTGGACCAGATCGAGGGCTACCTGGCCGGACGTCTGCTGGGCTGCTGAGTCCCGGGGCGGTGACCGCCCCCGGGGGCCCCGCCCCCGAACGTGCCCGAGGACGCCCGTCCATCGCCGACCCGGTCGGCCGGTGGGCGGGCGTTCGGGCGCGACGGGCCGCTGCCGTGCCCTCAGCGGCTCTGCCTTCAGCGGCCCTGCAGCGCCTTGACGTGGTCGCCGAAGGTCCGGTCCTTCGAGCCGTCCCCGTCGGCCGACCAGGTCATGAGGCCCTTGAGCGAGCCGCCGTAGCGGCGCCGGGCCGGGCGGCCGGCGAGGGCGCCGTGTAGCCGCCCGCGCCCGGCCGGGCGGGCGGACCGGGCGCCTGTTTGTCGTACGGCACCCTGATCGTCGTGCCCTGCACCACCAGGCCCCGGTCGAGGCGGTCGGTCTGCGCCGTGGAGCCCGCCACGGTGCCCGCCGCGCAGGAGTCGCCGGAGCAGCCGCACGTGCTGCCGCTGCGGTACTCGTGTCCAGCCACCACGGCCGGCCGTTGTCCGCGTCCTTCTTGACGACCGGCAGGTGCGCGCCCCGGATCGAGCCGTAGATGGCGTTGCCGCCGGTGACGTACGCCGTCTCCGGGTCCACGGCCGGGCCGAAACCGGGCGGCACCGCGGCGAGGACGCCGTCGACGACGCGGATCGGGTCGGCCTGTCGTGCCAGGGTGGTGGCATGACGATGCGAACCCGAACCCTCGGAACCACCGGCCCCCGGGTCTCCGCCCTCGGCCTCGGCTGCATGGGCATGTCCGCGCTGTACGGCGACGCGGACCGCGCGGAGTCCGTCGCGACCGTCCACGCCGCCCTGGAGGCCGGCGTGACCCTGCTGGACACCGGCGACTTCTACGCCATGGGCCACAACGAGATGCTGCTCGGCGAGGCCCTGCGCACCGCACCCGCCGCCCGGCGCGAACGGGCGCTGGTCAGCGTGAAGTTCGGCGCCCTGCGTGACCCCGACGGCAACTGGAGCGGCTACGACGGCCGCCCCGCCGCCGTGAAGAACTTCGCCGCCTACTCCCTGCAGCGCCTGGGTGTCGACCACATCGACGTCTACCGGATCGCCCGCCTGGACCCGGACGTGCCCGTCGAGGACACCGTCGGGGCGATCGCCGAACTGATCGAGAAGGGGTACGTCCGGCACGTCGGCCTGAGCGAGGTCGGTGCCGAGACCGTCCGCCGGGCCGCCGCCACCGCCCCGGTCGCCGACCTGCAGATCGAGTACTCCCTCGTCTCCCGCGGCATCGAGCGGGAGATCCTGCCCGCCACCCGGGAACTGGGCATCGGCATCACCGCGTACGGCGTGCTGTCCCGCGGCCTGATCTCCGGACACTTCTCCCCCGACCGGCAACTGCCGGCAAACGACTTCCGCGCCTTCTCGCCCCGCTTCCAGGGCGAGAACCTCCGGCACAACCTGACCCTGGTCGAGGCCCTGCGCGCGATCGCCGAGCACAAGGGCGTGACGGTCGCGCAGATCGCCGTCGCCTGGGTGCTCTCCCGCGGCGAGGACATCGTCCCGCTCGTCGGCGCCCGCACCCGCGAGCGGCTGGCGGAGTCGCTCGGCGCACTGGAGGTGACCCTGGACGAGGCCGACCTGGCCGCCATCGAGGAGGCCGTCCCGGCGGACGCGGCGGCGGGCGACCGCTACCCGGCCGCGCAGATGGCACACCTCGACAGCGAACGCTGATCCCGCCCCCCGGTACGGTCTACGCCACGGCACCGTCCAGCGAGACCCGGACCGCCGAGCGCATCCTCGAGGCGACCGAGGAGGTGCTGCGCCGCCACGGCCCGGCCAAGGCCACCGTGGTCGACGTGGCCCGCGCGCTCGGCGTCAGCCACGGCAGCGTCTACCGGCACTTCCGCACCAAGGCGGCGCTGCGCGAGGCCGTGACCAAGCGGTGGCCGGACCGCACCTCGCAGCGGCTCGCCGGCATCGCCGCCGGGGACGGCACCCCGGAGGAGCGGCTGCGGGCCTGGCCGGCCGCCCTGTTCGAGGCCAAGCGGCACAAGGCGGGCGACGACCCGGAGCTGTTCGCCACCTCCTCGGTGCTGGCCGGCGAGAACGGCGAAGCGGTCGGTGAGCACATGGCCGACCTGACCGTGCGGCTGACCCGGATCGTCGCGGCCGGCGTCGCCTCGGGCACCTTCGCCGCCACCGACCCGGCCGTCACGGCCCGCGCCGTCTTCCACGCCACCGGCCGCTTCCACGACCCCTTCCACGCCCGCGAGTGGCACGGGCCCGGCATCGCGCAGGAGTTCACGGCGGTGGCCGACCTGGTCGTGCGGGGCCTGCGGGCCGGCGCCGGTCCGTGACCGGCCGGGGTCCCCCCCTCAGGCCCCCTCCGAGGCCCCCACCACCTGGCGGACCTCGACCGACTCCAGCCGTTGCGCCGTGCGCTCCGCGGTGCGGCGGGCCCACGGTCCACTGGTCAGCAGGCCGAGCACCAGGACCGCGAAACCGCAGGCCGCGAGGATCCACCAGCCGGGCCGGGCGGCCGTGACGAAGGCGTCCCGGTACGGCGACGAGCCCACCCCGGACGCCAGCACCGCTCCGACCACGGCCACGCCGAGCGTCTGGCCGAGCTGCCGGCTCGTGGAGGCGACCGCGGCCGCGACGCCGGCCTGGGCCCTGGGCATCCCGGAGACGGCCGTGTTGGTGATCGGCGCGTTCACGAAGCCGAAGCCGATGCCGAACAGGACGTACCCGGCGAACAGCGTGACGTTCGAGGTCTCCGCCTCGAAGGCGGCGAACAGCACCCCGCTCACGGTCATCGCGGCGCCCGCCACCAGCAGCGGCAGCCGCGGACCGCGGCTGCCGACCAGCCGTCCGGACAGCGGCGCGCACAGGAAGCACGGCGCCGCCATCGGCAGCATCCACAGGCCCGCGTGCAGGGCGTCGAGACCGCGCACGTTCTGCAGGTACAGCGTGGACAGGAACAGGAACCCGCCGAGCGCGGCGAACGCGCTGACCGCGATCACGGTGGCCCCGCTGAACGGCGCCGACCGGAAGAACCGCAGGTCGATCAGGGGCTCCGGGCGCCGGGGCTCGTAGCGGAGCAGGGCCAGCAGCGCCACGGCGGCGAGGGCGGCGAAGGGGGCCACCGTGCCGAACCCGGCGTCGGGCGCCTCGATGATCGCGTACGTCAGCGCGCCGAACAGGGCGATCACCAGCACCTGGCCGACCGGGTCGGGGCGGCGGGCCCTGGGCGCGCGGGACTCCGGGATGAACCGCAGGGTGAGCAGGAGGGCCGCGAGGCCGACCGGGAGGTTGACCCAGAAGATGGACCGCCAGCCCACCGACTCCACCAGCAGGCCGCCGACCAGCGGGCCGGCCGCCATCGAGATGCCGACCACCGCGCCCCAGACGCCGATCGCGCGGGCGCGTTCACGGGCGTCGGTGAAGGTGTTGGTGATGATCGACATGGCGACCGGGTTGAGCATCGAACCGCCGACCGCCTGCACCATGCGGAAGACGACCAGCAGTTCCAGGTTCGGGGCCAGGGAGCAGAGCAGCGAGCCGGCGCTGAAGACGACCAGGCCCGTCAGGAAGACCTTCCTGCGGCCGATCCGGTCGGCCGTGGAGCCGGCCAGCATCAGCAACGAGGCCAGGACCAGCGTGTAGGCGTCGATCGTCCACTGCAGGCCGGAGGTGGTGGCGTGCAGCTCGCGCTGCATCGAGGGCAGGGCGACGTTCAGGGCGGTGTTGTCGAGGCTCACGATCAGCAGGCTCATGCAGCAGACCGCGAGCACGAGCAGGCGTCGGCGGTGGCTCAGCTCGGGCATGCGTACCATCGTACGTGCATTTCGATAGTGCACCTAACTAATGAGTCGTGCACGTTTGTTTCCGCGCACCGTCCGCGGGCCGGGGCGGGCACCGTCACCGGTGCGGGACAATGGGGCAATGTCCACGCTCGAGTCCCCCTGCAGATCGGTTCCCACACGGTCCGCCCGCCCGTCGTGCTCGCGCCCATGGCGGGGATCACCAACGCGCCCTTCCGCACGCTGTGCCGGGAGTTCAGCGGCGGCAAGGGACTGTTCGTCAGCGAGATGATCACCACCCGGGCGCTGGTCGAGCGCAACGACAAGACCATGCAGCTCATCAGGTTCGACGCCAGCGAGCGCCCGCGCTCGATCCAGCTGTACGGCGTCGACCCGGCGACCGTCGGCAAGGCCGTCCGCATGATCGCGGAGGAGGACCTCGCCGACCACATCGACCTGAACTTCGGCTGCCCGGTCCCCAAGGTGACCCGCAAGGGCGGCGGCTCGGCCCTGCCGTACAAGCGGAACCTGCTGCGGGCGATCCTGCGCGAGGCCGTCTCCGGCGCCGGTGACCTCCCGGTGACGATGAAGATGCGCAAGGGCATCGACGACGACCACATCACCTACCTCGACGCCGGCCGCATCGCCGTCGAGGAGGGCGTCACGGCCATCGCCCTGCACGGCCGCACGGCCGCCCAGCACTACGGCGGCACGGCCGACTGGGAGGCCATCGCCCGCCTGAAGGAACACGTCCCGGAGATCCCGGTGCTCGGCAACGGCGACATCTGGTCGGCCGGGGACGCGCTGCGCATGGTCCGCGAGACCGGCTGCGACGGGGTCGTGGTCGGGCGCGGCTGCCTGGGCCGGCCGTGGCTGTTCGCCGACCTGGTGGCGGCCTTCGAGGGCCGCACGGACTTCGTGCGGCCCACCCTGCGCGAGGTGGCCGGGGTCATGGTCCGCCACGCCGCCCTGCTCGGCGAGTGGCTCGGCGACGAGTCCCGCGGCGTCATCGACTTCCGCAAGCACGTCGCCTGGTACCTGAAGGGCTTCGCGGTCGGCTCCGAGATGCGCAGGCGGCTCGCGGTCACCTCCTCGCTCGACGAGCTGCGCGCCGGCCTGGACGAGCTGGACCTGGACCAGCCCTGGCCGGCCGGTGCCGACGGCCCCCGGGGCCGTACGTCCGGCAACAACCGCGTGGTGCTGCCGGACGGCTGGCTGAAGGACCCGTACGACTGCGCGGGCGTCGCCGAGGACGCCGAGCTCGACACCTCGGGCGGCTGATCAGCTCCCGCCGGGGTGCGGGGTGGAGCCGTAGGCCGTCAGGAAGCGGTCGCGGAAGGCGCTCATCCTCCACACCGGCGCGTCGTGCGCGGGCCGCAGTCCCTCGGTCCAGCCCCAGCCGGCGATCGCGTCGAGGACCTTCGGGTCCCTGGCGACGATCGAGACCGGCACGTCCCGGCTGGCGTGGTCGCCGCTGACCCGGGCGATGGGCTGGTGGTCGCCGAGGAACACCAGGACCGTGTCGTCGCCGCCGTAGCGCTCCAGCCACTGGGTCAGGGCGGTCACCGAGTACTGGATCGACCTGCCGTACTCCTGGCGGGACCTGGTGGTGTCGGCGATGACGTCGGCCGGCCTGTTGCCCGCCGCCTCGATGCCCCGGAACACCGAGCCGTCGCCCAGCTCGTCCCAGCCGACCATCTTCGGGACCGGCGCCCAGGGCTGGTGGCTGGAGGTCAGGATGATCTCCGACATCAGCTGCTTGCCGCCGGTGCGCCGCTTGCCGTGCACCCGCTGCTGGAACTGCTCCAGGGCGTACTGGTCGGGCATGGTCGACCAGCTGAACCTGGGCCCCCGGTACCCGAGCCGGAAGGCGTCGTAGACCTTGTCGAGGCCGTAGAACTCCCGTTCGGGCCAGCTCTTCTGCACGCCCGGCATGACGCCCACGGTGTCCCAGGCACCGGTCTTCCGGAAGGCCCCGGTGAGGCTGAGGCGGTCGCTCGCCATGACGGTGCGGTAGCGCTGCTGGTTGCTGACCCACAGGCCGGACAGGGCGGTGGAGTGGCCGAGCCAGCTGCTGCCGCCGTAGGTGGCCGAGGTCAGCCAGCCGCTCCTGGCGTGGAAGCCCGCACGGGCCAGGGCCTCGGTGCGCTCGTCGAGGGTCCTGTCGACGCCGGGGGACATCACCGGGTCCTCGACGGCGCTGCGGCCGTAGCTCTCGATGAACGTGAAGATCATGTCCTTGCCGCGCAGGCCCGGCACGAGCTGGGAGCCGGGGGTCGCGCCGAAGGCGTCCACCCCGGCCACCTTCCGGAACTCCGCCTCGTCCCTGAGGGTGTCCCGCACGGTGCGGGCCTGGGCCTTGAGGACGCCGGCGGTGTGCTGCGAGGCGAGGGGCGCGCCGCCGACCTGCAGACCGAGGGCGGTGCAGGTGATCCAGACGGTGCCGGCGACCAGGGTGGCCCGGGACGCCCGCGCCCGGTGCCCGGCCAGCAGCCCGCCCAGCCGCACGGTGGCCAGCGCGGCGAGGCCGACCAGCAGGAGCACCAGGACGGCCGCCCCGGCCGAGACGCCGAGTTCGGCCCCGGTGCCGAGCGTGTCGTCCAGGTAGGCGCGGGCGTCGCCGAGCAGGGCCCAGTCCAGGACGACGTTGAAGGGCCGGCCCAGGTACTCGTTGAAGCCCATGTCGGCCATGTTCACGACGGTGACGGCGCCCAGCACGGCGCCGGCCAGCGCCGACACCACCAGCCGCGGCCCGCGCGGCAGGCTGAGCAGCACCACGGCCCCCATGACCGCCTCGGCCGGCAGCCGCAGGAACTGCCCCGGTCCGAGCTCGCCGAGGGTGCCCGGCATCTGGAGGCAGACGTGCACGAGGAGGACGGACAGGGCGGTCGCGGTCCCGGACAGGACGCGGGCGGCGGTGGGGTGCCCGGCGCGCCAGTGCTGCCGGACCCGCCGGACGGACCCGCCGGCCCGGCCCCCGGCCCCCGGCGCGGACGGCCCGTTCGCTCCGGCGGGCACGGAGGGGGGCCCGCCGGGCGCGGGGGCCGGCGCGGCGGCTTCGGACGCGGCGGGCGCGGCGGCGGGTGCGGCGCCTTCGGGCGCCGCCTTCCCCTGCGCCCCGCCCTCCCCGGCGGGGCCGTCCGCCGCCGGCGGCGGGACCTCGCCCCCGGATTCCCCGGCCGTACCGGCCGGCTGGCGCGTGTTCGTGTGCTGAGGCAACCCGGAGGTCCTTCCCTGCGCGACCCGTGATCGACGGCCGTCGAAGACCGGCGGGCCGCGCGAGAGGCCGGCGCCCGCCGCCCTCCCGTACGGCTCGCTCCCGGCGCCCGTTCAGGGCCGCCGGCAAACACCCGGCAAACGGCGCGTCAACCCACCGTCAGGCACCCCCGACGGCCGTGAGCAGGGCCAGCGGGGCCGCCGCCGACCGGGACTCCCGCACGCACGCGTGCGGGCAGGGGACCGGCTCCGGGTGGGTCCCGCGGCCGTAGCCCGCCAGGACCCCCGGGAGGCGGTGGCCGGTGGCGGTCGCCGCGTCGACCAGGGCGCGGGCCACCGTGCGGGCCTCGTCGTGCAGGCCGTAGCGGGCCAGGCCCAGCGCGATCAGCGCGTTGTCGTGCGGCCAGACCGAACCCCGGTGGTGGGACAGCGGGTGGTACGCCGGCTGGCCGGAGGCGAGGGTGCGCACGCCCCAGCCCGAGAAGAAGTCCGGCTCCAGGAGCCTGCGGCCCACCGCCCCGCCGTACTCCTTGTCCAGCAGGCCGGACCACAGCAGGTGCCCGGCGTCGGACGCGAGCGCGTCGACCCGGCGGCCCTCCCCGTCCAGCGCGAGCGCCGGGAAGGAGTGCTCCCGCATCCAGAAGTCCCGCTGGAAGCGGTCCCTGAGGTCGGCAGCCGCCTGCTCCAGCAGGGCCGCGTACGTCTCGTCGGCCCACACCGTCCGCGCCAGCGCCGCCGTACGGCGCAGCGCGTCGTACGCGTAGCCCTGCGCGCCCGCCGCCATCACCGCCCCGGTGGGCCGGGTGCCGTCGGCGGAGCAGATCGCGCCGGGGGAGTCCTTCCAGTTCTGGTTGGCGAGGCCGCCCCCGTCGGCGCGGTAGACCAGGTAGCCGTGCGAGGTCAGCCCGCCGTGGTCCAGCATCCAGCCGACCGCCGCCCGGGCGTGCGGCTCCAGGCGCCGGGCCGTCGCCGCGTCCCCGGTCCGCTCGACGTACGCGCCGAGCAGGACCAGGAACAGCGGGGTGGCGTCGACCGAGCCGTAGTACCGCCCGTACGGCACCTGCCCGAAGTGCGCCAGCTCGCCGTGGCGCACCTCGTGCACGATCTTGCCGGGCTGGGCGAGCGGGGAGGCGCCGGACCCGCCGGCCTGGGTGGCGGCGAGCGCGAGGAGCGTGGCGGCGGCCGGCTGCGGCCGGTACGGCAGCGCGAACAGCGAGGTGAGCAGGGCGTCCCGGCCGAGCAGGGTGAGGAACCAGGGGGCACCCGCCGCCGGGACGCGTAACTCCTCGCCGTCCGGTCCGGTCGCCGGGACCTGGAGGGTGGCCAGGTCCGCGAGTCCGCGCGCGCAGGCCGCCGCCAGCTCCGGCCAGCCGGCCGGGAGGGCCACGCCCTGCGCGAACCCGTCCTCCAGCGCCAGGAGCTGGTCGTTCACGGCGGCGGGCGAACGGGGTACGCGCAGGGCCCGGCGGTCGCCGTGCGGACGGGCCACCACGCGCAGCGTCAGCTCGGTCGTGCCGAGCGGTGCCAGCTCCAGCGTCCACACCAGGCGGCGGGCGCCGGTGCCGGTCTCCTCGACGGCGTCCGGGGCGGGCTCGGCCGTGATGGCCGTGCAGGCGTGCCACTCGGCCCGCCGGTAGCCGAACTCGATGCCGTCGTCCAGGAGGTGGCGGGAGCGCACGGCGCCGGCCTTGACGTAGGTGCGGTGGTCGGAGCGGAGCTCGAACTGGTCGGTGAAGTCGGCGTCGGCGGTGATCGCCAGGCGCACGGTGACCGGCACCGGGCGGTTGCTGGTCACCCGCAGCAGCTCCACGAAGGAGCTGTCCCCGACCGCCTGCTCACGGAAGACGGTGTACGCGGGCGGCTCCTGCCGGTCGCCGCGCGGGACGAGCACGCAGCGCGCCGCGCCCCCGTCCGCGACCGGGCTGAGCACCTCGGGCACCGCGCCGTCGACGGTGAGCTGCCAGCGGCTCAGGTGCCGGGCGTCCCGGACGAACAGCCCGTCCGGTGAACCGCCGCCCCGCACCCCGCTGATGTCGCCCCGGTCCCCCACCGCGGCGAAGGTCGCCCCGTGCACGAGCAGATGATGCCGGTCCGTCATCCCCCATCCCCTCCCTTGTCGTCCCTTGCCATCCTTTGTCGTCCCTTGCCCGGCCCGACCGTGGCTTGACGTGGCTTGACGTGGCTTGACGTGGCTTGACGCGGCTCGGGGTGACTCGCCGTCGCCCGTCATCCCCTGCCGTCCCGGTGGAACGTGCCGGCGGCCGTGGGGGAGGCGCCGGCCTCCAGCGGCTGGTGCAGCAGGTCGAGCGCCAGCGCGGCGGTCCAGCCGAAACCGGTCGCGCCGCAGGCCTCGCCGGTGTACGGGTCGACGTACTCGGCGAAGGCGGTGGCGCCGGCGGCGCGCAGGGACTCCTCCCGCAGCGCGTCGGCCGCCGTCCGCTCGCCGTGCGCCCGCAGCCCGCGCTCCAGCAGCCAGTTCGTGTTGAACCAGGCCGGGCCGCGCCAGTAGCGGCGCGGGTCGAAGGCCTCGCCGAGCAGGTCGTGGCTGGGCACGAGCCGGGTGGTGCCGCCGAGCCCGAAGTGGGGCCCGCGCAGGGTGCGGACGAGGGCGGCGGCGATCCCGGCCGGCAGGCCGGGCAGCAGCAGGGGGACCAGCCCGGAGACGCTCCTCACGCCGATCGGCCCCCCGCCCCGCAGGTCCCGGCACAGGAAGATGCCGCGCACCGGGTCCCACAGGCGCTCCACCAGCGCCGCCGTCAGCCGTTCGGCGCGCGCGCGGCGGGCCGTGCCCGCCGCGCCCAGTTCCCCGGCGATCCGCGCCAGCGCGTGCTCGGAGGCGATCAGCAGGGCGTTGAACGCCGGGTCCTCCACGGCGAACCGCCCGCCCCCGTCGGCGTAGCCGGCGTCGCGGTAGTCGGCGGCCAGCCGCACGTACCGCCCGTAGTCCAGGTCCGTCGGCCGGTCCCCGGGCGCGCCGTGGGCGAGGTCGGCGCGGCGGAAGGAGCGGGCCGGGGCCGGGGTGACGCGGGCGAGTGGGGCGTCCCAGCAGGGGCTGTTGTCCATGCCCTGTTCCCAGGGGTGCACCACGGACACCAGGCCGCCCCCGCCCAGGTCCCGCCGGTGCAGCAGGTACCGGTGCCAGGCGGCCAGCCGTGGGTACAACCGGTCCAGGAAGCCCCGTGCCCGCGAGAGCCCGGGGTCGGCGCGGTGCACCAGCCAGGCCGCCAGGGCGTGCACCGGTGGCTGCACGATGCCGGACGTCTGTACGGTGCGTGGGGCGCCCGCGGCGCGCCCCGCGGCCGAGGAGCGCCAGAAGTCGGGGCTCGGGAAGTAGGCGTCGAGCGGCACGGAGGGGTTGAAGACGATGTGCGGGACGCGGCCGTCGGCCCACTGGGCGCCGAACAGGGTCTCCAGCTCGGTCTGCGCCCGCAGCGGCGACAGGTGCCTCAGGCCGATCGCGATGAACGCCGAGTCCCACGACCACTGGTGCGGGTACAGGCTGCGGGAGGGGACCGTGGAGGCGCCGGTCCAGTTGGCCGCCAGCACCCGGGCGGCCCGGACGTGCAGCGACGTGGCCGGGGACGGGGGACCGCATGCGGTCCCGCCCTCCGTCGCACGGGCGCTGAGCTGGGCGGTGCGATCCACTGGGGGCTCCCCGAAGACGTCCGGCCGACTGGTTCTGTTGTGACTACCATGGGGTTGTGCCTGCTGAATGCGCAGAACTCAATATGTGACGCAGGACCGGGAAGCACAAGGGGGTGCGCGTGACCGGACGGCCCGACAGGACCGGGAGGGGCGGGAGCCGGGCGAGCGCCGGCGATCTGCTCGAACTGGTGCGCAGCGGACGGGCCGTGACGCGCGGTGCGCTGCAGCGGGCCACCGGGCTGTCCCGCGCCACCGTCGGCCAGCGGCTCGACCGGCTGTTCCGCGCCGGCTGGCTGCGCGAGGGCGCCGGCGGCCCGGTCGGCTCCCCGCTCGGCGGCCGCCCGTCCATCACCCTGGAGTTCGACGACTCGCACGCGGTGGTCCTCGCCGCCGACCTCGACACCCGGCACGCCCGCGCCGCCGTCCTCACCCTGACCGGGGAGGTCCTCGCCGAGCACGCCGGCACCCTGCTGGTCGAGGACGGGCCGGAGGCGGTGCTCGGCGAGCTCGGGCGCTGGTTCGGCGAGGTGCTGGGGAAGGCCGGGGCCGCGGCGGCGGAGGTCTGCGGGATCGGGCTCGCGGTGCCGGGTCCGGTGGACGGCGGGACCGGCCGGGTGGTGCAGCCGCCGATGATGCCCGGCTGGGACGGCTACGACATGGGGGGCCGCCTCTCCCGCGCCCTCACCGAGCACACGGGCGCGCCCGCCGTGCCGGTCCTGGTCGACAACGACGCCAACCTCATGGCGTACGGCGAACAGCGCACCGGGCACCCCGACTGCTCGGCCTTCGTGCTGGTCAAGGTGTCCACCGGGATCGGCGCCGGCGTCGTGGTGGACGGCTCGGTCTACCGGGGCGTGGACGGCGGTGCCGGGGACATCGGGCACATCCGGGTGGGCACGGAGGCGCTGTGCCGGTGCGGTTCGCGCGGCTGCCTCGCGGCCGTCGCCAGCGGCGGTGCCGTGGCCCGGCGGCTCGCGGAGGCCGGGGTGCCGGCCGCGTCCGGCTCGGACGTGCGGGACCTGCTGGCCTCGGGGCACCCGCAGGCCGCCGCGCTGGCCCGGGAGGCCGGACGCGCGGTCGGCGACGTCCTGGCGACGGTGGTGACCCTGCTCAACCCGGGCGTGCTGATGATCGCCGGGGACCTGGCCGGCACGCCCTTCCTGACCGGGGTGCGGGAGCTGCTGTACCAGCGGGCGCTGCCGCGTTCCACGGCCCGCCTGGACGTGGTCACCTCGCGGCTCGGCGAGCGGGCCGCGCTCATCGGTGCCGGGGCGCTGGTCGTGGAGCACCTGTACGCACCGGAGCGGGTGGAGGAGCGCCTCCTGGCGCTGGGCGTGTGACGAGGGGGTGTGCCGCCGGGTGCGCCGTCCGCGTCCGCATGGTGGAACCGGACACCGTGTGGCAGCGTGATTCTCGCCACCCTTGATAAGGGCTGCGCTCATACGAGCGGATCATGAGCGGCTGCACTTCTCCAAGGGGTGGCACTGGGTGCCACCCCTTGATCGTTCATCGATCGAAATCGGATGTCCCACTTCCCGCTCATCAGAGCGGAAATCGGCACTGGTGGGCGCGAAGACCTTCAAGAAGTGAACACGGCGGGGTGCCGCCGTCCGTCCCGCCTGGACTTTCGATCCGCTGGCGGATGGCCGGTTACAGGAGCACGACCACCAAGTGGACGTACTCAGGCGCCTTCGATCTGGGTATGTTCCTCGCCGTCAGGGCAGCCACCGCGGCCTCAAGGAGTCGAGACCCGTGTCGGAAAACAAAGAACCCCACGCAGCGAAGTTCGTTTACGACTTCACCGAGGGCAACAAGGACCTCAAGGATCTCCTCGGTGGCAAGGGTGCCAACCTGGCCGAGATGACCAACCTGGGACTCCCGGTCCCTCCCGGCTTCACCATCACCACGCAGGCCTGCAAGGTCTACCTGGACAGCGGCGAGGAGCCCGCGGCACTGCGTGACGAGGTGAGTGCGCACCTCGACGCCCTCGAGCAGAAGATGGGCAAGGAACTCGGCCGCCCCGACAACCCCCTCCTGGTCTCCGTCCGCTCCGGCGCGAAGTTCTCCATGCCCGGCATGATGGACACCGTCCTGAACATCGGCCTGTCCGACGCGTCGGTGCAGGGCCTGGCCCGGCAGGCCGGTGACGAGCGGTTCGCCTGGGACTCCTACCGCCGCCTCATCCAGATGTTCGGCAAGACCGTCCTCGGTGTCGACGGCGACCTCTTCGAGGAGGCCCTGGAGGCGGCCAAGGCGGCCAAGAAGGTCGGCGTCGACACGGACCTCGAAGCGGCCGACCTGAAGAAGCTCGTCACCACGTTCAAGAAGATCGTCAAGGACGAGGCCGGCCGGGACTTCCCGCAGGACCCGCGCGAGCAGATGGACCTCGCCATCAAGGCGGTCTTCGACTCCTGGAACGGCGACCGCGCCAAGCTGTACCGCCGCCAGGAACGCATCCCGCACGACCTCGGCACGGCCGTCAACGTCTGCTCCATGGTCTTCGGCAACCTCGGCCCCGACTCCGGCACGGGCGTGGCGTTCACCCGCGACCCCGCCTCCGGGCACCAGGGCGTCTACGGCGACTACCTGCAGAACGCCCAGGGCGAGGACGTGGTGGCGGGCATCCGCAACACCGTGCCGCTCGCGGAGTTGGAGAACATCGACAAGAAGTCCTACGACCAGCTCATGCGCATCATGGAGACCCTGGAGAACCACTACAAGGACCTCTGCGACATCGAGTTCACCATCGAGCGCGGCAAGCTGTGGATGCTCCAGACCCGCGTCGGCAAGCGCACCGCGGGCGCCGCCTTCCGCATCGCCACCCAGTTGGTGGACCAGGGCCTGATCGACGAGACCGAGGCACTCCAGCGGGTCACCGGCGCCCAGCTCGCGCAGCTGATGTTCCCGCGCTTCGACGAGCAGACCAAGGTCGCCCAGGTCGCGCGCGGCATCGCGGCCTCGCCGGGCGCGGCGGTCGGCAAGGCGGTCTTCGACTCGTACACCGCCGTGAAGTGGTCCCGCTCCGGCGAGAGGGTCATCCTGATCCGCCGCGAGACCAACCCCGACGACCTGGACGGCATGATCGCCGCCGAGGGCATCCTGACCTCGCGCGGCGGCAAGACCTCCCACGCGGCCGTCGTCGCGCGCGGCATGGGCAAGACCTGCGTCTGCGGCGCCGAGGAGCTGGAGGTCGACACCAAGCGCCGCCGGATGACGGTGCCGGGCGGTCACGTGGTCGAGGAGGGCGACGTGGTCTCCATCGACGGCTCCTCCGGCAAGGTGTACCTGGGCGAGGTCCCGGTCGTGCCCTCCCCGGTCGTGGAGTACTTCGAGGGCCGGATGCACCCGGGCGCCGACGACGCCGACGAACTGGTCGAGGCCGTGCACCGCATGATGGCCTTCGCCGACCGCAAGCGACGCCTGCGCGTGCGCGCCAACGCCGACAACGCCGAGGACGCGCTGCGGGCCCGGCGCTTCGGCGCTCAGGGGATCGGCCTGTGCCGCACGGAGCACATGTTCCTCGGCGAACGCCGGGAGATGGTGGAGAAGCTGATCCTCGCGGACACCGAGGAGGAGCGCCGGACCGCCCTCGCGGAGCTGCTGCCGCTCCAGAAGAAGGACTTCGTGGAGCTGTTCGAGGCGATGGACGGCCTGCCGGTGACGGTCCGGCTGCTGGACCCGCCGCTGCACGAGTTCCTCCCCGACATCACGGAGCTCTCCGTCCGCGTGGCGCTCGCCGAGTCCCGCCAGGAGCCGCACGAGAACGACCTGCGGCTGCTGCAGGCGGTCCACCGGCTGCACGAGCAGAACCCGATGCTCGGCCTGCGCGGGGTACGCCTCGGCCTGGTCATCCCCGGCCTGTTCACCATGCAGGTCCGCGCGATCGCGGAGGCGGCGGCCGAACGCAGGGCGGCCAAGGGCGACCCCCGCGCGGAGATCATGATCCCGCTCGTTGGCACGGTGCAGGAGCTGGAGATCGTCCGCGAGGAGGCCGACCGGGTGGTCGCCGAGGTGCAGGCGGCCACCGGCACCGAGCTGAAACTGGCGATCGGCACGATGATCGAGCTGCCGCGCGCCGCGCTCACGGCGGGACAGATCGCGGAGGCGGCCGAGTTCTTCTCCTTCGGCACCAACGACCTGACCCAGACGGTGTGGGGCTTCAGCCGCGACGACGTCGAGGCGTCCTTCTTCACCGCCTACCTGGAGAAGGGCATCTTCGGCGTCTCCCCGTTCGAGACCATCGACAAGGACGGCGTCGGCTCCCTGGTGAAGTCCGCCGTCCGGGCCGGCCGGCAGACCCGCCCCGACCTGAAGCTCGGCGTCTGCGGCGAGCACGGCGGCGACCCGGAGTCCGTCCACTTCTTCCACCAGGTCGGCCTGGACTACGTCTCCTGCTCCCCGTTCCGCATCCCGGTCGCCCGCCTGGAAGCGGGCCGCGCGGCCACCCAGTCGGCGGGCAGCGACCACCGCTGACCCCGGGCGGCGCCGACGCCGCCCGCCCGCCCGGACCCCGGAGCCGTCGCCGGTCCCCGACCCTCAGACCGATCGGCGGCGGCTGCGGCGCCCAGAAGGAGGGGCGGCACCCTGTGCGGGGGTGCCGCCCCTTCGCGCATCGTCTGCGGAGACTGTCAAGCTACGTCGCTGAACAGGTAAAACGCCGTTTGCTGGCGTTGGCTGCCGTTGAACCTGCGTGATGCCGTTGTGCCCTCGTTGTGCCCTCCGTATGGGGCTGAGTCCCGTCACGAGCCGTCGCCAAAGGGGTCCCGCACCGATTGGCATCCCCTAGATGGCGGGCAGATGAGCACCGCTTTAGGAGTTCTGTCCGACGTCTTCAGCAGTCGGTTGAGGCGAAGCTCGAGCTGATGCCTACGACTGCCCGAGGTTGCTGGCGTCCGGCGCTGTTGATGTCAGGTACCCCCGCCTGGTTCGGGCTACGGGCGATGGTAGACGGCAGGGTCGGTTCCGGGTGCCGGAGCCCGGGACAGGTCGAGGTAGCACGGGTAATCGGGGTCGCCTACCTCCATGAGTACGAACTGATCGACGTCGTGGTTGGCGAAGCGATGGAGGTACTGCAAGAAGAGTTCCAGTTCCTCGTCGGAGAGAGGCTCGTCATGTCGGTCGTTTCGCACGCCCTCACCCTACGGCTGGCCTGGGCGGCATGACCTCTTCGTCCCGAACTACCGGCTGGACGGTCATTGCGGTCCAGCACCCAGGTCGTGGGGTCTTCGACGGCCTTTGGTGGTCGGTTGCGGTTGCGGTGGTTGCTGTACTCCGCTGCTGTACAGCAACCACCGCAGAAGCCCAGAGACGGCCTCAGGTCGGCGAACGTCTACGTCTCTACGATGCAGGCCATGGGGACATCTGATTCCGCACCGCTCATACGCGCCTGTTGGCTTTCATGGCTTGCGGTCGAGACTGTCGATCAGGCGGAGGTAGTGAAGGCCCTCGGCTTGACGGAGGTACAGGAGACGAGCTGGGCCGAGGGTGTGGCACTCATCGACGAGGTGGCGCACGACGGGGATGAGCCGTTCTCCACCGTCGTAGTCACGCCGCCCATGCAGGGGTGGACCCTGGTCGTCGGACCGTACTTCGGCCTGCCGTATACCCAGCAGACGGCGCACGTCACCAGCCTGTGCCGAGATTTGAGCGCGGTCTTCGGTAAGGCCCAACTCTTCTTCCACAGTCAACAGAACGACGGAGAGGCGTGGCTGATCGCCGAAGGCGGACGGATTCTCAGGCGCTGGATCAGTGAGTACCCGGAGTTCGCCATGGGCGAGCCGTTCGGCGTGGAGCGACGGCTCCTCGATGCCTACGGAATCACGGGCAAGCCCGAGGATCTCGATCCCGACAGCGACCTGGCCGGCGACTGGGCAGCCACTTGGGGGGATTGCTGGGCCACGACGGTCGCGGAGGAATCAAGCATCGATCCCACTAGCGCCGCTGCCGACACAGGTTCGATCAGCAGCATGCTGGTGGCAGCCGCTCCGACTTTCGAGTAGGCGTACCGCCTGCCACCGAAGGGGGCGTCGCCGACCACCGCTTTCGGACTTCGATCCGGGCCTGCTCCGGGAGCTATCGTCGACCGGCGCGGCAGCCGATCAGATGCGTTGAGGTACGCCTCTGTCCGACGTCTTTGATGTCAGCGGTGGATATCGACGCCTTCTGTTGCCAGCTTGGCGGTGTGGTCCTGCAGTCTGTGCCGGCACTCGAGTAGGGCATGCCGTGACCTCATGCCGCCATGTGCTGATGTCGCGCTCTGCGCTAGTGCTCCTTGGAGCCGCTGCCAGGGCATAAGTGCCGGTGACAGCAGCATCTTTCGGTCATTGCGCGATAATCGGCCAAACCCATAGGATGTTTTGACTCATCCCTCCGATGAAGACTCTCAGTGCGAGATCATCGAGCTGCAATTGATCAGCCACATGGGGGCGGATATGTACAAAGCGGTCAAAATCGACGGTAGCGAGTCGGAGTTCCTGGTTGAGGTCACCCCCCTCGCCGAGCAATCAAAGATTCTTCGAGGACGAGGGACGCCAGAGCAGGCCTTGACCGGCCTGCGCCAAGTGGGAGATGCCATCGTTCAAACTTGCGAAGACGTGTCAGCGGCGATTCGCGAGCGCTTCGCCAACACTGCCCCGAACGAGTTGGAGGTCAAGTTCGGGGTATCCCTCAGTGGGGAGGGGGGTGTCCCCTTGGTGGGCAAAGTCAAGGCTGACTCGACCTTCGAGGTCAGAGCGCGCTGGACTCGCTGACCAGCGATGACTCGGTGGTTCATGTAGGCGTCAAGAGTGAACTGCATGTACCAGTTGACGCATGTGGCCTGGTCAGAGGCGTGAACTAGTTGGTAACCTACGCGGCATGAGTAAGCCGGAGGATGGCAGCTGGTCGGGCCTGAGCGACACTGAACACGCACTGCTTGAGCTGATGTCGGCTGCGCTGAAGGCAGACGAGCGGGCCGCGCAGGAACTATGCCGACGGTGGGTGCGGAAGCCTCCAACAGTCACAGGTCATGCAGTCGCTCTCCGGGCAGAGCTGAGGGCTTTGCTCACAGCTCTGCCGGGGCGCTCTCCTCTCCGTGGAGGCGCGGTACCTAACACTGACTGGAGGCCGTCGGCGGCCTCCGATTTGCCGAGAGACCCAGAAACTAACCAAACGTTGCTTCGCTTGGGTGAGCCGCCTACAAGTTCAGGGCCTGTGCTTGACGAGACTTGCAGGGCTCAAGTCGACAGAATTGTCGCTGAGCGCCCCCTACGCGAGCGTCTCATCGAAGTTGGCCTGCAGCCATCTCGCAGCCTTCTCTTGAGTGGCCCCCCAGGGGTGGGTAAGTCCATGACTGCTGCGTACATCGCTGAGCAAATGAAGCAGCCGCTTCTTATCGTGGACCTGGCCGCCGTAATGTCGAGTTACTTGGGGCGGACTGGGCGCAACTTGAGAGCGGTACTTGATTACGCATCACAAACAGAGTGCGTTCTATTTATAGACGAGTTTGACGCTCTCGCGAAACGGCGAGACGACAACACGGACGTTGGCGAACTAAAACGGTTGGTTAACGTCTTGCTGTTGGAACTCGATCGGTGGCCTGCTGGAAGCTTTTTGGTCGCTGCCACAAATCACCTAGAGCTGGTTGATGCCGCTATCGCAAGACGCTTCGATGTAAAAGTCGAGATGCCTATGCCTGAATGTGAGCAGCGGAAAAATTTGCTAGCTCAAATTCCCGTAGTAGTCGCTGCGGGTGTTGGCGCAGATTGTATTTCTTTGCTAGCGCTCGCAACTGAAGGAAAGTCGCATTCCGATATCGTCAAGTTCGTGAGTGGCCTGGCTCGTGAAGTGATCATTCAAGACGGGAACCTGGAGAAGTTCTCAGAGCGGATCGTAGAATACGCGATGGTCACGCTTCGTGAACAGTCGAAGTCGGATTCAGAAACTCGATCTCAGATCATCCGTCTTGCCTATCAATCACTCGGTTACTCGCAACGAAAGATCGCCAGCATTCTCGGTGTAAGTCACCCGACAGTGAGTCGAGCCTTGGCGTCGCAGGAAAAATAACGACACGTAGGTAATTTCCCGGGGGGGAATAATGAATCGGAAGACAGGCGGGCGAATACTCGTCGGAGGCGAGCAGATGTCCGAAATGATTGATCGAGTTTCAGGAGGGGGAAATAAGTTCTATCCATTCTCCATGGAAGAGACCAGGGAAATTCTTGGTCCCCAAGCACGATCACTCCGTGACTCTGCAGTGCAGATTGATCCGTTACTGCGGGCTGAACATGTAGTCTTCGAGGCCACTCTGTTGCCAAACTTTCTGGCTAACAGTTACTTCCCGGACCGTCTTGTAAGGCTGCTAGGTCTCACTCCCCTCGGGTCTCGCCCGGCTACGGGGGACTTAACACTTCGCACTGGCACCACACCCGATGTTCCCACTAAATCGCTGATCGTCGCTGGCGACGATGCTAGCCTGAGTCGCTTGGCCCATATGCTTGAGGGCGGCGACCTGAACCGTGTCGAAAAGGCGGCTGCAGAGGAACTGCGTCAGTTCTCGCAGATTAACCTGCCGCGTCGCGAGGAAGTTCTGCGGGATTCCCGGGTAGACGACGGTGCTTCAGGCCGTGATCGTGTGGTCTATGAGGCGGTCCTTCACCCTGACCCCGATAATCCTGGGTCGGGCCGTCAGCCGATGAATAATCGACTTTTCCATAAGTTTGAAGAATACATCGCGAGTCTGGGTGGGGAAGTAGCGGCTACGCGTCGCGATGTAGTTGGAGGGTTGACGTTCGTCCCTGTGCTGTTGCCCGAGGGACAAGCGGAGCAGGCTGCTGCTTTCAATCCCCTTCGTTCGATTCGGCGTATGCCGCGGATTCGTCCTGTGCCTACATCGCCGCTCCGGTCAGCGCCGCGGGTAGGACGGCCGGCGCCTCCAGCCGCAGACGCGACTGCGCCCGAGGTGCTTATATTTGATGCCGGAATAGATGAGGATGGCGACTACTTCGCTGGTTCTGCTCAGCAAGTGCATTTGACAAGTGAAAATCCCGAATACGGCTGCATCGAGCATGGCAGTGCTGTTACGGGGGCGGTCCTTTACGGGAATGTGCAACCGGGGGAGAAATTGTCGAAGCCGCCGGTCAGAGCCACTCATTACAGGTGCATTCCGGGACCAGCCGAGGACGGAACAGAACTTTACTGGCTTCTGGATCAGATTCAGAAAACGGTAGCGGAAAACGACGCTATGATTGTGAATCTTAGCCTCGGCCCGGAAGTGTCCGTAGACGATGGAGAGCCGCACCGCTGGACGGCTGTCCTCGATAGCCTGGCCTATGAGCGGGACATTCTTTTCGTGACCGCCGTTGGGAATAACGGTGAAGCCAGCGATAACCGAATAATGGTTCCGGCTGATATGGTTAATGGGCTTAGTGTCGGAGCGTGTGATCGCCCCTATCCTGAGGCATTGTGGACACGTGCACCCTATAGTTGCGTGGGTCCAGGCCGACCTGGAGCCCTGATACAGCCGACGGTCGTGGCGTTCGGAGGCGACGACCAGCTGCCATTCGCTCGGCTAAGGGCCGACGGAAGGATTTCATACGACTGCGGGACAAGTTACGCAGCGCCTCTGGTTTCGCACGAGCTGGCTGTGTTGTCTGGTGAGCTCGGGGACCGGGCAAGCGCTTCAGCACTGAAAGCATTTGCCGTTCATTTCGCAGAATCGCATGCTGACCCGGACGTGAGTACAGGGCATGGACGGCTTATTAGCGACCATGCTTCCGCACTTTGGTGTGACAGTAATGAAGTCACTGTCATGTACCAGGCGTCCGTTGAGCGGGACCAGGTCCTGGGATTCCAGCTTCCGGTACCAGAAGGTCTCGACAGAGGGATGGTGAAAGTTAGGTGGACGCTCGCCTATGCGTCACCCACAGATCCGACTGAGGCGGTGGAGTATACGGAATCTGGGCTTGAGTTCACGCTCAGGCCGCATGCGGCAATCTACTCCTTTCGTGATCCGGAAGGCTCATCAGGTGCCGTGAAAGTCAATATTCGTGATGAACCGGAGCGGGTAGCGGAGTTGGAGGCTGACGGCTGGATCCGCAGCAAGAATCCAGTGTCCCGTTCTCAAGGGAAAGGGCCCAAAGAATCTGAGGCCAGAAGGCGACGTGGGGGGAAGTGGGAGACGGTTATGCAGGGGCAGGACCGTCTCCGAGCGAAGAGCCTCTGGCTTCCTAGGCTGGATATCGAGTATTTGACGCGGGCTGGTGGCATCCTCACTCGGGGTGCAGCGCCGGTGGACTTCACGCTGCTGGTTACCGTAACGTCCCTTTCCGGGGTTCCGGTTTATCAGCTGGCGCAGGCGGAGTTCCCGGTTCTTTCAGTGCTTCCTGTGCCCGTCTCGGCTCAGGTGCGAGCGCAAACCTGATCGGGCCATCGCGGGCGGTGGAGCGGCTTTGGGCTGGAGCTGCTTTGGCGCGAGTGATCATGGCCCCGTAAGCTTGCGGCGCGTCGGGCAGTCTGTGGACCTGCCCCGTAAAGCACGACGTTGGGGCCATGATCTGCGAGGCTCGCGCCAAAGTGGCTGCCTAAGACTATGTCCTATGTGGTGGGCTTGAGGAGTCGCTTGTAGCAGCAGAGGACTGCGGCAAGCCCCAGAAAGGCCAGGTAGTTGCGGGGATTGCGTTCGTAGCGGTGGTTGAGCCGACGGTAGCCGGTCAGCCAGGACATGGTCCGTTCGATCACCCAACGACGCCGGCCCAGCCGTTCGCTGGACTCGATGCCCTTGCGGGCGATGCGGACGCCGATGCGCTTGCCGCGTACCCATTTCCGCAGCTCAGGGACGTCGTATGCCTTGTCGGCATGCAGGCGCTGGGGCTTGAAGTACCGGCCGTTGTGCGGGTCGTGTCTCGTTAGGTGACCGAGCACCATGGGCTTCAGGGCCTGGCTGTCGTGGACGTTGGCCGCGGAGATGCCGACGAGAAGGGGCAGTCCCTTCGCGTCCGACAGGATGTGCATCTTGGAACCCGGCTTGCCCCGGTCCACGGGACTCGGACCTGTGTGTTCGCCCCTTTTTAGCCCTCACGTGGGCGGAGTCGAGGACGACACGGGAAAGATCGAGGAGGTCCGTGTCGTCGAGCCGGCGCAGGATCTCCTCATGGAGCCGGCCCCACACACCGGCCCGCGACCAGATCACGAAACGGCGATGCGCAGTGGACTTCGATATACCGAAGCACGGTGGCAGTGCCCGCCAGGCGCAGCCGCTGACCAGCACATAGATGATCGCGGCAAACAGCGTCTCATCAGGCGTGTCCTGCGTCCCGCCACCCTGCGGCCGCACCTTTGACGGCGGGATCAGCGGCCTCGCGATCTCCCACAGCCCGTCCGGAACAATCCAACTCCACGTACCCCGCCCCATACGCAGCTCAACGAGCCATCACCACATAGGACACGGTCTTAAGCCGCCTGAAGTGTTCTATCCGGAGATTCACCCGCTCGACCCGGAGGCGGTGAAGGCGCTGATCGCCACAACGTCCCCCCGGTATCGGGCGCTGGTGCGGCAGGCGGCTTCCACCGGACTCCGCCAAGGCGAGCTGTTCGGCCTGGAAGACGAGGAGCCGGCCGGGATCGTCGCGGTCAAGCAGCAGTTGATCGGCCCCGACAAGGGTGTGCCGTACCTGGGCGAGCTGAAGACCAAGCAGAGTTACAGAGCAGTGCCTCAAGGACAGTCTGTCGTCAACGAGATCGAGCTACACCGGAAGGCTTTCCCGCCCAGGGTCGTGCACATCGAGGACCGGACGAACCCGCGTAAGCCAGTGTGGCGGCATGCTCGGCTGCTGTACACGAGCGAGACGGGCGGAGCGATCCGGCGCGGCAGCTGGGCGAAGGTGTGGGCCCGTAACATCAAGCGGGCGAACGCCTACTTGGCGAAATCCGGCAGCAAGGTACGCGTCCCCGCGGGCACCACGCTTCACGACCTGCGCCACTTCTACGCCTCCGTGCTGATCAAGAACGGGGCGACGCCGAAGCAGGTTCAGATGCGTCTCGGCCACGCCAAGCCATCGATCACGCTGAACGTCTACACGCATCTGTGGGAGGCGGAGGCGGACCGGACCGCCGACATGATGGAAGCTGCCCTGAACGATGTGCCCTGAGAGTGCCCTGAAGGCATGAGGAACGGCTGACTTCCCAGGTAGGGGGGTCAGCCGTACACCCTGTGCGGGGGTGCCGCCCCTTCGCGCGCCCGCCGGCGGTGCGGGCCACACACGGCCGCAACACCCCTTTCGTAATCACGGTGCATGGTTGATCGTTGGGCCGTGCATCGATGACGAACGCCAGGGGGTACAGATGACGATCAGCCGCAGGGCGCTGCTGGCGGCCGGCGCGGGCGCCGGGCTGCTCACGGCATGCGGGTCTAACACCGGGCGCGGCGACGGCTCCGGACCCGGGCTGTCGCAGTGGTACCACCAGTACGGCGAGGCCGGCACCGAGCAGGCCGTCGAGCGGTACGCCGCCGCCTACCGCGAGGCGGACGTCGAGGTGCAGTGGCGGCCCGGCAACTACGACCAGCAAACCGCCGCCGCCCTGCTCACCGGCTCCGGGCCGGACGTGTTCGAGGGCAGCCCGACCCTCGACCAGATCCAGGGCGGCCAGGTCGCCGACCTCACCGGCCTGCTGGACGGGGTCAGGGACGACTTCAATCCCGCCGTGCTCACCCCGAAGACGTACGACGGGAGGGTCTGGGGCATCCCGCAGGTCATCGACACGCAGCTGCTGTACTACCGCAAGAGCATGCTGCGGGAGGCGGGGGTCGAACCGCCCACCACCCTGGACGCCCTGGTCGACGCCGCCCGCAGGCTCACCGGCGGCAGGGTCAAGGGGCTCTTCCTCGGCAACGACGGCGGAGCCGGGGCGCTGGGCGGGACCCCCCTCCAGGCGGCCGGACTCCGGCTCGTCACCGACGACAGCAAGGTCGGCTTCGACGACCCCGCCGCCGCCCGCACGCTCGGCAAGCTGCGCCGGCTGTACACCGACGGCTCGCTCCTCCTCGGCGCCCCCGCCGACTGGTCCGACCCGTCCGCCCTCCTGCAGGGCCTGACGGCGATGCAGTGGTCGGGCCTGTGGGCGCTGCCGCGGGTGCGCGAGGAACTCGGGGACGACTTCGGGGTGCTGCCCTTCCCGAAGGACGGGCCCGGCGGCCGGCCCTCGGTCCCCGTGGGCGCCTACGGCGCCGCCGTCAGCGCCCGCAGCAGGCACAAACGGGCCGCCATGGAGTACGTGAAGTGGCTGTGGGTCGAACGCACCGACTACCAGGAGGACTTCGCCCTCTCCTACGGCTTCCACATCCCCGCCCGGATCTCGCTGGCGAAGAAGGCGGCCAAGCTGAAGTCGGGCCCGGCCGCCGACGCCGTCCGCTTCACCACCGATCACGGTTACGCCCAGCCGCTGCTGTGGACCCCGGCGAGCCAGACCGCCTACCAGGACGCGCTCAGCCGGATCATCAGGAGCGGCGCGCACCCGGACGGCGAACTCCGGTCGGTCGTACGGAAGGTGTCGGCCGAACTCGACCGCGTGAAGAAGAAGCCGTGAGCCGCGCGACGGCCAGGACCCGGCGCGACGCCCTGTGGTTCTGGGTCTTCGTCGGGCCCTTCGCCCTCGGACTCGCCGTGTTCACCTACGTTCCGCTGCTGTGGAGCGTGGCGCTCAGCTTCTTCGACGCGCACAACACGGTCACGCCCACGCGCTTCACCGGCCTGGACAACTACGCGGCGATGCTGGGGGACGACGCGTTCGTCGACAGTCTGCGGACCTTCCTCGTCTTCACCGCGTTCATCGTGCCCCTCACCCACCTGTCCTCCCTCGCCCTCGCCCTGATGGTCAACCGCGTCGGGCGCGCCCGGGCCTTCTTCCGGTCGGTGTTCTTCCTGCCCGCCGCGTGCAGTTACGTCGTCGCCGCCCTGATCTGGAAGATGTCCCTCTTCAGCGGCGTGCGGTTCGGGTTGGTGAACACCGTGCTGGGGTGGTTCGGCGGCGATCCCGTCGCCTGGCTGTCCACCACCGACCCGCCCTGGTACTGGCTGGTCGTCGTCACCGTACGGCTGTGGCTCCAGGCGGGCTTCTACATGATCCTGTTCCTCGCCGGGCTCCAGCGGATCGACCCGGTGCTGTACGAGGCGGCCGCCGTGGACGGGGCCCGGCCCGGCTGGAGCGTGCTGCGGCACATCACGCTGCCGCAGCTGCGCGCCACCTCGGTCGCGGTGCTGCTGCTGCTCGTCGTCAACGCCTTCCAGGCCTTCGACGAGTTCTACAACCTGCTGTCGGACGCGCGGGGCTACCCGCCCTACGCCCGGCCACCGCTGGTCTACCTCTACTACACGGCCCTCGGGCAGGGGCAGGACCTCGGCCTCGGCAGTGCGGGCGCGGTGATCCTCGCCCTGGTCATCGCCGCCGTCACGGTGGGCCAGGCCCGCTGGCTGCGCCTGGGAAGGACGGACACCGATGGATGACGCCCTGGTGCGGGCCGGGCGGGCACTGCGGCTGGTGCTGCTGATCGCGCTCGCCCTGCTCTTCCTCGTCCCCTTCTACCTGCTGGTCCGCAACGGCCTGGCCGGCGAGCAGGACATCACCTCGCCCGAGTGGACCTTCTTCCCCCGCCAGGTGCGGTGGGGGAACGTCCGGGAGCTGTTCGACGACCCGTCCGTCCCCTTCGCCCGCTCCCTGCTCAACTCGGCGCTGATCGCCGTCGCGACCACCCTGGGCACCCTGCTGCTGTCCTCCCTGGCCGGCTACGGCCTCGCCCGCATCCCCTACCGGCACGCGGCCAAGGTCTTCTACGGCGTCCTGGGCACCCTGCTGGTCCCGGCCGCCGTCACCTTCGTGCCCAGCTTCGTGCTGGTGTCGTCGCTGGGCTGGATCTCCACGCTGCGCGGGCTGATCGTGCCGACCCTCTTCCCGGCCTTCGCCTGCTTCGTGTTCCGGCAGTACTTCCTCGGTTTCCCCCGGGAGCTGGAGGACGCGGCACAGGTAGACGGGCTCGGCCCCTGGCGGACGTACTGGCGGGTCGTCGTGCCCAACGCGCGGCCGGTGTTCGCGGCCGTCGGCACGATCGTCTTCCTCGGCGCCTGGAACTCCTTCCTGTGGCCGCTGGTCATCGGGCAGGACCGCAGCGCCTGGACCGTGCAGGTGGCGCTGTCCTCCTTCACCACCTCCCAGGTGGTCCGGCTGCACGAACTGTTCGTGGCGGCGGCCGTGTCGATCCTGCCGCTGCTGGTGGTGTTCCTGTGCTTCCAGCGGTGGATCGTGGCGGGGGTGGAGCGCTCGGGGATCGACTAGGGTCCTTCGTCCGGATCCTGCCGGCCCGCGGGCCGGCAGGATCCGGACGAAGGACCCCGGGTCCGGCGCCGGCCGGGCCCGGGGGGCGCGTGCCCGCTACCGCGCGCGCACCCGGTAGGCCGCCACCCGCACCGACGGGTCGTCCAGGCACTGCCCGGTCTCCAGGTCGAAGCGCTGCTTCAGCAGCGGGGACGCCACGAACGGGCGGCCCCGGTGGGTGCCGATCAGACCGCGGGACAGGACCGCCGCACCGCTGAACGGATCGCGGTTGTCGATGCCGTACAGACGGCCCGTCCGGTCGCGGAAGAGCGCCACCTGACGGCCGTCCGGCAGCAGGGCGGCCACCCCGCGGCCCGGCAGCAGCGCGCCGGCCCCGCACACCGGCAGCCAGTCGTCCGCCAGCCGGAGTTCCACCTTCAGGTTGGTCGTCTCAAGGGTCTGGGTCATCACGGGGCGCTTCCTTCCAAAACGTCGTCGGCGGGCCGCGAGCCGAGGGACAGCAGCGGCAGGTCGGGCTTGATCTGGTCGCGCTCGGGGACGAAGGCGACGACCGGGTCGGGGGTGTCCGGGGCGTTGACGAAGGACATGAACCGGGCCAGCCGCTCGGGGTCCTCGACGGTCTGCGCCCACTCGTCCCGGTAGTGGGAGACGTGCGCCCGCATGAGCCGCTCCAGTTCGTCGCAGATGCCGAGCGAGTCGTGCACCACCACGTCCCGCACGTGGTCCAGGCCGCCCGGGATCCGCTCCAGCCACGCCGAGGTGCGCTCCAGGCGGTCGGCGGTGCGGATGTAGAACATCAGGAACCGGTCGATCAGCCGGACCAGTTCCGCGTCGGACAGGTCCTGCGCCAGCAGGTCGGCGTGGCGCGGGGTGGCGCCGCCGTTGCCGCCGACGTACAGGTTCCAGCCCTGGGAGGTGGCGATCACGCCGAAGTCCTTCGACCGGGCCTCCGCGCACTCGCGGGCGCAGCCGGAGACCCCCGACTTGAGCTTGTGCGGGGACCTGAGCCCCCGGTAGCGCAGCTCCAGGTCGATCGCCATGCGCACGGAGTCCTGGACGCCGTAGCGGCACCAGGTCCGCCCCACGCACGACTTCACCGTGCGCAGCGCCTTGCCGTAGGCGTGCCCGGACTCGAAGCCGGCGTCCACCAGCCGCGCCCAGATCAGCGGCAGCTGCTCCACCCGGGCGCCGAACATGTCGATCCGCTGACCGCCGGTGATCTTCGTGTAGAGCCCGAAGTCCCGGGCGATCTCCCCGATGACGATCAGCTTCTCCGGCGCGATCTCCCCGCCGGGGATGCGCGGCACGACCGAGTACGAGCCGTTCCTCTGCAGGTTGGCGAGGAAGTGGTCGTTGGTGTCCTGCAGGGCCGCCTGCTCGCCGTCCAGCACGTAGCCGCTCGCGCCGATCGCCGGGGCGAGGGAGGCGATGATCGAGGCGACGGCCGGCTTGCAGGTCTCGCAGCCGTCGCCGCCCCGGGCGCCCTCGCGGCCGTGGTGGTCCAGCAGTTCCCGGTACGAGGTGACGCGCAGGGCGAGGACGATCTCGTACAGCTCCTCGCGGGTCTGGGAGAAGCAGCCGCACAGGCCCCTGTCGACCTCGACGCCGCCGGCCTCCAGCTCGGCGGTGACGAGCTGTTCCAGCACCTTGACGCAGCTCCCGCAGCCGGTGCCGGCCTTGGTGCACTTCTTCACCTCGGGCACGGTGGTGCACCGGTGCTCCGTCACCGCGCCGCGGACCGTGCCCTTGCTGACGTTGTGGCAGGAGCAGACGACGGCGTCGTCCGGCAGCGCGGCCGGGCCCAGCCGTTCGCCCGGGCCGGCCCCGGCCGGCAGCACCAGCGACTCCGGTGCGACGGGCGGCACCGAGCCGGTGAGCGCGCGCAGGGTGCCGTACTGCTCCGCGTCACCGACCAGGACGCCGCCGAGCAGCGTGCCGTCCCGGGCGATGACCAGCTTCTTGTACAGGCCCGCGCGGGAGTCGGAGTAGACGACGTCCAGGCAGCCCTCGGCGGTGCCGTGCGCGTCGCCGAAGGAGGCCACGTCGACGCCGAGCAGCTTCAGCTTGGTGGAGAGGTCGGCGCCGGTGAAGGACGCCTCGTCGGCGGCGATGGTGGCCGCCGCGGTCTCCGCCTGCTCGTAGCCGGGGGCGACCAGGCCGTACACCCGGCCGTCCGCCGCCAGCGCGCACTCGCCGATCGCGAACACGTGCGGGTCGCCGACGGTGCGGCACTGCTCGTCGACGGTGATGCCGCCGCGCTCGCCGACCGTGAGACCGCAGTCGCGGGCCAACTGGTCGCGCGGGCGGACGCCGGCGCTGAACACCACCATGTCCACCGCGAGTTCGGACCCGTCGGACAGCCTCATGCCGGTGACGGCCCCGTCGGCGCCGGTGACGATCTCCTGCGTTCCCGTACCGGTGTGGACGCGCAGGCCCATGCCCTCCACGGTCCGCAGCAGCGCCGCGCCACCGCCCCCGTCCACCTGCGCCGGCATCAGGCGCGGCGCGAACTCCACGATGTGGGTGGCCAGTCCGAGGCCCTTGAGGGCACCGGCGGCCTCCAGGCCCAGCAGGCCGCCGCCGACGACCGCGCCCACCCGGGCCCGTGACGTCGCGTACTCCTCGATGGCGAGCAGGTCCTCGATGGTCCGGTAGACGAAGCAGCCCTCGGCGTCCCGGCCCGGCACCGGCGGCACGAACGGGTAGGAGCCGGTCGCCAGCACGAGGACGTCGTAGCCGACGGTGAGCCCCGAGCGCGCGGTGACCCGGCGGGCCGCCCGGTCGACGCCCACCGCCGGGTCGCCGAGGTGCAGCTCGATGCCGTGCTCCGCGAGGAACGCGGGGTCCGTCAGGGACAGGTCCCCCGGGGTCCGGCCGGAGAAGTACGAGGTGAGCTGGACGCGGTCGTAGGCCGGACGCGGCTCCTCGCACAGCACGACCACGCGGTGCGTGGCGGTCAGGCCGCGCCGGGCGAGCGCTTCGAGGAAGCGCTGGCCGACCATGCCGTGGCCGACGAGCACGATCGTGGGGCGGGGCCGGTCCCCGGCGGGTGCGGTCGTGGACATCAGGAGCCTCCGTGGTGGGTGAGCAGGTGCAGCGGGGGGCCGTCGCCGGGCAGCGGCTCCGCCCCCTCCCAGGCGCGGGCCAGGGCGCCGACGGTGCCGAGTTCGCCGACGAGGACCCCGCCGACCAGGCGGTCGTCGCGGACGACGACCTTGCGGTAGGTGCCCCGGGTGGCGTCGGCGAGCCGCACGACGTCGTCGCCGGGCCGGGCCTCGGTCTCCCCGAACGCGGCGAGGTCGAAGGGGGAGTCCGGGCCGGCCAGGGTCAGCCGGGTCAGGGAACGGGTGCCGGTGTAGCGGGCGGCGGTGCCGCCGGTGAGCAGCGCGGCGAGGACGTCCGCCTGGTCGAGCGCGGGGGCGGCGAGGCCGTAGACCGTGCCGTTGTGCTCGGCGCAGTCGCCGATGGCGCGGACGTGCGGGTCGCTGGTGCGCAGTGCGTCGTCGACCAGGACGCCCCGGCCGACGGCGAGGCCGGCCCGCTCGGCGAGGCCGGTGCGCGGACGCACCCCGCAGGAGAGGACCACGAGGTCGGCGTCCAGGGCGTAGCCGTCGGCCAGCTCCACCGAGCGGACCGCCCCGCCGGGGCAGCGCACGTCCCGCACCCGGCACTCGGTGTGCACCTCCACGCCGAGCGACGTCAGGTGCCGCAGCACCAGCCGGGAGGCGTCCGGGTCGAGCTGGCGCTCCATGAGCCGCTCGGACTGCTGGGCGAGGACCACCTGCGCGCCGCGCGCGGCCAGCGCGCGGGCCGCGGACACCCCGAGCAGGCCACCGCCGACGACGACCGCCCGCACGCCCGGGCGCACCGCCTTGGACAGGCCCAGGCAGTCGTCCATCGTGCGGAACGCGTGCACGCCCTCGGGGAGCCGGTGCCCGGAGGCGAACAGGCCGCGCAGCGGCGGCAGCACGGGATTGGAGCCGGTGGCCAGGACCAGCGTTCCGTAGCCGATCGGCGGGCCGTCGGCCAGCGTGACGGTCCGCGCGGCCCGGTCGATGCCGGTGACCCGGCCCCGGACCAGCCCGGCGGGCGCCGGCAGGGCGATCACCTCCGGGGCGTACCGCCCGGCCAGCACCTCGGCGAGCAGGACCCGGTTGTACGGCCGGTGCTCCTCCTCGCCGACGAGCAGGGCGGGCGTGCCCAGCTCCGCGAGCCGCCGGGCGAGCCGTATGCCCGCGAGGCCGGCGCCGATCACCACCACACGCGTGTCCAAGGTCATGCGACCGAGCGTGCTGCGTGGACATTACCCGGCCGCATCACCGCTGTTTCCCGCGGGGAACGCTGCCCTCAGCAGGGGAGGGCCGGGGGTGTGAGGGCGCCGCGCGAAGAGGAAGTGGACGGCGCGGGCCTCCCCTCCCTAGGGTCGCGATCATGCCCGACATACCGCTGACCGTCGTAGCCCTGCTGTGCCTGGCCGCCCTCGCGGCCGGGTGGATCGACGCGGTGGTCGGCGGGGGCGGACTGCTGCTCCTGCCGACGCTGCTGCTCGGCCTGCCGTCGGCGACACCGGCCGCGTACGCGCTGGGCACCAACAAGGCGGTCGCCATCGTCGGCACGGCGGGTGCGGCGGTGACGTACACCCGCAGGGCGCCGGTGGACGTCCGCACCGCCGTGCGGATCGGCCTCGCCGCCGTGGCCGGCTCCTCGACGGGCGCCTTCTTCGCGGCCGGCATGAGCACGGACGTCCTCAAGCCGGTGATCATGGTGGTGCTGCTCGCGGTCGCCGCCTTCGTGATCCTGCGCCCCGCCTTCGGCACGGCCCCCGCGACCGGTCCCGCCGGCCGCCGCCGGATCCTCGCCGCGATCGGCCTCGCGGGCCTCGGCATCGGCTTCTACGACGGCCTGGTCGGCCCCGGCACCGGCACCTTCCTCGTCCTGGCCCTCACCGCCGTCCTCCACCTCGACCTGGTCACCGCCTCCGCCACCGCCAAGATCGTCAACTGCTGCACCAACGCGGGCGCCCTCGCGACGTTCGCCTGGCAGGGCACGGTGCTGTGGCGGCTGGCGGCCGTGATGGCCCTCTTCAACCTCGCGGGCGGCACCCTGGGCGCGCGCACCGCGCTGAAGAAGGGCAGCGGCTTCGTCCGGATCGTGCTGCTGACGGTGGTGTTCGCCCTGGTGGCGAACCTGGCGTACGAGCAGTGGGTGGCCTAGGACCCGTCGTCCGGGCGGGAACGGGTGCCGCAACGCCGGGGGCGGCCCGCCGGCCGCCGGGCGGGGAGACGGTCGCGCCGGGCCGCCTCCTTTCCCAGCGGGTGCCGCCCCCTTCAGCGGCTGCCCGTCAGGTGGGCGAACACCACCACGTTGCCCTGGTAGCCGGTCGTCCGGGAGTAGCCGCCTCCGCAGGTGATGACCCGCAGCTCGGGGCGGCGTGCGGCGCCGTACACCTTGTCGTCGGGGAAGTCGCGGGCCGCGTACACCTCCACCGCGTCCACGGTGAACACGGCCACGGTGCCGTCCCGGCGGTCCACCTCGACGCCCGCGCCGCGCTTGAGGGCGCCGAGGCCGTAGAAGACGGCCGGGCCCTCCTCGTTGTCGACGTGGCCCGCGACGATCGCGGTGCCCGTCTCGCCGGGCATGGTGCCGGACTCGTACCAGCCGGCCAGGTTCTTCTGCTCCACGGGCGGCACGTCCAGGCTGCCGGCGGCGGTGAGCGCGAGGCCCATCAGGGGGGCGTCCACCCGGATCGCGGGGATGCGGATGCGGGTGGGCGGTGACGGCGGCAGCGCGGGCAGGGTGCCCCCCCCTCCGCCCGGCTCGGGCCGGCCCTCGGCGGCCGGCGGCTGCGGCGGCGCGTGCGTCCCGGTGCCACCGCCGAGCAGCCACACCCCGGATCCGAGGGCGACGACGGTGACGGCGGCTATCGCGGTGTCCCCGATCCTGCGCATGCGAACCCCTCTCCCGGAGCCGGGCCGCCGGCGCGGCGGGCGTCCTGTGCGGCGGGTCTCCACGACGGCGGCGGCCCCCGTGGGCGGTCCTCCGCAGGGGACGGCCCCTTCCCCCTCCGGGCCACGAGGGGCATCGGACCCGGAGGGGGCGGGACGTGCGGTACCGGCGGGACGGACAGCGGAGGATGCCCGTCAGATCCCGTCGCCTCTCGCCCGGCGATGCAGGAGCCAGGTACCGCCCGCGGCGGCGACGGCCAGTGCCGCCACACCCGCCGCGGTCTGCACGGGGTCGGGGCCGAGTGCGCCGCCGACCCCCGTCTTCAGGCTGCCCCGCGGCTGCACCTGTCCGTGCGCCGCGTTCAGCGCGACCATCAGGTCGCCCTTCAACTGCCGGTCCCCCTCGGCACAGCGGGCGACGATCTCGTACGTCCCCGGCTGCGCGCTCGGCGGCACCCGGAACTGGCCGACCGCCTCGCCCTTGTGCGTGCTGGGCGCCAGCGCGAAGGTCCCGGCGCCGACCGCGCCCGCGTCCCCGAGCGCCGTGCCCCGCTGCCCGCACCCCGCCGTGTTCACGGTGACCTGGCTGCCCGGCACCGCGGTGAACGGGTACACCGACAGGCTCCCGGGGTCGCCGCCGTACGCGGGCGCGGCGGCCAGGGCGGCCGTGACCGCGGTGAACGCGGTTCCGGTCAGCAGGCGGGCGGTGCGGCGCATGATGCTCCCCGGAGCTTGTCCGACTCGTGCATTCGACTCGTCCAGGGGGCGCGCCCCTGCTCTACCGAGATAAGTGGCACTTCGGCCCGGCCGCCTCCTGAGGTGGCGTCAGGAACGCGCCGAACGGGTGGTGTCCACGGCCCCCACACGGCCCAGCGGCCCCGGATTCCGGCAGGTCACGGGCGGGCACCGGGACATGGGAGAGGAAAGTATGAAAAACGCACGAATGGAGCGGCCGATGTCGGTGAACGGGTGACCGCAGAGCGCCCTCCGCCCCGCCGGGCGGAGGGCGCCCCCGTGCCGGAGGGGAACCCGCGTCGCCGCCCGCAGCGCCGCGTGCGTGCGCGGACGTGCCCGGGCACCGGGAAGCCGAGCGCCTCCGGGGTCCGCCGCACCGGCGTGTTGTGCTCGTGGCCGCCGTGGCCGCCGTGCCCGTCGCGCACCGGTTCGGCCGTCGGGCCGGCCGGAGCGGGGAGGGGGCGTGCGGCGCAGGGGGCCGGGGTTCCCGAAGGGGACGCGCTGGGTGTGCGCCAGGCGCACGCCCCGCAGGTCGCGGGGCCGGCCCGCCTGCCGTCCCCGGCCGGTGCGCCGCGGGCGGGCGCCGGGGCCGAACCGTCCGGTGCCGTCGGGCGGGCCGCGAACCCGCGCGGGCCCCGGCGGCACCCGCCGCGTCCCGGGGACGGCGCCGGGCTACTCCCGGGGTCCCAGCGCCTCCACCCGCACCGCGCACACCTTGAACTCGGGCATCCCCGACACCGGGTCGAGCGCCGGGTTGGTGAGGGTGTTGGCGCGGCCCTCGCCCGGCCAGTGGAACGGCATGAAGACCGTGTCCGGGCGGATGGTGCCGGTGATCCGGGCGGGCGCCACCGCCCGGCCCCGCCGGGAGACCACCGCGACCCGGTCGCCCTCGGCCGCCCCGAGCCGGGCCGCGAGCCGCGGGTGCAGCTCCACGAACGGGCCGGGCGCGGCGGCGTTCAGCTCCGCCACCCGCCGGGTCTGCGCACCCGACTGGTACTGCGCCACCACCCGGCCGGTGGTCAGCAGCAGCGGATACTCCGCGTCCGGCTCCTCCGCGCCGGCCCGGTGCGTCACGGCGGCGAACCGGGCCCGCCCGTCCTCGGTGGCGAACCGGTCCAGGAAGAGGCGGGGCGTGCCGGGGTGGACGGTGCCGGCGCCCGCGGGCGGGCCACCGCCCTCGTCCGCCCCGTCCGCCCCGTCCGCCCCGTCCGCCCGGGCCGGTCCGTCCGGCCGGGCGCCGGCGGGGGCGGGCGCGGGGCACGGCCAGAAGACGCCGTTCCCCTCGCGCAGCCGCCGGTAGCTGATCCCGGAGTAGTCCGCCGGGCCGCCCGCGCTCGCCCGGCGCAGCTCCTCGAAGACCTCCTCGGGATCGGTCGGGAAACCCTTGTCCACACCGAGGCGCGCCGCCAGCCCGTGCAGCACCTCCAGGTCGCTGCGGACCCCGGGGGGCGGGTCGACCGCCCGCCGGCGCAGCAGCACCCTGCCCTCCAGGCTGGTCGTCGTGCCCGTCTCCTCCGCCCACTGGGTGACCGGCAGCACCACGTCCGCCAGTTCCGCCGTCTCCGACAGGACGACGTCGGCCACCGCCAGGAAGTCCAGCGAGCGCAGCCGCTGCTCGACGTGCGCGGCGCGCGGCGCGGAGACGACCGGGTTGGAGCCCATCAGCAGCAGCGCCCGGACGTCCCCGCCGAGGGCGTCCAGCAGCTCGTAGGCGCTGCGCCCGGGACCGGGCAGGCTGTCCGGGTCCACCCCCCACACCTCGGCCACGTGCCGTCGCGCCGCCGGGTCGTCCAGCTTGCGGTAGCCGGGCAACTGGTCGGCCTTCTGGCCGTGTTCGCGCCCGCCCTGCCCGTTGCCCTGCCCGGTCAGGCAGCCGTACCCGGACAGCGGGCGGCCCGCGCGGCCCGTCGCCAGGCACAGGTTGATCCACGCGCCCACCGTGTCGGTGCCCTTGGCCTGCTGCTCCGGTCCGCGCGCGGTGAGCACCATCGCGGCCTCGGGCTCGCAGAACATCCGTACCGCTTCCCGCAGCAGGGGGACGGGCACGCCGGTGATCCGCTCCACGTACTCCGGCCAGTGCGCCATCGCGGCGGCCCGCGCCTCCTCCCAGCCGGTGGTCCGCTCGCGGATGTACTCCTCGTCGGTGCGGCCCTCGGCCACCACCAGGTGCAGCAGCCCCAGGGCGAGGGCGAGATCGGTGCCGGGCCGGGGTGCCAGGTGCAGGTCGGCCTGCTCGGCGGTCCTCGTGCGGCGCGGGTCGACCACGACCAGCGTGCCGCCGTTGTCCCGCAGTTCGCCGAAGAACCGCAGCGAGGGGGGCATGGTCTCGGCGAGGTTGGAGCCGACGAGGATCACGCACCCCGTCCTCGGGACGTCCTCCAGCGGGAACGGCAGCCCCCGGTCCAGGCCGAACGCCCTCGTGCCGCCGGCCGCCGCCGACGACATGCAGAAGCGGCCGTTGTAGTCGATCTGCGAGGTGCCGAGCACCACCCGCGCGAACTTGCCGAGCGCGTACGCCTTCTCGTTCGTCAGCCCGCCCCCGCCGAACACCCCCAGCGCGTCGGCGCCGCGCTCGGCGCGGACCGACGACAGCGCCCCGGCGATCCGGTCCAGCGCCTCGTCCCAGCTCGCGGGTTCCAGCGTGCCGCCGGGGGAGCGGACCAGCGGTGAGGTGAGCCGCACCGCCGGGGACAGCACCTCGGCGGCCGTGCGGCCCTTGCCGCACAGCGCGCCCCGGTTCACCGGGAAGCCGGTCCGTCCGCTCACCTCGACGCCTCCCCGCGGCAGGGGCGTGACGTCCATCCCGCACTGCAGGGCGCAGTACGGGCAGTGCGTGGGTGTCGGGGCGGTTTCCATGCGGCCCAGCGTGCGCCGGCCGTGTTACGGCCCGTGCCCGCTCCCGGTTACGCGGTCGGGAAGCCCGCCTCCCCGCGCCGCCCCCGCCACCGTGAGGTCGCGTTCACCGCCCCGCGGCGAGCGCCCGCGCCACCCCCGGCTCCTTCGGGCCGAGGAAGCGCGGATCCGGCCGCAGCACCGCGTCCAGCACCGCCTTGCCCGCCGCGAACACCTCCCGGGCGCCGCCGTAGTACCAGGTCAGGTCGTGTGCGGCGGGAACCCCCACGCCGTACGGGTCCACCCCCGCCGCCTCGCACAGCGCCACCGCCCGCCGGATGTGGAAGCCCTGGCTGATCAGCACCGCCCGGTCCACCCCGAAGATCCGCCTGGCCCGCGCGCAGGAGTCCCAGGTGTCGAAGCCGGCGTAGTCGACGACGATCCGCGCGTCCGGCACGCCCTGCTTCCTCAGGTACGCGCGCATGGCGTCCGGCTCGTCGTAGTCCTCGCGGCTGTTGTCCCCGGTGACCAGCACGACCCTGATCCGGCCCGCCCGGTACAGCCGCGCCGCCGCGTCCAGCCGGTGCGCGAGGTACGGCGACGGCTCCCCGTCCCACAGGCCGGCCCCGAAGACGACGGCCACCTCGGTGCGCGGCACGTCGGCCGGCGTCCGCAGCCGGTCCGCCGTCGACACGAACAGCCAGGTGGCCGGCAGCAGCGCCAGCACGCAGCCGGCCATCACCCCCTGCACCAGCCGCCGCCACCCCCGGCGGGTCCGCGGCAGCCCCGGTCGACGGATCCCCATACGCCCCCCTCGCTCGCTTCCGGCCGGGTGAAGGACGCGCGGGACGGCGCCCCGGTTCACCTCACACCGGACACCGGCACGGGGTGAAGGCGCCGTAAAGACCCGTGACGGCCCGGCAACGGCGGCGCAACGCGGCGCCGTCAGGATCCTGCCATGACGGCGCCGAACCCCTTGCCCGACGAGCCCCGCGTCCACCCCGGCGGCACGGCACCCCTCGCGGACGGCGGCAGCGGCCGGCCCGGGGCCGGACCGCCCGCCCTCGTCCTGGTCGCCCACGGCAGCCGCGACCCGCGCGCGCTGGACACCGTACGGGCGCTGCGGGACCGCGTCCGCGCACTGCGCCCGGCACTCCCCGTCCGCCTGGGCCACATCGAACTGAACGAGCCGCTGCTCCCCGACACCCTCGCCTCCCTCGGCGACCACCCGGCCGTCCTGGTGCCGCTGCTGTTCGGGCGCGGCCACCATGTCAAGCGGGACATCCCCGAGATGGCCGCCGCCGCGTCCGCCCGCACCCGCGTGGCCGCCCCGCTCGGCCCGCACCCGCTGCTCGCGGAGGCCCTGTGCGCCCGCCTCACCGAGTCCGGCTGGCGCACCGCCATGGACGACACGACCCGCCGCGCCAGCGCGGTCGTCCTCGCCGCGGCCGGCTCCCGGGACCCCGACTCGGCCGCGGACACCCGCCGCACGGCCCGTCTCCTGGCCGGCCGCCTGGGCGTCCCGGTCGTCCCCGCCTACGCCTCGGCGGCCGCCCCGACGGTCCGGGCGGCACTGCGGGAACTGGCCGCCCGCGGCCGGCACAGGGTGGCGGTGGCCTCCTGCTTCACGGCACCGGGACGCTTCGCGGCCCAGTGCGCGCAGCAGGCGCCCTGGATCGCCTCGGCTCCCCTGGGCGCCCATCCGGCGATGGTCCGCCTGGTCCTGCACCGCTACGACCGGACGCGGGCGGCGGCACCGCGACCGGCGCCGGCCTAGGACCTCCCGTCCGGATCCCGCCGGGCCCGCGGGGTCCGGCCCGGTCCGAACGGAAGACCCGAACGGAAGACCCGGGCGGCGGGGCAGGGCGGCGGGACCGGGCGGCGGCCGCACGGCCGGGGCCGCCCCCGGCGCCACCCCGCTGTCACAGCCGCCCCGTACTGTCGACCCATGGAAGGCACCGCACCCCACGCGCCCTACGACCCGGCGTCGGTCGACCGCTGGGCACCCGAACCCGACAAGCGCCCGGGCCGCACCGCCTTCCAGCGCGACCGCGCCCGCGTCCTGCACTCCGCGGCCCTGCGGCGCCTGGCCGGCAAGACCCAGGTGGTGACCCCGGGGACGCGCAGCCTGGCCTGGGACGCCAGCCCCCGCACCCGCCTCACCCACTCCCTGGAGTGCGCCCAGGTCGGCCGGGAGCTGGGCGCGGCCCTCGGCTGCGACCCCGACCTGGTCGAAGCGGCCTGCCTCTCCCACGACCTCGGCCACCCGCCCTTCGGGCACAACGGCGAACAGGCCCTGAACGAGTTCGCCGACGACTGCGGCGGCTTCGAGGGCAACGCCCAGTCCCTGCGCCTCCTCACCCGCCTCGAACCCAAGCGCTTCACGCCCGGGGGCTCCGTGGGCCTCAACCTCACCCGCGCCGCCCTCGACGCCGCCACGAAGTACCCCTGGCCGCGCGGCGCCCACCCCGCCGACCCGGCGTCCTCGAAGTTCGGCGTGTACGACGACGACCGCCCGGTGTTCGACTGGGTCCGCGAGGGCGCCCCCGGCACCCGCACCTGCTTCGAGGCCCAGGTCATGGACTGGGCGGACGACGTCGCCTACTCGGTGCACGACGTCGAGGACGCCCTGCACGCCGGCCACGTCGACCCCGGCTGCCTGCACGCCGAGCCCGAGCGGCGGGCGGTGTTCGAGGCGGCCGCCGGCCGGTACGTCCCGGCGGGGACCGACCCGGCCGAACTCGCCGCCGCCCTCGACCGGCTCCAGGCCCAGGAGTGGTGGCCGCACCGCTACGACGGCACCGCGGCCGCCCAGGCCCGTCTGAAGGACGCCACCAGCCAGCTCATCGGCCGCTTCTGCCTGGCCGCCGAGGCCGCCACCCGGGCCGCCCACGGCGGTGGCCGGCTCACCCGCTACGCCGCCGAACTCGTCGTACCCCGCGAGGTCCGCATGGAGTGCGCGGTGCTCAAGGCGGTCGCCCACCGGTACGTGATGCAGCGGGCCGAGCAGGAACTGCTGCGCGCCGAGCAGCGGGTGGTCGTGGCCGGACTGGCGCGGGCGCTCACCGACCGCGCCCCGGACGGCCTCGACCCGCAGTTCCGGGCACTGTTCGACGAGGCGCCCGACGACCACACGCGCAAGCGGGTGATCGTCGACCAGATCGCCTGCCTCACCGACGCCTCCGCGCGCTCGCTGCACGCGAGACTGACGGGACACATGTGAACGGAATGTGACCCAAGTGGCCTGATCGGGTCACTCCCCCTTCCCGCGGCACGCCGCGTGCGGGACGCTCGCATGTGGCGGCAACCTGACGAGGAGGCATCAAGTGGTCGACGCGGATCAGACATTCGTCATCGTCGGAGGCGGTCTCGCCGGTGCGAAGGCGGCCGAGGCGCTCCGGGCGGAGGGCTTCACCGGCCGGGTGATACTGATCTGCGACGAACGGGACCACCCCTACGAGCGCCCGCCGCTGTCCAAGGGCTACCTGCTCGGCAAGGAGGGACGCGACAGCGTCTTCGTGCACGAGCCGGCCTGGTACGCCCGCAACGACGTCGAACTGCACCTCGGCCAGACCGTCGACGCGATCGACCGGACCGCGAGGACCGTCCGCTTCGGCGACGACGGCACCCTCGTCCACTACGACAAGCTCCTGCTCGCCACCGGTGCCGAGCCGCGCCGCCTCGATGTCCCCGGCACCGGCCTGGCGGGCGTCCACCACCTGCGCCGCCTCGCCCACGCCGAGCGCCTCAAGGGCGTCCTCGCCGCCCTCGGCCGCGACAACGGGCACATCGTGATCGCCGGCGCGGGCTGGATCGGCCTGGAGGTCGCGGCGGCGGCCCGCGAGTACGGCGCCGAGGTCACCGTGATCGAGCCCGAGCCGGCCCCGCTGCACGGCGCCCTCGGCCCCGAGCTGGGCAACGTCTTCGCCGAACTGCACCGCGCGCACGGGGTCCGCTTCCACTTCGGGGTCCGGCTCACCGAGATCATCGGCCAGGACGGCGTGGTCCTCGCGGCCCGCACCGACGACGGCGAGGAGCACCCCGCGCACGACGTGCTGGCGGCCATCGGCGCGGTCCCGCGCACGGGCCTGGCCGAGGCGGCCGGGCTGGAGCTGGCCGACCGCGCGCACGGGGGCGGCATCGCGGTGGACGCCCGGCTGCGGACCTCCGACCCGGACATCCACGCGGCCGGTGACGTGGTGTCCTTCCCGCACGCCCTGGCCGGCACCCGGCTGCGGGTGGAGCACTGGGCGAACGCCCTGAACAGCGGCCCGGCGGCGGCCCGCGCGATGCTCGGCAGGGACGTCACCTACGACCGCGTGCCCTACTTCTTCACCGACCAGTACGACCTGGGCATGGAGTACAGCGGATGGGCGCCGCCGGGGTCGTACGACGAGGTGGTGATCCGCGGGGACGCCGGGAAGCGGGAGTTCATCGCCTTCTGGGTGAAGGAGGGACGCGTGCTGGCCGGGATGAACGTGAACGTGTGGGACGTCACAGAGCCGATCCAGCGGCTCATCCGGTCCCGGGCCCACGTCGACACCGAGGCGCTCGCGGACCCGCGCGTACCGCTCGGCAGCCTCGTCCCCTGACGGCGGCGGGCACCGCCGCCGTTCCCCGCCCCCGTAGAATCCACGCGTGGCAGGACGGATCAACGACGACGACGTGAAGGCGGTACGGGACGCGGTCCCGATCGACGCCGTGGTCTCCGAGTACCTCCAGCTGCGCAACGCCGGTGGCGGCAACCTCAAGGGACTGTGCCCCTTCCACGACGAGAAGTCGCCGTCCTTCCAGGTCAGCCCCGGCAAGGGACTCTTCCACTGCTTCGGCTGCCAGGAGGGCGGCGACACCATCACGTTCGTGATGAAGATCGACCACCTCACCTTCTCCGAGGCGGTCGAGCGCCTCGCCGCCCAGGCCGGCATCACCCTGCGCTACGAGGAGGGCGGCTACAACCCCGCCCACCAGCGCGGCGAACGCATCCGCCTGGTCGAGGCGCACAAGATCGCCGCCGAGTGGTACGCCGAACAGCTCGCCACCGGCCCCGAGGCCGAGGCCGGCCGGGTCTTCCTCGCCGAACGCGGCTTCGACCAGGCCGCCGCCCTCCACTTCGGCGTCGGCTACAGCCCCCAGGGCTGGGACCACCTCACCCGCTACCTGCGCGGCAGGGGCTTCACCGACAAGGAGCTGGTCCTCTCTGGCCTGTCCCAGGAGGGCCGCCGCGGCCCCATCGACCGGTTCAGGGGCCGGCTGATGTGGCCCATCCGGGACATCGGCGGCGAGGTCGTCGGCTTCGGCGCCCGCAAGCTGTACGAGGCGGACAACGGCCCCAAGTACCTGAACACGCCCGATACGGCGATCTACAAGAAGTCCCACGTCCTCTACGGCATCGACCTCGCCAAGCAGCACATCGCCAAGACCAGCCGGGCCGTCGTCGTCGAGGGCTACACCGACGTGATGGCCTGTCACCTGGCCGGCGTGACCACGGCCATCGCCACCTGCGGCACCGCCTTCGGCGGCGACCACATCAAGATCCTGCGCCGGCTCCTCATGGACAACGGCTCGGCCCGCGTGATCTTCACCTTCGACGGCGACGCGGCCGGCCAGAAGGCGGCCCTGCGCGCCTTCGAGGACGACCAGAAGTTCGCCGCGGAGACCTACATCGCCATCGCGCCCGACGGCATGGACCCGTGCGACCTCAGGCTCGCCAAGGGCGACGAGGCGGTGGCCGACCTGGTCGAACCCCGCACCCCCCTGTTCGAGTTCGCGCTGCGGCAGGTCGTCGGCCGCTACGACCTCGACACCCCCGCCGGCCGCGCCGCCGCCCTGGACGAGGCCGCCCCCATCGTCGCCCGCATCAAGAACAGCGGTGCCCAGCACGAGGTCGCCGTCGAGCTGGCCGGCATGCTCGGCATCCTCGACACCCAGTTCGTGGTCAAGCGGGTGGCGCAGCTGGCCCGCTGGGCCCGCGAGCGCGGCGGCAGCGGCGGCAGGGGCGGCCCGCAGCAGCGGCCCCCCGGGCCCCGGCAGCAGTGGGACGCCGGTCCCCGCCCGGCCGGCCCCTCCGGCCCCGCCCTCACCCTGCGCAACCCCGTCTACGCCGCCGAACGCGAGCTGCTCAAACTCGCCCTGCAACGGCCCGAACTGGTCTCCCCGGCCTTCGACGCCTACGGCGTGGACGAGTTCACCGCCCCGCCCTACGCCGCCGTGCGCCGGACCATCGCGGAGGCGGGCGGTGCCGAGTACGGCGTCCCCGACCCGCAGGAGTACCTGGTCCGGGTCCGCGAGGCAGCCCCCGACGACGCCGTCCGCGCCATGGTCACCGAGCTGGCCGTCGAGCCGATCCTGCGCCGCACCGTGGACGAGACCTACGCCGGCACGGTCCTGGTGCAGATCCGCCGCCGCGCCGTGGAGCGCCGCATCCACGACATCCAGTCCCAGCTGACCCGCCTGTCCACCGGCGGCGACCCGGCCCAGCTGGCCGCCGTGCAGAACGAGATGTGGGTCCTCCAGCAGTACGACCAGGCACTGCGCGAACGCGGGGCCACCGCCCTCTAGGCCCTGTCGTCCGCCTCCCGCCGTCCCCCCGGAGGGCGGGTCGGGCGGGAGGCCGGCGGCGGAGCCCGGACGCCGTCCCCCGGGACCACCGCGCCGTCACGGTCCGGATGCAAAAAGTCACCGCACGCCCCTCGTGGCAGGGACATGTCGTACTCCACACTGGAGGGCGGTGCCGAGTCCTCGGAGCGCAGGCCGCCGACTCCCCGCTCCGAAGTACCGCTGCGGCCCGTGCCGAGCAGCGATCACCCTGGAGGTCGCCCCCCGTGCAGCCCCGGACCCTCACCCAGACCGACAGCACCACCAGCACCGACAGCACCGGCAGCGCCACCGTGGACGTGCCGGACGCCGAGCGCGACGGCCTGCCGGCCGGGGCCCCGCGCAGCCGCGCCCCCCACCCCGCGCGGACGCTCCCCGCGGCGGACCCCGCGCGGTCCCCGGAACCATCCGCCGAGGCGCCGGCGGAGGAGGCCGACGACCCCGACGCGCCGCAGGAGGCCGACGTCCCGGCGGCGGCCCCGGCCGCCGGCGCCGCCGGCCCCTCCTCGGACCTGTTCCGCCAGTACCTGCGCGAGATCGGCCGCATCCCGCTGCTCACCGCGGCCGAGGAGGTGGAACTGGCCCGCCGGGTCGAGGCCGGGCTGTTCGCCGAGGAGAAACTGAGCACCGCGCCCGACCTGGACGGCCGGCTCGCGCTGGACCTGGACCGGCTCGTCGTCAGGGGCCGGATGGCCAAGCGCCGCCTCATCGAGGCCAACCTGCGGCTCGTCGTGTCCGTGGCCAAGAGGTACGTCGGCCGGGGCCTGACCATGCTCGACCTGGTCCAGGAGGGGAACCTCGGGCTCATCCGGGCCGTGGAGAAGTTCGACTACGCCCGCGGCTACAAGTTCTCCACCTACGCCACCTGGTGGATCCGGCAGGCCATGTCCCGCGCCCTGGCCGACCAGGCCCGCACCATCCGCGTCCCCGTGCACGTCGTGGAACTCATCAACCGCGTCGTCCGCGTCCAGCGGCGCATGCTGCAGGAGCGGGGCTGCGAACCCAGGCCCGAGGAGGTCGCCGCCCACCTGGACCTGCCGCCCGAACGGGTCAGGGAGGTGCTGCGGCTCGCCCAGGAACCGGTGTCCCTGCACGCCCCGGTCGGCGAGGAGGACGACGTGGCCCTCGGCGACCTCATCGAGGACGGCGACGCGGCGAGCCCCGTGGAGTCGGCCGCCTTCCTGTTGCTGCGCGAGCACCTGGAGGCCGTGCTGTCCACGCTCGGCGAACGCGAGCGCAAGGTCGTCCAGCTCCGCTACGGCCTGGCCGACGGCCGCCCCCGCACCCTGGAGGAGATAGGCCGCCTCTTCGGGGTCACGCGGGAACGGATACGGCAGATCGAGTCCAAGACCCTCAGCAGGCTCCGGGACCACGCCTTCGCCGACCAGCTGCGCGGCTACCTCGACTGAGCGGGGCCGCTCACGCGCGTGAGCGGCCCCCGGCCTCAGTCCACCTCGGCCACCGCCTGCGCGAACTGGGCCTGGTACAGCCGGGCGTACGCCCCGCCCGCCGCCAGCAGCTCGGTGTGCGCGCCCTGTTCCACGATCGACCCGTTCTCCATCACCAGGATCGTGTCCGCGTCCCGGATCGTCGACAGCCGGTGCGCGATGACGAACGACGTGCGCCCGTCGGCGAGTTTGGCCATCGCCTTCTGGATCAGCACCTCGGTACGGGTGTCGACGGAACTCGTCGCCTCGTCCAGCACCAGGATCACCGGCTCGGACAGGAACGCCCGCGCGATCGTGATGAGCTGCTTCTCCCCGGCGCTGACCCCCGAGCCCTCGTCGTCGATCACGGTGTCGTAGCCCTCGGGGAGCGTACGGATGAACCGGTCCGCGTGGGCCGCCCGCGCCGCCTCCTCGATCTCGCCCCGGGTGACCTCGCGCGAGGCCCCGTAGGCGATGTTGTCCGCGATGGTGCCGCCGAACAGCCAGGTGTCCTGGAGCACCATGCCGATCGCGGCCCGCAGGTCGTCCCGGGACATCCGCCGGACGTCCACGCCGTCCAGGGTGATCCGCCCGCCGGAGACGTCGTAGAACCGCATCAGCAGGTTGACCAGCGTGGTCTTGCCCGCACCCGTCGGGCCGACGATCGCCACCGTCTGCCCGGGCCGCACCACCAGCGACAGGTCCTCGATCAGCGGCTTGTCCGGGTCGTACCGGAAGGACACGTGCTCCAGCTCCACCCGCCCGCGCAGCTCGGCCGGCCGCTCGCCCGGCACCGGGTCCGCCTCCTGCTCCTCGGCGTCGAGCAGTTCGAAGACCCGCTCGGCCGAGGCGACGCCGGACTGCACCAGGTTGGCCATCGACGCGACCTGCGTGAGCGGCGTCGAGAACTGCCGGGAGTACTGGATGAACGCCTGCACGTCACCGATGGACAGCGCGCCCGAGGCGACCCGCAGCCCGCCGACCACGGCCACCAGCACGTAGTTGAGGTTCGACACGAACATCATCAGCGGCTGCATGACGCCGCTGTTGAACTGCGCCCGGAACGCCGCCTCGTACAGGGCCTCGTTCTGCTCGGCGAACTGCCGCGCCGACTCCTCCTGCCGTCCGAACACCTTCACCAGGGTGTGCCCGGTGTACATCTCCTCGACGTGCGCGTTCAGCTTGCCGGTGGAGCGCCACTGCTGCACGAAGTGCGGCTGCGACCGCTTGCCGACCCGGGTCGCGACCACGAACGACAGCGGCACGGTCACCAGCGCGACCAGCGCCAGGACCCAGGAGACGTAGAACATCATCGCGAGCACGCCGATGATGGTCAGCAGCGAGTTGATCAGCTGGCCCATCGACTGCTGGAGCGTCTGCCCGATGTTGTCGATGTCGTTGGTCGCCCGGGAGAGCACCTCGCCGCGCTGGCGCCGGTCGAAGTACGACAGCGGCAGCCGCGACAGCTTCGACTGCACGTCCTCCCGCAGCCGGTACATCGTGCGGTTCACGGTCCGGTTGACCATCCGCGTCGCCACCGCCATCAGCACACCGGCCACCAGGAACGTGCACAGCGCCAGCAGCAGCACGTGACCGACGGCGCCGAAGTCGATGCCCTCGCCCGGCGTGAAGTCGGTGCCCCTGAGCATGTCCGCGACGGAGCCCTGGCCCCGGGCGCGCAAGGAGTCGAGCACCTGCTCCTTGCTCGCCCCGGCCGGCGTCCGCCGGCCGATGATCCCGGCGAACACCAGGTCGGTGGCCCGGCCGAGGATCTTCGGGCCGATCACGTTCAGCGCCACGCTGAGGACCACGCACAGCAGCAGGGCGCAGATCGTGACCCGTTCGGGGGCGAACCGGGTGACGAGCCGCTTGCCCGACCCCTTGAAGTCCATCGAGCGCTGGTCCGGCCCGCCCCCGGCCATCATGCGTCCCATGGGCCCGGCCATCAGGCGGCCTCCGCTTCCGTCAGCTGGGAGAGCACGATCTCCCGGTAGGTCTCGTTGCCCGCCATGAGCTCGTGGTGCCGGCCGCTGCCGACCACCCGTCCCTCGTCCAGCACGATGATCCGGTCGGCGTCCCGGATGGTCGCCACCCGCTGCGCGACGATGACGACGGTCGCCTCGGCCGTCTCCCGGGCGAGCGCCGCGCGCAGCAGGGCGTCCGTCTTGTAGTCGAGCGCGGAGAAGGAGTCGTCGAAGAGGTAGATCTCCGGGCGCTGCACCAGCGTGCGGGCGATGGCGAGGCGCTGGCGCTGACCGCCGGACACGTTCGTGCCGCCCTGCGCGATCGGCGCGTCCAGGCCGCCCTCCAGCGCCGACACGAAGTCCTTGGCCTGCGCGACCTCCAGGGCGTGCCACAGCTCCTCGTCGGTGGCGTCCGGGTTGCCGTAGCGCAGGTTGGTGGCGACCGTGCCCGCGAACAGGTACGGCTTCTGCGGCACCAGCCCGACCGTTTCGGCCAGCAGCCTCCGGTCGAGCTCCCGGACGTCGACGCCGTCCACCAGCACCTGGCCCTCGGTGGCGTCGAACAGCCGCGGCACCAGACCGAGCAGCGTCGACTTGCCGCTGCCGGTCGAGCCGATCACGGCGGTCGTCTCGCCCGGCCGGGCCACCAGCTCGACGGACTTCAGCACCGGCTCCTCGGCGCCCGGGTAGCGGAAGCCCGCCCCGCGGACCTCCAGGTGCCCGTGCCGGCGCAGCGCGGTGACCGGTGCCACCGGGGGCACCACGCTGGAGTCGGTGTCCAGCACCTCCTCGATGCGCTCGGCGCACACCTCGGCGCGCGGCACCATCATGAACATGAAGGTGGCCATCATCACCGACATGACGATCTGCATCAGGTAGGAGAGGAACGCGGTCAGGTCGCCGATCTGCATCCCGCCGCTGTCGATGCGGTGCGCGCCGAACCAGACCACCGCGATGGAGGACAGGTTCACCACCGTCATGACCATCGGGAACATCAGCGCGAGCATCCGGCCGGTGGCCAGCTGCATCCGGGTCAGGTCACCGTTCGCCCGCCCGAACCGGCCCTGCTCGTAGGCGTCGCGGACGAAGGCGCGGATCACCCGGTTGCCGGTGATCTGCTCGCGCAGCACCCGGTTGACCGTGTCGAGCCGGACCTGCATGGACCGGAACAGCGGCCGCAGCCGGCGCACGATCAGCGTCACGCAGACGGCGAGCACGGGGACCACCGCGACCAGCACCCCGGACAGCGGCACGTCCAGGCCGAGGGCCAGCACGACCCCGCCCACGCACATGATGGGCGCCGACACCATCAGGGTGAACGACATCAGGGCCAGCATCTGGACCTGCTGGACGTCGTTCGTCGTACGGGTGATGAGCGTGGGCGCCCCGAAGTGACCGACCTCGCGGGCGGAGAAGGACTGCACACGGTCGAAGACGGCACCGCGCACGTCTCGCCCGAGCGCGGAGGCGGTCCGGGCGCCGAAGAACACGGCACCGATGTTGCACGCGACCTGGACCAGCGAGATGCCGACCATCAGGGCGCCGGAGGACAGGATGTAACCCGTGTCACCCTTCACCACGCCGTTGTCGATGATGTCCGCGTTGAGCGTGGGCAGGTAGAGGGTGGCGCAGGTCTGCAGGAACTGCAGCAGCACCAGGAGGGCGATGGGTTTCTTGTAGGGCCTGAGATAAGTGCGCAGGAGTCGTATGAGCACGCTGGGTCTCTCGGAGTCGGCGGTGGGGGCGGTCGGTGTGTGCCCCTGGCCCCCATCGTCGGGCACTCCACCCGCGTTACCCCAACCGATTAACCCAACAGGCGGGTTCCCCGAGCCGGGGGCGGAGCGTTCCCGGGAGCGGGGAGCGGGGAGCGGGGAGCGGGGAGCGCCGGCGGGCGACGGCCCGGCCGGCCGCGCGCCGGCGGGTCACGGGCGGAGCGCCCCCGGGTGGGTCTGCTCGCGCACGGACACGAACTGCTGGCGCACCGCCTGACCCACGGCCAGCTCGTCGCCGGGCTCCAGCACCTGCGCCGCCGCCCCCTGCCAGGCCGGCGGGGTGCGCGGGTCGAGCGTGCCCCGCGACACCCCGAGCGCCCAGGCCGCCTGCCGGGCGGCGCCGATCGCCGCGTAGTCGGCGGGCTGCGGCACGACGACCTGCGCGCCGAACAGCGCGGGCGCCGCCGCCTGTACGGCGGGCAGCTCCGCGGCCGGTCCGAGCAGGAAGATCCGCCGCACCTCCACGCCCCGTCCGCGCAGCACGTCGAGGGCGTCGGCTAGTCCGCACAGCATGCCCTCGAAAGCGGCCCGCGCCAGGTGTTCGGGCCGCATCGACTCGCGCCGCAGCCCGGCGAGGGTGCCCGCGGTGTGCGGCAGGTGCGGCGTGCGCTCGCCCTCCAGGTAGGGCAGCAGCACCAGCCCGTGCGCCCCCGGCGTGGACTTCATCGCCAGCTCGGAGAGGGTCTCCAGATCGGGCAGGCCGAGCAGTTCGCAGGTGCCGCGCAGGGTGCGCACGGCGTTGAGGGTGGTGACGACCGGCAGGTGCATCCCGGTGGCGTCGGCCAGCGAGGTGATCATCCCGGACTGGTCGGCGAGCGCCTCCGGGTGCACGGCCATCACCGAGCCCGAGGCCCCGAGCGAGACGACCGCGTCCCCCAGGCCGAGTCCCAGCCCGAACGCGGCGGCCATGGTCTCCCCGCTCCCGGCGGAGATCAGCAGGCCTTCCGGGGTCGTCCCGGCCGCGTCCGACGGGCCGATGACCTCCGGCAGCACCGCCTGGTGACCGAGGGCCAGTTCGATCAGGTCGGGCCGGTAGCCGCCGGTGGCGGCGGACCAGTACCCGGTGCCCGAGGCGCCCCCGCGGTCGGTGGTCCGCCGCACGGGCCGCCCGAGCAACTGCCACACCAGCCAGTCGTGGGCCTGCAGCAGCACGGCCGTGCGCAGCGCGTTCTCGGGTTCGTTCTTCGCGAGCCAGCGCAGCTTGGTGACGGGCTGCGCGGCCTGCGGCACACAGCCGACCGCCTGCGCCCAGGCCTCCCGGCCGCCGAGCGCGTCGACCAGGTCGGCCGCCGCCACCTGCGCCCGCTTGTCGCCGCCGACCAGCGCCGGGCGCACGGTGTTGCCCTGCGCGTCGAGCGGGACCAGCGCGTTCTGCTGGGCGGAGACGCCGATGGCCTGTACGCCCTCCAGCAGGCCGCCCCCGGCGGCCTCGCCGAGGGACAGCAGCCAGGCCTGCGGGTCCACGTCGCTCGGCCGTGAGGTGCCCTCCGGTGCCTCGACCGGATGGGGGGCGTACCCCTGGCGGAGCACCGCCCCGGTGTCCGTGTCACAGACCACGATGCGCGTGAAATCGGGCGAGCTGTCCAACCCGGCGACTATCCCCATGACCGGAATTCTGCCGTACCGCGACGGTTGCTCCGGCCGGGGGAGGCCCGCGCGCGGATCCCCCGTGCCGGCGGGCCCGGCACGGGGGACGCGATCGTCAGGTGGTGCTGGTGCCCCAGTCGTCCCCGCCCGCGCCGTTGACGTCGCGGTCCCGCAGCGAGCGCACCCGCTGGGCCACGGACTCCGGGACGCGGTCGCCCATCCTGTCGCTGACCGTGTGGAGCGCCTTGCCGGCGTACTGGCGGCCCTGCTGGGCGGCCGTCTCCGCGGTGTTCCGGACGGTGGGGTTCTGCGCGATCTGGCGCGCGGACTTCTTCAGCTGTTCGTAGCGCTCGCGACCGGCCCTCGTGCCGAGTACGTAACCGAGGGCCAGTCCGGCGACGAACGTGAGCCGGTAGCGCATGGCTGCCACCCTTTCCCTGTGTAGCTGTCTGGTGCGGCGTCGGCGCCGGGGGGTGCCGATTGGCGAAGCACCCCCCTGCTTGCGCTAATGTATGTGTCGCAGCGAGCGCCCGCCTTCTGGCGAATACCCAGGCGGGTAGGTTCGATGCAGACGAGGCGATCCTCCGTAGCTCAATTGGCAGAGCAGCCGGCTGTTAACCGGCAGGTTACTGGTTCGAGTCCAGTCGGGGGAGCTTCGGTCCTCCGTAGCTCAATTGGCAGAGCAGCCGGCTGTTAACCGGCAGGTTACTGGTTCGAGTCCAGTCGGGGGAGCACGCTGAACGAGGACCCCGAAGGGGTCCTTTTTCATGTGCCGGGGAACCGCGGCCGCGGCGCGCGCGGTCTCAGGTCGGGAAGCGGTGCGGAGGCCGACCAGCCGAAGCAGGAGATCGTATGAGCGGCTATGCTGCGGCAGACGGCGCGCACACATGTACGCGACACGCCGCTATGGGGCGGTAGCTCAGCCGGTTAGAGCAGCGGACTCATAATCCGTCGGCCGTGGGTTCGAGTCCCACCCGCCCCACCACGCGCTACGCGGGGAGAAGCCTTCCGACCAGCAACTTTAGTGGCTGGCGAGTGACCCGAGGGATGCTGGTGGCGCGCCTTCAAGGCATGTCCATGATCGGCAGGACGGAATCGGGACGTCGATTCCGGTCAAGCCGGATACAGGGTTCATGGGGTGTTTTGCGCGAGGTGGGACAGCCCTGCTGTCCGCCCTGGGCCGGGAAGTGGTTCAGATGGAAACGCCTCCGCGTCCTGCACCCCATGGAGTGGCCTGTCTGTGATCGGTGGCCGCTCCAGTGTTGGCGATGTGCCGTGGATGCGTACATCGTGGACACCGGAGGTGCCCGGCGTCCGTCACACGGGTTGATCTCGACGACGAGGCGCCGGCCGAGGCCATGCGGCTCATGGGTGCCACGACGAAGGAGGAGACCGTCCACACGGCTCTTCGGGACTACGTGGCGCGGATCAGGCGGCTTGAGGCCGCGGAGAAGCTGGCCGCGCGAGGTGCGCGTGGCGAGTTCGAGGAGGTCGCAGCGGCGCGTGACGCCGAGAGGCGTGCGCGACGCGAGGCCTTCGAGTGGTCACGTACCTGGTGGACACCTCGGCTCTGTGGCACCTGTTCCGCACCCCGGGTGCGCTGCGCCCCTGGGGGGTGCACATCGCCGCCGGGGTGTTCCACCTCTGCGAGCCGACGCGGACCGAATCCCTCCATTCGGCAACCAGCTCCTCCCACCGGGACGAGCCGGCGGAAGAACTGGACGCGCTCTGCTTGCACTCTCCGGTCCCGGAGAACGCCTGGCGTTGGGTCGACACCGCCCGGTACAAGCTGACCCGGCAGGGTCGGCATCGGGCGGCTGGAGCGATCGGCCTGTTGGCGTGCGCGACAGCCGTGCACCATGGGCACACTGTCCTCCACGTGGACAGTGACTTCGCGACAGTGGCCGGAGTCCTCAAGGAAGTTCAGCAGCGAGACGCGCGAGTCTGATCACCTGCGTGCCCCGGGCCGACTGCTGGGGGAACACCCGCGCGGGGCCCTCTCCGAGCGATCCCCGCGTGCGCGGGGCCGACTCGTAAGCCTTGACCGTGTTCGTCTGCGAGTCGGAGCCATCGCCTCCTGCGCGGGGACAGCTCCGCGACGATGGGCAGTCCGTTCCGGTTGTGCAGGACTCGTACCGGGGGATGGCCGGGACCTCCGGCGCTCCCCGGCCCGCCTTCCGCGGTTGAATACCGGTGTGGCACTGAAAGTGGTGGGGTTCGGCGAGGACGATGTGAGGGCGCTGGCCGGGACCCGGTCCTTCGAGCGAGGGCTGGGGTACCTGGACGCGGTGAGCGGGCTGGAGGTGGGGGAGGGCTCGGTCACCGCCGTGGTGCACGGTACGGACGTCTACGAGGTGGAGCTCACGCTCGGCGACGAGGGGGTCTCGGCGTGGTGCGACTGCCCGTACGGGCAGGAGGGCAACTTCTGCAAGCACTGTGTGGCGGTCGGGCTCACCGTGCTGCGGCGGGTGAAGACGATCCCCCAGCAGCGAGCCGCGGCACGAGCGCGGGCTTCCGGCTTGGAGGCGTGGCTTTCGGCGCTGTCGCGTGACGAGCTCCTGGCGCTGGTGCGGGAGCAGATCGCCGAGGACCGGGAATTGCGAAGGCGTCTGGAGCTGCGGGCAGCCGCTGCTCGTTGCGACCTCGGTACGGTCCGGGACCGGATCGTCGCCCTGACCGATCCGCGGCCGTTCGCCCGGTACGGATGCATCGAGTACGCGGATGCCTCCGGGTATGCGCGACAAGTCGCCGAGGCGGCGAGCGCGCTGCGCGCCCTGACCGCCGATGGGCAGGCGGCGCAGGCGGTCGGACTGGCCGAGGAGGCGATCCGGGTGCTGGGGGAGGCATACGGGGAGATCGACGACTCCGACGGTGTGGTCGGGGAGGCCGCCGCCGCGGTGGCCGAGGCCCATCTGGAGGCTTGCGGGGCCGCACGCCCCGATCCGGCTCGGCTGGCCGACTGGCTGGTCGGCACGGTGCTCGACGGCAGCAACGACGTGACAGACCTGGATCCGCTGGACTACGCCGACGTGCTGGGGCCGAGCGGGCTGGCCCGCATACGGCAGCTGGCGACCGAGGCGCTCGGGCGCAGGCCGTCCGGCTGGGCGGAGCGGTACCTGATGGAGCGTCTGATCAAGGCCGGGGGTGACGTCGACGCGTTGGTCGCCCTGCACGCGCAGGACCTCGGCCCGACCGGTGCGACCCATCTGCTCATCGCCGAGGAGCTGGAGTCGGCGGGGCGTGCGGCCGAGGCGCTTGCCTGGGCGGAGCGCGGACTGCGGGAGTGCGCCGCCCGGACGTACATCGACGACCGTCTGGTCGACTACGTGTGCGCGCGGTACGCGCAGACGGGGCGGACGGCCGACGCGGTCGCGGTGCGCCGGGACCGGTTCCGTGTCGAGCGGTCCCTGGCCGCCTACCGCCAGTTGCGCGCCGTCGCCGACGCGGCGGACTGCTGGGAGGCCGAGCGCGCTGCGGCGCTGGCCACCTTGGAGGAGGGCGCCCGTCGTGAGCGCGGCGGCCGGTACGGCGGGCCCGTGCTGATCGACGCGTTGCTCGACGACGGCGACCTGGACGCCGCCTGGCGGGAGGCCGCCGACCACGCCGACGACCGGCAGTGGGCGCAGCTCGCCGATCTGTCGCGCGAGACGCGCCCGGCCGAGGCGCTCGGCGTGTACCTGCGGCTGATCGAGCGGTCGAAGGAGCCGACGGGTGACCGTGCCTACGCGCACCTGGCACGGCTGCTCCAGGCTGCCCGTGACTGCCATCGCGCGCTGGGGACCGAGGACGCGTTCACCCTCTTTCTGACCGACCTGCGGACGGAACTGAAACGCAGGCGGAAGCTGATGGCCATCCTTGACCGGCACGGGCTGTGAAAGGGCTCCGGCAGAGGCCTTGTGGCGAGGGGGAAGGACAGGGACAGGGGCCGGCTCTCCCCGTGGGGGAGGTGATTCCGCTGCCGGAGGCGGGATGGTGCAAGCCCGGCGTCCCCCATATTCCCCTCACGGCAGGGCTCTGCCGACCGCCAGGGGACATGCAGGGGAGGGGAGGACCCGGGAAGGCCCCGGGAAGGCCCCGGAAGGACCCGGAAGGACCAGGAGGGCCGGCGCGGAGCCAGAACCGCGAAGCTCCTCTGACGTGCGGTTACGGGAAGGCCGGGGCAAGAGCGGGGCCGGAGCGGAAGGTCCGAGGAGGACTCATGATCCGTCGGCCGTGGGTTCGAATCCCACCCGCCCCACCACGCACCGCGCACCACGCGCGCGGAGGGCCGCCGACCAGCGCTCCCGTGGGAAGCCGGAACCGGCGGGCGCGGCGGCCGACTTCGAGTGGACCGGGACCGCCGGGGCCGTCCGCGCCCCCGCGGCGACCGGCTCACGGTGACGGTCCGGCTCCGGGACGGCACCGCGTACGACCGCGGGCCGGACGACCGCGGGCCGGCCCGGCTCACCGGACGGCCGGACCGCGCCCCGCGACGGTACCCGCCCGCCGGCCGGCCGGCCCGCCGAGCCGCGGGCAAGGCGGGTCCGGGTCAAACGAGTTGAGCCCGTGGGGGCTTGGACCTGCCCTGTTCTGGGCACGGTCCTCCTACCGGCGTCCACCGCCGGGCCGTTTCGGCAGGAGGAGGGCGTCATGGACCGTCGGATCCGGGTGCGTGTCAGTCGGCGGCCCGCCCCGCGCGAGCAGGAGATCGACCGCAGGACGCCCTCGGGGCGCATACTCCCCTACTGATACCGACCACGCCGGCCGGCGGCCCGCGGCCGGCGCGCCCCGCCGGCGGACGCCCCGGCCGGGTCAGCCGGCCAGCGGGCTCAGCGTCAGCGGCTGGATCCGGCCCTCCAGCATGGCGCCGAGCCCGTGGACGGCGCACACGTCGGGCCGCTCCGCGATGCGCACCGGGACGCCGGTGGCCTGGTGGAGCATCCGGTCCAGGCCGGGCAGCAGGGCGGAGCCGCCGACCATCATGATCCCGCGGTCGGCGAGGTCGGCCACCAGGTCCGGCGGGCAGTCGCGCAGCACCTTGCCGATGCCGTCCAGGACGGCCGTCAGCGGGGTCTGGATGGCGTTGCGCACGGCGGCGGTGTCGACCCGCACGGTGCGGATCCGCCCGGTGGCCACGTCCCGCCCGTGGATCTCGGTGGACGTCGGCCCTCGCGGGGTGAGCCCGTTGTCGGACAGCGCCAACTGCAGCGGCCGGACCGACTGGCTGGGCAGCACCAGCTCGTGCGCGTGCCGCAGGTGCTGCACGATCGCGCGGTCCACGGCCTCGCCGCCCACCGGGACCCGCTCGGCCGTCACGATGGACCCGAGGGAGAGCACGGCCACCTGGGTCGCCGCCGCCCCGCACACCATGATCATGCTGGCCTCGGGCCGCTCCACGGGCAGTCCGCAGCCGACGGCCGCCGCGATCAGCGTGTCCACCAGCTCCACCCGGCGCGCCCCGAGCCCGACCAGCGTCTCGGTCGTCGCCCGCCGGGCCAGCGGGTCGGCGTCGTGCGGGGTGCAGGCCGCCGCGCGCAGCCGGGGCCTGCGACGCAGGGCGCGGCGCACCTTGTCGCCGAGCAGGTGCCGCAGCATGCGCTGCGCCATCTCGATGTCGACCACCGTGCCACCGGACACGGGCCGCGCGACCCTGATGTAGCCCGGTGTCCGCCCGGTCATCCTCTCCGCGAACTCGCCCACCGCGATCAGTGCGCCGGTCCGGGTGTTCACGGCGACGACGGAGGGCTGGTCGACGACGAGTCCGGCACCCTTGACGTACACCCGGGTGCGGGCCGCTCCCAGGTCGACGGCGAAGTGACAGCGGCGCAAATGCTCCAGACTGACGGTCACGGCAGGTCCTCCCGAGTACGCAGGCCGAGCGGTGCCGCCGGCGCGGCGGGCCTCACCGCTCCATCCTGCGCGGCGCGCCGGCGCGGGCGCCTTCTGGAGGGGGCCGGGCGGGGCGCGGCCGAACGGGGGTCCGGGGGCGGGAGTCCCGACCGGACGGGCCCGGGCGGTGACGGGCGGGGCCAGGCGGCGACGGGCGGGGCACGCTCGAAGGACGCCCGGGCGTCCCGGGGGCCCTCAGGACCGGGGGGCCGGCTCCGGCGCGGCCGCCGGCACCGGGGGCGGACCCGCCGCAGCCGGTGTCCCGGGCTGCGCAGGCCCCTCGCGCTCCTCCCGCGCCGCGGTCCGCGACGTCCACCCCAGCCGCACCACCAGCTGGCCCTCCGCCGCCCCCTTGGCGATGACCGCGCCGGCCTCCGCCGTGAGCCGCACCCCGAACTCCAGCTCCACGGAGTCGGGCCGCAGGGCGCCGTCGCGGAAGACCCGCAGCGCGGACTGGGCCGCCGCGCGCACGCCGTCCAGGGCGCCCTCGAAGGCCTGGGCGGCCTGGGCGGCCGGGCCGTCGCCGCGCGCGACGAGCCGGGTGCCGCTCCCGGGGTCGTTCGTCTCCACGACGACGACGGCACCGTCCTCGGTCCGGAACTCCACCAGCCTGCCCATGACGCCGCTCGCCCCCGTGTCCCCGGTCGGTCCCTCCACCCATTGTCGTGGAAGGCGGTCCGCGCCGTCCGCCGTTCCGGTGCGCACGGCCGCACCGCCGCCAGCGGGAAGCGGCCCCGGTTCAGGCCCGGTTGCCGTCAGCGGGACCGACGACGCCCCGGACCACGCCCAGTTCCACCAGGTCCTGCGGGCGGATGCGGAGCTGGTCCGCGGTCGCCTCCACCTCCTCGGGCGGGCGCTTGAGGATCGCCGCGGCCAGTTCCGGGGCGATCACCGAGAAGTAACTGTCCGGTGTGGCCCAGGTGTTGCCGGGCGCGGCCAGGGCGAGCGCCCCGCCCGAGCCGCCCTCGCCGATGACCAGCGTGGTGACCGGGACCCGGGCGGCGGCCACCGCGCCGAACACCTCGGCGATCGCGGCTCCGGCCCCCTGCCGCTCCGCGTCGGCGTCATTGGCGGCACCCGGCGTGTCCACCAGGGTCAGCACGGGGATGCCGAGCCGGTCCGCGAGCCGGATCAGCCGGGCCGCGGTCCGGTACCCGGCGGGCCGGGTCGCCGTGCCGGTCTGCGCCGCGAACGCCACGGTACGGCCGTCGCGCTCGCCGAACCCGCACAGCATCCCGTCGGGATCGCTCCCGCCGCACCGGTCGCCGCTGAGGGCGGCCCGACGGGTGAAGCAGGCGTCCAGGTAGGCGCGGGCGCGGGGGCGCTCGGGCGCGCGGGCCCGGGTCACGGCCTGCCACCCGGTGGCCGGGAGCCCGCCGGCCCCCAGGGCGGGCGGTAGTGCCGCCTCGGCGGCCGGAGTGGTCAGCAGCCGCAGCCACAGCCCCAGCGTGTCCCGGAGCTCCGCCTCGGGGACCACCGCGTCCGCCGAACCCGCCGCCACCTGCGCCTCCGCCGTGTACGCGGCCGGGTCGGCACCGGCCGGACGGACGCGGGAACCGGCGAAGCCGACCTGGGCGCCCGGGAGGGCCAGGACCACGTCGGCTCCGGCGCCCAGGGTGGCCCAGCCGCCACCGGTCGTCGGGTCCCGCAGGACCGCGATCTGCGGCAGCCCCGCCTCCCGGGTGAGCACGGACTGCCGTGCCACGCGCTGGAGCTGGGTCAGCGCGAGCATGCCCTCCTGCATCCGGCTGCCGCCGGTGGCGACCAGCGGTACGACCGGCAGCCGGTGTTCGCGGGCGTGGGTGTAGGCCGCCACCAGCCGGTCGCCGGTGCGCTCGCCCAGGGAGCCGCCGAGGAAGCCGAACTCGAACGCGATCAGCACGGCCCGGGTGCCCCCCACGCTCGCGGTGCCGCAGACGACCGACTCCCGCTCCTCGGTGCGCTCGGCGGCACGGGCGCGGGCGGCGTCGTAACCCTGCCAGCCGAGCGGGCCGTCCACCGCCGTCCGCCGTGCCGGGCCGGGCAGTTCGCTGAAGTCCGCCCCGTCGGTGACCAGTGCCAGGATCTCCCGGGCCGAGAGCCGCTCAGGCATCCGTGTCCGCCGTCAGCGCCCGCTTCATGACCTTCCCCATGTCGTTGCGGGGCAGGACGTCCAGGTGGCGGACCACGCGGGGACGCTTGTGCGGGGCCAGGCGCCGGGCCACGTGGTCGGCCAGCTCCCGCGCGGAGGGCGGTGCCTGCGGGTCGGCCGGGACGATCCAGGCCACGATCCGCTCGCCCAGGTCCGCGTCCGGCTCGCCGGTGACCGCCGCCTCCCGCACCCCGGGGTGCTCCAGCAGCGCGTTCTCGATCTCGCCCGCCCCGATCTTGTAACCGCCGCTCTTGATCAGGTCGGTGGCCTTGCGGCCGACGATGCGCACGTAGCCGTCGGGCTCGCGCACCGCCACGTCCCCGGTGCGGAACCAGCCGTCGGCGGTGAAGGCGGCGGCGGTCGCGTCGGGCCGGTTGAGGTACTCGGTGAACAGGTTCGGGCCGCGCACCTGGATCTCCCCGACGGTCTCCCCGTCGTACGCGGCCACCTCCGTGCCGTCCTCCTCCACCAGCCGCAGCTCCACCCCCGGCAGCGGCACCCCGACCGTGCCCGCGCGGGCCTCGCCGTCGGCGCGCACGCTGGTGTTCATCAGCGTCTCGGTCATGCCGTACCGCTCGATCACCCGCCGTCCGGTCGCCGCCGCGATCCGCTCGTGGTCGTGCACGGGCAGCGCCGCCGAACCGGAGACCAGCAGCCGGGCCCGGCCCAGGGCCCCGGCCAGTCCGGGGTCGTCCGGCAGGGCCTCGGCGATGCGGTGGTACATGGTCGGCACCCCGAACAGCATGGTCGCGCCGGAGTCCAGCTCGCGCGCCACGCCCTCGGTGGTGAACCGGCCCAGGTGCCGCACCGAGCCGCCGCGTCGCAGCGGGCCCAGGGTGCCGAGGACGAGTCCGTGCACGTGGAACAGGGGCAGACCGTGCACCAGGACGTCGTCCGCGGTCCACTGCCAGGCGTCGGCGAGTGCGTCCAGGGTGGCGGCCAGGGCCCGGCGCGGGACGACGGCGCCCTTGGGTGGACCGGTGGTGCCGGAGGTGTAGACGATCAGCGCCGGGTCACCGTCGCCGGCCCGCTCCCCGGGGAGGCCGCCGGCCGCCGCCGCGTCGACGTCGATCCGCTCCACGCCCCGCAGCACGTCGGGGAGTTCGGCGCCGGGCGCGGCGAGCAGCAGGGCGGGCGCGCTGTCGGAGAGGATGTGCGCCAGCTCCTTCTCGCCCGACTTGGGGTTCAGTGGCACCACGGCCACCCCGGCGAGCAGCGCGCCCGTCACGGCGACGGCCGTCTCCAGCTCGGGGGCGGCCCACACGGCCACCCGGCCGGCGCCGGCGTCCCGCACCCGCGCGGCGAGGGCGCCCGCCGCGGAGGCGAGCCCCGCGTACGTCAACGACCGTTCGCCGAAGCGCAGGGCGACCCGCTCGCCGGGGCCGTCCGTCAGGGCGGGGAAGAGGGAGGACACGCGGCGCACTCCTTGACTGCCGGGGAAACCGTCACGATCTCCGGGAACGATATGCGCCGGTGCCCCCGTTCGTCATGGGTCACCCCGTCCCGCCGCCCCCGCACCACCCCCGCGTCCGCCACCCGCGCCGGGACCCCACCGCGGGGGAAGGCCGAAATGCCTGTCCCCGCCCGCCGCGCGCTTGTTAGCCTCACGGCCGACCGGACCGCCGTACGACAGGGAGCCCGCCGTGCCCCGCATCGCACTCGCCACCTACGACCCCGGGACCGGGCCGAGCCTGGACGGCGACCTGCCGGTGCTGGTGCGGGCGCTGATCCGCGCCGGTGCCGAGGCCGAGTCCCGGTACTGGGACGACCCGGCGGCCGACTGGGCCGGCTACGACCTCGTCGTCATCCGCTCCACCTGGGACTACAGCTGGCGTGCCGCCGAGTTCGCGGCGTGGGTGGAGCGGGTCGGCGCCGTGACGCGGCTCGCCAATCCGGCCGCCGTGGTGCGCTGGAACTCCGACAAGCGCTACCTCGGGGAGCTGGCCGCGGCCGGGGTGCCCACGGTGCCCACCCGCTACGTCGCCCCCGGCGAACCGGCCGGACTGCCCACCGACCACGAGTACGTGATCAAGCCGACCTCCGGCGCGGGTGCCCGCTTCGCCGCCCGCTACACGCCCGCCGGGCGGGAGGCGGCGCTGCGGCAGCTGGCGCGGATGCACGCGGAGGGCCTCACCGCGATGGTGCAGCCGTACCTGCGCCGCGTCGACGTCAGCGGGGAGCGGGCGCTGCAGTTCTTCGGCGGACGCCTGCTGCACGCCAGCCGCAAGGGCGCCGTCCTCGCGCCCGGCACGCCCTACGACGCCGACAAGGTGGCCCACCCCGACCTGGTGCCCTGGCAGCCGACGGACGCCGAACTCGCAGTCGCTGAGAAGGCGTTGGCGGCTGTTCCCGCCGAGTCCGGGCTGCTGTACGCGCGCGTGGACCTGGTCGACGGGGAGGACGGCGAACCCCGGCTGATGGAACTGGAGCTGGTGGAGCCCAACCTGTTCCTGTGGCTGCACCCGCAGTCGCTGCCGCACGTGACGGAGGCCGTGCTGGCGGCGGCCGGGGGCACCGCCTGAAACCCAAGATCTTCATCGGTCCTCTAGTCGCCGGCGCCGGGGCCCGTCAAAGGCGGCCCCGGCCGGCGAGCCGGACGACCATGCCCTCGGCCGCTCCCGCGGTGGACCGACCACCAAGGTCCCTCTCGCCACCGACGGCCGGTGCCGTCCCCTGGCGTTCCACCCCATCCCGGCCAGGCCGGCGGCGCTGCCGCCTTCGAACAGGTCGTGGCCCGCATCCGAGTCCCACGACGGACCGGCGGACCACGCACCACATCGGACCTGGTCCTGGCGGACGAGGCCTACCCCTCCCGTGTGATCCGCTCCCGTGTGATCCGCCGGCACCCACGGCGACGAGGGACCCCAGCGGTGATCCCGCAACCGGCCGACCAAGTCGCCAACCGCAAACGGCGAAGCCGACACGGCGGCGGGCCGAGCAGGCCCGCCGTACCGGTGGACTGCTCGCCCCGGTCCCTGACGTGTGCGTCGCCCACCCCCTGCCCCCGCCGCTGACCGGGCGGGGACCGGCCCTGCTCCCGGTCCGATGCCGTCGCCCGGCGGACGTATCCGTCCACGGCCGGTTTCGGCCGCGTGCCGGCGCACTGGTCGCCGGCGCTCTCCCCTCCCACTCGCTTGCAGCATCATCTGCTTGCGACGACTTCGAGCGTCGTTCCGAAATGATCAGTTATATCGGGAAGCGGATGGTCGCACCGACCGAACCGGTCATCGAAATGCGGTCCCCGAACAGCCGAAACCCAATCATCCACCCCTCGCGAAACGCGATACTGGTGCTTTTCTCACGATGTACCAACCAGGGGAGCGGATTCGATGCACGCTGCGCGGGAGAACGTGGAGTCGGGCACCACCTGGGGCGGACGCCATGCGGTGGTTGTCGGCGGCAGCCTGGCGGGCCTGCTCGCGGCCCACGTCCTCGCCGCCCACGTGGACCGGGTGACCGTCGTCGAACGCGACCGGTTCCCCGAGGCGCCGCAGCCACGTCCGGGCGTGCCGCAGAGCCGGCACATCCACGTCCTGCTGGAAGGCGGGCAGACGGCTCTGGAAACGTTGCTACCGGGATTTCTGCACGAATTGCAGGAGGCGGGAGCACCCCGGGTGGGCATTCCCGCGGACATGGTGCAGTGGCAGAACGGGCGCTGGTTCCGCCGACTGCCCGCATCGGCGTACTACCATACCGGTCCCCGCCCGCAGCTCGAGCACCTCGTACGGCGACGGGTTCTCGCCAACCCGCTGATCAACGTGGTGGAGGGCACGGATGCCGTCGGTCTCCTGGGGGACGCCTCACGTGTGCGTGGCGTGCTGCTGCGCGAACGCGGCGACGCGGCGCGTGCGGAGTCACGGCCGGTCGAGGCCGACCTGGTCGTGGACGCCTCCGGCCGGAGCACGAAGGCCCCGCAGTGGCTCACGGCGCTCGGAGCGCAGGCCCCGCACGAGGAGACCATCGACACGGGCCTCGCGTACGCCACTCGTGTCTACCGTGACAAGGACGGCATCCTCGGCACCGACGCGCTCGGCTACTACATCGTCCCCAACCCGTCCCAGACCTACGGCGCCGTCGTCCTGCCTCTGGGAGACGGCACCCATCTCGTCACCTTGTCCGGCCTGCGCGGCGACGAACCGCCCACGGACGAGGAACAGTTCGCGGCCTATGCCAAGAAGCTGCCGCACCCGCTCGTGTTCCGGTGGCTGAGCACGGCCGAACCCTTGTCACCGGTCTCCGGCTTCCGCCGCACCGCGAACGTGCGGCGCCGCTACGATCTGCCCGGTCGGCGTCCGGCCGGATTCCTGGCAGTCGGCGACGCCCTGTGCACGTTCAACCCGATCTACGGGCAGGGCATGACCGTCGCCGCCCTGAACGCGGTCGCGCTCCGCGACGTGCTGGCCGGCCCGCGTCGTACGCCCACGACGCGCCGCGTCCAACGGGCGCTGCTGTCTTCGTCCCGGCAGGCGTGGGACATCTCGGCCGGAGCGGACAAGCGCATGCCCGGCGCGACCGGCAACGCGGTCGCCGTCCGTGCCGCGGACCACGCGGCCCACTGGTACCTGAGCCGGGTCCAGGACCGCTACCCCGGCGACCCCGTGGTCGGCGCCGCCTTCCGATCCGTACTCAGCCTGTCCGCACCGCTGACCGCCGTGTTCACCCCCTCGGTGGCCCGGGCCGTTCTGTTCGGCCCGCCCACCGCGACCCCCACCGAGCCCCCGATGACCCGCGAGGACCCGCGAGGAACCTTGACCTGACGTGTACGTCGGACAGAGGACGACGGGATCGTGTGCGTCAGTGACCGGAACCCGTCAGGACCCCGTCGGCTGACGACCCGGGCCGTTACTGGTGGTGGCAGTCAGTGACGTGGCAGGGCTTTTGTCGTTGCGGTGGTGATCTCACTCGTCAACGTCCCGACAAGGAAACCCTGTTGATCCCATACCGTGTCGTGCTCGACGTCCCGCAGGAGGTCGTCGAGCACGTTTCCTGTCTCATCCACGCCCGAAGGTGGAAGCTGAACTCCCGTTGGCGCAGGCTGAGCTGCTTCCCGGCAGGCCCTGCTCGTCCTGGTCCACCTGCGCAAAAACGAGGCCCCGGGCCAGGGCGCCGCGGGGTTCGGCGTCTCCGCTGCCACCGCCGGCCGGTACGTGGGCGAGACGATCGAAGTCCTCGCCGAGCCCGCAGGAGGCCCTGCGCGAGCCGCCGCCGGAGGGATTCGCCATCCTCGACGGCACCCTGATCGCCACCGACCGCATCACGGTGCGCGAGCCGTACTACTCGGTGAAACACCGCCGTTACGGGATGAACGTGCAGGCCGTCGCCGCACCGGCCGGCAGGCCGCTGTGGTTCTCCCGGGCACTGCCCGGCCTGACCGCGGCCCGCGGACACGGGGAGGGATCCAAGCCTGTCCCTCCCGTCAGTTTCTCGTCCTGGCCGCCCCGTCCTACCGTGGAGCCGGATCCACGTTGACGCCACCGCGCAGGCTTCTTTCGCACCGGGGCAGCCGGGGCGTGGCGCGTGCTGATCGGGTCTGGGCGATGCAAGCGAGCGCGCCGCAGGTGAGGGCGACAGCGGTGGTGATGTCGATGGACGTGCCTTGCAGGAACCGGGCCGCAACTACGGCGGCTGCGGGGATCAAAGCGAACAGGATCGACGCTTCTCTGGCCCCCGTGCGCCGGACGCAGGCTGCGTAGCAGACCATGGTTACCCGGACCGGTCCGTCCGGCTGCAGTTCCGCCGCAGCGCGCGCGTGCGGGAATCCGTTCACGACCACTCGGCAGATGTCGCGCTCGGGATCGGCGACCTCGGCCACGGCACCCGCCACATCGCCGACCTCCCCCTGACCTGGGTCGGCCCCACCGACCGGGCGCCGGAGACGGGTAAGCTCATCGTCTTCACCGCCCCCTGTGCTATCCGGGAACGCGTTCTCGCCTCCGAGGCAGCATCAGGCAGGCACCCGGCCCGCGAATGCGTCGACCTCATCAGTCTCCTTGCCGCAGTCAGGACCACCGGCGGCATCACCGCCCTCCCCCGGACCCGGGACCGGGAGCCAGGCCTGCGACCGCTCGCAACCCTCCCGCCCCTTCCTGCGATTCCTTTGAGCCTGGCCATCAGTCGTCGGCTCGCCGCCAGAACCCGGGACGACATCACCTCCGCGATCCACGAAACGTGGTGCACCCACCGGTGAACCACTCCGCAAGATTCGCAGCACCTTGCGATCGTGCGGCGAGAAAGCGCTTCCGGGTTACGTTCCGCTGCACAGCGCAGCAGGGTGATGGTCACCGCCACTGGTGCTGCCGGCGGGCTTCGTTCTCACTCGCCGTCGACGGAATCCGGGTTCGTGGGGGCCGCAGTCCAGCGGGCGGGTCTGGGAGCTGGAAGGAGTACCGGCCGAGCACGTTGATGTGGTGCCGCACGAACGGCGAGAGACGGGTCAGGTGTCACCTCATCCTGCAGCAGTCCCAGATGACCTCGACCGGGTACCTGTGCCCCTTGTACGACGGCGACGCATCCTCCACGAGCGACGCCCTCCTGCAGCACCCCTTTTGGGCGGAGGCTGGACTCTGCTGCGCGTTTCGCCGGGGCGTGCAGGGTGACCGCGCCGGGGGCAGCGGCTGCGAGGTGACGGTGGGGTGTCAGGTCTCCCGGTGCCCGCTCAAAACAGTTCCAGGTCCTCGCCGCTGGTGTCCGCGATGACTGGCCGGAACTGGGCAGGGAGGCCGTCCAGGCGGTCAGGACCGGCTGCGGCGGCCACGGCGGGGGCCGTCTCGGCCAACCAGGCACGAAACCGCTCGGCGGCTTCGCGGTAGGGGACTCGCGCCAGGACACGGTGCTCGCCGGAGGGGCAGAAGTCGACGGCGACAGTGAGCAGGCAGGAACGGGGCGCGTTCTGACTGCCCGTCCAGGACACGCGCAGGACACCGCAGGGCTTGCGCCCGCGGGAGGCCCGGTGGGTCGGGCGCAACGACCGGCAGGCTATGTGGGCGGTCCATGCGGCGAGGTGCGGCAGGGGCAGGGTGGTGCGTGCGCGGCAGCCGGGGCAGCGGTGCCAGTGGCGGAGCCAGTCCTCGGTGTCGGTGTGGAAGAGGCGTGTGTAGCGGTTCGCCACGCGGATGTCGTTGCTGTACAGGTGGTCGGGGCGTTCCCGTGTGTTGCAGGACTGGCAGACGGGGGCGCGGACGTAGCCGTGTTCGTGGCAGTGGTCGAGTACGGTGGCGGGCACAGTGCGGCAGACGGCGCACGCCCAGCTGGCCACCCTGCGGGAGGTACCGGGCTTCCTGCTGAGCACCGAGTACAGCTGGCCTTCCAGTTCTTTGTCGTACGGGCGCAGTGAGGCGGTGGGGCCCTCGGGGTCCGTCGTCTGCCGGCCGCCGGTGTCCCGGGCCCGCCGGGGGTGGGAGGGCGGCTCGGTGACGGCTGCGCTTGCCCGGCAGGTCCGCGCGGCTTGCACCCACTGTGTTTCGGCGTGCTCGGCCGCGTCCAGCAGCCTGACCACAGCGCGCGGCAGCCACCACGTGCGCTGCGTCCCGTCGCGGGTCCGCTCCACGAGTACCTGTCGCCAGTCGATCCCCGCCAGGGGGCACGGCCGGCCGACTTCACGTCGTGCTGCCCGCTCGCGGCCGCCCGGCTCCTGCAGTTCCCCCGTGATGCGCTGGCGCCAACGCAGCGGCGTTCCCTCGTTGCCCTCCTGCTTCGGGGCCCCACGAAACGGACCGATGCGGACCAGGTCCTGCCGATCCATCCCCACCGCGTTCAATTCCGCGGCCGCCCGGCGCACCTCGATCTCCGGAACACTCCACTGACCGCCGTTCGCCCTCACCGTCGCCACCACATGGCCACCGAGCAGGACGTACCCCATCCGAGCACGGGCAGGGGAGCAGGTGAACGCCCCGGCAGCCGTCGGCACGGCACCGTCGGCCGTCAGATCGACCCACAGAGCGTCTGCGGCAACCAGGGTGATCAGGCCGTCCGTGCGGCCGGGCATGACACGCTCCGACATAGCCACAGGCTAACGGCGCCGACACGGCGACGGGTATCCGAGCGCCTCGGTCAGCCGGGCCGCCGTCCGCAACTCCCTGTTCCTGAGCATCTGGTTCGTCAGCACCTCCCGTGCGGGTGGCGTCACCACCAGAACGCCAAGAACCGGGCAAGTCGCCCTCGCGCACCAGCGGTCTCCGGGCCCGGGAATGTCTCATCAACGGCGGATCCGATGAGCGGGAAGACGCGTCCGATGACGGGGACCGCCGTGGAGAACGAGCAGGTTGAGCGGGTGGTTCGGGCACCGTCGAGTGCGGTGTCGGACGAGCAGCCCGTTGCGGTGTCGGTTGTCCGGGCCCGGAACGACGGGCTGCAGCTGACCGGCGGGGGCGGGTCGTCGCAGCTGCTGACCAAGCGGGTGCTCGAGTCCGCCCCGGAAGGCGAGATCACCGACCACGTCGGCTACGAGAAGCACGACCCGGCCGGGAGGAACAACGGCAACAGCCGCAACGGCACCCGGGCGAAGACCGTGCCGACCGACGCCGGCCCGGTGGAAGTGAGGGTGCCCCGCGACACCGCCGGCACGTTCGAGCCGCAGATCGCCAAAAAGCGGCGGCGCCGCTTGACCGGCGTCGACGAGAGGGTGCTCTCCTTGTCCGCGAAGGACCCCACCGGGTCCAACACACCTGGAGAGTCGGCGACGAGCGCTACACCCACGGTCCGAGTACGGACGATCCCGGCAACTCCGAACACCTCATCGGCAACCCGTCCGGCGACTACCAGCGTTTCACCGCCACCGTCGGCGTCGAAGGCGACGCCCCGGTCAGCCAGGACGCGGACTTCGAGGTGTACATGGTGCCGCCCGTGCGCCGCGGTCGGCCCCCGGCCATTGCCCGCGCACCCCCGCGTGGCTAGCCTGTGTTCGCCATGCCGATCGTCTGTTGAAATATCGAACGGACGCTTAACCCACAAGGAGGGGACCGGACGTGGGACGCCTCGTGCCCGCCGTGACCCGGGCTCTCGACATCCTGGAGCTCTTCCTCGACGGGGACGGGACGCTCTCCGCCCCCGACATCGTGCGCAGGCTGCGGCTGCCGCGCACCACCGTGCACGAGCTGGTCACCACGCTCGCCGCGCGGTCGTACCTCGTGCCCGTGCCCGGACAGCCCGGACGCTACCGGCTCGGCGTGCGCCCGTACCAGCTCGGCAGCCGCTACGCCGAGCAGCTCGACCTCGCCGCGGAGGGCCAGCAGGTGGCCCGTTCGGTCGCCGAGACCTGCGACGAGACGGTGCACGTGGCCATCCTCGAGGGCACCGACGTCATCTACATCGCCAAGGTCGACTCCACGCACGCCGTGCGCATGGTGTCCGCGGCCGGCCGCCGGCTGCCCGCGCACTGCACCTCCGTCGGCAAGATGCTGCTGGCCTCGCTGCCCGAGCCGGAGCTGGCCGCGCGGATCCCGGACGGCGCCGAGCTGGCCGCGATGACCCCGAACAGCATCACCGAGCCGGGCGCGCTGCGCGAGGCGCTGGCGGAGATCCGGCGGCGGGGCGTCGCGGTGGAGAGCCGCGAGTCCAACCCGGACGTGAGCTGCGTGGCGGCGCCGGTGCGCGACCGCACCGGGAAGGTCGTCGCCGCCCTGTCCATCTCCGTGCCTATGATCCGCTGGGGCGAGGAGCGGCTGACGGAGCTGGAGCAGCTGGCCGCCAAGGGCGCGGCGGAACTGTCGGAACGGCTGGGGCACAGGAGCGTGGCATGACCGGGTACGAAGTCGCGGTACGGGCGCAGGCGGCGCTGGGCGAGGGTCCCACCTGGGACCCGGCGGCCGGGCGCCTGATCTGGCTGGACATCCTGGGGATGCGGGTCTGCACGTACGACCCCGCCACCGGCCGGCGCACGGTGCGCACCACGGAGCAGCACGTCGGGGCGGCGAAACCGCGGGCGGGCGGGGGCCTGGTGCTGAACCTCCGGGACGGCGTCGGCCTGCTCGACCCGGACGGCGCCTTCCGCTGGCTGCACCACGAGCCGGTGCCCGGCCGGCGCGGCAACGACGCCGCCGTGGCCCCGGACGGCTCGCTGTGGGCGGGCACGATGCGCTACGACGAGGCGGCCGGGGGCGGCACGCTGACCCGGCTGACCGGCGACGGGACCGCGCGGACCGTCCTGTCGGACGTCACCGTCAGCAACGGCACCGGGTGGAGCCCGGACGGCCGCCTGATGTACCACGCCGACACCCCGACCCGGCGGGTGGACGTCTACGACCACGACGCCGACGGCATCCGCAACCGGCGCACGTTCGTCGGGATCGAGGAGGGCGCGGGCTTCCCCGACGGCCTCACGGTGGACGCGGACGGCTGCGTGTGGGTGGCGCTGTGGGACGGGGGAGCGGTGCGCCGCTACACCCCCTCCGGCGTCCTCGACCGGGTCGTCACCCTGCCCACACCGCGCACCACGGCCTGCGCGTTCGGCGGCCCCGGCCTGACGGACCTGTACGTCACGACGGCCCGGGTGGGCCTGAGCGCGCCGCACCCCACGGCGGGCTCGCTCCTGGTCGTGCCCGACGCGGGCAGGGGCGTCGCCCAGCCCGCCTTCGAGGGCTGACCGGCACCGGTCCCGGCCGGGCGTGCCGGACCCGGCGGCGCCGGGCCCGTGTTCGCCCGGCGCCGTGCGCCCTCGCGTCACTCGGGCACGGTGACGCCCGGCGCCGCGGCGCCCGCCCGCGCGCGGACCGCCTCGATGGCCTCGGGGTGGCGCAGGGCCCGGGAGACGGCCCCGATCTCCTGGAGCAGGTGCGTGGTGTCGGGCCCGGTGGCCGTCCCGTGCGGCTCCGGGGCACGGGCCCCGGCCCCGATCGCGTCGAGGACGACCACCGCGGCCGCCAGCGCCCGGGCCCGCTCCGGCGGGTGGCCGAGATCGAGCGCGGCCCGGTGGGACCGCCGGCCGAGACCGGTGTCGACGTGCCGGGTCAGCGGCAGCAGCACGTCCCGGATGAACGTCTCGCGCCGGGTCAGCCGCAGTTCGGGCGCGGCGCGCAGCACGAACGGCACGCCTCCGCCGTTCACCGACCGCATCAGCCGGTACAGGGGCCGCAGTTCCCGGTGGGCGAGCCGGACCCGCCAGCGGTCGTGGAGGTACTGGCCGGCGTGCGGGAGGATGAAGCCGACGGCGATCAGGATGGCGGACACCGCGGCGACGGGCGGCGCGAGGTCGGTGCTCAGCCAGTCCAGGTCCCGCCCGCACCAGCGGGCGGCGACGGCGGTCAGTTTCGCCGCGTCGAAGGCCAGGTTCATCACGTAGCCGGCGCCCAGCAGCTTCAGCGCCGAGCGCAGCCAGGCGTCCAGGCCCTCGGTGCGCACCCAGTTCCAGATCAGCCGGGAGGTGATCAGGCAGGCCACCGTGTGCGCGCCGAGGTAGAGCACGATCTCCTCGCGCATGAACGGCGTCGTCGCGTAGTAGGTGTCCAGGTCCCGCACCCGTTCCCGCGGCGCGTCGGCCAGCAGGAACAGCACCCACAGGGTGACGATCACCGAGGAGTAGACCCGGACGACCCGGCGCATCGCGCGGCGGGTGCCCGCCGAGCGGTCGGACAGGCCGTTGCGCCAGGCGATGATCAGCAGCAGGCAGGACCCGCAGAACGCGGTGATGAGCGAGTAGCACCAGGGCGCCGAGACGTTGGGCACGCCGGTGAGCCGGTTGACGGCGGCGATCGTGGACGGGGTGCAGAACACGAACACCGCGCAGGCCAGCAGCAGCAGTCCGCCGACGGCGCGCAGCAGCGGGTCCCGCCACAGCCGGATGATCGTGGGCAGCTTGATCAGCAGGGCGGCGGTGAGGACCGCGGTCGGGATCCGGAACGAGATGTAGAACTCGGTGAGGAAGTCCGAGGGGTCGAGCGCCGGCCGGATCACCGTGCGGCCCCGCCGCGTCCGCGGTAGCCCAGGGAGCGCTGCACCGGGCCCAGGGGCGCACCGGGGCGGGATCCGGTGAGGTGGGACCGGAACCGGGTGGCCAGCCGGTGGCCGAAGTCGTCCGCCTCGGCCTCGTCGGCCTGCCGGGAGCCGTTGCGGGCGGCCACCGTGAGCGCCCGGTCGCGCCAGCCGGGCTCGTCGGCGAGCGCGCGGGCCGCCGCCGCGCCGGCCAGGCGGTGGTGCCGGTGGCCGGCGTGCAGGTGCCACAACTCGTGTCCCAGGATGACCAGTTGCTGCACGGCCTCGGCACGCTCCTCCACGATGACCAGGTCGAAGTCCTGGAACTCCACCCACAGGCCGGTGACCTCGATCTCGTCCGGGAAGCGCTCGAAGCGCAGCTCGACCGGCCGTCCGCCGCGGCGCGCGCTCATCTCCTCGCACAGCGCCCGGCACAACTCCCCTACGTCCTCCGGTGCCTGCGGCCGGGCCTGGACGGCGTCGGCGAGGCCGGCGGCCAGGGAGCGCATCGCCGAGCCCGGACGGGAGCGGCACAGCCGCGCGGCCAGACGTGCCGCCCGCCGGCGCGCGCCCGCGATGACCATCCCTCCCCCTTCCCGCGCGAGTGGTCGCAGCGTACGCGCCCGGGCGCGTACCCGTCATGCCGTCCCGCGACCGCGGTGCGGTGGCGGGACGGCCGTGGAGTCCGTCCGACCCGTCGACGCGCAAGCCCTCCGATCCTACGGTCCCGTTCGAAGTCACGGGCGCCCCTCGACATCTCGAGCACCCGGTACGCCGGCCCGGCGATCCCGGACAGTGAGGGTGAGGAGACGCCGCAACACCCTCGGGACCCCGAGCGGGGCACCCCGCACCCGGTCGGGGGCACCGTCCTGCGGGACGGCACCCTCACCGCCGTACTGGAGCCGCTGTCCTGTGAACGTGATCCGGCTCGGCTGCCCCCGCTCAGCGGCCGGGGGAGGCCACCGGGGTCACCGGCACCCCTCCGGCCGCCCTGCCGAGCAGGGTCAGGCCCACCCTCCCCGGACCGGACAGCGTCGTGAACTCCGACAGGACCGCCAGCGCCAGGGTGTTGGCGCCCCGGGTGCGCAGGATGCCGTTCGGCAGCACGAAGGTGTGCTGCGGGCCGACGTCGTTGACGTACTGGCCCAGGTTCCAGCCGTTGAGGAAGACCTGCGCCCGGTAGGCCCGGTGCGGGTCGTCCTCCAGGGTCAGGCCCACCGAGGCGTCCACGTCGGCCGGCACCGACAGCCGGAACGCCGTCCGGTACCAGGTCACGCCCTGGCGCCGTTCGGCCCGCGGGAAGGTCACCGCCTCCCAGTCCCGGTCCGGGAAGCCGGGCAGGTGCCAGCCCTCCCGCTCGCCGTACAGGCCGCCGTTGTTCAGCGGTCCGCGCACCGGGTCCGGCGCCGCCGCGCCCTGGATGCGCCACGTCACCTCCGGCGCCCCGCCCCGGAAGGAGACCGCCGTCAGCCCGCGCGCCGCCTTGTGGGTGTCGAGCGCCCCGCCGTCCTGGTCGTGCTGCATGCGCCGGACGAGCACCGACAGCACGTGCCGGCCGGGCGTGCGCAGCCGCTCGCGCACCGGCAGGACGGCCGTGGCGTCCCAGCTGCCCCTGCGGACGGTGGTCCTGTCCGGCACGGGCATCCGGTGGGTGCCCAGCGGCTCCCCGTCCAGCCACGCCATCAGCAGCCCCTGCGTACCGGTGGTGTAGGCGAGCGAGACCTCCTCGATGCCCAGGGCGCCGGTGAACGCGCCCCGGTACCAGACGTCCCCGTAGTGGAAGCCGTAGTCGTCCGCGAACAGCACCGGCTGCCCCTTCGGGACGGGGGTGACGCTGTACGAGGACGTCTTGTCGGCGAGGGGCCAGGAGGAGTCGTCGAAGGCCGGGCCGGCCTCCGGGTTCTCCGTCCGCGTCCGCCAGCCGCCCAGCTCGGGCAGCCGCACCTCGGGCGCGCCCGGCAGCGGCCCGGTCGTCATCACGCTCCCGGCCAGGGTGGTCCGGGACGGCGTCCGCCGCCCGTTCCACACCAGGGCGGAGATCCCGCGCGGCCCCCACACCTCCACGCCGCCGTCCTGGACGAGGTCCCCCGTCAGGCGCACCTCGGAGCCGCGCACCTCGGCGTGGCGCAGCAGCGCCGGGCCGTACACGAGCAGGGTGCCGGACGGGGTGTCGTACGGGAACAGGCGCACGGCGGTGGCGTCGTCGGCGAACAGCAGCAGCAGCGGGGTGCCGCTCCCGCCCCGCTCCACCAGCAGCCGGGTGAGGCCGCCCTGCCCGAGCGGCACGTCCACCCGCAGCTCGCCCTGGTCGTACGTCCAGGCGGCCTCCTGGTCGAGCCGGGTGACGAACGGCTCCTGCGGGCACTCCAGCACCAGCTCCGCCATGTCGTCCCGGCGCCCGCAGAACACGGCGACGTCCAGCCGCCCGGTGGTCACGAAGGTCATGGGCTGGGCGGTGGAGTGCTTCAGCGTCCGCTCGCCGAGGCGGAGCCCGGTGGCCAGCATGCGGGCGTCCCGCGGCGGCACGGTGATCCGCAGCCTTCCGGCCCGCGTCGGCAGGTCGGAGGTGACCGCCCGGGTGCCGTCGTTGCGGACCACGTACACGTGGGCGCCGGTGTCCGGGTTGGCCAGGTGGTAGACCCTCAGCCCCTCGGCCTCCACGTCCGCCGCCCGGTCCAGCCGGGCGAAGTCGGGCACGCGCTGGAGCAGGTGCCCGAGCTGGTGCATCGGGGCGATCTTGTCGGTGACGTTGCGCGCCTCGTCGATCGCCGCCCCGTAGTCGTACGACGTGTAGACCACCGGGGCCGGCAGCCATCCCCAGGACGTCCCCCCGAACGTCATGTACACGTTGTGCAGGGTGAGCCCGTTGGCGAGGTTGGTGAGGTAGAACCGGCGCTCGTAGGCCGCGTCCCGGGTGCGCCGCGCCTCGGCGTAGCCCTTGCCGTCGAACCAGGCCCCGCCCCACGGGTCGAACCAGCCGCCCCCGAACTCCGGCACGAAACCGGGCGTGCGCGGCGAGGCGGTGGCCCCGCCGGTGGGTCCGCCGGTCCCGTAGCGGCCCCAGTCGGGCGGCGTCTGCGCGGGCGACGGGTACCCGTCGAACCCGTACAGCCAGCCGCCCTCCTCTCCGCCGGTGTCGAAGGAGCCCGGGACCCAGTGGCCGTTGCGCCCCTTGTCGTTGTGGAAGAGGGGCACGTCGATGCCGTCCGCCCGCACCTTCCGGTACAGGTGGGACATGTAGTCGCGGCCGGTCGCCTCGGTGACGTGGGCGTCGTACTCGTTCTCGATCTGGTAGAGCAGGACCGTGCCCGTGCCCCGGGTGAACAGGTGCCGGCGGGCGATCCGGTTCACCCGGGTCAGCCACTCGTCGACGTGCGCCAGGTAGACCGGGTCGTCGGTGCGCGCGGTCCCCTCCGTCGCGGTGAGCCAGCCGGGGAAGCCGCCGCCGTCGACCTCGGCGTTGATGTACGGACCGGGCCGCAGGATGACGTACAGGCCGGTCTCGGCGGCCGTGCGCAGGAACAGGTCCAGGTCCCGCACGCCCGTGAAGTCGTACTCGCCGGGTGCGGGGGAGTGGTAGTTCCACGCGACGTAGATGCTGACGGTGTTGAACCCGTGCGCCCGCATCTTCTGCAGCACGTCCCGCCACAGGGAGGGGCTGGGCAGCCGGAAGGGGTGCATCTCACCGGACCACACGACCAGCCGCCGGCCGTCCACGAGCAGCGAGTGCCGGTCGTGGCCGACGGTGTGCCGCCTGCCGTCCGCGCGCGGCGGGGCGGGCGGCAGGCCGGTCGGCACACCGCGCGCCGCGTACGCCGGGGGCGCCCCGGGGCCGCCGCTGCCGCCCAGGGCGAAGGAGCCGACCGCGGCCGAGCCGGCCAGGGCACTGAAGGTACGTCTGCTGAGCGCCAAGGGAGCCTCCCGGGCGATCTTACGGGGCGCGGATGCGGCCATTGTCCACGCAGGCACGCCCCACAATGGACCCATGAGGATCTCGGCGCGGGCGGATTACGCGGTACGGGCGGTACTGGAGCTGGCCGTACGGCAGGGCGACGGCCCGGTGAAGGCCGAGGAAATCGCCGTCGTACAGGACATCCCGCACAAGTTCCTGGAGGGCATCCTGGGCGACCTGCGGCGCGCCGGGATCGTGGACAGCCGGCGCGGCGGGGGCGGCGGCTACCGGCTGGCCCGGGACGCGGCGGCCGTCACGGTGGCGGACGTCGTCCGGGCGGTGGACGGCCCGATCGTCTCGGTGCGCGGGGAACGGCCCACCGGCCTGGCCTACACGGGCACGGCCCGGCCGCTCCTGCCCCTGTGGATCGCCCTGCGCGCCAACGTCCGCCGCGTCCTGGAGGGCGTCACGGTCGCCGACCTGGCGGCGGACACGCTGCCGGAACCGGTACGGACGCTGGCGGCGGACCCGGCGGCGTGGGAGAACCCGTGACCGCGTGACCGCTCGACCGCGTGCGCGGGGGACCGGCGGGACGGCGTCCGGGCGGGGGCTGCGCGGACCGTTGAAAGCGCAAGGCGTTCGATTCCACGGTCCGCCCGAACGGTCGAGCGCCGCCCGAAATCCCGCACGCCGCCGGGGCCCGGGCGCCGCTAGCCCGCCTGCCCCATCCCGGCGGCGTCCGGCCGGCTCCGGGCGTCGGGCCAGCCCGTCACCGGGGCCGGGGTCAGGCCGCCCGCCGGGGCGGGGAGCGGGGCGCCCGGGGCCGTCATGCCGCGCACCTGCGCGGCCGTGAGCCCCCCGCGGGCCGGGACCCCCGGCGGGGTGGGGCCGGCGAAGGGCGCCGTCGCGGGCGGGGGAGCGGGCGCGTACACCGGCACCGGGGCGGGAGCTGGAGCTGCGGCCGGGACCGGGGCCGGGGCGGGCACCGGGGTGAGCACGGGGCCGGGCGTCCCCGGGAGCGGTGCCGGTCCCGGAGGCGCCGGCCGCGTCCCCGGGACCGGCCGGGCTGCCGCCGGCACCGGCACCGGCACCGGCATCGGCACCGGCATCGGGAGCGGTCCCGGCAGCGGCGTCCCGCCGCCGGTGAGCGGGGCGGCGGCGGGCAGCGGCAGGCCGGGGACGGCGGCCCGGGGCGGGACGGACGCGGCCCGGGCGGCCGGGCCGTGGATGCCCGATCCGTTCGTCTCGTTCATCAGCCGGTCCACCGCCGCCGTACCCGAGCTGTAGCCGGTCCCGGTGCCCGGCCCGGGTGCGGCGGCCTGCCTCCCGGACCCGTGGAGCACCTGCTCCAGGCCGGACACCAGGCGGCGCACGTCGACCTGGGGGCGCACCACGAGTCTCAGGAAGCGGCTGGACGAACCGATCTTGTTGCCGCACTCGCGGACCAGGACCCGGTGCTCGGTGAGCATCCGGTCCCGGACCACCGTGCCCTCGGCGCCGACGGGCAGGCGCACGAAGAGGAAGTTGCCCTGGGAGGGGTAGACCGTCAGGCCGGGGAGGGCGGCGAGCCGGCCGGCCATGTCGAGGCGGTCCCGGCGCACCTGTGCGAGGCTCCGCGCGTACTCCGGCCCGTGCTCCCGCAGCATGAACACCACGTGCTCGGCGAAGGAGTTGAGGTTCCACTTCGGCAGCATGGACCGGACGCGGCCCGCCAGGGCGGGGTTCGCCACGAGGTAGCCGAAGCGGATGCCGTGCAGCCCGAAGTTCTTGCCGAGGCTGCGCAGGACGATGACGTTGGGGCGCAGCATCGCCTCCTGGACGACGCTCGGTTCGTCCTGCGCGTCGGCGAACTCCAGGAACGACTCGTCCACGACCACCAGGTCCAGGTGAGCCATGTCGTCCAGGAACCGCACCACCGACTGCTTGTCCGGACAACCGCCGTCCGGGTTGTTGGGGGTGCAGACGACGGCGACGCGCGTGCCGCGGGCGCGGACGAACCCGGCGTACCGGTCGAGGTCCAGGGCGAAGCCGTCGGCCTCCTGGAGCGGGAACATGTCGACCCGCTTGCCGGTCTCCATCGGCTGGTTGGTCCAGCGGCCGAAGGTGGGGACGGGGACGGCCAGCGACTCGCGCACCAGCAGGTGGTCGATCCAGGTGATCAGTTCCGTGGAGCCGTTGCCCATCGCCACGCACTGCGGCGGCAGGTTCAGCAGGCCGCACAGCTCGGCCGTGATGGTGTCGGCGCCGCTGGGGTAGTACGTGACGATCTCGCGCAACCGGGCCGCCATCTCCTCGAACATGGCGGGGGTGGGGAAGTAGGGGTTGCACGGGATGCAGAAGTCCACCGGGCCCGTCCCGTCGCCCTCCCGCGCCAGTGCCGCCATCGACGGGCTGTGTGCGGCGGCGCCGCGGAACAGCGAGGTGACGTTGCCGGCCAAGGGGACCTCCGTTCGGGAACGGCCCGTGCGGGGGAGCACGGGCCAACCCCGGATACGGAGGCGGACGGGCCGCCGTTCACCCCGGGCGGGGAAACCACGGCCCATGCGCGGGACGAGTGCGCCGTCGTCGAACGAGTGCGCCGTCGCCGTCCGGTGCGTCCGGCGGGGCCGCAGCCCGGCCGAGGGGGATGCCGGGCGGTCCGGCGGGTCCGGGAAGTGCCGGGCCCGCGGGCACGGGCCGTCGCCCTGCCGTCGGTGCCGCCCGCGCGTCCGCGCCGGTGGCGGCGGTGTCCGCCGCCGCGGTCCTGCACGCGGGAAGGGCCCCGCCGCGGGTGCGGCGGGGCCCGGTCCGGCTCACGAACCGGACTTGCGCTTGTTCCACACGTCGAAGCCGACCGCCACCAGCAGGGCCAGTCCCTTGATGACCTGCTGCCAGTCGGTGCCGACGCTCAGGAGGTTCATGCCGTTGTTCAGCACGCCGAGGACGAGACCGCCGATGATCGCGCCGAGGACGGTGCCGACACCGCCGCTCATGGACGCGCCGCCGATGAACGACGAGGCGATGGCCTCCAGTTCGAAGTTGACACCCGCCTTCGGGGAGGCCGCGTTCAGCCGGGCGGCGACCACCAGGCCCGCGAGGGCCGCGAGCACGCCCATGTTCAGGAAGACGTAGAAGGTGACCTTCTTGTCCTTCACGCCGGACAGCTTGGCCGCCGGCAGGTTGCCGCCGATGGCGTAGATGTGCCGGCCGAACACCGCGTTGCGCATCACGTAGCCGTAGCCGACCACCAGGGCGCCGAGGATGATCAGCACGATCGGGGCGCCCTTGTAGCTGGCCAGCAGCATCGTCAGGACGAGGACCGCGGCGACCAGCGCGACCAGCTTGAGCAGGAAGAGGCGGACGGGCAGCACGTCCAGGGAGAACTCCTGCTGGCGGCGGCGGTCGCGGACCTCCTGCCACACCACGGCCGCGATCAGCACGAGCCCGAGCAGCAGGGTGAGGTTGTGGTAGTTGGTGTCCGGGCCGACCGCGGGCATGAAGCCGTTGCCGAGCTTCTGCAGCCCGTCCGGGAAGGGGCCGAGGGTCTGGCCCTTGAGCAGGATCTCCGTCAGGCCCCGGAAGAGCAGCATTCCGGCGAGGGTGACGATGAACGACGGTATGCCGAGGTAGGCGATCAGATAGCCCTGAACGGAACCCGCGACCGCGCCCACCAGCAGGCACAGCACCAGCGCCACGGGCCAGGCCACCCCGTGCTGCACGGTCAGGACGGCGGCGAAGGCGCCGACGAACGCCGTGAGCGAGCCGACCGACAGGTCGATGTGCCCGGCGATGATCACCAGCATCATGCCGATCGCGAGGACCAGGATGTAGCTGTTCTGCAGCACCAGGTTGGAGACGTTGCGCGGCAGCAGCAGGTCCCCGTCGGTCCAGACCGCGAACAGGACCACGATCAGGCCGAGCGCGATCAGCATGCCGTACTGGCGCATGTTGCGCCGCAGCCCGTCCAGCACCAGCCGGAGCAGTCCCGTGCCGGCGGCCGGTCCGCTCCTGCCCGGCGGCGCGGGGACCGGGCTCTTGGCGGTCACATCCGTGCTCATCGCGTTACCTCTTTGTCCTTCGTCATATGGCGCATCAGCACTTCCTGCGTGGCCTCGGCCCGCGGCACCTCACCGGTCAGCCGTCCCGCGGCCATCGTGTAGATGCGGTCGCACATGCCGAGCAGTTCGGGCAGCTCGGAGGAGATGAAGACGACCGCCTTGCCCTGGGCGGCGAGCTGGTCGATGACCGTGTAGATCTCGTACTTGGCGCCCACGTCGATGCCGCGCGTGGGCTCGTCCAGGATCAGCACGTCGGGTCCGGCGAAGATCCACTTGCTGAGGACGACCTTCTGCTGGTTGCCGCCCGACAGCTTGCCCACCGGTTCGAACACGGTCGGTGCCTTGATGTTCATGGACGTGCGGAAACCCTCGGCGACCTGCCGTTCCCCGTGCTCGTCCACGATGCCCCGCCTGGCGACCTTGTCCAGCGCGGTCAGCGAGATGTTGCGGTTGATGTCGTCGATGAGGTTGAGGCCGTAGCGCTTGCGGTCCTCGGTGACGTACGCGATGCCGTGCCGGACCGCCTCCGCCACGGTCCTCGTGCGGATCTCGGTGCCGTCCTTGAGGACGGTGCCGCCCGCGTACCGGCCGTAGGCGCGGCCGAACACGCTCATCGCGAGTTCGGTGCGGCCGGCGCCCATCAGGCCCGCGATGCCGACGATCTCCCCGCGGCGCACGTGGATCGACACGTCGTCCACGACCTTGCGCTGCTGGTCGATCGGGTGGAGCACGGTCCAGTCCCGGATCTCCAGGGCGGGGGCCGCGCCCTCCTCCGGCCGGTGCGGGGTGCGCTCCGGGAAGCGGTGGTCGAGGTCGCGGCCCACCATGCCGGCGATGATCCGCTCCTCGGTCGTCCCCGGCGCCTTCACGTCCAGCGTCTCGACGGACCGGCCGTCCCGGATGATCGTCACCGAGTCGGCGACCCGGCGGATCTCGTTGAGCTTGTGGGAGATGATGATCGAGGTGATGCCCTGGTTCCTCAGCTCCAGGATGAGGCCGAGGAGCTTGCCGCTGTCCTCGTCGTTCAGGGCCGCCGTCGGCTCGTCCAGGATCAGCAGCTTCACCTGCTTCGACAGCGCCTTGGCGATCTCCACGAGCTGCTGCTTGCCCACGCCGATGTCGGCGACGCGGGTCTCGGGGTGCTCCTCCAGGCCCACCCGGCGCAGCAGTTCGGTGGCGTGCCGCAGGGTCTCGTTCCAGTTGATGAGCCCGCGCCGGGCGTGCTCGTTGCCGAGGAACAGGTTCTCCGCGATGGAGAGGTACGGCACCAGCGCCAGCTCCTGGTGGATGATGACGATGCCGTGCTGCTCACTGGCCCGGATGTCCCTGAAGCGGCAGACCTCTCCCTCGAAGAGGACGTCGCCCTCGTAACTGCCGTACGGGTGGACGCCGGAGAGCACCTTCATCAGGGTCGACTTGCCGGCGCCGTTCTCCCCGCAGATGGCGTGGACCTCGCCCTGCCGGACGGTCAGCGTGACGTCCGACAGCGCCTTGACGCCGGGAAAGGTCTTGACGATCGAGCGCATTTCCAGGACGGGTCCCGCCATGGTCGTGCCTTCCAATCCTTGGGTTCGGCCGGTTACTTGAGCTCGGACTCGGTGTAGTAACCGCCGTCGACCAGCACCTTCCGGTAGTTGCTCTTGTCGACGCTGACCGGCTGCAGCAGGTAGGCGGGGACGACCTTGGCACCGTTGTCGTAGGTCTTGGTGTCGTTGGTCTGCGGCTTCTTGCCCTTGAGGACGTCGTCGACCATGGTCGCGGCGACCTCGGCGAGCTGACGGGTGTCCTTGTAGACGGTCTGCGTCTGCTCACCGGCGATGATCGACTTCACCGAGGCCAGCTCGGCGTCCTGACCGGAGACGACCGGCAGCGGCTTGCTGCCCGAGCCGTAGCCGTCCGACTTCAGCGCGGACAGGATGCCGATGGAGATGCCGTCGTAGGGCGAGAGCACCGCGTCGACCCGGCCGCTCTTGTAGGCGGAGGTGAGGACGTCCTCCATGCGCTTCTGCGCCGTGGTGCCGTCCCAGCGCAGGGTGGTGACCTGGTTGAGCTTGGTCTGCCCGGACTTGACCACCAGCTGCTTCTTGTCGATGTAGGGCTGGAGCACCTTCATCGCGCCGCCGAAGAAGTACTTGGTGTTGTTGTCGTCGTTCGAGCCGGCGAACAGCTCGATGTTGAACGGGCCCTTCTTGCCGCTGTCCAGCCCCAGCTTGTGCACGAGGTAGGTGCCCTGCAGCACGCCGACCTTCTCGTTGTCGAACGAGGCGTAGTAGTCGACGTTCTTGGTGCCGAGGATCAGGCGGTCGTAGGCGATGACCGGGATGTGCGCGTCCGCGGCCTCCTGGAGCACGTTGTTCAGCGACTTGTTGTCGATGGCCGCGATGATCAGGCCCTTCACGCCCTGCGTGATGAGGTTCTCGATCTGCGAGACCTGGGTGTCGGGGTCGTCCTCGCCGTAGACCAGCTTGGTCTTGTAGCCCTTGGCCCGGAGGTTCTTCTCGACGTTCCTGCCGTCGGCGATCCAGCGCTCGGAGGACTTGGTCGGCATCGCGATGCCGATGGTGCCGCCCTTGGTGTCGTCCGTCTTCTCCTTGCTGCCGCCCTCGCTGTCCTGACCGCAGGCGGTCAGGGTGAGGGCGAGCGAGGCGGCCGCGGCTATGGCGGCGAGTGCGGCTCTGCGAGTGCGCATGGCGATCAGTCCTTGGTGTGGGTGCGGGATCGGTCCGGCGGACGGAAGGACGTTCCGGGAGCGGCGCGGTGGTGGACCGAGGAGAGGTGTGCGGGATTCTGCGCGAGTCTGTCGGCTCCTGTGAAGCCGAGTTTCCGGAACGTTATGACGGGATGTCGAACCGGTTGAGCGGGCCCGGCAGCCGCGAACCGAGCGGCGCCATGGCGCCGTCCGCCCCGTGGCGGGCGAGCAGGTCCAGGGCGAGCCGGCCGCGCCGCACCCGTTCCCGGGCGGTGGCCAGGGTCAGCTCCCTCAGGTGGTGCCCGTACGGGTAGATCCCGGCAGCCTTGGACAGGCCGAACTTGAGGTAGAGCGGTGCGCCGCGCCGGATCAGCTCGGCGACCTCGTACATCCGGACGTAGCCGCCGAGGTCGTCGGGGGCCTCGATGTACATGTCCATGGGAGCGGCGGAGACCCGGCGGATCTCGGTGAGGTGGTCCAGCGTCAGGTTGCTGGGCACGTTGACGGAGTCGGCGCCGAGACCCTCGTACACGGCGAACGCGGCCGGGTTGACGGGCCCGATGAGCGCCGAGACCTTCAGGGTGGTGTCGGCCGGCAGGAGGCCCCGCCGCCGGGCCCGGTGCAGGGTCCACAGCACGCCCTCGTCGGCGACCAGCAGGCACTTGACGCCCAGTTCGGTGGCGCGGACGGCATCCTCCACGCAGCCGGCCACGGCGTCGTGGCCGCGGGCGCGCAGTCCGGCCCCCCGCGAGTCCGAGCGCACCGAGCCGCCGATGTCCCAGGTGCCGCGCGGGCCGGTGAACAGGCAGAGTTCGATGCCGCGCGCGGCGCTGGCCCCCACCATCTCGGTGATCTCGGCGTCGGTGAGCATCCACACGCCGCTGCCCTGGCTGATCCGGTGGATCGGCACGTCGAGGCGCGAGGCCTCCTCGAGGACGGCCGCCAGCGCCTCGGGACCCTCGCACGAGGGGATCTCGGTGCGCCAGCGGCCGCCGCCCGGGAAGGTGTGGGCGGAGGCGTCGGCCGGGTCGGGGGCGGGCGCGTCCAGGCCGAGCGCGGCGAGCACCTGTTCGCCGGGCCTGCGGGCTGCCGGAGCGGAAGCGTCGGTCACAAGCTGTCCTTCGTGTTCGATGTGCCGGAGGAGGTTCGCGGCTCGGGGTGGGGAGGAGGCGGCCGGGACGCCGTCGCGGCGCGCCCCGGGTGCGCGGTCAGGGCCGGAGCAGCACCTTGCCCACCGCCGGACCGCCGCTGCCCACCAGCTCCATCGCCTGCGGGAACCCGGTCAGCGGCAGCTCGTGCGTGACCAGCGGCAGCGGGTCCAGCAGCCCGGCGCCGAACATCCGCACGGCGTGCGCCCAGGCGTCCGGGGGCGCCCCGAAGACGGTGTGCACCTCCAGTTGGCGTACGACCAGGTCGGTCGGGTCGAGTCCGTCGGCGCCCGGCGCAGGGATGCCGGTCAGCACCAGCCGTCCGCCGCGCCGCAGCAGCGCGGCGGCGGTGCGCGCGGCGGACGCGGACCCGGCGGCCTCGATCACGACGTCGAAGCGGTCCGGGAGCGGCTCGTCCCCGAGCCGGTAGCCGGTGGCCCCGAACCGCCGGGACAGCGCTTCCCGGTCACGCCGCGCGCCCACCACCAGCAGCTCCGCCGGCGAGACCGCCTTCAGGAACTGCACGGCGAACATCCCGAGCGTGCCCGTGCCCACCACCGCGACCCGTTCGCCGGGCCGGGCCGCCGCCTTCAGCGCGGCGGCCGCGACGCAGGCGGCCGGCTCCAGCAGGGCGGCGGCCGTCAGGTCGGCGTCGTCCGGCAGCACGTGCAGCAGCCGGGCGGGCAGGGTGAGCGTGGCGGCCATGGCGCCGGGCTGGGTGAAACCGGTCTCCTCGTACCCCGCGCCGCACAGCGTCGTCTCGCCCGCGTGACAGCGCTCGCAGACCTGGCAGTTGCGGAAGCCCTCCCCGACGACCCTGCGGCCGACGAGCGCCTGCGGCACCCCGGCGCCGGCCGCGCGCACGGTCCCGGACCACTCGTGGCCGGGCGTGAGCGGGTAACGCACGTACCCCTGCGGCCGGTTGCCCCGGTACACCTCGCGGTCGCTGCCGCAGACGCCGACCGCGTGCACGGCGACCAGTGCCTCGCCCGGCCCCGGCTCGCGCGGTTCGTGCGGGACGATCCGGTGGGCGCCTGGCGCCTCCACGACGACCTGGGAACTCACTTGGTGCCCTTCGGCCTGCGCTGCTCCCAGCCCTCGGCCCACAGGTCGAACCGGGCCTGCTGCTGGGGGAACTCGGCCGCCGCGTCCACGTCCAGCTCGACGCCCAGCCCCGGCGCGTCGGAGAGGTGGAAGTAACCGTCGACCACCTCGGGGGCGCCCTTGACCACCTTCTTGATCTCCGCGTCCGCGAAGTCGTTGAAGTGCTCCAGGATCTTGAAGTTCGGCGAGGTGAAGCCGACCTGGAGGCTGGCGGCCGTCAGGACCGAGCCGCCGACGTTGTGCGGGGCGACCAGCGTGTAGTGGGTCTCGGCGGTGGCGGCGAGCTTCCGGGTCTCCCAGATGCCGCCGATGTGGCCGACGTCGGGCTGGATGATGTCCACGGCCTGGCTGTCGAAGAGCTCGCGGAACTCGATGCGGTCGTGGATGCGCTCGCCCGTGGCGACCGGGAGGTCCACCTTGGCGGCGACCTTCTCCAGTGCCTTCAGGTTCTCCGGCGGGACCGGCTCCTCCAGCCAGGCGGGAGCGAAGGGGGCCATCTCCCTGGCCAGCCGGACGGCGGTGGCGGGGGAGAAGCGGCCGTGCATCTCCAGCATCAGCTCGGCCCCGGGCCCGATGGCGTCCCGGACGGCCTCGATCAGCGAGACGGCGTAGCGGGTCTGCTCGTGGTCCAGCTCGAAGTGCCCGGTGCCGAAGGGGTCGATCTTCAGCGCCCGGTACCCGCGCGCCACGACCTGCCGGGCGGCCTCGTGGTAGGCCTCCGGCGTCCGCTCGGTGGTGTACCAGCCGTTGGCGTACGCCTTGACCCGGTCCGTCACCTTACCGCCGAGCAACTGCCACACCGGTACGCCGAGTGCCTTGCCCTTGATGTCCCAGCAGGCCATCTCCACGACCGCGATGCCGGACATGACGATCTCGCCGGCCCGCCCGTAGTCGCCGTACTTCATGCGGCGCACGAGGTCCTCGACGGCGAACGGGTCGGATCCGAGAACGTGGTTGGCCTCGGCCTCCCGCAGGTAGCCGATCAGCGCGTCGGTGTGACCGAGCATGCGTGTCTCGCCGACCCCCGTGACCCCCTCGTCGGTGTGCACCTGGACGTAGGTCAGGTTGCGCCACGGCGTCCCGACCACGTGCGTGCTGATTCCGGTGATGCGCACGGCAGTTGCCCCTCAGGTGTTCGAGATTTCGTCACACGTTCGAAATGCTGGCGTGACAGTAAGGAGGGTGCGGCGGGAGTGTCAATGGGGCGAACGGGTAACGGTTTCGGCAAACCTTCCGAGAACTCTCCGGCTCCCGCACCGAACCTTCACAGGGGTGTCTGGGAACGTGACCCGCGGGGAACTTAGTCTTCCCGCGTCATGGACTACTGCCACCCGTGCCGACGGCACCTCAACGGCGCCCTGGCCTGCCCGGGGTGCGGTACGCCCGCGGGCAGCCCGGCCGCGCACACACCGGCCGCGCGCGGGGAGGCGGGCGCGGCGGCGGAGCCGTACGGCCCCGACGGGGCCGTCCACGGGGCCCGGCCGGCCCGCGACGGGCACACCGGGCCCGCCGTCGGCACCCCCCGGGCGGGCGGGGTGGCCGGGGAGCGCGACGACCACGGGGACCCGGGCGGCCGCGCCGCCGCGGACGGCGCGCACGCCCGGCCGGACGAGGCCGGGGGTCGCGCCGCCCGCCGCCGGGCGCGCGGCCGGGGGCACGGCGGAAGTCCGGGCCGGGGTGCCGCCGGCGGCCCGCCGGGTGCCGACGACAGCCGTCGCGACCGCAAGGCCGCCGCGCACCGGCGCCGCCGGCGCCGTACCGCGCTGATCACCGCGGGCTTCGTCCTGGCGGCGGGCGGCCTCAGCCTCGCCGAACTCGGCGTGGACGTGCCCTTCCCCGGCGCCGGACCGGCCGCCTCGGGGGACGCGACGGTGGACGGCGGCGGCTCGGCCTCCGCCCCGGCCGCCACGGCCGTCCCCCCGGGCGGCACCCCGGGCGCCGTTCCCGGCCGGAGCGGCGCCGGGTCCTCGCCGGGCGCGTCGGCGTCCTCCTCCTCTTCTCCTTCGGCCTCCGCCTCCGCCTCCGCGTCGGCGAAGGACGGGGACTCCGCGTCGCCGGACCCCGGGGACGCCGGCCCGGGGGAGCAGTCGGCCGCGGCGAGCGCGAGCACGGCCCCCTCGGTCCCGGCCGGCCCGCCGCCGCCCTCCGACCCGCCGTCCACCGCCGCCCCGGCCCCCTCGGAGCCGGCCCCGGAGCCGACGCCGACGAAGAGGTGCGACCGGTTCCTGTGGTGGTGCTCGTAGACCGGAGCGGGACGCGGGTGCGCCCGCCTCCCGGCCGCGGCTCCCCGGCGCGGCCCGCGGCACCCCGCCCGCCGCGGCCGGACCTCAGAGCTTGACGATCATCTTCCCGGTGTTGTCGCCGCGCAGGACGCCGAGGAACGCCTCCAGGTTGTTCTCGATGCCCTCGACGACCGTCTCCCGGTACTTCAGGGCGCCCGAGGCGACCCAGGGACCGACCTCCTGGACGAACCGGGGCTGCAGGTCGTAGTGGTCGCCGACCAGGAAGCCCTCGATCCGGCCGCGGGTCTGGATCAGCCGGGCGAGGTTCCTCGGGCCGGGCGCGGGCTCGGTGTTGTTGTAGACCGAGATCATGCCGCAGACCGCGATCCGGCCGCCCTGGTTCAGCGATCCGATGGCCGCCTCCAGGTGCTCCCCGCCGACGTTGTCGAAGTAGACGTCGACGCCGTCGGGCGCGGCCTCGCGCAACTGCTCGCTCACCGGGCCGTTCCTGTAGTTGAACGCGGCGTCGAAGCCGTACTCCCCGACCAGCAGCCCGACCTTCTCGTCCGAGCCGGCCGAGCCGATGACCCGCGAGGCGCCCTTGAGCCGGGCGAGCTGGCCGGCCTGGCTGCCCACGGCGCCCGCGGCCCCGGACACGAAGACGACGTCGCCCTCCTTGAGGGAGGCGGTGCGCAGCAGCCCGGCGTAGGCGGTCAGGCCGGTCATGCCGAGCACGCCGAGGTACGCCGACAGCGGCGCGGCCCGCGGGTCGACCTTGACGGCGTTCTTCGCGTCCACGGCCGCGTACTCGCGCCAGCCGAAGAAGTGCAGGACGTGGTCGCCGACGGCGATCCCCTCGGCGTTGGAGGCGACGACCTCGCCGACGGCACCGCCCTGCATGGCCTTGCCCAGCTCGAAGGGGGCGACGTAGGACTTGGCGGCCGACATCCTGCCGCGCATGTACGGGTCCACGGAGAGGTACTCGTTGCGCACCAGTACCTGACCCTCGCGGGGTGCCGGGACCTCGGTCTCGACCAGGGCGAAGTCCTCGGGCTCCGGCCAGCCGACGGGACGGCTGAGCAGGTGCCACTCGCGGTTGATCATGACGGTGCCTTTCCACGCGTCCCAAATGTTTCAGTACCTGAAACAACCATGCGCATCGACATTTCAGCATGTCAAGTAACGCAGTACCCTGGAGTCATGCCCGTCCCGCGGAGAACCCACCGGCCCGACGCCGTGACCATGGAGGTCGTCGAGCTGATCGGCGACGTCGTGGCCCGCTTCTACGCGGACTACGAGGAGGCGGCGGGCGAGCACGCGCTGACCGGCCCCCAGGCCCGGCTGCTCAGCCTGCTGTCGGTGGAGCCGCTGCCGATGCGCAAGCTGGCGCAGAGGCTCAAGTGCGAGCCGTCGAACGTGACGGGCATCGTGGACCGCCTGGAGGTCCGCGGCCTGGTGGAGCGCCGCCCCGATCCCACCGACCGCCGGGTGAAGCTGGCCGCGGCCACCGGGGAGGGCGTCCGCGTCGCCCGCGACCTGCGCGAGGGCCTGCGCTTCGCCCGCGAACCCCTCGCCGGGCTCTCCGACGCGGAGCGGCGCTCCCTCAGGGACCTGCTGCGGCGGATGCTGGACGGCTGACGCCCAGTAGAGTCGTCGCCATGCGCGATCTCGGGGTGGGTTTCGGATATCTGCTGAAGGGCCAGCGCTGGGTGGGCCGGCACGGCCGCCAGTACGGCTTCGGCCTGCTGCCCGGCCTCATCGCACTGGTCCTGTACGCGGCGGCGCTGACCGCGCTCGCGCTGTGGGGCCAGGACGCGGTCGCCTGGGCCACGCCGTTCGCGGACGACTGGTCCAGCCCCTGGCAGGGGCTGTTCCGCGGCTTCCTGACGGCCGTCCTGTTCGCCCTGGGCCTGCTGCTGGCCGTCCTCACCTTCACGGCCGTCACCCTGCTGGTCGGCCAGCCCTTCTACGAGAGCCTCTCCGAGAAGGTCGACCGGGACCTCTCGCCCGACGGGACGGCCCCGGAGTCCGGCCTCCCGCTCTGGCGCGAGCTGTGGATCTCGGCCCGCGACAGCCTGCGCATCCTGGTGCGGGCCGGGCTGTGGGGCGTCCTGCTCTTCGCGCTCGGCCTCCTGCCCGTCGTCGGCCAGACGGTCGTCCCGGTGATCGGCTTCTTCGTCACCGGGTTCTTCCTCACCGAGGAGCTGACCGCCGTCGCCCTGCAGCGCCGCGGCGTCGAACTGCGCGCCCGCCTCGCCCTGCTGCGCTCCCGCAAGACCCTCGTCTGGGGCTTCGGCACCCCGCTCGGCCTGGCCTTCCTGGTCCCCTTCGTCGCGGTGTTCCTCATGCCCGGCGCGGTGGCCGGCGCCACCCTCCTCGCCCGGGACCTGCTGGGCGAGGAGGGCGGCGCGCCGGAGTCCAGCGACAGGGACGAGCCGGTTGCGTCGGGCGGGTGACCCCCGGCCACCGCGCCCGGGAGGAGTCCGGCCGCAGCCCGTCGCCCCCCCGGGGCCGCGGCCCCCGACGCACCCGTGCGGCGGCCGGGTCCGTGGGGCGTATGTGAAGGGTTCGTACGAGGTTGCCGTGGGACGCCCGATCGCCGGCCGCCGCGCCACCACGGCGATTAACGTCTGGTCCGGGACAAGTCTCCCCGTCGGCGGTCCCGGCCCGGGACCTGACACCCGGGCCGGGGCCCGCGCCCGGGCGGCGCGGCGCCGGTCAGCGCACCGAGAAGCCGTACACCGTCTCGGAGCGGTACACCTCGCCCGGCCGCAGCACGGTGCTGGGGAAGTCCGGGCGGTTGGGGGAGTCCGGGAAGTGCTGGGTCTCCAGGGCGATGCCGTCCCCGGGGGCGAACGGGCCGGCCAGGTAGTCGGCGGTGTAGAGCTGCAGGCCCGGCTCGGTGGTGGCGATGGTGAGCACCCGCCCGGACACCGGGTCGTACAGCTCGGCCACCTCCTCGGCCGCCTCGGTCACCCCCTTGTCCAGCACGAAGTTGTGGTCGTAACCGGAGCCGGTCCTGCGGCCCGCGCGGAAGTCGAAGCGGGAACCCGTCACGTCCGCCGGCGCCCCGGCGGGGATCAGGTCCGCGCCGACCGGCGTGTACCGGGAGGCGGCGAGCCGCAGTTCGTGGCCGCCCGCGTGGCCGGCACCGCCCAGGTTCCAGTACGTGTGGTTGGTGAGGTTGACGACGGTCGGCGCGTCCGTGACCGCCTCGTAGGCGATCCGCAGCGCCCCCGACGCGTCCAGCGTGTACGTGACCGTCACCCGGAGCCGGCCCGGGAAGCCCTCCTCGCCGTCCGGGCTGATCCGGCTGAACCGCACCCCGTGCTCGACCGGCTCGGCGTTCCACACCCGCTTGTCGAACCCCCGGTCGCCGCCGTGCAGCGAGTTGGGCCCGTCGTTCCGCGCCAGCGCGTACGTCCGGCCGTCCAGCGGGAAGCGCCCGCCCGCGATGCGGTTGGCGTACCGGCCGACCAGCGCGCCGAGGTAGGGCTCCGGATGGTCCAGGTAGCCGCCGAGGTCCGCGAACCCCAGCACCACGTCCGCCCTGCGCCCCTCGCGGTCCGGGACCTCGGCCGACTGCACGATCCCGCCGTACGACAACACCCGTACCCGCACCCCGCCCCGTTCCAGCGTCCAGCGGTGCACCGGGGTGCGGTCGGAAAGCGCGCCGAAGAATTCGCTCATGCCGAAAAGCCTAGGTCACGGCCGTCCTGTCGTGACCGTGCGGTAGGCGATCTCGGCCAGCCGCGCCTGACCGTCGCGGCTGGGGTGGAACCAGTCCCAGTGGCTGAGCTGGTCGGTGCCGAAGCGGTAGTCGTAGACCGCGTTGCCGTCGAAGCGGCAGCGGCGGTCCTTGGCGCAGACCTCCCCCAGCACCCGGTTGTACTCCTCCACCCGCTGCTGCACCCGTTCCCGCCGGGCCGTGGCCGCGCCGGTCAGGTCGTCCGCGCCGGCCAGCATCGACGGGCAGATGCCCAGCTTCCACACCTGCTTGCCCAGCGGGTTCGTCCGTCCCTGGGACCACAGCCGCTTCAGGTTCGGCACGCTCGCCACGTACACCTGCGTCCTCGGCAGCGACCCGCGCAACGTGCTCAGCGCCTCCTGGAAGTCCGCGCGGAAGTCGGCCACCGGGGTCATCGCCGACACCGAGGAACGGCAGGCGTCGTTGGCCCCCGCCATCACCGTCACCAGCTGCGGGCTCCGGGTGACCGCCCGGGCCACCTGCCGCGGCAGGTCGGACATCCGGGCGCCGGTCTCCGCGTAGTTCCAGGAGTGCCGGGCCGCGCCGGTCACCCCGAGCAGGCGCACCGCCAGGCTGTCCACCCGGGCGTCGCTGCCCGTCGCCCACGACACGGCGGGGCAGTCGGTCAGCACCGTGCACGCGTCGAAACCCCGGGTGATGGAGTCGCCGACCGCGGCGATGGAGTCCGGGCTGCGGTTCCACACCGGAGCGGGCCTCGCCGGGGAGCGGGACGCGCTCGCGGAACCGCCCGCCTTCGAGGGGCCGCCTCCGCCGAAGGCGTCACAGCCCGTGGCCAGCACGGTCGCCGTCACCACGGCAAGGACGGTCCGCGCACGGCGGCTCCGCTTCCGCATCCTGTCGGTCCCCTCGTCGTCGCTGCGGTACTCCCTCCCTACAACGTGCGAGGGTTCCCGGCCCCGGCCCCCTGGAACGGCACACCCCCGCACAAGCGTCCCCCCGGGTGAATGGCGGAGGTTTCCCGGCACCGGGACCGACAGTACGTCACACTCCCTGCCCCGCCTCAGGGTAGCCTCGCCATCAACGCGGCCGTCGTGCCACTGCCGCCCAGCCAGTCCGCAAGATGTCCCGCTCTGCCCGGAGGTTCCGGTGACGACACGTGGAGTTCTGTACGTGCACTCCGCGCCGCGCGCGCTGTGCCCGCACGTCGAGTGGGCCATCGCCGGGGTGCTCGGCACGCGCGTCAACCTCGACTGGATCCGGCAGCCGGCGGCTCCCGGCACCTGGCGCTCGGAGTTCTCCTGGCAGGGCCAGGCCGGCACGGCGTCCAAGCTCGCCTCCGCCCTGCGCGGCTGGCACCTCCTGCGCTTCGAGGTCACCGCCGAGCCCTGCGCCACCGCCGAGGGCGAGCGCTACAGCTGCACCCCCGCCCTCGGCATCTTCCACGCCGTCACCGGCCTCCACGGCGACATCCTGATCCCCGAGGACCGCCTGCGCGCGGCCCTGCAGCGCAGCCGGCAGGGCGAGACCGAGCTGGAGGCGGAGCTGTCCAGACTGCTGGGCAAGCCGTGGGACGACGAGCTGGAACCGTTCCGCCACGCGGGAGAGGGCGCACCGGTGCGCTGGCTGCACCAGGTGGTCTGAGCGTCCGGGCACGGCGGAGGGCCCCCACCGGCCGGTGGGGGCCCTCCGCCGTGCCCGCGGGGACGGGCCTCAGACGGTCCGGAACGCCAGCACCACGTTGTGCCCGCCGAACCCGAACGAGTCGTTCAGCACGGCGATCCGCCCCTCGGGCAGCGTCCGCGCCCCGCCGGTCACCACGTCCGCGTTGACCTCGGGGTCGAGCTCGTCGATGTTGATGGTCGGCGGAGCCGTGCGGTTCACCAGGGCCAGCACCGACGCGACGGACTCGATGCCGCCGGCACCGCCCAGCAGGTGACCGGTCATCGACTTGGTGGCCGAGATGGCCATGTGGTCGACGTCGTCCCCGAACACCTTGCGCAGCGCCTTGATCTCCGCCACGTCGCCCTGCGGCGTGGACGTGGCGTGCGCGTTGACGTGCACGATCTCGGCCGGCTCCAGGTCCGTGTTGTCGAGCAGGTTCTGCAGCGCGTGCGCGATGCCGTTGCCGGACGGCTCCGGCTGCGTGATGTGGTGGCTGTCGGCGGAGATGCCCTGCCCGACCGCCTCCACGTAGATCCGGGCCCCGCGCGCCCTGGCGTGCTCCTCGGACTCCAGGACGACGACACCGGCGCCCTCACCGAGCACGAAGCCGTCGCGGCCGGCGTCGTAGGGACGCGAGGCGCCCCGGGGGTCGTCGTTGTTCTTGGACATCGCCATCATGTTGCCGAACGCGACGATGGGCAGCGGGTGGATGGCGGCCTCGGTACCGCCGGCCACGACGACGTCCGCACGCCCGGTGCGGATCATCTCGATCGCGTACCCGATGGCCTCCGCGCCCGACGCGCAGGCCGAGACCGGGGTATGCACGCCGGCGCGGGCGCCCAGCTCGATCCCGACGTTGGCCGCGGGGGAGTTGGGCATCAGCATCGGCACGGTGTGCGGGGAGACCCGGCGCACGCCCTTCTCCCTGAGCACGTCGTACTGGTCCAGCAGCGTCGTCACGCCGCCGATGCCGGAGGCGATGACCGCGCCGAGACGGTCGGGGTTCACGGCCGCGTCCTCACCGGCCCTGGCGGTGAAACCGGCGTCCTTCCAGGCCTCCTGAGCGGCGATCAGGGCGAACTGCGCGGACCGGTCCAGCTTGCGGGCCTGCGGCCGGGGAATGACCTCGCCCGGCTCGACGGCGACCCGCGCGGCGATGCGGACCGGCAGCTCGGCCGCCCACTCCTCCTCCAGGAGCCGCACGCCGGACGTGCCGGCGACGAGGGCCTCCCAGGTCGAGGCTGCGTCGCCACCCAGCGGTGTGGTTGCGCCGATACCGGTGACGACCACGGTGCGATTGGTCGGGCTCACGGGAATTCTTTCTCCAACGGATGCGGGAATCTACGGCGCCACCGCCGGGTGGCGGGGCCTGGCAGCCTGGCTGCCGGGTGGCTCAGTCCTGGTGCTTGAGGATGTACTCGGTCGCGTCGCCGACCGTCTTGAGGTTCTTGACGTCCTCGTCCGGGATCTTCACGTCGAAGCGCTCCTCGGCGGCGACGACGACCTCGACCATGGACAGCGAGTCGACGTCCAGGTCGTCGGTGAAGGACTTGTCCAGCTGGACGTCCTCGGTGGGGATCCCGGCGATCTCGTTCACGATCTCTGCGAGACCGGCGACGATCTCTTCCTGAGTGGCGGCCATGTCAGGCGCTCCTTCTTCGATGTTCCAGACGGGTTGTGGCGATTGTCCCGCACCGGATCGCAGGATCCGGCACGGAGTGCCTAGGGGAGGGTAACGACCGTGGCGGCGTAGACGAGACCCGCCCCGAATCCGATGACGAGCGCGGTGTCCCCGCTCTTCGCCTCGCCGGTCGCCAGGAGCCGCTCCATCGCGAGCGGGATCGAGGCGGCCGAGGTGTTGCCGGTGGTGCGGATGTCACGGGCGACCGTGACGTGCTCCGGCAGCTTCAGTGCCTTCACCATCGAGTCGATGATCCGCACGTTGGCCTGGTGCGGGATGAAGACGTCCAGGTCGTCCGGGGTGATCCCGGCCGCGTCCAGCGCCTGCTGGGCGACCTTCGCCATCTCGAACACGGCCCAGCGGAACACCGCCTGGCCCTCCTGCGTGATCGCGGGGAACTTGACGTTGCCCTCGCTGTCGACGGGCAGTTCCGAGACGTCGCCGATCCTGAAGCGGTTCCAGGGGACGGTCTGCTTGATGGTCTCGGACTTGTCGCCCTCGGAACCCCACACGGTCGGGCCGATCGCCGGCTCCCGGGAGGGGCCCACCACCACCGCGCCGGCGCCGTCGCCGAACAGGAAGGCCGTCGCGCGGTCCTCCAGGTCGGTCAGGTCGCTCAGCCGCTCCACGCCGATGACCAGGACGTACTCGGCCGACCCCTCCACCACCATGCCCTTGGCGAGCGTCAGCCCGTAGCCGAAGCCCGCGCAGCCCGCCGAGATGTCGAAGGCGGCGGCCCTGTCGGTGCCCAGCTTGTCGGCGATCTCGGTGGCGACGGCCGGGGTCTGGCTGAAGTGCGAGACGGTGGAGACGACCACGGCGCCGATCCGCTCGGCGCCGATGCCCGCGTCGGCGATCGCCTTGCCGGAGGCCTCGATGGCCATCGCGGCGACCGTCTCGTCCGCGCCCGCCCAGTGCCGGGTCTCGATGCCGGAGCGCGAGCGGATCCACTCGTCGGACGAGTCGATCCGCTCGAGGATCACCTCGTTGGGCACCACCCGGGTCGGCCGGTAGCCGCCGACGCCGAGGATGCGCGCGTACGGGGCGCCCTTGCTGGGCTTGATCTTCGCCATGCTCTGGGGCTCCTTGTCAGGCGCCCGCCGCGTGCGCGGCAGGCGTCACGGTCTCGGCGATGAGCGCACGGGCCGCGTCGAGGTCCTCGGGGGTCTTCAGGGCCAGCGTCCGCACGCCGGGCAGGGCGCGCTTGGCCAGGCCGGTCAGCGTGCCCCCGGGACACACCTCGATGAGCGCGGTGACGCCCAGCTCCTTGAACGTCCGCATGCACAGGTCCCAGCGGACCGGGTTGGCGACCTGGCCGACCAGCCTGCGCAGCACCTCGCTGCCGGTGGCGACCGTCGCGCCGTCCTTGTTGGAGACGTAGCCGACCCGCGGGTCGGCGGGCGTGAGGTCCGCCGCGGCCTCGGCCAGCGACTCCACCGCGGGAGCCATGTGGTGCGTGTGGAAGGCCCCCGCGACCTTCAGCGCGACGACCTTGCGGACGCCCTCGGGCATGTCCCCGGCCAGCGCGGCGAGCTGCTCCAGCGTGCCGGCGGCGACGACCTGGCCCGCGCCGTTGATGTTCGCCGGCGTCAGGCCCAGCCGCTCCAGGTGCGCGACCGAGACCTCCGGGTCGCCGCCGAGCAGCGCCGCCATGCCGGTCTCGGTGACGGCGGCGGCTTCGGCCATGGCCAGACCCCGCTTGCGGACGAGGCCGAGCGCGGCGGCGTCGTCCAGGACGCCCGCGAAGGCGGCGGCGGTGATCTCACCGACACTGTGACCCGCGACGGCGCCCGGGGCGATCTCCGTGATGTCACCCAGTGCCGCGGCGGACAGGATCCCGGCCGCGACCAGCAGCGGCTGCGCCACCGCGGTGTCACGGATGGCGTCGGCGTCGGCCCGGGTGCCGTAGTGGGCCAGGTCCAGTCCGATGGCGTCCGACCACGCGGCGACGCGGTCCGCGGCACCGGGGAGTTCGAGCCAGGGGGTCAGGAAGCCGGGCGTCTGGGCGCCCTGGCCGGGAGCGACGAGTACGAGCACTCTCACACTCTCTCTTGGGGACGGCCGCGGCCGCCCGTGGGGACAAGGACGAAGAACACGAGGGCGTTTTGTGGGCCCCCGACAAAAACCTAGGGTTGAGGTTCACCATCGGCCAGACGCCCCAGGGTGAGGGCGATCCGCAGTGTGAACGCGGATCGTACATCGGACGGTGACCAACCGGTGACGTCAGTCACACGTCGGAGCCGGTAGCGCACGGTGTTCGGGTGAACGAAGAGCATGCGCGCCGCGCCCTCCAGACTGCTCGCCTGCTCAAGGTAGACACTCAGGGTCTCGAGCAGCGCCGAGCCCGCCTCCTCCAGCGGTCTGTAGATCTCCTCCACCAACTGCTCGCGCGCGCTGGGATCACCCGCGATGGCCCGCTCCGGCAGCAGGTCGTCCGCCAGCACCGGCCGCGGCGCGTCCTGCCAGGCGAAGCACGCCTTGAGACCGGCCGCGGCGGCCTGCGCGGACCGCGTGGCGGCCATCAGGTCGGGGACGACGGGCCCGGCCACCACCGGCCCGGCCGCGAACGGCCCGATCAGCGACTTGGCGACGCCCAGCGGGTTGGCGCTGCCGCCGGCGACGACGACGAGCCGGTCCCCCAGCACCCCGGTGAGCACCTGGAGCTTGGCGTGCCGGGCGGCCCGCCGGATCGCCTCGACGGTCAGCTCGCTGTCCCCGTCCGGCGCGGTCCCGAGCACGACGCACACGTGCTCGGGGGAGTTCCAGCCCAGCGCGGCGGCCCGGCTGACCGCGCCCTCGTCGGCCTCCCCGCTCAGCACGGCGTTCACCACCAGCGACTCCAGCCGCGCGTCCCAGGCGCCGCGTGCCTCGGCGGCCTGGGCGTACACCTGGGCGGTGGCGAAGGCGATCTCCCGCGCGTACACCAGCAGCGCCTCGCGCAGCACGCCCTCGTCACCGGGTGCCGCGACCTCGTCGATCGCGCTCTCCATCACCTCGATCGTGGTGCGCACCATCTCCACGGTCTGCCGCAGCGTGATGGCCCGGGTCAGCTCCCGGGGCGCCGTGCCGAACACGTCGGTGGAGATCGCCTGCGGGGCGTCCGGGCGCCGGAACCACTCGGTGAAGGCGGCGATGCCCGCCTGGGCCACGAGTCCGATCCAGGAACGGTTCTCCGGGGGCATGGCCCGGTACCACGACAGGGTCTCGTCCATCCGCGCGATGGCCTGCGCGGCGAGGCTCCCGGAGGACTTCTCCAGCCGCTTCAGCGTCGCGGAGCGCGAGTGGACGGGGTGCTGGGCTGCGCGTTCGCTGGTGTGGGATTCGGGTTCGGGCACGGGGACAAGACTGCCTCATCCGGACGGGGCACCGTGCCGCCGGGTCCTCGCCGGGGTCTACGGTGGTGCCGTGACGGACGTACGGCGCGCCGGCGAGCGCTACCGCGGAGGCGACCGCGAGGCCGGGATCGACACCCGCCACGCCTTCTCCTTCGGCCCCCACTACGACCCGGACAACCTCCGCTTCGGAGCGTTGATCGCCTGCAACGAGGAGCGGCTCGCGCCCGGCGCCGGCTTCGACGAACACCCCCACAGCCACACCGAGATCATCACCTGGGTCGTGGAGGGCGAACTGACCCACCGCGACTCCACGGGCCGCGGGACGACGGTCCGCCCCGGCGACCTCCAGCACCTCGGCGCGGCGGCGGGCGTCCGCCACGTGGAACGCAACGACGCGCCGACGCCGCTCACCTTCGTGCAGATGTGGCTGGCCCCGCTGGTCCCCGGCGGCGACCCGTCGTACGGGATCGTGCGCGGCATCGCCGACTCCACCCCGTACGCCGTCCCGGCGGCCGGCGCCGTGCTCCACGTGCGCCGTCCGGCACCGGGGGAGCGGACGGCGGTCCCGGACGGGGCGTTCGTGTACGTGCACGTGGTCCGCGGTGAAGTGCGGCTGGACGGCGAGGAGCTGGGGGCGGGCGACGCGGCCCGCATCACGGACGCCAGGGGTCTGGAGGCGACGGCGCTGACCGCCGCGGAACTCCTGGTGTGGGAGATGGCAGGCCCCGCCCGGCGCGACGCCGGCCCCCCGCCCGCCGGACGGGCGGCCGCGGCGGCCGGAAAGTCCGCCGGGCCGGCGCGCGGCCGCGGGCCGTTCACAGCTCGGCCAGCACCGCGTCCGTGAACGCCGGCCACGCCTCGACCGCCCAGGGTCCGAACGCCCGGTCCGTCAGGGCGACGGCCGCGACGCCCGCCCGCGGGTCGACCCACAGGAACGTACCGGACTGACCGAAGTGCCCGAAGGTGCGCGGGGAGGACGAACCGCCCGTCCAGTGCGGTGACTTACCGCCCCGGATCTCGAAGCCCAGGCCCCAGTCGTTCGGGTTCTGGTGCCCGTAGCCCGGCAGCACGCCCTTCGTCCCCGGGAACTGCACGCTCATCGCCTCCGCCACCGTCCGCGGGTCCAGCAGGCGCGGCGCCTGCACCTCCGCCGCGAACCGCAGCAGGTCCTCCACCGTCGACACGCCGTCCTTGGCGGGCGACCCGGTGAGCGTGGTCGACGCCATCCCCAGTGGCTCCAGCACCGCCTGCCGCAGGTACTCGGGGAACGCGATGTCCGTCGCCGCGGCGATGTGGTCCCCGAGCTGCTCGAACCCGGCGTTGGAGTACAGCCGCCGCTCCCCGGGGGGCGCCGTCACCCGGTGCTCGTCGAAGGCCAGTCCGGAGGTGTGCGCGAGCAGGTGGCGCACGGTCGAGCCCGCGGGGCCGGCCGGCTCGTCCAGCTCGACGGCCCCCTCCTCGTACGCGACCAGCGCCGCGTACGCCGCCAGCGGCTTGGTCACCGAGGCCAGCGGGAAGCGGTGCCCGGTGGGGCCGTGCGTTGCGAGGACGGTCCCGTCGGCCCGTACGACGCCCGCCGCGGCGGTGGGGACGGGCCAGTTCTCGATCGACGCCAAGCTGTTCAACGACATGCGGCCGAGCCTATGCGGCCCACGGCGGCGGCCGCGCCGGAGGGTCGGGACCACGCGTGGGCCCGGGCCGCGCGTACGGCGGCCCGGCGAGCGCGCGCGGGGACCCGCGCGCCGGTTTCCGCCCGGTCCAGTTGCTTGGAGCACACTCGAAGGTCATAGCGTGGGAGCCATGACGGTGATGCAGACCACCCCAGCGGCCACCGGGCAAGCCACCTCCGCCGACATCTGCTCCGCCCCGCCCCCGCGCCGCCCCCGCCCCGAGGGCCGGGACCACTACACGATCAGCGAGGTGGTCGCCCGCACGGGGCTGACCGCGCACACCCTGCGCTGGTACGAGCGCATCGGCCTGATGCCGCACGTCGACCGCTCCCACACCGGCCAGCGCCGCTACCGCAACCGCGACCTGGACTGGCTGGCCTTCGTGACCAAGCTGCGGCTGACCGGCATGCCGGTGGCGGACATGGTCCGGTACGCGGAGCTGGTGCGGGAGGGCGACAGCACGTACGCGCAGCGGCGGGCGCTGCTGGAGTCGACCCGCCGGGACGTGCTGGCCCGGATCGCGGAACTGCACGACACGCTCGCCGTACTCGATCGCAAGATCGACTTCTACGTCACGGGGGGAACACCCGATGACCGACGCCACGCTCGCGACGGTACGGTCCGGCCGACGCCGCGCAGTCCCGGGCCGCGCCGGACCGCGCGCTGGAACTGGGTGTCACGCTGTACGACACGGCGGACGCGTACGGCGCCGGCGAGAACGAGCGGTTCCTGTCCCCGTTCTTCAAGGCGCACCGGGACCGGCTGGTCATCGCCACCAAGTTCGCCCTGTCGATCCCGCCGGACGGGCCGACGAAGCGGATCATCCGCAACGACGCCCCGTACATCCGTGAGGCCGTCGAGGCGAGCCCGCGGCGGCTGGACGTCGACGTGATCGACCTCCATTACGTGCACCGCCGGGACGTGGACGTCCCGATCGAGGAGACCGTCGCCACCATGGCGGAGCCGGTGCGCGGGGAGGCGGACGGCCGCCCCGCGCCCGGTCACGGGCGGCCCGTGACCGCCGCCGGCCCGCCCTACAGCTCCGCCAGCAGTTCGGCCTTCTTGGAGGAGAACTCCTCGTCGGTCACCAGCCCGGCCCGGTGCAGCTCCCCGAGGTGCCGGATGCGCTCGGCGATGTCGGCGGGGTCCCGGCGCGCCGGGACCGGCAGCGCCGGCACCGGCCCCCGGGCGCGGACGGCCGCCAGGACCGCGGCCGCGAAGGGCAGCGACTCGTGCACCGGCCCGTACCCGAGCCCGAAGACGACCGCCGCCGGGTCCTGGTCGGGGCGCACGGACCCGGCCGGGCCGTCCGGACCGGGGGAGCCGTGCCGCAGCAGCCGCAGGTACCCCTCGAAGACCTCCGGCGAGCGCCACTCGACCCCGCTGAGGCCGGCGACCGGGAAGCTCTGGTCGCCGGCCTTCCACTTCGCCGAGGACGCGCCGGTCCACGACCACCGGAAGTGCACCGCCCGCCCGTCGAAGGCCGCCTTCGCGTCGTAGGCCTTGAACTGCAGCGGTGGCTCGGGCGCGGTCACCAGGTACCGGTCGGCCGGGCCGGGCGCGGCCAGCAGCTTCCCCAGCTCGCCGGCGTGGTACTCGGCGAGCGCCTCCCGCTCGGCCGGCAGCACCAGCCGGTACGGATCGGAGCCCTCCCGCAGCTGCCCGGCGGCCGCCTCCACCAGCGGATCGGCGCCGGGGCGCGGCGCGAGCCGCAGCACGACCGTGCCCCGCTTGCCCGGCGCGAGGCTCACCCCCTCGACCGCGGACAGCGGTATCCGCCGCTCCCCGAGTGCCTGGAAGAGCTTGGGTGTCCGAATCCCCCGTTCGTAACGGATGAGCACGGAGTCGGACTCGAACTCCCAGACGGCATGAAAACCCGCCAGTACGTCACCCATGCGGCTCATCGTATGCGGCACGCGCTCCTCCGTCGCCACCCTCGCGGACCGCACTTCCTGCTGTTCTACGCGCGTCCGGCCCCCGCGGTGCCCGGCAGGCCGGCCCGGCACGCATCATCCTGGTGTCCGCACGTCACCGCGTCGTACGCGCCCACCCCGATGTCGGCGAGGTTGCGCAGGCTGTCGGTGCCCGGCTGGAAGTAGCCGCTGTGCCCCCGCGCGTCCCGCGCGGACAGCACCCGCGCCCCGAACGCCGGGGACACCGGGTCGGCGCCGTGCCCGAGCCCGCCGACCTCCAGGTACGGCACGTCCCGCACCCAGTCGGTGGCGTCGCGCATGGCCCACACCCGGGCCGGGGTGCCCAGCCAGGAGGCGGCGGGGACGCGCATGCCGGGGCTGGCGGCCACGGCGATGTCGGCGACCCGGCGCGGCATGCCGCGCGCGGCGACCCCGCACACCACCGAGCCGTAGCTGTGGCAGAACATCGACACGGCCGCCCGGCCCGGCAGGGCGCGCAGCAGCGCGTTCAGCCGTACGGCCCCCTCCTCGGCGCGCATGGCGGTCGCCGCGTCCACGCCCAGCCCGTCGGGCGCGGTGTAGTCGGCCCAGGCGATCACCGCCGTACGGGTCGAGGGGCGCCGCGCCCGCTCGGCCGCGTACAGGGCCTCGGCCATGCCGGCCGGGGCGCTGTACCTGCGGGACGTCCGCTGGAAGGTGAGCAGGTCGGTGTCGACGCCGGGGACGACGACGGAGATCCGCACGGCCGCGGTGAGGTTCCCGAACACCTCCGCGATCCGGCCCGAGCCCTCGGGGTCGAAGGCGAGGACGTGCCGGCCGGGGCGCGTCAGCGCCTCGTAGCGGTGCAGGCGGCGGCCGGCGTCCAGTTGTCCGGCCGTGCTGAGCCGCCCGTCGCGCACGCGCCTGCGCTCGACCTCGCGCGCCTGCTCCAGCGCGAGGCGGTTGGCCCGGTAGCGCAGGAGGACCGGCGCGCCGTTCATGTTGCCGACCGCCAGGGGGTAGCGGCGGGCGAGCCGCTCGCGCTCGCGCGGGGCGAGCGAGGCGAAGAAGCGGGCCAGCCGGGCCGGCGCGGCGTCCGGGTCCGGCAGGCGCAGGCCGTGGACGCTGCCGTGCTCCCACTGGGCGAGCGAGGTCTGCAGGGCGGTCGGTTCCCGGTGGCTGCGCAGGGCGGTCCAGCCGGTGGTCGCGAGCATCACGAACACGACGGCCAGGGCGAGCAGGGCGCGCCAGAGGTTCAGTGGTGGGGTGTCGAAGGAAGTCACTGGGAGGACACACTAGGAGAACGGGACGGTCTCGGGGTAACCGGGTGACGGGGATCACGTTTCAGCGGGCGGGACGCGTGCGGGAAACGTCCGGGGCCGTGCGCCAGTTCCCGGTGAGCGCCGGTCCCACCTGATCGAGGTACGACGCGGTGAGCGCGCGGATCGCCTCCGGGCCGTCCTCGTCGCCGGTGCTCCACTGCCGCGCGGTGACCCGTACGACCGCGCCGAAGACGGCCACGGCCAGCCGCGGGCGCGGATCGGCGTCCACGTCGACCCCCTCCCGTTCGGCGAGCAGCCGCGCGACCGTCTCCTCGGTGGCCGCCGAGCGGCGCAGGTGGGCGGCGAGCAGGGCCGGCGTCGACTCGATCGTCCGGTACATGCGCAGGTACAGCTCGACCGGGACGGCGGACTCGACGGTCTCCCGGATCGCGTCCCAGCCCTCCAGCACCGCCTGCCGCAGCGCCACCATCGGCGCCTCGCGCGCCGGGCGGGCCCGCAGCGCCGCCACGAAGCGGGCCTCCGCCATGTCCTGGACGGCCAGGGCCGCCTCCTCCTTGCCCGCGAAGTAGCGGAAGAAGGTGCGCTGCGAGACGTCCACGGCCCCGGCGATCTCGTCGACGGTCGTGTGCTCGTACCCCCGGGTGGTGAACAGTTCGAGAGCGGCCCTCAGCAGCGACTCCCGAGTACGCCGCTTCTTGCGTTCGCGCAGCGTCTCCATGACCTCTCCCGGTGAACGTTCCCCCAGCTCGGCCCAGGTGCTGGTGTCGTGTCAGTTACCGACTTGTGAATTGGTTTGTCAACTGTCAGCGGCTGTCACTAGCCTCACCGATATGACTAGTCAGACCACCATCGACGCGGCGGGGCCGGGGGGCGGTCCGGGCCCGGGGCCGGCCCCCGGCGCGGGACTGCGCGGCCATCCCTGGTTCACCCTCATCACCGTCGCCGTGGGCGTCATGATGGTGGCCCTGGACGGCACCATCGTGGCCATCGCCAACCCGGCGATCGGCAAGGACCTGCACGCCAGCTGGGCCCAGCTGCAGTGGATCACCAACGCCTACTTCCTGGCCCTGGCGGTCTCCCTGATCACCGCCGGCAAGCTGGGCGACCGGTTCGGGCACCGGCAGACCTTCCTGATCGGCGTGACCGGCTTCGCCGCCGCCTCCGGTGCCATCGGCCTGTCCGACAGCATCGCCGCGGTCGTCACCTTCCGCGTCTTCCAGGGCCTGTTCGGCGCGCTGCTGATGCCGGCCGCGCTCGGCCTGCTGCGGGCCACCTTCCCGGCCGGGAAGCTCAACATGGCGATCGGCATCTGGGGCATGGTGATCGGCGCCTCCACCGCGGGCGGCCCGATCCTGGGCGGCGTCCTGGTGGAGCACGTCAACTGGCAGTCCGTGTTCTTCATCAACGTGCCGGTCGGCGCCCTCGCCCTGGTCCTCGGCCTGTTGATCCTGCGGGACCACCGCGCGGAGAACGCCCCGCGCTCCTTCGACCTGCTCGGCATCGTCCTGCTGTCCGGCGCGATGTTCTGCCTGGTCTGGGCCCTCATCAAGGCTCCGGCCTGGGGCTGGGGCGACGGCCGGACCTGGCTGTTCATCCTCGTCTCCGTGGCCGGCTTCGCCCTGTTCTCCCTCTGGGAGACGAAGGTGAAGGAGCCGCTGATCCCGCTGGCGCTGTTCCGCTCGGTCCCGCTGTCCGCGGGTGTCGTCCTGATGGTCCTGATGGCCATCGCCTTCATGGGCGGCCTGTTCTTCGTCACCTTCTACCTGCAGAACGTCCACGGCATGAGCCCGATCGACGCCGGCCTGCACCTGCTGCCGCTGACCGGCATGATGATCGTCGGCTCCCCGCTCGCGGGCGTGATGATCACCAAGCTGGGCCCGCGCGTCCCGCTGGCGGGCGGCATGGCGCTCACCGCGGTCGCCATGTACGGCATGTCCACGCTGGACGAGGGCACGGGCAGCGCACTGATGTCCCTCTGGTTCGCCCTGCTCGGCCTCGGTCTCGCACCGGTCATGGTGGGCGCCACGGAGGTCATCGTCGGCAACGCGCCCATGGAGCTGTCGGGCGTGGCGGGCGGTCTGCAACAGGCCGCGATGCAGATCGGCGGCAGCCTGGGCACCGCGGTCCTCGGCGCCGTGATGGCCTCCAAGGTCGACAGCACCCTCGCGGACAACTGGGCCCGCGCCGGCCTGCCGAAGCTCCCCCCGGAGCAGCTGCACCAGGCGGCCGAGGCGGTCCAGCAGGGCGTCGCCCCGGTGACCGCGCAGACCCCGGCGCAGCTCGTCCCGGGGATCACCGAGGTCGCGCACCACACCTTCGTCTCCGGCATGAGTCTCGCCTCCCTGGTCGCCGCGGGCGTGGCGGCCGTCGCCGTCCTCGTCGCGCTGCTCACCAAGCGGGGCGAGAACGCGGAGGCGGGCGCGGGCGTGGGCCACATCTGACCCGCTTCCCCCTTCCGCGGCCCACGTTCACCCATCAGGGTGGCTCCGCTCAGGGTCCCTCGCCACGGACGCGCGTCGCAGGTCACAGTGGGTCAGGTCCTCCGCAGGGCACGGGAGGACGCCGGGACCGCGGCGCGCGCCGCCGGAGGGGGCGGCGCGCGCGGGTCTGTCCGCGCGAAACCGGGGTACCCGCTCGCCGAAGCCGAAATGTCCATGGCGACCAGGGAGTTGATGATGGCGGGCTTCGGGAACGGAACGCGCGGGTACCCCCGCTCACGCGGCCGGACATGGCAGCGGACCGGGCCGGACCGTGCGACGCTCGGGATCATCGGCGCCATCTGCGCGGTGGCCGGGTTCTTCGCACTGGGCATCGTCCTGGGCCCGGTGGCGATCTTCTGCGGCTGGCAGTCCATGGGCCGCAAGTGGTCCTCCGACCACTCCGTCCCCGCGCTGGTGGCCCTGGTCCTGGGCGCCATCGACACCCTGCTGGCCGTCATCGCCCTGGCCGGCGCGGCCACGTGGGGCCACGGCCTCCTGTAGCCCCACCGCCCGGCCGCCCCGTGCCCGCCCGCGCCCGCGCGGCCCGAGGGCCGCACGGCCGCGGGCGGTGTCCCGCGCGGCCGTGCGCCCTCGGGGTCACGGGGCGGGCGGCCTCCTCAGCGCCGCTGCTCCTCCCGCGCGGTCAGCCGGGCCACCTCGGCCCGCAGCAGGCGGATCTCCTCGGCCAGCGCGGTGATCGCCTCCGTCTGCCGCCGTTCCTCCACGTCGTCCTTGTCGAACCGCGCGATGAACCACGTGGCGATGTTCGCGGTCACGACGCCCAGCAGGGCGATCCCCGACAGCATCAGCCCGACCGCGATCATCCGTCCGAGCCCCGTGGTCGGCGCGTGGTCCCCGTACCCCACCGTCGTCATCGTCGTGAACGACCACCACACCGCGTCGCCCAGGGTCCGGATGTTCCCGTCCGGCGACTCCCGCTCCACCGACAGCACCGCCAGGGACCCGAACATCAGCAGCCCGATCACGGACCCCGCGACGTAGGTGGTCAGCCGGATCTGCGGAGCCATCCGCGCCCGCCGCCCCACCAGCAGCAGCGTCGACACCATGCGCAGCAGCCGGAGCGGCTGCAGTGCCGGCAGGACCACCGCGCACAGGTCGGGCCAGTGGGACCGCACGAACTCCGCGCGCCGCGGGGTGAGGGCCAGCCGCACCAGGCAGTCCGCGGCGAACGCGGCCCACACCACCCACTCCACGCCCGTGCACACGGCCGTCGCCGCACGGCTCGCGGAGCTGTCCACGATCGGCACGGCGTACGCGACGGCGAAACCCACAGTCAGTGCCAGCAGCGGCCGCTGAGTGCGCCGTTCCCACCGCTCCTGTGCCGTCCGTCGCTCCATGACCGCATAGTAAAGAAGAGGTAAGGGCGGTGGAGTCCCCACTCCACCGCCCTCGGCCGCAGCGCCGTGCCGCTACGCGTCGCCGCCCGCCGCCCCGGGGTCCGCGGCCGAGACGTCCAGCAGCTGGTACCGGTCGATGGCCTGCTTCAGCGCGGACCGGTCGACCCGGCCCTCCCGGGCCAGCTCGGTCAGCACTCCCACCACGATCGACTGCGCGTCGATGTGGAAGAACCGCCGCGCCGCGCCGCGGGTGTCGGCGAAGCCGAAGCCGTCCGCGCCCAGCGACTGGTACGTCCCGGGCACCCACCGCGCGATCTGGTCGGGAACGGACCGCATCCAGTCGGACACGGCCACGAACGGCCCCTCGGAGCCGCTGAGCTTGCGCGTCACGTACGGCACCCGCTGCTCCTCCTCCGGGTGCAGCAGGTTGTGCTCCTCGCAGGCCACGGCCTCGCGGCGCAGCTCGTTCCACGAGGTCGCCGACCAGACGTCGGCCCGCACGTTCCACTCCTCGGCGAGGATCCGCTGCGCCTCCAGCGCCCACGGCACCGCGACGCCGGACGCCATGATCTGCGCCGGGATCTCGCCGCCGGTGCCCTCACCGATCCTGTGGATGCCCTTGAGGATGCCCTCGACGTCCACGTCCGCCGGCTCGGCCGGGTGCTGGATGGGCTCGTTGTAGACGGTCAGGTAGTAGAAGACGTCCTCGCCGTGCGGGTGCTCGGCGTCGCCGGCGTACATCCGGCGCAGGCCGTCCTGGACGATGTGCGCGATCTCGTAGCCGTAGGCCGGGTCGTAGGCCACGCACGCGGGGTTGGTCGAGGCGAGCAGCTGCGAGTGCCCGTCCGCGTGCTGCAGGCCCTCACCGGTCAGGGTCGTGCGACCCGCGGTCGCGCCCAGGACGAAACCGCGCGCGAGCTGGTCGGCCATCTGCCAGAACTGGTCACCGGTGCGCTGGAAACCGAACATCGAGTAGAACACGTACACCGGGATCAGCGGCTCGCCGTGCGTGGCGTACGCCGAGCCGGCCGCGATCAGCGAGGCCGTGCAGCCCGCCTCGGAGATGCCGTCGTGCAGCATCTGGCCCGTCGGCGACTCCTTGTACGCGAGCAGCAGGTCGCGGTCCACCGCCTCGTACTGCTGGCCGAGCGGGTTGTAGATCTTCGCACTCGGGAAGAACGAGTCCATGCCGAACGTGCGGTACTCGTCCGGTGCGATCAGTACGAACCGCTTGCCGATCTCCTTGTCCCGCATGAGGTCCTTCAGCAACCGCACGAACGCCATGGTCGTGGCGATCGACTGCTGACCGGAGCCCTTCTTCACGCTCGCGTACGTCTTGTCGTCCGGCAGCGGCAGCGGCTCGGAGCGCACGACGCGCGTCGGGACGTACCCGCCGAGCGACTTGCGCCGGTCGTGCATGTACTGGATCTCCTCGGAGTCCCGGCCCGGGTGGTAGTACGGCGGCGCGCCGGACTCCAGTTCCCGGTTGGAGATCGGCAGGTGCAGCCGGTCCCGGAAGCGCTTCAGGTCGTCGACCGTGAGCTTCTTCATCTGGTGCGTGGCGTTGCGGCCCTCGAAGTTCGGGCCCAGCGTCCAGCCCTTGATCGTCTTGGCGAGGATGACCGTCGGCTGGCCCTTGTGCTCCTTGGCCGCCTTGAACGCCGCGTAGATCTTGCGGTGGTCGTGGCCGCCGCGGCCCAGGTGCAGGATCTGGTCGTCGGTCATGTCCTGCACCATCGCGCGCAGCCGGTGGTCGTCACCGAAGAAGTGCTCGCGGATGTAGGCGCCCGACTCGGTGGCGTAGGTCTGGAACTGGCCGTCGGGCGTCGTGTTCATCCTGTTGACGAGCACGCCGTCGCGGTCCTGGGCGAGCAGCGGGTCCCAGCTGCGGTCCCAGACCAGCTTGATCACGTTCCAGCCGGCACCCCGGAAGACCGACTCCAGCTCCTGGATGATCTTGCCGTTGCCGCGCACCGGCCCGTCCAGGCGCTGCAGGTTGCAGTTGACCACGAAGGTCAGGTTGTCCAGGCCCTCGCGCGCGGCGATGGACAGCTGGCCGAGCGACTCCGGCTCGTCCATCTCGCCGTCGCCGAGGAAGGCCCACACGTGTGACCGGGAGGTGTCGGCGATGCCGCGCGCCTCCATGTAGCGGTTCATCCGCGCCTGGTAGATCGCGCCGAGCGGGCCGAGCCCCATGGAGACGGTCGGGAACTCCCAGAAGTCCGGCATGGAGCGCGGGTGGGGGTAGCTGGACAGCCCGTTCGGGTGCTTCGACTTCTCCTGGCGGAACCCGTCGAGCTGCCCCTCGGTGAGCCGGTCGAGCAGGTACGCGCGCGCGTAGATGCCCGGGGAGGCGTGGCCCTGGAAGAAGACCTGGTCGCCGCCGTCGCCCTCGTCCTTGCCGCGGAAGAAGTGGTTGAAGCCCACGTCGTACAGCGAGGCCGAGGAGGCGAAGGTGGCGATGTGGCCGCCGACGCCGATGCCGGGGCGCTGGGCGCGCGAGACCATCACGGCAGCGTTCCAGCGCGTCGCGTTCAGGATCCTGCGCTCGATCTCCTCGTTGCCCGGGAAGAACGGCTCGCTCTTGGTGGGAATGGTGTTGACGTAGTCCGTGCTGCGCATCTCGGGCACGGCCACGCGCTTCTCGCGGGCCCGCTCGATCAGGCGGAGCATCAGGTAACGGGCCCGCTCCCGGCCGCGCTCGTCCACGGCGGCGTCGAGGGAGTCGAGCCACTCCTGGGTCTCTTCGGGATCGAAGTCAGGAACCTGACTCGGAAGGCCGCCAATGATGATCGGATTGCGATCGGATCCGGAAGCCACGCTGTTCCTTACCTGTCAGAGGGCCACTGGTACTCGTGCCTACTATTCGTGTCTGCACCGGTTCCCATCGTGTACCTCGGGACGGCGCACGTCATCTCTACCGGTCAAAACGCAACGATACGCCCGGGGTGCGACGGGGATGGCAAGGTTGTTCGGCGGGTGTGACGACGGATGATTCCGATCCGAGCAAACCGGGCACATCGGTGTGAGGTGGTTCCCCGGGAATCGGGATACGGTGCCAGGAGTTGCGGCGACACGGCCGGGATCGTCACCGTTTCGGCGGTCCGGAGGGCCGGGTACTTGCGCGATCGGTCCCGCCCGTGTGGACTACGGCCAATGCTTCGCGCACGCGCGTGGCTGAGACATTCACCAAGACATGATCAGGAGGCAACCCGTGAGCGCGACCGCGGACCACGCGGAGGAGCGGACGAACCCTGCCGCCAGGCTGGGGTTCCAGCCCGGGCAGGTGGTCCAGGAGATCGGCTACGACGAGGACGTCGATCAGGAGCTTCGCGAGGCCATTGAGGAAGCCGTCGAAGGCGACCTGATGGACGAGGACTACGACGACGTGGCCGACGCCGTCGTGCTGTGGTTCCGTGACGAGGACGGCGACCTGACCGATGTGCTGGTGGACGCCACCACGTACATCGAGGAGGGTGGCGCCATCCTGCTCCTCACGCCGAAGACCGGCCGTGCGGGGTACGTGGAACCGAGCGACATCTCGGAAGCCGCGACGACCGCCGGCCTGACCGCGTCCAAGAGCGTCAGCGTGGGCAAGGACTGGAGCGGCTCGCGTCTGGCGACGCCGAAGGCCGCCAAGTCCGGCAAGAGGTAGCCGCCCCGTCCCCGGGCGGCGGACGACCCGTCCGCCGCCCGGCGGTGACGGCTGCGTAGGGTGGCCGGGGGCGTTTGCCGCGCCCTCATCCGAACAGCCCACCGAAAGGGATGCACGACGATGGCGATCCAGGTCGGCGACAAGGCACCCGACTTCGAACTGAAGGACAACCACGGCCGCACCGTGCGGCTCTCCGACTTCCGCGGGGACAAGAACGTGGTGCTCCTCTTCTACCCCTTCGCCTTCACCGGCGTGTGCACCGGCGAGCTGTGCGAGCTGCGCGACAACCTGCCGCAGTTCTCCGACCGCGACACCCGGCTGCTCGCCGTCTCGAACGACTCCATCCACACCCTGCGCGTCTTCGCCGAGCAGGAGGGCCTGGAGTACCCGCTGCTGAGCGACTTCTGGCCGCACGGCGAGGTCTCGCGCGCCTACGGCGTCTTCGACGAGGACAAGGGCTGCGCCGTCCGCGGCACCTTCGTCATCGACAAGGAGGGCGTCGTGCGGTGGACCGTGGTCAACGGCCTGCCCGACGCGCGCGACCTGAACGACTACGTCAGGGCGCTCGACGCCCTGTGAGCCGCCGCGCGGGCCGGCATCCGTGACGCGTGGCGTCAGGTCCGCCGAGGGCGGGAACCCGTCACTAGGATCGGCACGTTGATCCCCTATCCGAAGCACGACGGGGCTCCCGCCCCAGGACACCACATGGAGGACCCGTGGGAGTCAGCCTCAGCAAGGGCGGCAACGTATCGCTGACGAAGGAGGCCCCGGGCCTGACGGCCGTCATCGTCGGTCTGGGGTGGGACGTGCGCACCACGACCGGCACCGACTTCGACCTCGACGCCAGCGCGCTGCTGCTGAACAACTCCGGCAAGGTCGCGAGCGACCAGCACTTCGTCTTCTTCAACAACCTCAAGAGCCCCGAGGGCTCGGTCGAGCACACCGGTGACAACCTCACCGGCGAGGGCGAGGGCGACGACGAACAGATCAAGGTCCACCTGGCCGGCGTCCCGACCGACGTCGAGAAGATCGTCTTCCCGGTGTCGATCTACGACGCCGAGAACCGCCAGCAGTCCTTCGGCCAGGTCCGCAACGCCTTCATCCGCGTGGTGAACCAGGCCAACCAGCAGGAGATCGCCCGCTACGACCTGAGCGAGGACGCCTCCACCGAGACCGCCATGGTCTTCGGCGAGCTGTACCGGCACGGCGCGGAGTGGAAGTTCCGCGCCATCGGCCAGGGGTACGCCTCCGGCCTGCGCGGCATCGCGCAGGACTTCGGCGTCAACGTCTGACGTCCGGCAGCCTCCGCATCCGTCCGGCGCCGCTCCGTTCGGGAGCGGCGCCGGACGTGCAGGGCAACCAGGGAAGCACCATCAGGGGAGGACCAGCATCATGGGCGTCACGCTCGCCAAGGGAGGCAACGTCTCCCTCTCCAAGGCCGCACCGAACCTCACCAACGTCCTGATCGGACTCGGCTGGGACGCGCGGTCCACCACTGGCGCCCCCTTCGACCTGGACGCCAGCGCGCTGCTGTGCGACGCCGGGAACCGGGTGCTGGGCGACGAATGGTTCATCTTCTACAACCAGCTCACCAGCCCCGACGGCTCGGTGGAGCACACGGGCGACAACCTCACCGGTGAGGGCGAGGGCGACGACGAGTCCCTCCTGGTGGACCTCGCCAAGGTGCCGGCCGGCTGCGAGAAGATCGTCTTCCCCGTCTCGATCCACCTGGCCGACGAGCGCGGCCAGACCTTCGGCCAGGTCTCCAACGCCTTCATCCGGGTGGTCAACCAGGCCGACGGCCAGGAACTGGCCCGCTACGACCTGAGCGAGGACGCCTCCACCGAGACCGCCATGATCTTCGGCGAGCTGTACCGGTACCAGGGCGAGTGGAAGTTCCGAGCGGTCGGACAGGGGTACGCGTCGGGGCTGCGGGGCATCGCTCTAGACTTCGGAGTCAACGTTTCGTAAAGCCGCGTACGGCGCGGGGGAGATCCGTACACACACGATGGGGGAGCCAGTGCTTCTGAAAACCTTCGGCTGGTCGTTCGCGGTCACCGCGCTCGGTCTGGTCGCGGCGGCGTTCTACGGGGGGTGGACCGCCTTCGGCATCGTGGCGATCCTCGCCGTCCTGGAGATCTCGCTGTCGTTCGACAACGCGGTGGTCAACGCCGGGATCCTGAAGAAGATGAGCGCCTTCTGGCAGAAGATCTTCCTCACGGTCGGCGTGCTCATCGCCGTCTTCGGCATGCGGCTGGTGTTCCCCGTCGTCATCGTCGCCATCAGCGCCAAGATGGGTCCGGTCGAGGCCGTCAACCTCGCGCTCAACAACAAGGACCGCTACCAGGAGCTGGTCACCGACGCCCACCCGGCGATCGCCGCCTTCGGCGGCATGTTCCTGCTGATGATCTTCCTCGACTTCATCTTCGAGGACCGGGACATCCAGTGGCTGCGCTGGATCGAGCGGCCGCTGGCCAAGCTCGGCAAGGTCGACATGCTGTCGGTCTGCATCTCCCTGATCGTCCTGCTCATCACCGCCTTCACCTTCGCCGCCCACGCCCACCAGCACGGCGGCTCCCACGTCGACAAGGCCCAGACCGTGCTGATCGCCGGGATCGCCGGCCTGATCACCTACATGGTCGTCGGCGGCCTGTCCGGCCACTTCGAGAACAGGCTGGAGGCGGAGGAGGAACGCGAGCACGAGCAGGAGGAGGAGGCCGTCCGCAGCGGCAAGCAGCGCTCGGCGGTGGTCCTGGCCGGCCAGGCCGCGTTCTTCATGTTCCTCTACCTGGAGGTCCTGGACGCGTCCTTCTCCTTCGACGGCGTGATCGGCGCCTTCGCCATCACCAACGACATCGTGCTGATGGCGCTGGGCCTCGGCATCGGGGCGATGTACGTCCGGTCGCTGACGGTCTACCTCGTCCGCCAGGGCACCCTGGACGACTACGTCTACCTGGAGCACGGCGCCCACTACGCGATCGGCGCCCTGGCCGTGATCCTCATGGTCACCATCCAGTACGAGATCAACGAGGTCGTCACCGGTCTGGTCGGCGTCGTCCTGATCGCCTGGTCCTTCTGGTCCTCCGTCCGCCGCAACCGCGTCCTGGCGGCCGCCGAGGGCAGGAGCGACGACAAGGCCGAGGTCTCCTCCGGCGTCTGACCGTTCCCCGCCCCCCGGGGTCCTTCCTCCGGACCGGGCCGGATCGGGGAGCGGTGCCGGGACACGCGGGCCCGGCGGGGTTCGAACGGCAGGACCCAAGGGCGAGATCGGGGACGGGACGGGGTGTGACGCCCCGCGCGGTGAGGAACGCTCTGATCGGGGCGGCCGGCAGGGACCGGCCGCCCCGACGGCAGAGGAAAGAGCACCTGGGGGCGGGAATGGGTTTCTTCGACGGACTGCGCGGCGGACGCACCGCCGACTTCGACTCGGGCAGCGCCGCGAGCAACGCGATCGAACTGACCAGGCGGCACCAGCGGGTGTCCCTGACCAAACAGGACGCGGCCACCGGCCACCTGCGCGTCAACCTCGCCTGGCGGATGCGCACCTCCGACTTCAACACCACCCAGCGGGCCGGCCTGCTCCGGCACCCCTTCCGGGCCCTGAAACCCCCGGAGATCCTCGGGCACGGGCAGAGCATGGTCGACGTCGACCTCGACCTGGGCTGCCTGTACGAGCTGAGCGACGGCACGAAGGGCGTCGTCCAGCCCCTCGGCGGCTACCTCGGCGACGTCAACTCCCCGCCGTACGTCAAGCTCAGCGGGGACGACCGGTTCGGGTCCGGGTCCGGCGAGACGATGTACGTCAACCTCGACCACCGGGACGAGATCAAGCGGCTGCTGGTCTTCGTGTACATCTACGACCGCACCCCGGCCTTCGACCGCACCCACGCGGTCGTCACGCTCTACCCGAGCAACGGGCCGCGGATCGAGATAGGCCTGGACGAGCGGCACCCGCAGGCGCGCTCCTGCGCGGTCGTGATGATCGAGAACGTGAAGGGGGAGCTGACGGTCCGGCGCGAGGTGAAGTTCGTGTACGGCTTCCAGGGCGAGCTGGACCGGCTCTACGGGTGGGGCCTGACCTGGGGGCGCGGGTACAAGACCAAGGCGGACCGCTAGGGCGGGCCCCCACCACGGGCGCGCCGCGCCTACCGCCCGATGAACTGGGGTCCCTGGGGCGGCAGGCGGAAGTCCGGGTCGGCGGGGGGCGCCGCCGGGACCGGCCGGGGCTGGGGGTAGCCGTAGGAGGGCTGGACCGTCGCGGGCTGCGGGTAGCCGTAGGCGGGCTGCTGCGGGGCGGCCGGCTGCGGATAGCCGTAAGCCGGCCGGGCCGGTGCCACGGTGGGCTGCTCGGGCGGGAGCGGCTGGGAGGCCGTCTCGGGCAGCGCCCGGCGCGGCTGCTCCTGCGCCTCCGACTCGTCCACCGAGATGCCGAAGTCCGTGGCGAGGCCCCTCAGCCCGTTGGAGTACCCCTCGCCCAGGGCGCGGAACTTCCAGCCGTCCCCGCGCCGGTACAGCTCGCCGCAGATCAGGGCGGTCTCCGAGCCGGTCTCCGGCCTGATCTCGAAGCGGGCCAGCGGCTGCCCGCCGGCGACCGCCGCGTCGTACAGCAGGATGCACAGGGCCGGGACCCGGTCGAAGGGGACGCCGTCCGCCGAGGCGACCAGCAGGATGCGGCCGATGCCGGGCTCCACACCGGTGAGGTCCGACTGGATCGTGTCGGTCAGTCCCTCGGCGACGCGCTTCTTGCCGAGCCGCCACACCGCGCCGGAAGGGTGCCGGGGCTGGTTGTAGAAGACGAAGTCCTCGTCGGAGCGCACACGGCCGCCGGGGCCCAGCAGCAGCGCCGAGGCGTCCACGTCCGGGACCCCCTGGCCGGCGGTCCAGCGCACCACGGCACGCACCGCGGTGGCCTCCAGCGGGACGTTCGACCCCTTCAGCATGGCGTGCGTCATGCGGTCATCCTGCCTTCCCGGGCCCGGCCGCGACAATGCGGGGGTGCCCCGTGACATGGGCGGGTTACCGGGAATTCATGCCGGGAGGGAACCTGGGACACAGAGCCCTACGTACTATTACCGGCCACCCTTTACCGATTACACAGGTTTCACGGCGCCGCGAGGAGTCCCATGCGTCATTTCGGGCACATCGCCCCCGAGGTGCTCAGGCGCCTCTTCCACCGGGAGCCGTGCGCGTTCACCGCCGACTCCCCGGCCCGGCTCCTCTCCGCGGCCCTGGGCGCCACGCTCTACAGCCCGGCCACCCGGCCGAGGCTCGCCGACGACATCGGCAAGCAGGCGGCCGCCGGCGTGGTCTCGATGGTGCTGTGCCTGGAGGACTCCATCGGCGACGAGGACGTCGCGGAGGGCGAGGACAACCTCGTGCGGCAGTTCGCCGACCTCCACGCCCGCCCGGGGGCCGAACCGCCCCTGCTCTTCATCCGGGTGCGCACCCCCGGGCAGATCCCCGACCTCGTCCGGCGCCTCGGCCCGTCCGCGCGGCTGCTGTCCGGGTTCGTCCTGCCCAAGTTCACCGAGGAACGCGGCATCCCCTTCCTGGAGGCGCTGGCCACCGCCGAGCACACCGGCGGACGCCGCCTCTTCGCCATGCCCGTGCTGGAGTCCCCCGAACTGCTGTACCGCGAGTCGCGGGCGGAGACCCTGGAGGGCGTCTTCCGCGCGGTCGACAAGTACCGCGACCGGGTGCTCGCGCTGCGCCTGGGCGTGACCGACTTCTGCTCCTCCTACGGGCTGCGCCGCGCCCCCGACATGACCGCGTACGACGTCCAGATCGTCGCCTCCGTGATCGCCGACGTGGTCAACATGTTCGGCCGCGCCGACGGCACCGGCTTCACCGTGACCGGGCCCGTCTGGGAGTACTTCCGGGCCTCCGAACGCATGTTCAAGCCGCAGTTGCGGCAGAGCCCGTTCGCCGAGGTGCAGGCCGTCGAACTGCGCGAAAGGCTCATCGAGCGCGCCATGGACGGGCTGCTGCGGGAGATCTCCCTGGACCAGGCCAACGGCCTGCTCGGCAAGACCTGCATCCACCCCTCGCACGTCCTGCCCGTGCACGCGTTGTCCGTGGTCAGCCACGAGGAGTACAGCGACGCCCAGGACATCCTGCGGCCGGAACGCGGCGGCGGGGGCGTACTCCGGTCGGCCTACACGAACAAGATGAACGAAGTGAAGCCGCACCGCGCCTGGGCCGAGCGGACCCTGCTGCGCGCCGAGGTGTTCGGCGTCGCCAACGAGGACGTCGGCTTCGTGGAACTGCTCGCCGCCGGAATACCCGGCTGACCCTTCCCACATCCAAGGAACGCATGAAGAACGCAGTGAACGACGGGGTCTGGTCCGGCAGCTGGGTCGCCGAGCGGCTCGGGGTCGAACTGGAGGGCGACGACGGACTGCCGGCCCTGCTCGGGCTCGCGCTGCGCCGCAACCCCAAGCGGGCCCACCTGCTCGTCTCCCACGTGCTGGGCAAACACGTACCGCAGTCGCCGTCCGTGGTCTACGGCCACGGCTTCCGCCTCGGCCGCCGGGTCCGCGCCCTGCTCGGCGACACCGGGGCCGCCGCGGCCGTCGTCCTCGGCTACGCGGAGACCGCCACCGCCCTCGGCCACTCGGTCGCCGACGGCTTCGGCCCCGCCCCGTACCTGCACTCCACCCGCCGCCCGGTCCCCGGCGTGGCACGGGCCGGCGGCTTCGAGGAGTCCCACTCCCACGCCACCTCCCACCTGCTGCTCCCCGAGGACCCGGCCCTGCTGTCCGGCGACGGCCCGCTGGTCCTGGTCGACGACGAGTTCTCCACCGGCAACACGGTCCTCAACACCATCCGCGACCTGCACGCCCGCCACCCCCGGGGACGGTACGTGGTGGTCGCCCTGGTCGACATGCGCTCCGCCGAGGACACCGCCCGCCTGCGGCGGTTCGCCGCCGGCATCGGCGCCCGGGTGGACGTGGTCGCGGTGGCGTCCGGCACCGTACGCCTGCCCGAGGACGTGCTGGCCAGGGGCCGGGAACTGGTCGCCCGGCACGAGTCCGCGCAGGACGTGCCCGGGCCGCCGCACGGCCGCGTCGCCCGCGTCGACCTGCGCTGGCCCCCGGGCCTGCCCGACGGCGGCCGGCACGGCTTCACGCCCGCCCACCGGGCCCGCCTGGAGTCCGCGCTGCCCGCCATGGGCGCCCGCCTCGCCGAGGCGCTGCCCGCCGGCGCCCGGCGGGTCCTCGTGCTCGGCTGCGAGGAGCTGATGTACGCCCCGCTGCGCCTGGCCCGCGAGCTGGAGCAGATCGTGCCGGCCCAGGTGCGCTTCTCCACCACCACCCGCTCTCCCGTCCTCGCGGTCGACGACCCCGGCTACGCGATACGCACCCGCCTGGTCTTCCCCGCCCACGACGACCCGGCCGACGGCCCCGGCGACCGCTACGCCTACAACGTCGCGGGCGCCGCCTTCGACGCCGTCGTCGCGGTGGTCGACTCCGCCGCCGACACCCCCGCCCTGCACGGGCCCGGCGGCCTGCTGGACCGCCTCGCCGCCCACAGCCCGCACGTCCTGCTCGCGGTCGTCCCCGCCCACGTCCCCGCGCCCCCCGCCCCCTCCGAAAGGCCGGTCATGCTGCCCGACCCCCTCCGCGGTCCCGCCTTCTCCTCGTACCCGCCCGAGGAGGTCGGCTGGCTGCTGCAGGACCTGTCGGACGTGGCCCTGGAGGCGCCGGCCGAGGAGCGCGAGGAGGCCGTCCAGAGCGGCGGCGCGCACTACGCCGAGTCACTGCCGGTGGAGTACCAGCCCAGCGAGCAGTACCAGGGCCTGTTCCGCACGGCCCTGGACGCCTCCGCCGCGCGCCTGGCCCGGGCCGTCGGCGTGGTCACCGAGACGGTCGTCGCGGAGCGCTCGCCGCGCCCGGTGCTGGTCTCACTGGCCCGCGCCGGCACCCCGGTCGGCGTGCTGATGCGCCGCTGGGCCCGGTTCCGGCACGGCCTGGAACTCCCGCACTACGCCGTCTCGATCGTCCGGGGCCGCGGCATCGACGCCAACGCGCTGCGCTGGCTGGCCGCCCACCACGACCCCCGGGACGTCGTCTTCGTCGACGGCTGGACCGGCAAGGGCGCCATCACCCGCGAACTCACCCAGGCCCTGGCGGAGTTCGAGGAGCGGGAGGGCGTCACCGGCTTCGACCCGGAGATCGCCGTCCTCGCCGACCCCGGCTCCTGCGTGCGCACCTACGGCACCCGCGAGGACTTCCTCATCCCGTCCGCCTGCCTGAACTCCACCGTCTCCGGCCTGGTGTCGCGCACCGTCCTGCGCGCGGACCTGGTCGGCCCGGACGACTACCACGGCGCCAAGTTCTACCGCGAACTCGCCGGCGCCGACGTCTCCGTCGCCTTCCTCGACGCCGTCTCCGCCCGCTTCCCGGAGGTCACCGACACCGTCGACGCGGCCGTCGAGGAGCTGACCGCGCAGGACCGCACGCCAACCTGGGCGGGCTGGCGGGCCGTCGAGCGGATCAGCGAGGAGTACGGCATCCACGACGTGAACCTCGTCAAGCCCGGCGTCGGCGAGACCACCCGGGTGCTGCTGCGCCGGGTGCCGTGGAAGATCCTCGCCCGGGCCGGCGCGGGCGCCGACCTGGACCACGTACGCCTGCTCGCCGCACAGCGCGGCGTGCCGGTGGAGGAGGTCGGCGAACTGCCCTACACCTGCGTGGGGCTGATCCACCCCCGGTACACGCGGGGCGCCACCGGCGCCGACGGCAGGGCGGTGAACGTCTGATGCCGGTACTGGTGGCGAGCGACCTGGACCGCACGCTGATCTACTCCGCGGCGGCCCTGGCGCTGACCATGCCGGACGCGCGGGCGCCCCGGCTGCTGTGCGTGGAGGTCCACGAGAGCAGGCCGCTGTCCTACCTGACCGAGACGGCCGCCCGGCTGCTGGCGGACCTCGGCGGCACCGCCGTCTTCACACCGACCACCACCCGCACGCGCAGGCAGTACCAGCGCATCAACCTGCCGGGTCCGCCGCCGAAGTACGCGATCTGCGCCAACGGCGGGCACCTGCTGGTGGACGGGGCCACGGACCGGGACTGGCACGCCGGGGTGCTGGCCCGGCTCGCCGACGAGTGCGCGCCGCTGGCGGAGGTCCGCGAGCACCTGACGAGGTCCGCCGACCCCGTCTGGGTGCGCAAGCACCGGGTCGCCGAGGACCTGTTCGCCTACCTGGTCGTCGAGCGCGAGCTGCTGCCCGGGGACTGGGTGAAGGAACTGGCGGTGTGGGCGGAGGACCGGGGCTGGACCGTCTCCCTCCAGGGCCGGAAGATCTACGCCGTCCCCAAGCCGCTCACCAAGAGCGCGGCCGTCCGCGAGGTCGCCCGGCGCACCGGCGCGCGCCTGACCCTGGCCGCCGGGGACTCCCTGCTGGACGCCGACCTGCTGCTCGCCGCCGACCGCGGCTGGCGGCCCGGCCACGGCGAGCTGGCCGAAACGGAGTGGACCGCCCCGGCGGTCAGCGCCCTGCCGGAGCGGGGGGTGCTGGCCGGGGAGCGGATCCTGCGCGAGTTCCTGCGGGCGGCCGGGGAGGCGCCGGGGACGGGTCAATGGCCGTAGGCCCGCGGTCGTGGGCCCCCGCGGGGGTCGGCTCCTGTTGACGGCGTGCGCAGGCCCGCCCCCCGTGGGCGCCCCGCCGGTCAGCCGCAGCACCCCCCGCCACAGCAGCCGCCGCCCCCGCCCGGCCGGGGCGCGGCGGCGGCCGGGGCGGACGAGGCGCCGCCCACGGCCACCGTCGACAGCAGTTTGACCGTGTCGTCGTGGCCCGCGGGGCAGGCGGCGGGGGCGGAGGACTCCGCCATGGGGCGGCTCAGTTCGAAGGTGTCGCCGCAGGTCCGGCAGCGGTACTCGTAACGAGGCATGCCCCCAGGTTAACCGGCGTGTCCCTGATCACAGCGCCTCAAAGTTTCATGAGTGTTCGCTCACCTTCGATACTGGTGCGGAGATATTGAAAAGATCGCTGATAATTTGACCGAGCCGCGACGAGCCGTAAGACCGGAGGAATGAGGGGGAACCGCGCCGCGACCAGCGCGGCCCCCGCTCTGTCCGACCGCGCGCGCAGGAACGAGTGCGAGGGGAGACGCAGCCGTGACCGACGCATGGCAGCGGACGGACGATTCCGAGGGCGACGACGAAGCCCCGTCCGGAGGACAACGGCCGGTGGAGAGGGACGCCACGCTCCACCTGAAGGTTGACGGCCTGCGGGCGGACGCCACGATGCAGCTGCGCGTGCCGCCGCCCCCGCCGCCCCCGCCGCCCCCGCCGCCCGGGGAACCGGCGGCCCCCGGCGGCCGGGCCGCCCGGCGGCGCAGCTCCCGGCCCACGGGCCGCGACCGCCTCAGCGGCACCGCCACGACCGCCCTCGACCGCCTGCGGGCCGTCCTGGGCCCGCGGCTCGCACCGCTCGCCCCCCACGCCCGCCGGCTCAGGCCCGCCTACCCGCGCCCCAACCGCACCGGCTGGCGCCGCTGGCTGCCCTCCTGGCGGCAGTGGCTCGGCGGCGTGCTGTCCGGCTCCGGCCTGCTCTTCCTGTTCCTGCTCGCCGCCTACGAGACCACGGACATCCCGACGAACCTCAACAGCTTCGCCACCCAGCAGGACAACGTCTACTTCTGGTCGGACGGGACCCCGATGGCCCGCACCGGGTGGGTGCAGCGGCAGAGCATGCCGCTGAAGGAGATACCCGAGCAGGTGCGCTGGGCGGTGCTCGCGGCGGAGAACGAGAGCTTCTACTCCGACCCCGGCATCTCCTTCAAGGGCATCAGCCGGGCGCTGTGGCGGACCGTCGGGCAGGGCAGCACCCAGGGCGGCTCCACCATCACCCAGCAGTACGTCAAGAACGTCTACCTGAACCAGAACCAGACCGTCAGCCGCAAGTTCACCGAGGCGATGATCGCCCTCAAGCTCGACAACAAGATGAGCAAGGACGACATTTTGGAGGGCTACCTCAACACCAGTTGGTTCGGCCGCGGCACCTACGGCATCCAGCGGGCCTCCCAGGCCTACTACGGCAAGGACGTCAGCCAGCTCAACGCCAGCGAGGCCGCCATGCTCGCCTCCCTGCTGAAGGGCGCCGGGCTTTTCGACCCCACCCTCAGCAAGGCCAACCACCAGCGGGCGGTGGAGCGGTGGTCCTGGATCCTGGACCGGATGGTCAAGACCGGCAGGCTGACCCCGGCCGAGCGGGCCACGTACCGGACGTTCCCCGAGCCGCTGAAGTCGGCCCGCGTGTACGACACCGGCAAACAGAGCGACTACCTGGTGGAGCTGGCGCAGCAGTACGCCAAGAGGACCGCCCACATCTCCGACCGGGACTTCGACCTCGGCGGCTACCAGATCTACACGACCTTCGACCGCAAGCGCGAGGTCACGCTCACGGACGCCGTCACCAAGGCGCGCAAGCAGGCGGGGGCGGAGCGGCCCCAGCAGGCGAGGACCGCCCACTACGGCGCCGCGTCGGTCGCCGCCGACGGGCGCATCCTCGCCGTCTACGGCGGCCCCGACCACCGCACCCAGGGCTACAACGAGTCCAACGCGACCACGGTCCAGGCCGGTTCGGCGTTCCTGCCGTTCGTCTACGCCGCCGGCCTGCAGAACGGCGTCCACAAGACCCGCGGCGGGCCCGCCACCCCGGTCACCCCGCAGAGCGTCTACGACGGCGACGACGGGGTCCCCGTCACCACCCCCGAGGGCCCCTACTGGGACCGCAGCGGCAAGAAGGTCGCCGCGCACAACGACGGGGGCGAGTCCTACGGCAGGATCACGCTGGCCGACGCCCTCGCCAAGTCGGTGAACACGCCGTTCATGCAGCTCGGCATGGACACCGGCCTGGACAAGGTGCGCCGGACCGCGGAGGCGGCGGGCCTGCTCGCCTCCAGCATGGGACCGCAGGTGCCCGACCTGTCCCTGGGCAGTTCCACCCCGAGCGCCATCCGGATGGCCAGCGGTTACGCCACCTTCGCCGCGGACGGCAGGCACACCGAGCCGTACTCGGTGCGCCGGATCACCCGCAACGGCTCGCCGGTCGCCCTGGAGGCACCCGCCGCCCGCCGGGCGGTCAGCGCCGCGGTGGCCGCGCAGGTCACCGAGGCGCTGGCGGCCTCGCTGCGCACCGCCCACCCGGGAGCCGCCTCGGCCGTGCCGGCGGCCGGGAAGGCCGGGACCACCGCCGACGACACCGCCTCCTGGTACGCGGGCACCGCCGGCTCCGTGTCGACCGCGGTCGTCGTCTACCGCATGGACCTGGCCAAAAGTCTCGAACCACTTCCGCTCAAGGGCCTGGCCGGTACATCCTCCGACAGCGTCCCGTACGGCATCTGGGCGCAGGTCACGGGCGTCGAATGACCTCCACGGCCGCACCCGCATCCCCTCGCAGATTGAGCCGCGCATGAACAAGAAGCCGCCCACCGGCCGCCGCCGCCGGGTCCGCACCCGGCAGCCCCGCCTCGCGCTGCGCCCCGAGGTGCTGACCCTGGCCGCGCTGCTCGTCGTGGCCTCGCTCATCGCGGGGTACCTGGCGCTGACCCGCCAGGACAGCACCTCACCCGCCGCGTCCGCCAAGGGGGGCGCCAGGGGAACCACGGGCAGCACCGGCAAGGAGCCCGCCTGGGACGGCAGGGTCAGGGTCCTCGGTGACGGCTCCACGTCCTACACCGGTCCGCAGAAGGGGCAGTTGAAGCCCGTCCCGCTCAAGCCCGGCGAGAAGCCGCCCCAGTTCGTCGTCTTCTCCTGGGACGGCGCGCTGGAGGGCAGCGACCACCTCTTCTCGCACTACCGTGAGCTGGCCAAGGAGTACGACGCCCACATGACCTTCTTCCTCACGGGCATCTACCTGCTGCCCAAGAGCAAGAAGACGCTCTACCACGGGCCGCAGCACGCGCCGGGCGACGCAGCGATCGACTACGCCACCGACGAGCACATCCGCACCACCCTGGAACAGCTCCGCGACGCCTACGAGGACGGCGACGAGATCGGCACCCACTTCAACGGCCACTTCTGCGGCGCCAAGGGCGGCGGCGACTGGAGCGTCGACGAGTGGAAGAGCGAGATCGACCAGTTCTTCTCGTTCGTGGAGAAGTGGAAGACCAACACCGGCTACAACGACGTCCCCGCCCTGCCCTTCGACTTCAAGCGGGAGGTCACCGGAGGCCGCGCCCCCTGCCTGGAGGGGCAGGCGAACCTGCTGAAGGCCATCAAGGACTACGGCTGGCGCTACGACGCCAGTTCCGCAGGGGACTTCCAGATATGGCCGGCGAAGAAGGACGGCATATGGGACTTCCCGCTGCAGATGCTGCCGTACGAGAGCGGCAAGTACCAAGGCCTGTCCATGGACTTCAACTTCCTCTACAACCAGTCCGGCGGCGAGACCGACGGCGACCCGGCCAAGTACCCGCAGTGGGAGCAGGAGACCGTCGACTCCTACATGGCCGGTTTCAACCGGGTGTACTACGGCAGCCGGGCGCCGCTGTTCATCGGCAACCACTTCGAGGACTGGAACGGCGGCATCTACATGAAGGCCATCGACCAGGTGGTCGCGAACGTCTGCACGAAGAAGGGCGTCAAGTGCGTCTCCTTCAGGGAACTCGCCGACTGGATGGACGCGCAGAAGCCGGCCACCCTGGAACGGCTGCGCAGCCTCGACCCCGCCCAGTCCCCGGACTGGTCCACGGTGGTCAAGTGACGCCTGAGGGACCGCGTTTCGGCCCGGGACCCCACCGCCGCCACCCCCTTCACGGCGGGCGCCCGCCTCATGCGAAGATGCCCTCTCCCGGTAGGTGTACCGGTGCAGAGGGGAACAGCATTGAAATCGAGAAGACTGAGCCGTAAGCGGAGCCGTACCGCCATAGTCACGGCGGCGGCCGGCGCGGTCGTCGCGGGTGTGGCCCTGGTGCCCAACTGGAGCGCGGGCGCCGCCGTCACCGACAACCCGACGGTGGACGCGGCCACCAGGGCGACCTTCCAGCGACTGGCCGACGCGGTCTTCACCGACCGCACGTCCGCCCTCGTGGACAGCGGGACCCACCATGCCAAGCGTCTCGCCGCCGGGTTCTCCGGCGACGTGCGCCTGTCGTCCGCCCAGTCGCGCGAGGAGAGCTCCGCGCTGGGCGAGCTGCGCGGCCGCAAGTCCCGGCTGGCCCGGCTGGGCGAGAAGTACAGCGCGGCCAGCACCCGGGTCACGCTGGACGCCACCCGGGTCAAGGGCCGGCGCGCCACGGTCGCCGTCACCGAGACCACGACCCTGACGTACGAGAAGGTCAAGGGCACCGAGCCGAGGACCACCGGCTTCCAGGCGCACCACGAACTGACCTTCAGGGCCGACCGGCGCGGCGACTGGCAGCTGACCGGCGTCCAGGACACCGACGACGGCTACCTGGCCGTCAACCAGGTGGCCAAGCCGGACGTCGCCAAGCCGGCCACCGCGAGCGACGACGGCCCGCCCGAGGCGGCCCGTTCGGCGACCACCTGGCCCGCGCCGGCCAAGCCGAAGAGCCTCTCGGGCACCGGCTACGACTACAAGGCCATGGCGGCGTACGCAACCAAGTACTGGAACCAGTACAACCCCGACTACCCCGACTACAACGGGGAAGGGGCCGGCGGCGACTGCACCAACTTCGTCAGCCAGTCCCTCAAGGCGGGCGGCTGGAAGCACGTGCCGGGTTACACCGACGACTTCCACAACTGGTTCGGCAACGCCGACATCCAGTCGGACTCGTTCGTCGGCGTGAACGAGTTCTCCTGGTTCGCCCTGTCCTCCAAGCGGGTCACCAGCCTCGCCAACGTCTACCAGATGGACATCGGCGACGTGCTGCAGATGGACTTCAACAAGGACGGGTCCAAGGACCACTCCATGATCGTCACCTACCGCAACCCGCAGGGCGTGCCGTACGTGACGTACCACTCCACGAACACCTACAACAGGTCGGTGGCCAGCCTCGTCGCGTCGTACCCCACCGCCGCGTTCTACGCCTACCGCACCTGACGGGGTTCCCGGTGCTCCGGTTCCTCCCGCCGCGCCGGAGGGGACTCGGGGTGCCGGGACTTCCAGTAGGGGTTGTCGTGCGGCAGGGACGAGCCGACCCTGCCGTACATCCCGAAGGTCATCAGCAGCAGGCCGACGGCGAAGCTGAACAGCACGTTCTGCATCTTGAACGCCAGGAAGTTGCTGCCGGAGTCCAGCAGGCCGAGGTTCAGGAAGCCGTTCAGCAGGAACAGCACGCCCAGCACCATGTTCAGCGTGGAGGCGACGTTCCCCCCGATCACCATGCCCACGAGGAGCACCGCTCCGACGCAGATCGACAGCACGCTGAGCGCGCCGTTGGTGTTCAGGCCCACCACGGTGTCGCCGCCGGTGCTGAAGAACCCGATCCGGTTGATCATCCCCAGGATGCCGAAGGCCAGCAGGAAGAGGCCGATCAGGCCCGCGCCGACCCGGTAGACCCTGTTCAGCCGGTGGTCGACGGGCAGGTGCTCGTCGAACCGGGGCCGGTTCCTGGAGCGGGGTGACCGCGTGTGCGCTGCGTGTGGGGCCATGTCCGCCTCCCTCGGGCGCTCAGCGGAGACCGTCCGTCCCCTTCAATATCCGCCGGCTCGCATTACCCGGCAACACGGGCGGCCCTGGCCCCGTCCCGGCGCGGGCCGCGTTCACCGGCCCGGGCCGCCCCCGCGCTCCGCGCGGATCTGCGCCACCACCCGGGCCACCGTGAGCCGCACGGCCTCCGTCTCCGTCAGGAAGTGCCAGTAGTCGGGGTGGCGGCCCTCCAGCGTGCCGACCGCCCGCTCCAGCCGGGCCACCGCGTCGTCCAGCGGCCGGGCGTGCCGCGGATCGGGGGTCGCCCGGCCCGTCATGGCCAGCCGCTGGGCGTCCCGGATCGCGAACCGGGTCCGCTCGATCTCCCGCTGCGGGTCCTTCTGCACCGCGTTCAGCCGCGTCAGCCGGTCCCCGGCCGCCGAGACCGCCTCGTCGGTGCCGTTCAGCAGCGCCCGGGCGGTCGACAGCAGCGCGGTGGCGTCCGCCCAGCGCTGGGCGTCCCGGGCGGTCCGCGCCTCGCGCAGCTTCAGCTCCGCCTGCCGCACGTGCTGCGCGGCCTGTTCGGGCACCTGCTGGAGGTCCTGCCAGCAGGCGGCCGAGAACCTCCGCCGCAGCTCGCTCAGCACCGGGTCCACCTGTCCGGTGCGCGTGGTCAGCGCCTCGGCCCGGGTGCGCAGGGACACCAGCCGGTGGTCGATCTCGGCGGCCTTCTCCGGCAGCCGCTCGGCCTCGGCCCGGATCGCCGCGGCCTCCCGCTGGACCCGCTCGGCCCGCTCCAGGGTCTGCGCCACGCCGTGCTGCCCGGCGCCCTGGTTCAGCCTGGTCAGCTCGGGGGAGAGGGCGGCGAGGCGGGCGGCGAGGTCGTCGGCCCGCAGCTCGCTCCGGCGCACGGCGTCCAGGGCGTCGCTCGCGCCCAGCAGTGCCTGCCGGGCCCGCTCCACGGCGGGCGCCAGCCGGGCCAGCTGTGTCTCGGCCTTGCCGAGCAGCGGACCGAGCGAGCCGGCGAAGCGGTCCAGCTCCGCCTTGACCCGGACCAGTTCGTCCTTGGCGCCGGTCAGCTCGGTGCGCGCCCGGGCGGCGACGGAGGCCTCCAGGTCGTCGCGGTCGAGGTCGTGGGCGTCCACGGCCTGGATGTAGCGTCGGCTGGCCTCGTCGATGCGCTGTCCCAGCGCCTCGAAGTCCGAGGCGGCGCGGCGGGCGGCGGGCGAGTCGTCGACGGCCGTGATGGTCTCGACGGAGATCTGCAGGTCCCGCTGGGCGGTGTCGAGTTCGTAGAACGCCGCCGCCGCGTCGTCCTTCGCCGCCTGGGCCTCGGCCCGCTGGCCCTCGGCCCGTCCGCCGAACCAGCGCCGGGTGCCGCCGCCCGCGAAGGCGGCGGGCAGCGCGAGGGCCGCGAGCAGCGGCAGGCCGATCAGGACGAGGGTGTCACGCGGCCCCCCGGACCCGTGCCGGGCCCGTACGCTCGACGGTGGGGCGTACGGCTGCGTGGATGGCGTGCCCGGTGTCGCCGTCACATCCCTCTCCCGTGCTGTCATTCGCCTGGGTGGTGTCATTCTCCCATTCGCAGGAGACGAACACACGGGCCGGCCGGTTCGCCGTACGGGCCGCCGTTTTCCGCCCCGCCCCGCTGCGGTCCGGCCGGCGGGGCGGTCCGCTTCCGGCGTGGACGCGGTGTGCGGCACAATCCCCGGGGCGATGTAGGCTGTCGACCTGTCCCGGGTGCGTAGCTCAGTGGTAGAGCGCCTGCCTTACAAGCAGGATGTCGGCGGTTCGAAACCGTCCGCGCCCACCCACGGAAAGGCCCCCGGCCGCGTGCGGCCGGGGGCCTTTCCGCGTCACTCCGCCTCCCGGGCCGCCTCTTCGCGGGCGTGTTTGAGCGTGCTGCGGGCGTCCACGCGCTCGCCCACCGCGACCTCGGACCAGAAGCGGTGGCAGCTGACGAAGACCGCGAGTTCGTGCTCGCGGCGGCGCAGCTTCTCCACCTCGGCCTGTTCGTCCGCCGTCCAGCCGGGGGAGGCGGGCCTCTCCACCTTGCGCCAGCCGGTGTCGTCGCTTGAGCGGTCCATCGGCTCGACGGACCAGGGCAGCCGCTTGAGCAGGGCCGACAGCTCGGCCCGGACCTGATGCAGCTCCTCCTGACCGGCGAGGAGGTCACTGGGGAAATCGTAGGTCGTAGCCACGCGTTAATGCTACGCCTGTTCGAATTTGCATGGCGAGTTCAACTCCGGGGTTCAGTCGGACGGGTGAGCGCCCCGGCGGCCCGCGGGAGGCGGTGGCCGCCTTCGGCGTGATCCGCGCCGGCCCGCGCGCCGTGCGGGAGACTGGGGGCATGTGCCGGAACATCAGGACGCTGCGCCCGCCCGTACTGCCCGCCGGGGCCACCGAGGACGACATCCGCGCCGCCGCGCTGCAGTACGTGCGCAAGGTCTCGGGGTTCCGGGCGCCCGCCGCCCACAACCGCGAGGTGTTCGAACCGGGCCGTGGAGGCCGTCGCCCGGGCCACGGCGGACCTGCTCGACGGGCTGGAGGTGCGGGGGCGGCGGTCCGCGCGCGGGGCCGGGTAGGACGGGCGGCGCGGGAGCGCGCCGGCGGGCGCGGGCGCGGGCGTGGGTGCGGGGTGCGGGGTGCGGGCCGGGGCGTTACGGCGTCCGGGCCGGCCGGCGGCGCATGAGGAGGCCCGCCGCCGCCCCCGCCCCGACGGGCGCCGCCACCGACACCGCCGTGGCGAGCCAGGTCGCGCCCGGCCGGCGGGTGCCGAAGTGGCCGAGGGCCACGCTGTAGGCGGCCCAGGACGGGCCGGTCGGGGCCGACCAGGGCAGGAAGTGGCGGGCGCGCCGGTGCGCGGCACCGGCGCAGAAGGGGTCGACCGAGCGGCCGGCGGGGGCGAAGCGGGCCAGGACGACCAGGGCGCCGCCGCGCCCCGGGAGAGGGCCTCGCCGAGCCGTTCCTGCGCGCCTGTCAGGCGCCGGGAGCGGGCGGTCGCGCGGTCCGGTCGCGCACCGCCCCGCCGGGCGAGCCGGTAGGCCACCAGGTCGCCGAGGACGGAGGCGGTCGCGGCGGAGAGGATCGGGGCGAGGGCGTCGGGCACCTCGCGCGGGACCCGGCCGGTGGCCGCGCCCGAGCCCGCCGCCGCTGCCGTGGCCGCCGTGACGACGAGGACGCCGCTGGGCAGCAGGGGCACGAAGACGTCGAGCAGCACCGGCGGGGCCACCGTGGCGTGGATCCACGGACCGGCCGCAAGTGACCCCGCGCTCTCGTGCACGACGACTCCCGTTGTGTCCCCGTTGACGGCCGTACAGCGTGCGCCCGGGGCGTGACAGCGCGTTCGCGAGGGGCCCGGACGGTCGCCGCGGGAAGTCGTCCCGGCCGGGAACGGACGGTCCGGCCGGGGTGCGCGCGGACGCGGCGTCCCTTCCCGCGCTCCGGCCGGAGCGCGGGAAGGGACGCCGTCGTACCGGGGTCAGACCGCCATCGGCGCCTGCTCGGCGGCCGGTTCGCCGGTGGCCGCGGTGCGCCGGGTGGCGAGCCGGTCCAGGCCGAAGGCGCCCGAGCCGGTGAAGACCAGCAGGAAGAAGGCCCAGCAGAACAGGACCGACAGCTCACCGCCGTTCTGGATGGGCCACAGGGCGGCCCGCTGGTGGACGTCGAAGTAGGCGTACGCCATGGAGCCGGAGGCGGCCAGCGCGGCGGCGCGGGTGCCCAGGCCGAGCAGGACGAGGCCGCCGGCGACGAACTGGATCAGGGCGGCGTACCAGCCGGGCCAGGTGCCGGCGTCGATGGTGCCGCCGTGGGTGCCCATGGCGCCCCCGAGGACGCCGAAGAGCGAGGCGGCGCCGTGCACGGCGAACAGCAGGCCGACGACGATGCGGAAGGCGCCGACGACGTACGGCTGGGCGGAATCGAGGCGTGCGGACATGGAGGGTGGTCTCCTCTGCGGTGGCCCGGGCCGTGCCGTCCGGTGGGGGTGGGACGGGGGCGTCGGGCCGGACGTGGGGGACGACGGGTACCGGAGGGGAGGACCACGTTAGGCGCGCCTAAGCGATGCTTGCAAGTTCAACATTTGGCCATTGTTCGTCGGCCGCCCCGCGGGGCGCCGCGGGCACCCCGCGGGAGGGCCGACGGCCGGGTCAGCAGCCGGCGAGGTCGTTCTGCAGCGCGTTCTTCTCCGCGGAGTCGACCGAGAGGTCGTAGTAGTACTTCACCTGGACCCAGGCGCGGACGTAGGTGCACAGGTACGCGGACCGGGACGGCACCCAGGTGGCCGGATCCTGGTCGCCCTTGGCCTGGTTGACGTTGTCGGTGACGGCCAGGAGCTGGGGGCGGGTGACGTCGTTGGCGAATGCCTGCCGCTGGGCGGTGGTCCACTTGCCCGCGCCGGAGTCCCACGCCTCGGCCAGCGGGACGAGGTGGTCGATGTCGACGTCGGAGGCGGCGCTCCAGGTCGCGCCGTCGTACGGCGAGTACCAGCTGCCGCTGGTGGCCGCGCAGGAGGAGTCGGTGACGACGTTCGAGCCGTCCCGCTTCAGGATCCACTCGCGGGTGTTGCAGGTGCCGGAGATGGTGATCCAGGTCGGGAACAGGTCGCGGCTGTAGCCGGTGCGGTTCTCGGTGGCCACGGTGAGCTGGGAGAGGTAGCCGCGGGCCGTGGCGCCGCTGACCGGGGTCGGGAGGGCCGCGGAGGCGCTCGGGGGGTTGAGGAGGGCCGCGGAGGCCGTGAGGCCGGTGAGGACGGCGAGCGTGCTCAGTCGTCGACGCGCGTAGAACTTGGGCATGCGAACTCCCTGGAGGGGTGGGGATGTCGGACGCGGGCGGGGGAATGCTCGCGACGCCGTGTTGCGAGCAGGTGAGCGCCCGGTGAGAACCTAATGACGCGCTCATGACACGACAAGGTTCGCGGCGGAACTTTCGCTTCCCGTACGATGGGGACGTTGAAGGGGAGTAGCTCTTCGCCGGACCGTCGACATACTGCCCAGCGAGCCTGGGCCGGCGCCCGGAGGCGGATCCCGCGGGACCGCCAGCGAGACCTTCGGCAAGCAGTGCACGCCCGTGCCTCCCGGTGCGGGCGTCCGTGCGCTGTCCTGCCGAGGTGTCCCCTGTGAGGTGCAGCACTCTCGGCCGGGCGGCCCCGACCGATTGAGGATCCTTGATCAGCATCACCGTGACGGCGCTCGTCTTCGGCGTCGTCTTCCTCGCCGAGCTGCCCGACAAGACCGCGCTCGCCGGCCTCGTCCTCGGCACCCGCTACCGCGCCTCGTACGTCTTCGCGGGCGTCGCCGCCGCCTTCCTGCTGCACGTCGTGCTCGCCGTCGCCGCGGGCAGCGTGCTGACCCTGCTGCCCCGGCAGATCGTGCACGCGCTCACCGGCGTGCTCTTCCTCGGTGGCGCGGCGATGCTGCTGCTGAAGGAGGACGAGGACGACGAGGAGGTCCGCAGACCCGCCGACCAGTCCTTCTGGAAGGTCGCGGGGACGGGCTTCATGCTCATCCTGGTCGCCGAGTTCGGCGATCTCACCCAGATCATGACCGCCAACCTCGCCGCCCGCTACGACGACCCGGTCTCCGTCGGCCTCGGCGCGGTCCTCGGGCTGTGGGTGGTGGCCGGCCTCGGCATCGTCGGCGGAAAGGCCCTGATGAGGCGGGTGCCGCTGCGGCTGATCACGAGGGTCGCGGCCCTGTTGATGCTGGCGCTCGGCGTGTGGAGCCTCTACGAGGCGGTGACCGGCTGACCTGAACGGCGGACGAATCCTTGCGGGATACGGTGGCGGAACCCCGGCCGGGTTTTGTACCGTGGAGAAACAAAGTGGCTCCCGCCCGTTCACCTGACCGGCGGGCGGGGCCGCCTTGTCCCCCGCTCCGCCTTCGGGCGCCGTCGCCACTGGAGCTGCCGATGCCGGCCACCGCCCCGCCCTCCGTCCTCACCGCCCGCGCCCTCCTGCTCGACATGGACGGCACCCTCGTCGACTCGACCGCGGTGGTCGAGCGCGTCTGGCGGCGCTGGGCCGAGCGGCACGGGCTGGACGGCGACGAGGTGATGAAGGTCGTCCACGGCCGGCAGGGCCACGCCTCGATGGCCGTGCTGCTGCCCGGCCGGCCCCGGCAGCTGAACCTCGCCGACAACGCGCGCATGCTCGCGGAGGAGACCGCCGACACGGACGGCGTGGTCGAGGTCCCCGGGGCCGCCGCCTTCCTCGCCTCCCTGCGCGGGCTCCCGCACGCCCTGGTGACCTCGGCGGACGCCGCCCTGTCCACCGCCCGCATGAACGCCGCCGGGCTGCCGCTGCCCGCGGTGCGGGTCACGGCCGAGTCGGTCGGGGCGAGCAAGCCCGATCCGGAGGGCTTCCTGAAGGGCGCCGCCGAACTGGGCGTCGGCCCGGCCGACTGCGTCGTCTTCGAGGACTCCGGCGCGGGCATCGCCGCCGCGCGGGCCGCGGGCATGCGCGTTGTGGGCGTCGGACCGCGGGCGCACCACCACGCCCCCGACGCCGTCGTGCCGGACCTCACCCGGGTGAGGGTCGAGGCCGTGGCCGGGGGGACGGTCCGGCTGCACGTGGGCTGAGCGGGCCACGCCCGCTCACGGCCCCTACGGCCGTGCCGTCACCGCTTCCAGGCTCGCCCGGGTCGCCGGGCTAGACGCCCGGCTCGTCGGCGCGCAGGCCCCTGGTCCACTGGTAGGCGCGCACGGCGTCCTCCACCGGGCGGGTGAAGCGGAACTCCTTCGCGTCCTCCCGCACCCGCCGCACCGGGACGGACGGGGGCCGGGCGCGCGGGGGACCCGGCAGGGCCGATGGCCCGGCGGCCCCGACAGGCCGCAAACGGCGGCACCGCTCACGATGGAAGGTGTCGTCCGAGTTCCGGGAGGTCCCCATGGTGCTGGACACGCATGGCACGGCGAAGGACGTGCGGACCGCCGAGCGCGTCCCGGGCGACGTGCTCGTCTCGATCGGCGCCCTGCTGCTCGGGCTGCTGCTCGCCGCGCTGGACCAGACCATCGTGGCGACCGCGCTGCCGACGATCGTCAGCGACCTCGGCGGCCTGGAGCACCTGTCCTGGGTCGTCACCGCCTACCTGCTGGCCTCCACCGCGGCGATCCCGCTGTGGGGCAAGCTCGGCGACCAGTACGGCCGCAAGAGGCTGTTCCAGACCGCGATCGTCATCTTCCTCGTCGGCTCCGCGCTGTGCGGGGTCGCGCAGAACATGCCCCAGCTCATCGGCTTCCGGGCGCTGCAGGGACTGGGCGGCGGCGGGCTGATCGTGCTGTCGATGGCGATCGTCGGCGACATCGTGCCGCCCCGCGAACGCGGGCGCTACCAAGGGCTGTTCGGCGCCGTCTTCGGTGCGACGAGCGTACTGGGCCCGCTGCTGGGCGGCCTGTTCACCGAACACCTCAGCTGGCGCTGGGTGTTCTACGTCAACCTCCCCCTCGGCGTCGTCGCGCTCGCCGTGATCGCCACCGCCCTGCGCGTCCCGCGCCGCTCCGACCGCCACGTCATCGACTACCTCGGCACGTTCCTGATCGCCGCGGTCGCCACCTGCCTGGTGCTGGTGGCCTCGCTCGGCGGCACCACCTGGGGCTGGGCCTCGCCGCAGGTCGTCGGCCTCGCCGTGCTGGGCGTCCTGCTCGCCGCAGCCTTCGTCGCCGTGGAACGGCGGGCCGCCGAACCGGTCCTGCCGCTCAAGCTGTTCCGCGTCCGCACCTTCACGCTCGCCGCCGTCATCAGCTTCATCGTCGGCTTCGCCATGTTCGGCGCGATGACCTACCTGCCGACGTTCCTGCAGGTCGTGCACGGCGTCTCGCCGACCATGTCCGGCGTGCACATGCTGCCGATGGTGTTCGGCCTGCTGCTGTCCTCGACCGCCTCCGGGCAGGTCGTCAGCCGCACCGGACGCTGGAAGGTCTTCCCGGTCACCGGCACCGCCGTGACCACCCTGGGCCTGCTCCTGCTGCACCGGCTCGACGAGTTCAGCTCCACCGTCGAGATGGGCGCCTGCTTCCTCGTCTTCGGCCTGGGCCTCGGCCTGGTCCTGCAGGTCCTCGTCCTCATCGTGCAGAACGCCGTCCCCTACGAGGACCTGGGCGTCGCCACCTCCGGCGCGACCTTCTTCCGCTCCATCGGCGCGTCCTTCGGCGTCGCCATCTTCGGCACCGTCTTCTCCAGCCGCCTCGGCGACCAGCTCGCCGCCGCCTTCCGGGGCGTGCGGCTGCCGCCCGGCGTCTCGCCCGGCGCCCTGGAGGCCGACCCGCGCGGCATCGCCGCCCTGCCCGCCGCCCTGCGCCCGGCGGCCCTGCACGCCTACGCGTCGTCCATCACCGAGGTCTTCCTGTACGCCGTCCCGGTCGCCGTCCTCGGCTTCGTGCTGGCGTGGTTCCTGAAGGAGGACCGGCTGCGCGGCTCGGTCACCGCGCCGGACGCCTCCGAGACCCTCGCCCCCAACCCGGTCGAGCGCTCCTCCCGCGACGAGGCGTGCCGGGCGCTGTCCGTGCTCGGCACCCGCGAGGGGCGCCGCGAGATCTACCGGGAGATCACCGGGCGGGCCGGGTACGACCTGCTGCCCGCCGCGAGCTGGCTGCTGCTGCGCATCCGCAGGTACGGCTCGCTGGAGCCGGCCGTGCTGACCGAGCGCAGTCCCGTCCCGCTGCACGCGGTCCTCGCGGCCGCCCGTCAGGTCGAGGAGCGCCGGCTCGCCCAACGCCGGGGCCCGGAGATGGTGCTGACCGCCGCCGGACGCCAGGTCGCCGAACGGCTCGCCGCGGCCCGCGAGGAGTCCCTGGCCGAGCTGCTCGGCGACTGGTGGGGACCGGACCGGTCCACCGACCTGGTCCTGCTGGTGAAGGAGCTGACCGCCGAACTGTGCGGCGCCGAACGCGAACGGCCGCACAACGGCACGGTGGCGAAGGCCGGTTGACGGCTCGTCAGGTCCGCGGTCCGGTCCGGTGCCGTACGCCGGCCGGACCGCGGGCCCCGCCGGGCGCGGGAACCCCCCGCCGCCCCGCCGGGCGCCCACGGCCGTTTGTGGCGCTTCTTCCGGGTCATCCGAAAGGGGAACCGGCCAGCGGGGCCGGTCCGATCCGGAAGGCAACCATGTCCACAGGCATGATCATCGCTGTGATCGTGATCGTCGCGGCCGTGGTGCTCGTCGCGGCCGCCCTGATCGCGCGCGCTCGCGGCCGGCACGGCGGGCCGGACCTGAAGCGCCGCTTCGGACCCGAGTACGAGCGGACCGTGGCCCGGCACGACGGGGACGCCAAGGCCGCCGAACGAGAGCTGACCGAGCGGGTCGAACGCCACGGGGCCTTGCGCGAGCGGCCGTTGGAGCCCGCCGAGCGCGAGCGCTTCGAGCACGCCTGGACGGCCGTGCAGGAACGCTTCGTCGAGGCGCCCCGCGAGGCCGTCGCCGAGGCCGACCGGCTGCTCGGGGAAGTCGCCGCCGCGCGCGGCTACCCGGACGGCGGGCGCTACGAGGAGCAGCTCGCCGCGCTGTCCGTGCACCACGCGCACCACGTCGAGGGCTACCGCCAGGTGCACCGGGCGGCCCGGGACGGGGCGGGCGGCGGGGCGGACGCCGGAACCGAGGAGCTGCGCACGGCGCTGCTCCAGGCCCGCAGCCTCTTCGACGACCTGATCCGCACCGGCCACGCCGACACCGGCCGCCGGCCCTCCGGCGTGGCGGCCGACGACGGCCACCGGTCCGGTACCGCGGCCCGTGGACACGCCCCGTGGGCCCTTCACAAGAGCCGCCCGAAGGAGAGCTGAACCATGACGCAGAACAGGCAGACCGGTCCGGGCAGCGAGGACTTCCGGCCCGGCACCGACACCGCCGAGCGGGCACCGTACGGCGACGAGCGCACCGAGCGGGCACCGTACGACGGCGAGCGCGCCGGGCAGGACGCGTGGGCGCCGCGGGCCGGTCGCGACGAGGGCTTCTCGGACACGGCGGCGTCCGGCCGGCCGGGCCCGGCGGCCGACGACCGCGCGCACGGCGCCGCGACGGGGCTCCCCTCCGGCACGGACCGGCCCGGCGCGCGGCACTCCGCCACGGGAGAGCCCGCCACGCGGGACTTCCCGGGCGACGCGCGGGGCGAGCGCGCCGCCGGCACCGTCGCGCCCGGCCGGCAGGACGCGGTGTCCGACGGGCGGACGCCGCGCGACGCCCACGCCCCGCACGGCACCGACGGCACGGGCGCGTCGCTCCTTCCGCACGAGGAGTCGGAGCAGTGGGAGGCGCGGCTGCGGCAGACCGCGGCCGGGTTCGTGGACGAGCCCCGGGCGGCCGTCGAGGAGGCCGACCGCGAGCTGCAGGAGATCGCCGCCCGGGTCGAGGACGCCGTCTCCCGGCGCCGCCGAACCCTGCGCACCTCCTGGGAGGAGCGCGGCTCGCGCGGACCCGGCGGCACCGACACCGAACGGCTGCGCCTGGCCATGCAGGACTACCGCGAGCTGGCCGGACGCCTGCTGCACCTGTGACGGACCCGCCGGCGCGCGAGCGCGGCCCGCGTCGCTGCGGCGCGGGCCGCGCTACGGCCGCGCGTCCGGTCCGTCCCCCGTGGCGCCGGCCCTGCGCTGCCGCCACTGCCGCACGACCTCTTCGACGTCGTAGGGCTTCTTGCCCAGCGGCGGGCCGGGCGGCGGCTTGAACATCATGTCGCGGATCTTCACGTTGATCTCCGTGATGATCCTGCGGACGACCCGCTCCGAGGGCGCCGCCCGGGCAGCCGCGAGCGCGTCCTCGGCCTCCTTGCGCAGTGCCAGCGCCGGCGGCAGCACCGCCAGGCCCTCGCGGGCCATCTTCCGCTTGACCCACCACAGCTCGTCGTACGGGGACTCCACGTCCGCGGGCAGCGGCCGGCCCGCGCCCGGCAGCCGGTCGAACGCGCCGCGCGCCTGCGCATCGCGGATCTGGTGGTCGACCCAGGACTCGAACGGGACGCCCGGTGGCTTTCGCTCGGTCATGAACCCATTGTGCCGGACGGGGCCGCGCCGGGCGTTTTATCATGCGGCGGCAGTGTGGCGAACCGGCCACCGCGCAGGGACGGCCGGACGGCCGCCGGACGCATCAGGGGGACACGCTCGTGCTCGAACTCACCATGGCCGCCGTCTGCGGGGCCGACGCGGGCGCCACCGCCGGCATGACGATGGCCGAGGCGCCCAGCGCGCCCGGCGCCGTGCTCCGGGTGGGCCGGGACGCCTCCGTGTGCCGGCTCGTGACCCCCGAGGACTGGCTGTTCGTCTCCCGCGTCCACCTGGAGTTCGCGTGCGGCCCCGACGGCGGCTGGCGGCTGAGCTGGCTGCGCGGCTCGCGGGCCGAACCGTCCTGCGAGGTGCGGCTGGTGACCGGGGAGCAGCACCGGCCCCTCTCCTACGGCGGAACCGCGCCGCTGCCGCACGGCGGCGCCGGCGAGGTCGTCGTCCTCGACCGCGGCGCGTCCCGCAGCGTCAACGTCGGCTTCCACCACGAGCCGTGAGACCCGGGCCGGGCCCGTCCCGGGCGGCGCCCCGGGCTCAGTCGAGCACCCGGGCCAGCGCGAAGCCGTCGTAGCCCTTGGCGCCCACGGTCTGCACCGCCGTGCCGCTCAGCCTCGGGTGGGCGGCGATGAGCTCGATGGCGGCGCGGGTGCCGACGACGTCCGGCTCGGTGTTCGCCGCGTCCGCGACCCGGCCGCCGCGCACCACGTTGTCCACGACGATCAGGCTGCCCGTGCGGGTCAGCCTGAGCGCCCACTCCACGTAGTGCGGGTTGTTGGACTTGTCGGCGTCGATGAACACCAGGTCGAAGGGGGCCGGGTTCTCGTCGGCGAGCTTGGGCAGCGACTCCAGGGCCGGCCCCACCCGCACCTCGGCGATCCGGTCGAGGCCGGCCCGCGCGAGGTTGCGGGTGGCCACCTCGGCGTGCCGGGCGCTGTACTCCAGGGAGATCAGGCGGCCGTCGGCGGGGAGGGCGCGGGCCAGCCAGATCGTGCTGTAGCCGCCCAGCGTGCCGATCTCCAGGACGGTCCGGGCGCCCTGGACCTGCGCGAGCAGCTGGAGGAACTTGCCCTGGGTGGCCGTGATCGAGATGTCCGGCAGTCCCGCGGCCTCGTTCTCGCGGACGGCCGCCCTGAGCGCGTCGTCCTCCGGCGCGAGGTGGCTGGTGAAGTAGAAGTCGACGTCGTCCCACGGCTGCGACCCGCTCATGCGCCTGCTGCCTTTCCCGAGTGTCGGCTCGGGTCTCTTCCCCGAGGCCCCTGGACCCTTCCCTCCGGATGATCTCAGCCGGCCGGCCCGGACGGGGTGAGAACGCCCCGCCGGACGCCCGCGGCGGGACGGGACCGCCCCGGGGCGCCCGTCCCGGGGCGCGCCGGCCCTCGTGCGGACCGGCCCTCGTGCGGACCGGCCCTCGTGCGGACCGGCCCCCGGGGCGGTCGCGTCCGCGCCGGTGCCGCGGGACCGCGGCGGGAAGCCGCCTGCCGGCGTGCCGCGGACGGTGCCGCCCCGGCCAGCGGGCGCCCCGCCGACTCGGACACGCGCCAGACCGCGAACCCGCCGACGACGGCCGCGGCCATCATGGAGGGGGCGGGCGTCATCATGTTCCCCGTCGCTCCGACCAGCGCGGTCGCCACCAGCGGAATCGTCCCGCCGAACGGGGACACCGACACGTTGAAGCCGGTCGACGGGGAGCCGTGGCCCGCCGAAACGGGGCTCGCCCTCCTTTCGTCGGGGACGGGGCCCGGGGCGGCGCTGCCGGAATCGGGCCGAAAAGCGACCACGGGCGGACGACCGCCCCTGACGTGCCGCGCACAAGTCGGTGCATAGTGCACCGAAATGCCCCGCCGGCAGGGACGTCTCCGCGCCACCGGGCGGCCGCCGTGGGCCCCGGCTGTGATCCTTGTCGTCCTCCACGGAGGCGACCCCGTCCCCCTCCCACTATCGTCGTCCGGGCAAAAGGAGGACGGACGTCAGGTGAAGCGGGGGCCGCCTGCGTCTCCTCCTGGGGGACCGCGCGCCCCATAGGGTTCGCGGAGGGAACCCGGCGCGCACGGCGCCCGGGACGACGGGGCGGGAGGCCGACGGGGCGTGGCGAACGTGGAGCACGGCGGGCGACCGGCGGATGCCTTCGGGACGGCCGGGACGGGGTCACGGCTGCGTGCGGCCCGGCTCGCGCTGTGGGCGGTGGCCGCGGTCCTCGCGATACGGCAGCTGGCCGTCGTCCTCACCACCCCGAGCGGTGACCGGCTGACCGACCTGGAGACCTGGGTCGGCCCCGCGGGCGTCCTGCACGTGACCGGGTCGCTGTACGACTCGCCGCGCTTCACCGGTACTCCGTTCGGGGGACTGGTGCTCAAGCCGCTCACCAGGTCCGCCGAGCAGGCCCTCGGCTGGGGCTGGACCTTCGGCACCCTGCTGCTCGTCGTCGCCCTCGGCATGGTCGCCGCCCGCGCGCTGCCCCAGCCGGCCGGCCGCCGCACCTCCCTGCTGGCCGCGCCGGTCGCCATCAGCCTGCTGATGCTCTCGCTGCCGGTGCGCAACACCCTCTGGCTCGGCCAGACCAGCATCATCCCGGTGCTGCTGGTGCTGCTCGGCTGCTTCACCGTGCGCGGCGAACGCGCGAGCGGCCTGTGCGTGGGCGTGGCCGCCGCCCTCCAGCCGACCGTACTGCTGTTCGCCCCGCTGCTGTGGTTCACCGACCGCCGTCGCGCCGCCCTGTCCACGGGCGTCACCTTCGCCGCGTGCACCGCGCTCGCCTGGGCCGCGATGCCACACGACTCGTACACCTACTGGGTGCACCACATGGCCGGCGCCGGTCTCGGCGGCAAGGCCGACGCCCTCGCCAACCAGTCCCTGCACGGCGCCCTGCTCCGCCTGGGCCTCACCGGCCCGCTGGAGATCGCCCTCTTCCTGGTGCTCGCCGCCGCCGTCGCCGTCCTCGCCCTGCGCCGCGCCGTCCGCTACGCCCACGACGGCCAGCTCCTGCTCGCCGTGGCCGTCACCGGCTGCGCCGCCGTCGCCGTCTCCCCGACCACCTGGCAGCACCAGCTGCTGTGGGTGCTGCTCGCGGTGGTCGGCAGGGTCGGCAGGCGGGCCTCGGACCGTTACGTCTGGCCGGTGGCGGTGGTCCTGGTGACCACCCTCCCGGCGAAGATGATGCTGCCGAACATGCCGGTGGTGTACCCGCTGCGCGACAACATCGTGCTGCTCGCGGCCCTCGCCGCCGCCACCGCCGTGCCGTTCCTGTCCCGCACCTCGCCGTACTACCGCGCGCCGGTCCCCGCCGAGTACGCCGGGGCGGTGCCCGCCCGTTTCCGGCGCGTCCCGCTGCTGCCCCTGCTGCGCCGGGTGCTCACCCGCCCCAACCTCCTGCTGGAGCTGCTGCTCATCCGCGTGACGTACGCCGCCTACCAGCAGGTCAGGCTCGCCGCCACGGGCGGCAGCAACGCGGCGGGCCGGGCGACGGCCGAGCACAACGGCCGGCACCTGCTGGCCGTGGAGCGCTTGCTGCACATCGACGTCGAGCACGCGGTCAACCACGCCGTGGTGCGGGTCGGCTGGCTGCGGGACTTCTTCGACTTCTACTACGAGTCCTTCCACTTCGTCGTGCCGCTGACCGTGCTCGGCGTCCTGTACTGGCGCCGCCCGGTCGACTACCGCTGGGCCCGCGCCTCCCTGGGCTTCACCACCCTGCTCGCCCTGGTCGGCTTCTGGCTCTTCCCGCTGGCCCCGCCGCGCCTGATGCCGACCCTCGGCATCATCGACACCGTGCACGGCGTCCAGGACTTCTCCAAGCCCGACTACGGCACCCTGACCGCACTCACCAACCAGTACGCGGCGATGCCGTCCCTGCACTTCGGCTGGTCGCTGTGGTGCGGGATCGTCATCGCGGTCATCGCGCCCCGGTGGTGGATGAAGGCACTGGGCCTGCTGCACCCGCTGTTCACCGTCTCGGCCATCGTCGCCACCGGCAACCACTGGGTGCTGGACGCGGCGGGCGGCGCGGTGGTGGCGAGCGCGGGCTTCGGCCTGTCGTACCTGTTCCAGGGCCCCCGGGCGCGGACGGTCGCGGCGGTGGCCGGGACCGGCGCCCGGGAGCCGGCGCGGGGGGCGGCGGCGGGCTGACCGCCCGGCGGCGGGCCGCCGCACGGCGGGCGCGGGGCGGCGGGGGCGCCCGGACGCGCGCACACCCCCGCCGGGTGGGCGGGGGTGCGGGGGCCGGGGCCGCAGTGGGCGGCGGGCGGCTCAGTACCAGCCGTTGGCCTGCCAGAAGTTCCAGGCGGCGGCCGGGCTGCCGTAGCGGGACTCCATGTAGTTCAGGCCCCACTTGATCTGGGTGGCCGGGTTGGTCTTCCAGTCGGCGCCGGCCGAGGCCATCTTCGAGCCCGGCAGGGCCTGGACCAGGCCGTAGGCGCCGGAGGAGCCGTTGGTGGCGGTGGGGTTCCAGCCACTCTCGTGCTCGACGATCTTGCTGAACGCGTTGTACTGCGCGGCGTCCGGGATCATCTGGTGCGCGATCGCCTGGGCGGAGGAGGCGGAGGTGGCGGCCTGGGCGGGCGCCGCGGTCAGCGCCATGCCGGCGGTGGCGGCGGCCACGGCGGCGGCGGTGAGGGCCTTCTTCGGAGAAGCGATGCGGCGGATGAAGGAGACGGACACGGAGAACCTCTTGCGTCGGGGACGGGGGATCGCCCGCATGTCCCGGCCCCGCCCGGTGTCCGTGCGAGGGCCGCATGCGTCGGTGCCCGGCCCGTTGCGGGCTCGTGGCGCCTGGCGACGTGGTCCAGAGAAGCAGGTCGGAAACGCGTCCGCAATGACCCCTTTTACTAGTTGTGGCCGGATCCGGGGGGAGGGCGGTTCGTGTGGCGTGGCTCTCAATCCGCAGGTCAGAGGTGGTGGCCAAAGGGACTTTCCGGACATCTGGGGCTACGAGGGCGGGTCGTAGGTGATCTGCGTCATGTGGGGTGCTTCACCGTCCCCCTCACCGGCCGGACACGGGCGCTCACCCAGTGGGTGCACCGCATGTGACCGCGGTCTCGAAAACCGCCCGGCGGGCCGCCCGGTGCGGCGCCCGCGGCGGCGCGGGTCCGTGGGCGGGGGTCGGGACGGCCGTGCGGAGGGCCGGCCGGGGTCCCGCCCGGGGTGGCCGCGCGGTGGGCGGCGGACCGGTCCGGCCGCGGGGCGGTCCGGTGGTGGAACGGTTGCCGGGGCCGGCGGTGCGGGGGCGCGGCGGGGTGGGGAGCGGACAGGAGGACGCCCCGGATGCTGCTCCCCCATAGGCAGCACCCGAGGCGGGTCGATCTTGCTCCGGTGCCTCGATCCTCGCCCACCGCGCCCTCAACTGTCAACGATTGCTGCCCAATTCGGCAGTGGGTGTTGGCATGCCTGGTCGGCGCACGGGCGACCGGGTAGCCTCGCGTCAGTTCAGCCACGGAACGGATGACACGCCCAGGGGGGGGACCTCGGTGAGTGACGCCTACGCCCCGCTGGCCGATGTGCTCGACCGCCTCGGGGAACTGACCGGCCGCCCGGGCCGGCTGCCGGAGGTCCTGGACGTGGCGGGCCTCTCCCATCGCACCGGGATCCCCGTCGGCGTCGTCGTCGAGCTGCTCTCGGGCGGCCGGGCGCCCGAGGCGTCTTTGGCCCAACGGGTGCGTCAGCGGCTGGACTTCATCCGGGAGACCCGGCGGCGGCCCGACGGCAAGCGGTACTCGCTGGACGAACTGGCCAGGATCGCCGGGACCAGCCGGCAGTGGCTGAGCGAGTGGCGCAAGAGCGGCATGCCGGGCCTGGAGCACACCGACCGGCTGCGCAGGTTCTTCGGCCTGTCCGCGGGCTTCTTCACCGCGGACGAACCGGAGGCGCTGCACGAGGCGCTGCAGCCGGTGCTGCAGGCGCTGGAGGCCGAGGCGGACCCGCTGCTGAGGCTGCGCGAGAGCGGACTGGTCCGGCTGGCCGCGCGCGCCCCGCAGATGAACCCCCGCCAACTGGCCACGCTCGCCGACCTGGCGGAGATGATCATCATGTCGGAGCGGGGGGAGAGCGGCGGCTGAGGTATCCGGTCCGGTGCCCGCGCGGCCCGGCGACCGACGCGACCGATGTGACCGCAGTGGCCGGCGGCGAGCGACGACGGTCGGCCGCGAGCCCGAGGACGACGACCGCAAGGACGACGCATGAGCACCGACAGATCGCCGAAGTCCCGCAGGCCGGGCGGGTCGCCGAAGCGGTTCCTCGACCGGCTCGTCCGCGACACCGTCCGGACGCTGACCCCGCCGACCGGGCCGGAGGCGTTCCTGCACGCGGTCTGCGCCACGCTCAGCCCGCAGCTGGACCGGCCGGTCCGGTTGAAGTTCGTCGGCTTCCCGCCGGGCCTGGACGTCTCCGGGGTCACCTTCGCCATGGACGAGGAGTACGTCGTCGTGGTCGAGGAACGCGCCCCCGACGCCCACAAGTTCGTCATCACCGGCCACGAGCTCGGCCACATCCACTACCAGACGCTGGACGTGCACTACCCGGCCGGCATGCCGACCGCCGCCCGCCGGCTGCTCTCCCGGGACGACGGGGCCGTCCCGTGGGACCAGGTCGTCGCCATGGCGACCCGGTCGCCCGCCGCCGCGGCGGCCGACGCCGAGTGGGAGGCCGAGGAGTGCGGGCTGCGGCTGGCGGCGAAGTTCTCCAAGGTCGTCGGACCGCACGCGGCGGCCGGGCGGACGACCCAGGACACCCTCACCGGCCGGCTGTCGTCCTCGCTGGGCAACATCGGCGGGCCGTGATGCGCGAAGACCCGCGCTGGGACCTGGCGGGTTCCTTCCTCGCCTACACCGTCCCGGCCGTACTGCTCGCCGTGGCCTTCGTGATCAAGCTGCCGCTGCTGCGCCGGGCCTGGCAGGACCCGATCCTGCGGGCGACCGCGCTGCTGCTCGGCATCGGCGCGGTGGTCTTCGTCTCGCTGCCGCCGGGCAACCTGCACCGCGTCAACCGGATCACCGGCATCCCCAACTTCGCCGGTCTGTGGGTGTACTCGCTGCTCACCGCCTACTGCGGGGCCTGCCTGTGGCTGATCATCACCTGGCGCGAGCCCCCGTCCGCGGCCCGGCGCCGGCGCACCCGCACGGTCTGGATCGCCTACGCCCTCATCATCGTCGGCCTGTGGACGACCTTCCTGCTCGGCGACCACCACGTGGAGCGGCTGCGCGACCTCGACACCTACTACGCCAACACGCCCTGGATGCGCGAGTTCGCGATGCTGTACCTGGTCGCGCACATGGTGTCCGCGGTGGTCGCGGCGAGCATGCTGTGGGCCTGGTTCACGGAGGTCGAGGACACCTGGCTGCGCCGGGCCGTGGTCTTCCTCCAGGTCGCCTACGCGCTCGGGCTCATCTTCGACGTCGCCAAAATCGCCGCGATCGGCGCCCGCTGGAGCGGCCGGGACTGGGACTGGCTGTCGACGTACGTCGCGCCGCCGTTCGCCATCGCCGAGGCGGCCCTGGTCGCGGTGGGCTTCATCGCCGGGCAGGCCGGCCCGGTGGCCGAGGAACGCCGGCGGCTGGTCCGCTCGCACCGGCGGCTGAAGCCGCTGTGGCAGGCCATGCTCGCGGTCACCGCGCCGGCCGCCCCGGCGACCGGTCGGGTCAGCGGGGCCGCGCTGCGGCTGGAGCTGCGCCGGGCGGCCATCAACGACGGCCTGCTGAAACTGGGCCCCTACCTCAGCCTCACCCGCCGCGAGCGCGTCCGGCGGGTGGCCGGGGCCGCGGGCCATTGCGATGCCGTCGCGCGGGGCATCGCGGGTGCGGTGGACATCCTGACCGCCGTGGACACCATGCGCCGCCGGGAGGCCGGGGACGACCCGGCCCCCTCGGACCACCCCGGGGAGCCGTCGCCGTCCGCCCGCTCCGGGCCGGCCCCCGGCGCGCCCGGGGCCGGGGGCGGTGCCGGGCCGGGGGCCCCGGGGCAGCGCCGGAAGCCGCCGCCCGTGGCCCCCGGTACCCCGGGCATCCCGGACAGCGAGCTGGAGTCCATCGCGTACGCCCTGCGGTGTCACGCGCCGGACATCGACGCGTTCCGCCGGGAGGCGGCCGCCACGGAAGGTCACACCGCCCATGCCTGACGCACCCGCCGCCCGCCGCCGCACCGCGCTCGTCATCGGGGGCAGCACGGCCGGCATGCTGGCCGCCTCCGTGCTCACCGGCCGCTTCGAGCAGGTCACGGTCGTGGAGGCCGACCGGCTGCCGCAGGGGCCCGAACCGCGCAGGGGGCTGCCCCAGGCCCACCACGCCCACCTGCTGTGGTCCGGCGGGGTGGCCGCGATGGAGGAGCTGCTGCCGGGCGTCACCGGGGAACTGGTCGGCCGGGGCGCGGGGCTCATCGGCGTGATGGCGGACCTGGTGAGCAAGGCGCCCTCGGGGCAGTGGTTCCGGCGGTTCACCGACTCCCGGCACCACATGATCGTGTGCAGCCGGGACCTGCTGGACGCGGTCGTCCGGGCCGACGTCCTCGGCCGCCGCGGGATCACCCTGCTGGACGGGACGCGGGTGGCGGGCCTCGCGGGGGACGAGGGGCGGGTGACGGGCGTGCGCGTGCCCGCCGGGCCGGGCGGGCGGACCACGACCCTGCACGCCGACCTCGTGATCGACGCGAGCGGCCGGGCCTCCCACGCCCGCGCCTGGCTGCGGGAGCTGGGCCACGCCCCGGTCGAGGAACGGGTCGTCGACGCGGGAGTCGCCTACGCCAGCCGCGTCTACGCGGCCCCCGCCGGGACGGCCGCGCTGCGCTACCCGGTCGTGAACGTCCAGGCCGACCCGCGCGACGCGCCCGGCCGCGGCGGGGTCGTCGTGCCGATCGAGGGCGACCGCTGGCTGGTGACGCTCTCCGGCACCCGCGGCGGCGAACCGACCGCGGACCCCGAGCGGTTCGAGCACTTCGCGCTCACCGGGCTCGCGGACCCGGTCATCGGCCGGCTCCTCGCCCGGGCCGAGCCGCTCACCGACCCGGTCACCACGCGCAGCACGGCCAACAGGCGCCGCTACTACGAGAGGGCCGGGACGTGGCCGGACGGCTTCGCCGTCCTCGGGGACGCCGTCGCCGGCTACAACCCCGTCTACGGGCACGGCCTGTCGGTCGCCGCGCAGAGCGCGCAGGCCCTCGGCCGGGTCCTGGACCGGTACGGGCCCACCGCACCCGGCACCGCCCGCCGCGTCCAGCGCGCGGTGGCCCGCCCGGTGGGCAACGCCTGGAACCTGGCGGTCGGCCAGGACGCGTACTACCCCGGTGCCGCGCCCGAGCCGCCGACCCCCGTGGAGCGGCTGCTCACCGCGTACGTCGACAGGACGGTGGCGGCCGGCTCGCAGGACCCGCGCGCCCTGCGCGGCCTGCTGGACGTGATGAGCCTGAAGACCCCGCCCACCCGGCTGTTCGCCCCCGACATGCTGTGGGCCCTCTGCTTCGGCCCGCGCAGGCGCCCCCTGCCCGGCCCGCCGCTGAGCCGGGCGGAACGGGAGGCCGCCGGCCTCGGCTGACCCCGGAGGACCGGTGCGGGCCGGTGTGCGGGCGGCGGTCCGGGGGCGCCGTCCGGGCCGGCGCGCACCCGCCCGCACGGGCCGGCCCCGTGCGGCCCCGTGCGGCCCCGTGCGGTTCCGTCGGGTCGATCAGCCGGCACGCCGTCTCGATGCCGTGGCCTCCACCCGGGCGACCGAGGCGCTGCCCGACAGCCGGGTGATCGGCGCCGAGCGCCAGGTGCGCTCGATGGGGCACGTGGTCACCCGGTCCGGCGGGGGCCGCGCCGTGGCGCGAATCACCTGACCCACTGCTCGCAGCACTCCTACCTGCCGGTAGATTCGGAGCCGCTTGAACGATCAAGTCTGGAACTCGTTCCAGGTCGGCGTCCCGTCGTAACCTCGCGGGACAAAACAGGCAGAAGGGGGCCCAAGGTGACCGCTGAGGCCAGTCGGACGGGCCCTCGGCCGGACTCCGCCGCCGACGGCGGGCGACCGCTCCACATCGCGCTCCTCACCTACAAGGGGAACCCGTTCTGCGGCGGCCAGGGCGTCTACGTCCGGCACCTCTCCCGCGAACTGGCCCGCCTGGGCCACCGGGTCGAGGTCATCGGCTCCCAGCCGTACCCCGTCCTGGACGAGGGCCTGCCCGGACTCACCCTGACCGAGCTGCCGAGCCTCGACCTCTACCGCCAGCCCGACCCCTTCCGCACCCCCGGGCGGGACGAGTACCGGGACTGGATCGACGCCCTCGAAGTCGCCACCATGTGGACCGGCGGCTTCCCCGAACCGCTCACCTTCTCCCTGCGCGCCCGCCGCCACCTGCGCGCCCGCCGCGGCGAGTTCGACGTCGTGCACGACAACCAGACCCTCGGCTACGGCCTGCTGGGCGACCTCGGCGCCCCCCTGGTCACCACGATCCACCACCCCGTCACCGTCGACCGGCGGCTCGAACTGGACGCCGCCGAGACCTGGCAGCGCCGCCAATCGGTGCGCCGCTGGTACGCCTTCACGCGGATGCAGAAGCGCGTCGCCCGCCGGCTGCCCTCGGTGCTGACGGTCTCCGGCAGCTCCCGCCAGGAGATCGTGGACCACCTCGGCGTCCGCGACGAGCGCGTCCACGTCGTCCACATCGGCGCCGACACCGACCTGTTCGCGCCGAACCCGGCCGTCCCCGAGGTGCCCGGCCGCATCGTGACCACCTCCAGCGCCGACGTGCCCCTCAAGGGCCTGGTCTTCCTCGTGGAGGCGCTCGCCAAGGTGCGCACCGAGCACCCGGCCGCCCACCTCGTCGTCGTCGGCAAGCGTCCGCAGGAAGGGCCGGTCGCGGCGGCGGTCGAACGCTACGGACTCGCGGACGCCGTCGAGTTCGTCAAGGGCATCTCCGACGCCGAACTGGTCGACCTGATCCGCTCGGCCGAAGTCGCCTGCGTGCCCTCGCTCTACGAGGGCTTCTCGCTGCCCGCCGCCGAGGCCATGGCCACCGGCACCCCGCTCGCCGCCACCACCGGCGGCGCCATCCCCGAGGTCGCCGGCCGCGACGGCGAGACCTGCCTCGCGGTGCCGCCCGGCGACGCGGACGCGCTGGCCGCCCGGCTCGGCCGCCTGCTGGGCGACCCCGCACTGCGCGTACGGCTCGGCGCGGCGGGCCGTGAGCGGGTGCTGCGGAACTTCACCTGGGCCCGCGCCGCCGAAGGCACCGTGGCCCACTACCGCGAGGCCGTCGCCCGCGCCGCGGGCCCCGGCCGTCCCGCACCCCGGACCCCCGGCCGTCCCGCGGCCCCGGCAAGTGTTCCAGGCGTCTCCTCCGAAAGCAGGGCCACGTGCTGACCGTCGACTTCTCCCGGTTCCCGCTCGCCCCCGGCGACCGTGTCCTGGACCTCGGCTGCGGAGCCGGCCGGCACGCCTTCGAGTGCTACCGGCGCGGCGCCCGGGTCGTGGCCCTCGACCGGAACGCCGGGGAGATCCGCGAGGTCGCCAAGTGGTTCGCGGCGATGGGGGAGGCCGGGGAGGCCCCCGAGGGCGCCACCGCCACCGCCATGGAGGGCGACGCCCTCGCGCTGCCCTTCCCGGACGAGTCCTTCGACGTCGTCATCATCTCCGAGGTGATGGAGCACATCCCCGACGACAAGGGCGTCCTCGCCGAGATGGTGCGCGTGCTCAGGCCGGGCGGCCGGATCGCCGTCACGGTGCCGCGCTACGGGCCGGAGAAGGTCTGCTGGGCGCTGTCCGACGCCTACCACGAGGTCGAGGGCGGCCACATCCGCATCTACCGGGCGGACGAACTGCTGGCGAAGATGCGCGGGGCGGGCCTGAAGCCGTACGGCACGCACCACGCGCACGCGCTGCACGCGCCGTACTGGTGGCTGAAGTGCGCGTTCGGCGTCGACAACGACACGGCGCTGCCCGTGCGGGCGTACCACAAGCTGCTGGTCTGGGACATCATGAAGAAGCCGCTGGCCACCCGGGTCGCCGAACAGGCGCTCAACCCGCTGATCGGCAAGAGCTTCGTGGCGTACGCCACCAAGCCGCACCCGCCCCGGCTCGCGCAGGACGCCGCGGCCGCCGCGACGACCGAGGCGGCCGCCCAGTGACCACCCCCCGGACGGAACACCTCGTCCTGCCCGGGGTCCTCACCGCCGGGCAGGCCGCCGAGACCGTGCGCGGCATCCTCGCCGCGCAGCGGGAGGACGGCGCCATCCCGTGGTTCCGCGGTCACCACCTCGACCCGTGGGACCACACCGAGGCGGCCATGGCGCTGGACGCGGCCGGTGAGCACGAGGCCGCCGGGCGGGCCTACGACTGGCTCGCCACCCACCAGAACGAGGACGGCTCCTGGTACGCCGCCTACGCCGACGGCGCCCACGACGACGTCACCGACCGCGCCCGCGAGTCGAACTTCGTCGCCTACGTGGCGGTCGGCGTCTGGCACCACTACCTGTCCACCGGTGACGACACGTTCCTGGACCGCATGTGGCCGTGCGTCCACGCGGCCGTGGAGTGGGTGCTGCGGCTGCAGCAGCCCGGCGGCCAGATCGGCTGGCGGCGCGAGGACGACGGCACCCCCGCCGCGGACGCGCTGCTCACCGGCAGCTCCTCGGTCCACCACGCGCTGCGCTGCGCGCTCGCCATCGCCGAGCAGCGCGAGGAGGCGCAGCCCGACTGGGAGTTGGCGGTCGGCGCGCTGCGCCACGCCATCCGCCGGCACCCCGAGCGCTTCCTCGACAAGGACCGCTACTCGATGGACTGGTACTACCCGGTCCTCGGCGGCGCCCTGACCGGGGCGGAGGCCAAGGCGCGCATCGAGGCCGGCTGGGACCGCTTCGTCGTCCCCGGCCTGGGCGTGCGCTGCGTCGTGCCCAACCCGTGGGTGACCGGCGGCGAGTCCAGCGAACTCGCCCTGGCCCTGTGGGCGGTGGGCGAGTCGGACCGCGCCCTGGAGATCCTGCAGTCCGTCCAGCACCTGCGCGACGCGGAGACCGGCCTGTACTGGACGGGCTACGTCTTCGACGACGGCGCCGTGTGGCCCCGCGAACTCACCACCTGGACGGCGGGCTCGCTCCTGCTGGCCGTGGCCGCCCTGGGCGGCCACGAGGCCACGTGCGCGGTCTTCGGCGGCGACCGCCTGCCGGTCGGCCTGGACCCCGACTGCTGCCGCTGAGGGTTCAGCGGCGGTGCATGCGGTTGGCGACGGCGTGGCCGACGAACAGGTAGACCACGGCGGCGAGGCCGTAACCGGCGACCACCCGCGCCCAGGCCTCGTCGAAGGTGAACAGGTCGTGCGACCAGCCGGCCAGCCAGGAGGCCGCGTCGTGGACGAACTGCACCAGGCTGTTGGCCCGGTTCGCGTCCAGTAGGTACATCAGGATCCACAGGCCGAGGATGAGGGCCATGACGTCGGCGACGGCCGCTATGACCGTGCCGGCCTGATTCGCGCCAGTGCGATATCGAGACATGCAATGCGCATTGCCGCAACCCGGGGGGCGAAACCCCCGTGCCCGTGCCGTGCAGCGGCCGTGCGGGAGGACGGGCGGCGCGGTGCCGCCGTCCCCGAGTGGCGGGCGGCGCCCGTCCGGGTGAGTCTGCCGGAGGAAGCACCCGATCGGAAAGACACCCGGAGGACCTCGTGCCTGTACCGATACGACGCCTCTGCGTGGCGCTCACGCTGTGCTGCGCCCTGCTGGCCGGTGCCACCGCCTGTGGGAACGGCCGGACGACCAGCAGCAGTACCCAGGACACGGTGGCGGCGGCGCTCGTCGTCGCCACCCCCAGCCCGACGACCTCCGCGGAGCGCCAGAAGTTCGCCAAGACCCGCTTCGTGCTGAACGCGGGCCTCGCGGCCGGTGCGACCTACCAGTGGATCGTGAAGCCCTGGAAGGCCGGGAAGTTCAAGAAGGGCGCCCACGGCCGCACCGTGACCCTGGTGAAGGCCGGGCTCGCCGGCGCCTTCGCCTACAACCGGCTCAAGGCGGCCCAGCGGAACGCCAAGGGCGATCCCCTGCTCTCCAGGGCGCTCGCGCCGCTCACCAAGGGCATCGACGCCCTGAAGGCCCTGCCGGCCAAGCTCCGCAAGGGCGACGGCAAGGCGGCCGACTCCTACGACGACATCATCAACAAGGTCAAGGACGCGGGCAAGGACGCCGGAGCACCGGTCAAGGACAAGGTGCCCTCCGCCTCCGAGCTCTCCAAGGGGTAGGGGGTCCGGGTCCGGTCGCCGCCCCGTCCGGCGGGCGGCCGTGCGCAGTGCGCCGGGCGGCCCCACGGCGACGGCCCCCGCCCGTCCGGGCGGGGGCCGTGCGCGGCGGCGGGGGCGCGGCTCAGCCGCGCTGGATGCCGGTGGTGTCCTGGAGCACGCCGCGGCGGCCGTCCTGGGTCTGCGCGACCAGCGCGGCACCGCGCTGCTCGACCGCCAGGTACCAGGTGCCGGGCGCCAGTTCGGCGACCGGGGCGGGCGAGCCGTCCTCCGCGTACAGCGGACGCGTCACCGGCACGGCGAACCAGAACGGCGAGAACTCCGCGGCGGCCGGCTGCGGCGCCGGGGCGGCCGGCACACCCGGCTGCCCGTAGGCCTGGCCGGGCTGCGGCTGGGCGCCGTACGGCTGCGCCGGGGCGCCCGGGTAGCCGTAACCACCGGGCGGCTGGGCGCCGTAGGGCTGCGGAGCGGCCGGCTTGGCGGCCGGGACCAGCGGGGCCTGCAACGCCGGGACGAGGGGGGTGGCGATGGCCGCGGCGGCCATGACCAGCGTGGCGACGAGGGCGATGACCAGACCCGTGCCGGCGCTCGGGCCGTCGCTGGAGCCGTTGCCGATGTTGTTCGCGCCGCCCGACGGGTCGATCACGTTGCCGAGCGCGCTCCACGCGGCGAAGACGGCGAACGCGGCACCGAACTGGCCGAGGTCGAGGCCGGCCACCTTGCGCGGCTGCGGCAGGGCGCGGGCGACGACGACGAGCGCGGCCCCGATGATCCCCGCCAGGACGACGCTCAGCAGGACCGGCCCGCTCGACCAGAGGTTCGGCATGTCGAAGTCGCCGGCGTCGTACGAGTAGTTGTCGAGGAACGACGCGATGAACAGCAACACCGCTGCCCCGATCACCACGCCGTCGCCTCTAGTGAGGGAGCGGATATTCACTTCAGGTCCTTCGTAGGTCGTCTCGTCGTCGGTAGACACTAGCGCCCGTGTGAGCCGGCTGTACGGCCGGATCCGCCCGCCGCTCGCGACTCGCGCAGGAAACTCACGATTCCCTCGGAGATCCCCTGCGCCGCCTTCTGCCGCCAGGCGCCGCTGGTCAGTTGTGCCGCGTCCTTGCTATCGCGCATGTTGCCGCACTCGATGAACACCTTGGGAACCGTTGACAGATTGAGACCGCCCAGGTCCGTGCGCGTGACCAGGCCGGTGCCCGAACCGAGGTAGTTGGAGGGCGCCTCACCGGTGGCGTGCAGGAAGTGGCCGGCGATGCGCTCGCCCAGGGCGCGGGAGGGGCCGACGATCGCGCGGGTGTCGGCCCCTCCGGAGTGCACGGGCCCCGGCATGATGACGTGGAAGCCGCGGTTGCCGGGCGCCGAGCCGTCGGCGTGGATTGAGACGGCCGCGTCCGCGCGGGCGGTGTTGCCGATCCGCGCCCGCTCGTCCACGCAGGGACCCCAGGCGGGCTCGTCCCCGTCGTGGGTCAGCCTCACCGTGGCGCCCTGCTCCTCCAGCAGGGCGCGCAGCCGGTGGGCGACGTCGAGGGTGAACCGGGCCTCCGTGTAACCGGCGTTGGTGGACGTCCCGGTGGTGTCGCACTCCTTGCGGTTCGTCCCGATGTCCACGCTGCGGTTGATCTCGGCCGTGTGCCGGACGTTGCCTGGGTTGTGCCCCGGGTCGATGACCACGACCCTTCCCCTGAGCGGTCCCGCTCCGGCGGGCGCGGAGGCCGTGCGCGCGGGGTCCGGCCGCCCGCCGTCCTCCGTGGCCGCGGGGCCCGAGGGCGACGTCTCGCGCGCCGCGGTGGAGGCGGCCGGGGAGGAGGCGGTGCGGACCGGGGTCCCCGGCCCGCCGTCGCCCACCGCCTCGTACACCCCCCAGCCGAGCAGTGCGCCGGTCACCAGCGCGGCCAGCGCCACGGTCAGCGGGGAGCGCCGGGGACGGCGCGAGTGCGGGGGATCGGTCCGCGGGCCTTCGTACGACACGTCAGCGACTCTAACCGGGCGCTCAGATTCCCGCCCCCGTTCGCCGCAGGACGCGCAGCGACCCGGTCACCGCCGTCTCCGTGAACGCCCCGGACGCCAGGGCCCGCAGGTACACCCGGTACGGCGCCTGCCCGGTGAACTCGTCCTCCGGCTCGGGGAAGACGTCGTGGATCACCAGCAGGCCCCCGTCGGCGACGTGCGGCGCCCAGCCCTCGTAGTCGGCGGTGGCGTGCTCGTCGGTGTGGCCGCCGTCGACGAAGACGAGGCCGAGCGGGGAGTTCCAGACCGCGGCGATCCGGGGGGAGCGGCCGACGAGCGCGACCACGTGCTCCTCCAGTCCCGCCCCGTACAGGGTGCGGCGGAACATGGGCAGCGTGTCCATCAGCCCGGTCTCCGGGTCGACGGTCTCGGGGTCGTGGTAGTCCCAGCCGGGCTGCTGCTCCTCGCTGCCCCGGTGGTGGTCGACGGTCAGCGCGGTGACCCCGGCCCCGCGGGCGGCGTCGGCGAGCAGGACGGTGGAGCGCCCGCAGTAGGTGCCGACCTCCAGCAGCGGCAGCCCCAACCGCCCCGCCTCCACGGCGGCCGCGTACAGGGCGAGGCCCTCCTCGACGGGCATGAAGCCCTTCGCCGCCTCGAACGCGGCCAGGATCTCCGGCTTCGGTGCCGCGGGCATGGGGGTCCTTTCGTCCGGTCTGCACGACGGGGCCGCACGGCCTGTCCGGCTGCTGCCGCGTGCCGGCGCGTACGACGTCCTCGGTGCCCATGCTGGCGCAACCCCCCGCCGCCGCGGTGGGCGGGGGTACGCGTGGCGCGCTGCTCAGGCGGTGACCGCCCCGCCGGGCAGCGACAGGTCCAGCTCGACGGCCCGCTCGTCGCCGGCGTGGGTCGCCGAGGAGGCCAGCGGACCGTGCCCGGCGGCCCTGGCGGCCAGGACGTAGGCGCCCTGCGCGGGGACGGCGAGGACGTAGCTGCCGTCCTCCGCGGACACGGTGGCCCCCGCCTGGCGGCCCCGCCGGTCGATCAGGGTGACCTTGGCGCGGGCGACGGGGGCCCCGCCGGCGTCCAGCACCCGGCCCCGGAAGCCGCGCAGCGCCTGCTCGGCCCGCTCCAGGTTGGCCTCCTCCTCGCTGCTCGCCCGCAGCTGGGTGTGCTGGGCCCGGCGGGCCGTCTTCGGCAGGAAGACCGCCAGGAGCAGGCCGACGGCCACGGCGGCCGTGGCGATGAGGAAGGAGACGCGGAAGCCGTGCATGGTCGGGACCGCGACCCCGCCGACGTCGTCGGCCGTGTCGGCCAGCACCATGCCGATGACGGCGCTGGAGACGGACGTGCCGATGGACCGCATCAGTGTGTTGAGGCCGTTGGCGGCGCCGGTCTCGGAGGCGGGGACCGCGCCGACGATCAGCGCGGGCAGGGAGGAGTAGGCGAGGCCGATGCCGGCGCCGAGGACGACGGAGGTGACGATGGTCTGCCAGGCCGCGTCCATCAGGCCGAGGCCGCCGCCGTAGCCGATCGCGATGATCACGAGGCCGGTGATGAGGGTGGTCCTCGGGCCGTAGCGGGCGGACAGGCGGGCGTAGACCGGCGCGGTGAACATCATGGTCAGGCCCAGCGGGGCCACGCACAGGCCCGCGACGACCATGGACCGGCCGAGGCCGTAGCCGGTGGCCGCGGGCAGCTGGAGCAGCTGGGGCAGGACGAGCGAGACGACGTAGAAGCTGACGCCGACCATGATCGAGGCGAGGTTGGTGAGCAGCACCTCGCGGCGGGCGGTGGTGCGCAGGTCGACCAGGGGAGCCTTGAGGCGCAGTTCCAGCAGGCCCCACAGCAGCAGGACGACCACGGCCGCGGCGAACAGGCCGAGCGTCGTGCCGGACGACCAGCCCCAGTCGCTGCCCTTGGTGACGGGCAGCAGGAGCAGTACCAGGCCGGCCGACAGGCCCACCGCGCCGAGCAGGTCGAAGGAGCCCCGGGCGCGCATCGGGGACTCGGGGACCACGAGGAGGGTGAGGGCGATGGAGAGCACGCCGAGGCCGGCGGCACCGTAGAACAGGGTGTGCCAGTCCGTGTGCTGGGCGACCAGGGCCGCGGCGGGCAGCGCGAGACCGCCGCCGACGCCGATGGAAGAGCTCATCAGGGCCATCGCCGAGCCGAGCCGCTCGCGCGGCAGCATGTCCCGCATCAGGCCGATGCCCAGGGGTATCGCGCCCATGGCGAAGCCCTGGAGGGTACGGCCGACGATCATGGTGAGCAGTTCGCTGGTGAGCGCGCTGACCAGGGCGCCGACCACCATCACGGCGAGGCTGAGCACGAGCATGCGGCGCTTGCCGTACAGGTCGCCGAGCCGGCCCATGATCGGGGTGGCCACGGCACCGGACAGCAGCGTCGAGGTCAGGACCCAGGTGGCGTTGCTGGGGGCGGTGCCCAGCAGTTGCGGCAGGTCCTTGATGACCGGCACGAGCAGGGTCTGCATCACCGCGACCACGATGCCCGCGAAGGCGAGCACCGGGACCACGGCGCCGCTCGCCCTCCGGCCGGGCTGGTCGGTCGTCGTGTGCGTCATTGAGTGGGGCCTCCCGCGTCGAATGGGTCCTGGGTCAAACCTCGTATGCACAGGCAACTATTCCGTTGCTTCGGGCCCCTAAAGAAATCTTGACCTTCCCATGGGTTTCTGATCTCCCGTCAGTGCCGGCGGCGGGGCGGAAGGTGCCGTTCCGGGATGTCCGGGGCCGAAATGCCGATGCAGGGACCGTAACGGGGTTGAGAGCATGACCACCATGCTGGAAGCCGCCGACACCGCGCCCCCGTCAGCCCGCCGTGCGACACCGCCCGCCTGGCTGGTGGTCGCGCTGGCCTGCGCCGGGCAGTTCCTGGTCGTCCTCGACGTGTCCGTGGTCAACGTGGCCCTGCCGTCGATGCGCGCCGATCTCGCCCTGACCCCGTCCGGCCTGCAGTGGGTGGTGAACGCCTACGCCATCGCCTTCGCCGGGTTCATGCTGCTCGGCGGCCGTGCGGGCGACCTCTACGGCCGCAAGCGGATGTTCCTGGTCGGGCTCGGCCTGTTCACCCTGGCCTCGCTCGGCGGCGGACTGGCCCGGGAGGGCTGGGAGCTGCTGCTGGCGCGGGCCGTGCAGGGACTGGGCGCGGCGGTGCTGGCGCCCGCGACGCTGACCCTGCTGACGGCGGCCGTGCCGGAGGGGCCGGCCCGGGCGCGGGCGATAGCCACCTGGTCCGCGGTGGGCGCAGGCGGCGGGGCCGCGGGCGGCCTGGTCGGCGGGGTGCTGGTCGACGCGCTGTCCTGGCGGTGGGTGCTGCTGATCAACGTGCCGGTGGGCGCGGTGGTGCTGGCCGGTTCCGCGCGCCGGCTGGTGGAGAGCCGCGCCGGGGACCGGCGGCGCCTGGACCTGCCGGGCGCGCTGCTGGTGACGGCGGGCCTGGCGACGCTCGCCTACGGCATCGTGCAGACGGAGGCGCGGGGGTGGACGGCCGCGGCCACGCTGGTGCCGCTGTGCGCCGGGCCGGCCCTGATCGGCCTCTTCCTGCTGGTGCAGGCGCGCACGGCGGCGCCGCTGATGCCGCTGGGCCTGCTGCGCAGGCGCGCGGTGGCGTCGGCCAACGCGGCCATGTTCGTCTCCGGCTCGGCGATGTTCTGCATGTGGTACTTCATGACGCTCTACGCCCAGAACGCGCTCGGCTACGGGCCGCTGGACGCCGGCCTCGCCCTGGTGCCCAGCTCGCTCGCCGTGCTGGCGGGCTCCAAGGCCGCCCCGCGCCTGATGCGCGCGGCCGGGGCGCGCACGGTGGCGACGGCCGGCACGCTGGTGGCCGCGGCCGGCTTCGGCTGGCAGTCGACGATGAGCGCGCACGGCGCGTACGTCACCGGGATCATGCTCCCGGGCGTGCTGATGATGCTGGGTGCGGGGCTGGCCGGCACCCCGCTGGCCTCGCTGGCCACGTCCGGCGCGGCACCGGGGGAGGCCGGGCTGGTCTCGGGACTCATCAACACCTCGCGCACGATGGGTGGTTCGCTCGGGCTCGCCGTCATGTCCACCGTCGCGGCGGCCGGCACGGGCAGCGCTACCGGCGCCGAGGCGCTGACGCGGGGCTACGCGCTCGCCTTCCGCGCGAGCGCGGCGCTGCTGTTCGGCGGGGCGGTGCTCATGGCGGCGTGGCTGCCGCGGAGGAGGCCGCCGGCCGCCGCCGCGTGAGGCGGCGGGGGGCGGGGCCCGCGGGGCGGGGACGCGACGCCGGTCCCGGCGCACCCGGCGGGGTGGCGGCCGGCGGGGTGGCGGGGGCCGGGCGGGAGCCCGCTCACAGCCATCCCTGCTGCCGGGCCTCCCGTACCGCCTCCGCCCGGTTGCGGGTCCCCGTCTTGCCGATCGCCGCGGAGAGGTAGTTGCGGACGGTGGATTCGGACAGGTGGAGCCGCGCGGCGACGTCGGCGACCGTCGCCCCGTCCGCCGACGCCTTCAGCACCTCGCACTCACGGCCCGTCAGCGGGCTCGGCCCGGCGCTGAGCGCCGCCGCGGCCAGCGCCGGGTCGACCACGGTCTCGCCGGCCAGCACGCGCCGCACCGCCGCGGCCAGTTCCTCCACCGGCCCGTCCTTGACCAGGAAGCCGGCCGCTCCCGCCTCCATGGCCCGGCGCAGGTACCCGGGCCGGCCGAAGGTGGTCAGGATCAGCACCCGGCAGTCCGGCGCCCGCTCCCGCAGCCGCGCCGCCGCGTCCAGGCCGCTGGTGCCCGGGAGTTCGATGTCCAGCAGGGCCACGTCCGGCCGGTGCACGAGCACGGCGTCCACGATCGCGTCGCCGTCCGGGACCTGGGCGACCACCTCGATGTCATCCTCCATGCCCAGCAGCAGGGCGAGGGCCCCGCGCATCATGCCCTGGTCCTCGGCGAGCAGGACTCGGATGTCGTTCACGGCCCCAGCCTAAGGGCTGCCCCGCGGGTCCCGGACACCCCGAACGGCGTCCGCCCGGGCCCCGTTCGCGCAGGTGTCGCGGGCCGGTTGCGGGACGACTCCCGCGGCCTCGTGCATGACCGGCGGGGGACGCCGAGGACTGCGGGGGACGCCGAGGACTTCGGTGCGGCTCGCCGTCCACGTCCGCGCGCCGGCCCCGGGCCCGTGGTCCGCCGGGGGCGGGCCGGTGACGGCTCGGGCGGTGCCGCCCACGCACTCACCGGCCCGCCCCCGCTTCGCCGTTCGAGGCGTCACACGTCCCGCTGAAAAGGCGGCGACACAGAAGCCGCCGCTGGCGCGCGGTCCTCCGTCGATGAAGCTGGTGTCTTCTGCGAAGGAGACGCCATCGTGCGAATTTCTGACATTCAGCGCTGTGAAGTCCGGCCCGGGCGACTCATCGAGTGGACGGTCAGTCCGGCGACCGTCGCGGCCGCAGCGGTGCTGCCGCCGGATCCGCGACCGCCGGCATACATCCAGGAGTCGCACATCAGGACGGCGCGGTCGGTGCGTGAGGACGGGATGTTCGTGCCGACCTGGCTGGGCACGGCGTTCGACCTGCCGGGCCGGGCCGATCCCGATGCGCTGGAGCGGGCGTTGCGCGGCTGGACGCTGCGGCACGAGACGCTGCGCAGCGGCTTCCGGTGGGCCGGCGACGACATGCACCGGTTCACGCTCGACGAGGACGACGTGTCGCTGCACCGGGAGGTGGTCGGTGACTTCGCCGATGCGGAGGTGCTGGTCCGGTACCTGCAGGACCGATTCGACGCCGCGGCGAACGCGCTCGGCTGGCCGAACCTCATCTACGCGGCGGTCGTCCGCGACGACTCCGTCAGTGTGTACATGGTCTTCGACCACAGCAACGTCGACGCCTACTCCCTCCAGCGCATCCCGGAGGAGATCCGCGAACTGTACACGGCGGGCACCGGCGCCCGGCCCGTCACCGGTGGGTCCGTGGGGAGTTACGTCGACTTCTGCGAGCAGGAGCGGGCCAACGCGGACGGCATCGACGACACGCACGCGATCGTCGCCCGCTGGCGGGAGTTCATCGGCCGGTGCGACGGGAGGCTTCCGGAGTTCCCCGTCGACCTCGGTCTGCGGCCCGGTTGCGCCCTGCCCGCCCAGAAGCTGGTGTGCGAGCCGCTCGTCGACGCGGACGCCGCCGCCGCGTTCGAGGCGCACTGCCGCCCCTACGGCGGCAGCCTGGTGGGCATCCTGGCGGCGACCAGTCTCGTCGTCCACGAGCTCGGCGGGCAGCCGGTCTACCGCACGGTCGTGCCGCTGCACACCCGGCTGAAGTCCGCGTGGTCGGACTCCGTGGGCTGGTACGTCGGCGGTGCGCCGATCGAGGTGCCCGCGACGCGGGACTTCGACAGCGCGCTCGCCACGGTCCGCGCCGAACTGCGGGCCAACCAGGCACTGGCGCGCATCCCGCTGGCCCGTGTACTGCGCCTGCTCGGCGCCGACTTCCGTCCGACCTCGCCCGACATGTACTCGATCGTCTCCTACGTGGACGCCCGCGGTGTTCCCGGCTCGGCCCGCTGGACGGAGAGGAAGGCGTACGGATTGATCCGGGTGTCGTACGGCGACCAGGTGTGCGCCTGGGTCAACCGGCTGCACGAGGGACTGTGGTTCGCCTGCCGCCACCCGGACACCGACATCGCCCGCAGGAACGTGCGGCGGTACGTCGAGGGACTGCGGGATCTGATCGTCTCCACGCCCGCCCGCGGTCGCCTCCACGTCGCGGAGCCGGCGCTGTCCTGAAACAACCTTCGTGCGTCGCAACCGGGTTGGTGCCGACGCGACAGCACCCGGCACCGGTCCGTTTGACGCGACGGCACGCGCGGGACGGCAACCCGTCCCCGCTCACGGCCGGTTGGCGTCAACCCGGTGACCGTGCGGCGGTATGTCCCCATCGTGATACGTCCGTCCCATGTGAACACCCCCTTACGGCTACTGCTAGTATCTGTGCCATCACGCTCGGCGATGGGCGTCGATTCACCAGTAGAGAACTGAGGGTTCCATGCGCAAGCTTCAGCAGGTCGTGATCGCAGCAATGGCGGCCGGCGGACTGGCCGCCATCGGTGCCGGCACCGCCGCCGCCGACACCCCCGGCGGGCAGCAGGTGTCCGACCTCTACCGCCCCTACCAGGAGTGCAGCCCGCAGACCGTGTCCGAGAACGACGTGCCGCTCGGTGTGCTCGGTCTGGCGGGCACCCTGGACACCACCTGCGGCCAGTACAACACCGCCTTCACGGGCTGAGTTCGGCGCCACCGTGCGCGACGCCCGGCCCGGGACCCTTCGGGACCGACCCCCAAGGGTCCCGCTCCTCCGGCCGGACGCCCGAGTGCCGGAGGCGGAGCCCGGCGCGGCCGGTGGTCCGGTGCCCGGACATCCCTGCAAAGGAAGAACCATCACATGTTCAACAGGAAGAAGATCGCGGCCGTTTCGGCGCTCGTCGGCGGCCTCGCCGCGGTCGGCGCCGGCGTCACGCAGGCGTACGCCGCGGCAGGACCGGGAACCTGCACGCGCGACCTCGAGGGCAATGTCACCTGCGCCCAGCGGATCGAGGGTGAGGTCCCCGAGGGCGGCGTGGTTCCCCACCAGGAGACCTGCCGGCCGGTGCGGCCCGCGACGTTGCCCGCCTCCCTGGGCGGCGGGACGACGCGGTTCGGGCCCAGGGTGACCTGTTCCTCCACGGCGTAGGCGGCGCCCGGCGGGGCTGACGACGGGCGGGGGCCACGGGGTGCGCCGTACCGGGCGCCGGGGACCGGAGCGTCACGGGGTCGAGATGGCGGGAGCGGACTGCGCGACATGGGGGTGCAGATCCACAAACGCTACACGGCGTATGTGTAAGCTCACACCCAGTAGTCAAGCCGGGCTGCTCTGCCCGGGTGAGAAAGGGTCAAACCCATGCGTAAGTTTCAGCGTGCCGCAGTCGTAGCGGCAGCGGTTGCGGGGCTGTCCGTCCTCGGCGCCGGAGTCGGTTTCGCCAACGGCAACGACGGAGCGGTTCCGCAGGTCACCGCCGTGGCCAACTCCTCGGCCAACGCCGTCGCCTTCGGGGGTAGTTACTACGCCCAGCCCGAGGTCGAGTTCGAGGGCCAGCCGCAGGTCCAGTCCGAGGGCCAGCCGGAGGGCCAGCCGGAGGGCCAGCCGGAGGGCCGGTCCGAGGGTCAGCCGGAGGGTCAGCCGGAGGGCCGGTCCGAGGGTCAGCCGGAGGGTCAGCCGGAGGGCCGGCCCGAGGGTCAGCCGGAGGTCCAGTCCGAAGGCCAGCCGCAGGCCCAGCCGGAGGAGCAGAAGAACGCCGAGCCCGAGCAGGGTCACGGCCCGCACCAGTACGGCGAAGGTGAGTGAAGGCGTACCGAGGGCTGATCCTTCCGGCGCCGGCACGGGCGCATCGTCCTTCTTCACGAGCCTGATGCGCATCGCGCGAACCCAGCGTTTCGGTCCCGCGCCGAATCGTTCGGCGCAACGGTGTGCCGAGTGACACCCGGTGGCGGAGGCAGCCCGGACGCGCGGCCCAGAGGGCGCGCGTCCGGGCTGCGGCCGTCCCGCCCCCGGGTGCGGCCTCCAGGTACAGAATGCTCTGTTTCGACCTTCTCGGCCCGGGCGCACGCCGGTCAGCGGCACAGGCGTCCGGGCCACTGTTGCAAAGGAATGCAGCACATGTTCAGTCCGCAGAAGATGGCCGCCGTATCGGGGCTCGTCGGAAGTCTCGCCGCGCTCTGCCTCGGCGCCGGACACGCGTACGCAGACGGACCGTCGGGCGACTGCAGGATCACCGCGCAGGGCGACACCGTCTGCGTGCGCAAGAACGAGACCCACACCGACAAGGACGGCACGCACGTCGTCGAGCAGGTGCAGGACTGCTCGACGGGCGAACGGCCACACGTGGTGTACCCGGAGGACCGGCTGGTGGGCGATGGGTCCACGAGCGTCGGGCCGGTCGTGGACTGCTCCAACACCACGAAGCTGCCCAAGGGCTTCAAGAAACCGCACGTCGCGTCCTGAGGACCACCACACGTGCCGGGCCGGGATCGATCCCGGCCCGGCATTTCGGTTTTCCCGGGGCGGCCCACCGGCGAAACGACAATTCCCGGTGCCCCGGCCGACGGCCGGGGCACCGGGAAGGGGAATGCGTCTCAGCCGCCGAAGCTGTTGTTGCAGCCCATGGTCGAGCCGATGTCGGTGGTCTGGGCGCCCGGGTTGCCCTCGCCGTTCAGCGCGTTGCCCAGCACGCCGTTGAGCACGCCGACCTCGCCCAGGATGTCGAGGTTCAGGTCGTGCGACTTGCAGGTGGTGCTCTGTCGGACGTCGAAGCCGTCCTTGCCCTGGTCGGCGTGGGCGGTGCCGGCGCCCAGGAGCCCGAGGCTGCCGAAGGCGGCGAGGAGGACGGCGGCCGTGCGGATCTTGCGCATGTCATCTCCGGTGAAGTGAGGGGGACGCGATCTGTGGATGATCGGCATCTGTGCGGTCGGGAGGACCGGGGGCCTGCCCGGAGGAATCCGGCCGCGTGCCGGACCACCGCTGCCGACAGGCCCGCCGGGGTGGGCGCACGGCCCCGGCCCGATGCCGGGACCGTGCGCGCGTGCGGCGTCCGAACGCCGCCGGGACCTCAGAAGGCGCTGTTGTTGCAGCCCATGGTCGAGCCGATGTCGGTGGCCTGGGCGCCCGGGTTGCCCTCGCCGTTCAGCAGGTTGCCGCCCAGGCCGTTGAGCACGCCGACCTCGCCCAGGATGTCGAGGTTCAGGTCGTGCGACGTACAGGTGGAGCTCTGCCGGATGTCGAAGCCGTCCTTGCCCTGGTCGGCGTGGGCGGTGCCGGCGCCCAGGAGCCCGAGGCTGCCGAAGGCGGCGAGGAGGACGGCGGCCGTGCGGATCTTGCGCATGTCATCTCCGGTGAAGTGAGGGGGACGCGATCTGTGGATGATCGGCATCTGTGCGGTCGGGAGGACCGGGGGCCTGCCCGGAGGAATCCGGCTGCGCGCCGGACCCTCGCTGCCCGGCAGGTCCGCTGGAACGCGCGAATGGTCCCGGCCCGATGCCGGGACCATTCGCGCGTGCGGCGTTCGAGCGCCTGACAGAGCCTTAGAAGGCGCTGTTGTTGCAGCCCATGGTCGAGCCGATGTCGGTGGCCTGGGCGCCCGGGTTGCCCTCGCCGTTCAGCGCGTTGCCCAGCAGGCCGTTGAGCACGCCGACCTCGCCCAGGACGTCGAGGTTCAGGTCGTGGGACTTGCAGGTGGAGCTCTGCTTGATGCTGAACTTGTCGCCGTGGTCGCCGCCGCCCATGCCCTGGGCCTGGGCCGTACCGCCCACGAGGCCGATGCTGCCGAGGGCAGCGACCAGGACGGCAACGTTGCGAAGCTTGCGCATGTCATCTCCGGTGAAGTGAGGAGGACGATCCTTGGTGGATCGACCGCTTACAGTTACGGGAGATTAGTGCCGAATGTCCCGGCACTCTGGGTGACGCGCCGATTACCGATCACGTCGCGGAACCGTCACCCGAAAGCCGTAACGCCCGTGGACGGGCCCGTGAGTCGTGCTCCACGGGCCCCTCCCGGGCGTCGGCGTTCGGCAGGGCTACTGCGCGCTGGCGAGGGAGTTGGACTGGCTGTTGGCCTGGGTGCAGTCGACGCCCCGGGTCTCGGAGGAGGCGAGCAGGGCGATCGGGACGTTCGCGTCGAGCAGGGTCTGCGGGCTGCACTCCTGGTACGGGCGGAACAGGTTGGTCTGGCCCGTCGGGGCGCCCTCGTGCGTCTGCGGGGCCGGCGGAGAGAGCCGAGGGCTGATCTGTGGGTTGAGCTGGGGGTTGACCTGCGGTGCGACCTCGGTGCCCCGCTGCGGGGCCGCCTGCTGCCGGGCCGGCGAGCCGGAGGTCTGCACGGTCGCCTGGGCGGAGGAGGCCGAGGCGGCCTGGGCGTCCGACTGCGAAGCGGCGGACGGCGCGTGTCCGTCGTGGGTGGCGGGGGTGACCGCGGAGCTCGGGCCGGCGCCGACGGCGGACAGACCGCCGGCCGCTGCGACGACGAGCACGATTTTCTGGAGCTTGCGCATGGAATTCTCGGCCCTTCAATGACCTGTGCACGGAACCTGGTGAAACGCTGATGGGGCAGCGCAGCCGCCGCCGTTCCCGGCTGTCTGGTGCGGCTGCGGAAACCGGAAACCATCGTTCTTGCCCCGTGGGGAACGAGACGGCGGCGAACACGGACACGGACGGCGGGCCACGGTCACCCATTTGCCCCACGGGGGCAACACCCGTCCCGGTGGACGGCAAACGGGTGACGGGCCTCGGGGCGCCGTGACCGCGCCCTGGCCGTTCTCGTTCCTACGGAGAGAGGGCAGCGGCCGTGGACCCGAACGCGGGTGAGGCGGACCGCTGCCGGCTCCGAACGCGAAGTCCGCGTGCTACTCGGGATCGCCGCTGCTGACGGTGCAGTACGAGTATCGCACCGACTGCACGTGTGACCGCGCTGAATGCAATGGACTTCCCTATTCAGGTATTGAAGGGCCGAGGGTTTCATGCGCAAGCTTCACAAGGTCGTGCTCTTTGCAGCAGCGGCCGGCGGTCTGTCCGCCATCGGCGCCGGCACCAGCCATGCCGACTCTCCCGCCGGACACGGCAGTTCCGCGCCGGCTCCCGAGCACCCGGCTCCCCGGGTCGCGGCACCCGCCCACCAGCCGGCCCCGCAGGCGCCGCGGTCGACCGGTTACGCCTCCGCCTCGGCCTCGTCGCAGGGGTCGGCGCAGGCCTCCACCTCGCCGTACCGGCAGCAGGCCGCCCCCGCGCAACCGGCCCAGGCCGCCCCCGCGCCGCCGGCCCAGATCGTGCCGCAGGTCATGCCGCAGGTCATGCCCCAGGTCGCCCCCAAGGTGGACGTGCCCCAGGCCTTCGGTCCGGAGCCTCCGGTGCGTGTCGCCCCGCAGGTGAGCCCCCAGATCAATCCGCAGGTGAACCCGCTCGTCGACTCGCAGATCGCGCCGCCGGGCGTACCGGAGCTGACTCCGGTCGGCCTCGGACAGGTCGCGGCACCTCCCGTCGGCCAGCTGGGGCTCCCCCGGCTCGGCTGACGGCGAACCGTCCGGAATCCCACTCGATCCGTCGCGGATCCCATCCGCTCGACCAACGGAGAAGCAATGCGCAAGTTCCACAAGGCCGTCCTCATGGGCGCCCTCCTCGGCAGTGTCGGCTCCCTCGGCAGCACCACCGCCTTCGCACACGGCGAGCCGGGCCACGACCTCGACGTCACGCAGGGCATCGAGTGCCGCTCGCACGACATGAACATCGAGGTGATCGGCAACCTCAGCGCCATCACCGGCCTGGCGGGCAACCTGCTGAACGGCGAGGGGGCCCCGGGTGCACAGCAGAGCCACCTCGGTTCCGACATGGGGTGCAACAGCCGGGCGTTCTGACCGGCCTCCGCCGCCCCCTGCCCGCTGTGGCACCGGTACGCGCCGACGCCACAGCGGGGCCGCGGGGGGCGCACACAAGGGGGGCGCCGGGATGCCGGCCACGGTCCGCACCCCGCCCTCGCGCGCTTTTCCGCGGCCCGTGGCACAGCCGGACGCCGGTGGGGGCGCCGGCCGCACGGGCCACGGCCCGCACACCGCCCCGGTCCCCGCGTCCGTGATCACCGCCGCCGTCGCCTCCGGTGCGACGGCGTTCGCGGGGCAGACGGGCGCCGACTCCGCCGGGGCGGTTCCACGAGCGGTCCGACCGGCGTCGCCGGCACCCCCGGCCCCGGCCCGGGGGTCTCGCTGCGCGCCACGACCCCCTGCCGCACCACCGAGTACGTCCGCCACCGGAACGCCGCCGTCATCTCCCCGGTGACGTCGGGCAGCCCCTCCCTCGACAAGGGCGACGCGACCTGGATCGTGCGCCGTGGGCTCGCCGACGGCTCATGCGTCTGCCTGGAGCCGCGCAACCACCCCGGTGACTTCCTGGGCCACTTCGACCACCGGCTCCACCGGCAGCCCATGGACGGCACCGCCCGGTTCCGGGCCGACGCCACCTTCTGCCCGCAGACCGGCAGGAGCGGCACGGACACCTCGTCCGCCTCGTACGACTACCCCACGCGCCACCTGCGCCACTACGACCACGGCGTCCACCTGGCGGGCAACGGCGGCTCCACGTCTGGGACGGCAGCACCACCTGGGCCGCCGACGTGAGCTGGGCGGTCAGCCCGCCCTGGGCGCCGTAACGAGTCCGGCGGCAGCCAGGTGCGCGGGCTCCACCGGGAGTTCGGCGGTCACCGTGAAGCCGCCGCGCGGCGACGGGCCGGCCGTCAGCGAGCCGCCCGCCGCCGCGAGGCGCTCGGTCAGGCCCGCGAGGCCGGTGCCGCCGATGCCCTCCCGGGGCCGGGTGACGGCCTTGCCGGTGCCGTTGTCGGTGACCGTGAGCCGGGCCCGCTCGGTGCTGCTCGTGACGGTGATCCCGCAGTGGGTGGCGTCGCTGTGCCGGACCACGTTGGTCACCGCCTCGCGCACCACCCAGCCGAACAGCGCCTCGGTCTGCGGGGCCAGGGGTGTTCCGGACTGGCGCACCTCCGTGCGCGTGCCCGCCGCGGACAGCGCCGAGCGGGCCCGGGCCAGCTCGGTGGCCAGGCTGCCCTCGCGGTAGCCGGTCACCGCCTCCCGTATCTCCGTCAGCGCCTGCCGGCCCACCGACTCGATGTCGCCGATCTGCGCCAGCGCCGCGTCCAGGTCCCGCTGCGCCAGCCGGCGGGCCGCCTCCGACTTCACCACGATCACCGACAGCGTGTGGCCCAGCAGGTCGTGCAGGTCACGGGAGAAGCGCAACCGCTCCTCCGCCACCGCGCGCCGGGCCAGTTCCTCGCGCGCGGCGCGCAGCTCCCGCACCGCCTCGGACAGACCGAGGATCGCGGCGGTCACCATGGTCGACAGGAACGTGCCGTAGGCGATGTTCACCGCGTTCGCGGCGTCCCGGAGGGCGGAGACGCCCCCCGCGTACACCGCGAGCAGCATGCCGGTGCGGGCCAGCCACCGGCCGCGCAGGGCGGCTCCCGCGGCGAGGCCCAGCAGTGGGAAGAACATCAGCCAGCTGCCGCCGTACCCGAGGGCCAGACCCGTGGTCAGCACGCCCATCAGCAGCAGCGCCAGCCGGGTGGAGGGCGTCTCGCGCCTGCCGCGGTCGAAGGAGCGGAAGGTGACGTAGACGTACAGCGAGTTGAACGCGAACAGGCCCACGGCGCCGACCCACGCGTTCGGCGTCTTGCCCTGGAGCAGGTTGGAGAAGGACCCCATGCCCAGCAGCAGCCAGGGCAGCAGCGCGAAGCCGGTGGGCGGCGGACCGGGATGCTCGGCGGCCGGGTCGCGCCCCTCCTTCAGGACCGCCCGCCGGGCCGTCCTGAACTCCTCCATGTCCGCGCGCCACCGGGCACGCGCCGCCCGCACCGCCGCCACCCGGCACTTCACTGTCCGCCACCACGTCATGTCCGTGTTCCCCCGGTCAGATGGTTCCCGCACCACGGCGGTACGACAGCACAGCGTACGAACCGAACACCAGCAGCCAGGCCGTCAGGACGATGATGGCACCGGCGGCGGGGGCCTGTCCGTCCGTGACCGCGGTGCCCAGCTGGGCGAAGCGGCGGGTGGGGGTGTACGCGGACAGGCCGCGCAGCCAGTCCGGGAACAGGCTGACGGGGAACCAGAGTCCGCCCAGTACCGCCAGGCCCATGTTGCACATCATGTTGACCACACCCGTGGCGGGCCCGGACAGCCGGTAGCCGTTGCCGAGGCCCAGCAGCGTGAAGGGGATCGAACCGAGCCACAGCAGCAACGTCACCGCGGCCCACTGCCAGACCGCCAGCCGCACGCCGTTGAACAGCCCGCCCGCCGCGAGCACCGTGACGATCGAGGGCAGCACGGTCACCGCGCCGGTCAGCGCCCGGCCGGTCACCACCTGGTGCGGCGGCATCGGCGTCACGCGCAACTGGCGCAGCCAGCCGGTGGACCGGTCCTCGGCGACCGCGCCACCGGTGTTCAGCGCCGAACCGACCGCGCCGTAGGCGGCCATGCCCACCATCGCCGCCGTCTTCCAGCCGCCGCCCCCGTCACCGAGGTTGGTGAACAGCAGGTACATCATCACCGGCATCGCGATCCCGCCGACCACGAAGCCCGTGTCGCGCAGGGTGCGGCGGATCTCCAGGCGCACGTAGTCGAGCATCACACCGTCTCCAGTTCGCGGTCGGCCGAGGTGAGGGCGAGGAACGCGTCGTCCAGCGAGGCCGGGGCCACCTCGAGGTCCCGGACCGCGTCCAGCCGGGCCAGGGCCATCACGGTCGCGTCGGAGTCGTCGCTGCGCAGCCGCACCCGGCCCTCGCGCACCTCCACCGACCGCACGCCGGGCAGCAGGGCCAGCTCCTGCGGGTCGCGCCCGGCCGGGCGCACGGAGACCAGGCTGCCGCCCGCCGCGCGCCGCAGGTCCTCGCCGGTGCCGTCGGCGACGATCCGCCCGCGGTCGATGACGAGGATCCGGTCGGCGTGGGCGTCCGCCTCCTGCAGGTAGTGCGTGGAGAACAGCACGGTGTGGCCCCGGCGGGCGTAGGCGCGCATGGACTCCCAGAAGGCGTGCCGCGCGGTCACGTCCAGCGCCGCCGTCGGCTCGTCCAGCACCAGCAGCGCGGGGTCGCCGGCGAGCGCGACCGCGAACCGCACCCGCTGCACCTGCCCGCCGGACAGCCGGTCCACCCGTCGCCCGGCCAGGTCCGCGATCCCGGCCAGCTCCAGCGCCCGCGCCACCGGCATCGGCGCCGGATAGCGCCGGGCCACGAAGCCGACCAGTTCCCCGACGGTCACCCGGGGGACCGGACGGGCGTCCTGGAGCATCGCGCCCACCCGGCCCGCGCGCACGGACCGCTCCGGCCCGGCGCCGAACAGCTCCACCGCGCCCGCGTCGGGCTCGTACAGGCCCAGCAGCAGCCCGATCGTGGTCGACTTGCCGGCCCCGTTGCGGCCCAGCAGGGCCACCGTCTCGCCGTGCGCGATGTCCAGGTCGATGCCGTCCACGGCGCGCACGGCACCGTACGTCTTGACCGCCCCCGTGAAGGAGACGGCGCTTCCCCTCTGTGTCATGCCTACGACCATAGGAATCCGGGGGCCGCCCCGGCAGATGCGCTTGTACGGACCCGGGCAGTACAAATGTCACTGCCCGCCGCGCCCGGCACCGCGTCGGGCCCCGAAGTCCTCAGGAGCCCCATGCCCATCGACGCCGCCAAGGCCCTCGCCGCCGCGCCCCGGTCCGGCCGGATCGCCTGGACCGCCGGGGACGTCCTGCTCTACCACCTCGGCATCGGCGCCGGCATGAACCCGGACGCCACCGACCCCGCCACCGACCCCGGCGAACTGCGCTACGCCCTGGAGACCCGGCTGCGCGTCCTGCCGAGCTTCGCCACCGTTGCGGGCGCGGGCGCCCCCGGCGTGATCAGCGGCCTGTCGATGCCCGGCGTCGACGTCGACCCGGCCACGGTGCTGCACGGCGGCCAGAGGTTGGAGGTCCACCGGCCCGTCCCGGCCGAGGGCACCGCCGCCACCACCGACCGCATCACCGCCGTGCACGACAAGGGCACGGCCACCGTCCTCGTGCTGCGCACCGAAGCCGCGGACGCCGACGGCCCGTTGTGGACGAGCGAGGCCGAGATCTTCGTGCGCGGCGAAGGGGGCCGGGGCGGCGACCGCGGCCCCGTCGGCCGCCGCCCGGAGCCGCCCGCCGGCCCGCCCGACCGGACCGTCGAGCGGCCCACCCGTCCCGACCAGGCCCTGCTCTACCGCCTCAGCGGCGACCGCAACCTGCTGCACGCCGACCCCGCGTTCGCCGGGCGCGCCGGATTCGACCGGCCCATCCTGCACGGGCTGTGCACCTACGGCATCACCCTGAAGGCCGTGGTCGACACGCTGCTCGACGGCGAGGTGACCCCGGTGCGCTCCTGTGCCGCGCGGTTCACCGGGGTGGTGTACCCGGGGGAGACCCTGCGGGTGCGCATGTGGCGGCAGGCGGGGGAGCGGGCCGGGGGCGGGGACGGTTCCGTCCGGGTGGCCGTGAGCGCCGTCGAACGGGACGACGCGCCGGTCCTCACCGGCACCGTCGTGCTGCGCCCCTGAGCGACCACGGCCGGGCGGAGGAAGGCCCGGCCGGCCGGGTGCGGCAGCCGGGGCAGGAGGAACAGGAGGAACAGGGGGGATAGGAGGGACAGGAGGGACAGGAGGGACAGGAGAAAGAGGAAACGACGGAAAAAAGGGAAGGAGGGGCGCCCGTCCATGGACGGGCGCCCCTCCTTCCCGTACGGTCAGGCAGCCGCCTCGGCCGGTTCCCCGGCCGGTTTGCGGTGACGGCCTTGCGGAGCCGTCTCACTGTCCTGGGCCGCGACCGGGCCCCGGTGCCGGCCGTGGCCGACCGCCTCCTGAGAGTCGGCAGACAGCTGCTGCGTCCTGCTGGTGTCGCTCATCGGAAGAATTCACCCCGTCACCGTGATCTTTCGTACAGCCGGGCGAGTCTAACCGGCACACCACGGGCCGAATCCAGGCGCACACGCCAACCGGCACTAGTTCGTTACAAGCCGTGCCAAGGGCGCTTGTTGCAGGGGTACGGGGCGGGTCGCGGCGGGCTCCGGCGGGCCGGGCCGCACCGCCGGCCGGGGCCCCTCGGGCACCCCGGCGGGCGTCCCGTCCGGAACCGTACCGCCCGCCCCCGCGTTCGCCGTCCGCACCGCTCTCCCCGCTCCCCCCGGGCGCGGGTCCGCCGCCCCGAGCTGATCCGCCGCCAGTTCCGCCATCCCGCACGGCACCTCCCGGGTCGCGTACGGCAGCCGCAGCACCCCCCGGGGCGTCCACAGCCCCGACCCCGTCAACCACCCCTCGGGCGCCGGGAGATGACGCACCCGACGCTCGGCCGGCCGCCAGATGCCGACCCAGCTGCCGAACGGGCCGTCGACGCGCAGCGCCACCGCGCAGTTCTCCGGCGTCAGCACCTGTCCCGGCTGGATCGCGAACGGCGTCACCACGCAGTCCGCGAGCCGCAGGCACTCCGGGAAGCGCACCGGAAGCGTGCTGCCCAGGACCCCCCAGCCCAGGCGCTCCCGACCCGGGCAGGGCGCGTCCGAGGAGACCAGCAGCAGCCCGCTGTCGAGGTCGGCCAGCAGCAGCCGGTCGTCACTGCCGGCCGCGATCTGCAGCAGGGGCGAGACCTCCCCGCCGCGTCCCAGGTCCACCACGACCGTCTTGGTCCGCCCGTCCAGCTCCCGGTCCACCGCCAGCATCCGTCCCGCGCGCTCCAACCACACCCCTCCCGAGCAGCGCCCCGGCACCTCGGCGAGCCGCTCGGGACCGAAGGCGCCGCCCGCCACCCGCCACACCGCCGTGGAGCGCGGGCCGACGGCGAGGGCGTACGCGTGCGCGCCGTCCGGCGCCGGCGGCAGCAGCGTCAGCCGGGTGCCGGGCCCGGGGCACTCCACCGCGCCCAGCGGCAGTTCACCGGTGCCGGGCCCGGTCGGGTAGAGCAGGCCGAAGGTGTGCCGGTGCCCCACCGGCCGGTGGACCAGCACCCGTCCGTCGCCCAGGGGCTGCACCTGCGTGCCGGGCTCCTCCGGCTGGTTGCCGGGCAGCGGCACCGCGTACGGCTCCGGCCCGTCCAGCGTCCAGCGCTCCGGGAACCACGCGTCGCGCTCGCCGTCCAGCGCGAGCCGGGCCGCGTACGCGCCGTCCGCCGTGATGGCGCATCCCGGTCGCGGCGCACCGCCGTCCGCCCCCGCCGGCGGGTCGATCGCGCGGGCCGTCGTCGTTTCGGTCGCACAAGCCGTCATCGTGCGGTCACCTCCGGCGACGAAGCTAGTTTTCGCACGCACGGGCGGGGGAGCGGTGGAGGCCCGCTTCACACGTACGGGTGGCGCGGAAGCGGTTCCGCCGGGGGCGCGGGGCGCGCTGTGCCGGGCGGGCCCGGTCCGGCGGACGCGGTACGGCCCCGCAGAACGGCCAGGTAGCCTTTTCCCCGTGCCCCGTCTGTCTGAAGTCATCGCCGCACTGGAGAACCTGTGGCCCGCCGAGCGGGCCGAGTCCTGGGACGCGGTCGGCACCGTCGTGGGCGATCCCGGCCAGGAGGTCACCCGGGTCCTGTTCGCCGTCGACCCCGTGCGGGAGACCGTCGAGGAGGCCGTACGGCTCGGCGCCGACCTGCTGGTCACCCACCACCCGCTCTACCTGCGCGGGACGACCACGGTCGCGGCCTCCACCTCCAAGGGCCGCATCGTGCACACCCTCATCAAGAACGACATCGCCCTGCACGTGGCCCACACCAACGCCGACACGGCCGATCCGGGAGTGAGCGACGCGCTGGCCGGTGCGCTGGACCTGCGCGTCGTGGGGCCGCTCGTGCCGGACCCCGCCGATCCCGCGGGCCGCCGGGGCCTGGGCCGCGTCTGCGCGCTCGACCACCCGCTGACCGTCCGCGAACTGGCCGCCCGCGCCGCCGAACGGCTGCCCGCCACCGCGCAGGGCGTCCGGGTGGCGGGCGACCCCGACGCCGTCGTCCGCACGATCGCGGTCAGCGGCGGCTCCGGCGACAGCCTCTTCGACCAGGTCCGCGCGGCCGGCGTCGACGCCTTCCTCACCGCCGACCTGCGCCACCACCCGGCCTCGGAGGCCGTCGCGCACAGTCCTCTCGCGCTGCTCGACGCGGCGCACTGGGCCACCGAGTGGCCCTGGTGCGAGCTGGCCGCGAGCCAGCTCGACGAGATCTCCGACCGCCACGGCTGGGACCTCAGGGTCCACGTCTCCAGGGCGGTCACCGACCCCTGGACCGCCCACGCGGCGTCCTCCGTCACCACTAGCTAATGGGAGCCCCCAACTGAACGCCGCGCCCGCCGACCAGATCCGACTCCTCGACGTCCAGGCCCTCGACGTCCGCCTGCAGCAGCTCGCGCACAAGCGCAGGTCGCTGCCCGAGCACGCCGAGATCGACTCGCTCACCAAGGACCTCACCCAGCTGCGCGACCTGCTCGTGGCCGCGCAGACCGAGGAGGGCGACTGCGCCCGCGAGCAGACCAAGGCCGAGCAGGACGTGGACCAGGTGCGCCGGCGTGCCACCCGCGACCAGCAGCGCCTGGACTCCGGCGCGGTCACCTCGCCCAAGGACCTGGCCAACCTCCAGCACGAGATCGTCTCCCTCGCCAAGCGGCAGGGCGACCTGGAGGACGTCGTCCTGGAGGTCATGGAACGCCGCGAGGCCGCCCAGGAGCGGGTCGGCGAACTGACCGGGCGGGTCGCCTCCGTCCAGGCGAAGATCGACGACGCGACCGGCCGCCGCGACGCCGCGTTCGGGGAGATCGACGCCGAGGCCGCCTCGGTCACCAGGGAGCGCGAGGTCATCGCCGCCTCGGTCCCCGCCGACCTGCTCAAGCTGTACGACAAGCTGCGCGAGCAGCAGGGCGGGGTCGGCGCGGCCAAGCTGTACCAGCGCACCTGCCAGGGCTGCCGCCAGGAGCTGGCGATCACCGAGCTGAACGAGGTCCGCGCCGCCGCGCCCGGCACGGTGCTGCGCTGCGAGAACTGCCGCCGGATCCTGGTGCGCACCGCCGAATCGGGTCTGTGAGGGGCTGACGCGGTGCGGGAGTTCATCGTCGAGGCCGACGGCGGGTCACGGGGCAACCCGGGGCCCGCGGGCTACGGCGCCGTGGTGAGCGACGCGGCGACGGGGGAGACGCTGACCGAGGCGGCCGAGTACATCGGCGTCGCCACGAACAACGTGGCCGAGTACCGGGGCCTGCTGGCCGGCCTGCGCGCGGCCCGGGACCTGGACCCGTCCGCCCGGGTCCACGTCCGGATGGACTCCAAACTGGTCGTCGAGCAGATGTCGGGCCGCTGGAAGGTCAAGCACCCCGCCATGAAACCGCTGGCGGCCGAGGCCGGCCGTGTCTTCGCCCCCGGCCGGGTCACCTACGAGTGGATCCCGCGCGAGCGCAACAGACACGCCGACCGCCTGGCCAACGAGGCGATGGACGCGGGCGCCGAGGGCCGTCAGTGGTCCCCGGCCGCGTCTCCTGCGTCTCCCGCCTCCCGCGCTCCCCTCGCCGCCCCGGAGGAACCGGCCCGGCCCGGTGACGCCACGGCGGGCGCGGCCCGGGCCCGGGCCGCGCTACGGGCGGCGGCCCCGGCCGACGGGCCCGGGCCGGTTGCGGCGGCGGGCGCGGAAGAAGCTGCCGGGACCGGTGGGGCGGACGGAACCGCCGGGGCCGATGGGGCGCGCAGAGCTGCCGGGGCCGATGGGGCGCGCGGAGCTGCCGGGACCAACGGAGCTGCCGGGACCGGTGGGGCGGACGGAGCTGCCGGGACCGGTGGGGCTTCCAGGACCGACGGACTCGCTGTGACCGACGGAGTCGCCGGGACCGACGGGGCTGCCGGGGCGGGCCTCCCCGCCGCGGAGCACGGGACGGCCGCCCCGGCCCGGCAGCACGAGCCGTCCACCCTCCGGCGGCGGGAGCCGGCCGGCCCGGCCGGTCACCGTGTCTCCACCCCCGGCTGGAGTGCCGCTCCCGATCTCGGGGCGCCCGCCACCTTCGTCCTCCTCCGGCACGGCGAAACCCCCCTCACCCCCCAGAAGCGCTTCTCCGGCAGCGGTGGCGGCGACCCCTCCCTGTCCGACACCGGCCGCGAGCAGGCCCGGCGCGTCGCCGCCGCCCTCGCCCGGCGCGGCACCGTCCAGGCGATCGTCGCCTCCCCGCTCGCCCGGACCCGCGAGACCGCCGGCATCGTCGCCGCCCGCCTCGGCCTGGACGTCGAGGTGGAGGAGGGGCTGCGCGAGACGGACTTCGGCGCCTGGGAGGGCCTCACCTTCGGGGAGGCGCGCGAGCGCCACCCGGACGACCTGGACGCCTGGCTCGCCGACCCGGAGGCCCGCCCCACCGGTGGTGGCGAGAGCTTCGCGCAGACCGCCGTCCGGATCGAGGCCACCCGCAGGAAGCTGGTCGCGGCCCACGCCGGCCGCACCGTCCTGCTCGTCACGCACGTCACGCCGATCAAGACCTTCGTCCGCCTCGCCCTCGGCGCCCCGCCCGCCTCCCTGTTCCGCATGGAACTGTCCGCCGCCTCGCTCTCGGCGGTGGCGTACTACGCGGACGGCAACGCGAGCGTGCGGCTGTTCAACGACACGTCCCACCTGCGTTCCTGAGTCCGGCGGCGGCCCGCGCCAGCTCCTCGACGCGGGCCCAGTCCCCGGCGGCCACCGCCTCCGCCGGGACCATCCAGCTCCCGCCCACGCAGCCGACGTTGGGCAGGGCCAGGTACTCCGGCGCGTCGGCCGGGCCGATGCCGCCCGTCGGGCAGAAGCGCGCCTGGGGCAGCGGGCCGGCCAGGGACTCCAGGAACGCGGTGCCGCCCGCCGCCCGCGCCGGGAAGAACTTCATCTCCCGCACCCCGCGCTCCAGCAGCGCCATCACCTCCGAGGCCGTGGAGACCCCCGGCAGGAACGGCACCCCGGACGCCCGCATGGCGGCCAGCAGCGGGTCGGTCCAGCCGGGACTGACCAGGAACCGCGCCCCGGCCGCCACGCACTCGCCGGCCTGCCCGGGGGTGAGGACCGTGCCCGCCCCGACCACCGCCTCCGGCACCTCGGCGGCGATCGCGCGGATCGCGTCCGGGGCGGCCGGCGTCCGCAGGGTCACCTCGATCGCGGGCAGCCCGCCGGCCACCAGCGCCCGCGCCAGCGGTACGGCGTCGGCGACGTCCGGCACGACCAGCACGGGCACGACGGGCGCGAGGCCCAGCACGGAGGCGACGGCGGCGGGAGGGGCGGCCGAGGACGGGGAGCCGGCCGGGGGGACGGGCGGGGGGCCGGAGTCGGCCGGGGAGGCGGGCGGCGGCGGGGTCATGCCCTCATCGTGCCGACCCACCGCACTCTCCGCAAAGATCGTTGCACATGCTGCAACAACCGCCGGGCGGTCTCAGTGGACCTCCTCCACCAGCACGTCCAGCGACCACGGCCTCCCCGCCCGGCCCGGAGCCTCCGCCTCCACCGCGTACCCGAGGTCCCGCAGCGCCTCCACCAGCCCGGTCGGGTCCTCCGGCACGGTCCCGGCCGTCAGCAGGGAGCGCACGATCCGGCCCTTCGTCGCCTTGTTGAAGTGGCTGACGACCTTCCGCGTCGGCGCGTGCAGCACCCGCACCGTCGCCGTCCGCCCGGCGACCTCGCCCGTCGGCTTCCAGGCCGCCGCGTAGGCCGAGGAGCGCAGGTCCAGGACCAGGCCGTCACCGGCCGCCTCGGGCAGCACCCGTGCCATCGGGGCCCGCCAGTGCCCGGCCAGCGCGCCGAGCCCGGGCAGCCGCACGCCCATCGAGCAGCGGTAGGAGGGGATCCGGTCGGTCACCCGCACCGCGCCCCACAGCCCGGAGAAGACCAGCAGCGAGCGCGCTGCGCGCCCCTTCGCGGCGGCGTCCAGCGAGGCCAGGCCGAGGGCGTCGTAGAGGACACCGGTGTAGATCTCGCCGGCCGGGCGGGCGCCGGCGGTGCGCAGCCCGGCGTTCTTCGCGACCTCACCGCGCAGCCCCCCGCTCAGACCGAGCACCTCGCGGGCCTTCTCCTCGTCACCGGAGCACAGCTCGACCAGTTCCCCGAGCACGGCCTCCCGCGCGCCGGTCAGCCCCGGCAGGGACAGCGACCCCAGTTCCAGCGGCGCCCCCTCGCCCGGGTTCGCCTTGCCCTCGGAGGGCGGCAGCAGGACCAGCAACACGTACTCCTCACGTAGACCTCCGCGTCAGGGTACGGCGTGCCGCCCGCGGTCCCGCCCGCGGTCCGCACCGCCCCCGGGGGCCCGGTACCATGGCCGACACGGCAGACGAGCCGGGCGGACGGCCGCGTGGAACCCCTTTCCGGGGGCTCCCCGAGGAACGTCCGGGCTCCACAGGGCAGGGTGGTGGCCAACGGCCACCCGGGGTGACCCGCGGGACAGTGCCACAGAGAACAGACCGCCGGGGGCCTCGGCCCCCGGTAAGGGTGAAACGGTGGTGTAAGAGACCACCAGTGCCCAGGGTGACCTGGGCAGCTAGGTAAACCCCACCCGGAGCAAGGTCAAGAGGGGACACCCCGGTGTCCCTGCGCGGACGTTCGAGGGCTGCCCGCCCGAGTCCGCGGGTAGACCGCACGAGGCCGGTGGCAACACCGGTCCTAGATGGATGGCCGTCGCCCCGGCGTCCGCGAGGACACCGGGGAACAGAACCCGGCGTACAGCCCGACTCGTCTGTCGTCCGACATGCCGTGGGCCGGGGGCCCGTTCGCGTCCTCCGGTCCCATCGGGCGCTGCGACACCCGTGTCAGGTGGTGCGTGAAGACCTCCCGCGCCTGCGGCGTCAGCGTCCGCAGGGCCACCAGCGCCGTGATCGCCACGTCGCACAGTTCCGCCCGGACGTCCTCCCAGGTGTGGGTGACGCCCTTGCGGGGGTTCTGGCCGGTCGCGCCGATGACCGCCTCGGCTACCTCGCCGACCTCCTCCGACAACTTCAGGACGCGCAGCAGGAGGCCTTCCGGGCCGGGGTGCGCGCGGGCGGCCTCCAGGCGGGCCCAGAGGTCGTCGATGGCCGGCCACAGGGCGGCGGCAGCGTGTTCGTCGGTCATGGGCCCGCAGCCTGCCACGCCGGCGGGGGCGACGGCCGCTACTCCTCGGACAACGCCCCCTGCTCCCCCTCGCCCCGCTGCCGCAGCCGCCTGCTCCGGACGCCCACCACGAAGGCCGCCACCGCCGCCGTCACGCCGAGGGCCGCCGGGACCATCCAGCCGCGGTCGAGGACGTGACCTGCGGCGTGGTCGAGGGAGAGCCGGCCGGGTCCGGTCACCGCGAGGCCGGCCGCCGTCAGGCCCAGGCTCGCCGGGTGCTCGTAGCCGCCCTCCTGGGCGAAGAAGCCGTTGGGCAGGTGGACCGCCGCGGCCCCCGCCATCGCGCCGGCCGCCGCCGCGCCCGCCGCCGGCGTCGCCAGGCCCAGCGCGAGCAGCGTGCCGCCGCCCATCTCCGCGAGGCCCGCCGCCGCCGCGCTCGCCCTGCCCGGCGCGTAGCCGACGGACTCCATGAACTGGCCGGTCCCCTCCAGTCCGTGCCCGCCGAACCAGCCGAACAGCTTCTGCGCGCCGTGCGCGGCCAGTACGCCGCCCGTCCCCAGCCGGAGCAGCAGCAGGCCCAGATCACGTCGGTCGTAACAGGTCACGGTGACTCCCGGTCGGCAGGTAAGCGGTCCTCTTCCGCGCAACCACCGTCGCACCCCCCGCACCACCGGGCCCGCCCCGCGTGCCGTTCGGGTGGCGGGGCCGACCCCTTCGCGTCCGCCGCCCCACCGCCCGCCCCGCCACCGCCCGTCACGGCGTCCCCTGCCCGGTGCGCGGGGCCCGGAAGGGGCCGACGGGGACTCAGTTCCTCCTCGGGCGGCGCATTCCAGCCGGTCGGGGGGCCGCCGTCGGGAAACCCCGGTGGGATGCGGTGTACCGTCCCCGGGTGCGTGAATGTTCCCGGCTCAGCCGGCGTGCCGTCCTCGGGCTGACGGCCGCCGCCCTTCCCCTGTCCACGGCCGCTCCCGCCGCCGCGACCACCGCCTCCCTCATCGGGGGTGAACGGCTGACCCGGGACGGGATCCAGGTGCGCGGTGCCACCGGACTGCCCCGGAAGCTCACCGCCCGGGCGTGGCTCGTCGCCGACTGCGCGAGTGGGGAGGTGCTCGCCTCGTGCAACGCGCACCGCCGCCTCGCGCCCGCGTCCACCCTCAAGATGCTGTTCGCGGACACGGTGCTGAAGAAGTTCGACCGCACCGAGCGCCACCGGGTCACCGACGCCGAGCTCGCCGACGTCCCGGCCGGCTCCAGTCTCGTCGGCATCAAGCCCGGCATCACCTACACCGTGGAGCAGCTGTGGCAGGGCGTGTTCCTGCGCTCCGGCAACGACGCTGTGCACGTGCTCGCGCACATGAACGGCGGAATCGCCGAGACGGTCGCCGAGATGCAGGCCAGGGCCACCGACCTGCGGGCCCTGGACACCCGGGTGGTCAGCCCCGACGGCTTCGACCACCCCGGCCAGCTCTCCTCGGCGTACGACCTCACGCTGTTCGCCCGCCACGGACTGAAGGACGCCGACTTCCGCGGTTACTGCGGCACGAGGACCGCCGACTTCCCGGCGGGCGGCGGCAGGACCTTCCAGATCCAGAACACCGACCGCCTGCTGACCGGGGCGTGGGGCCTCGGCACGTACCAGGGCCTGATCGGCGTGAAGAACGGCTACACCAGCCACGCCGGCAACACCTTCACCGGCGCGGCCACCCGGGGCGGCCGGACCCTGCTGGTGACGGTGATGCACCCGGAAGCCGGCGGCAACGCCGTCTACGAGCAGACCGCCGCACTGCTCGACTGGGGCTTCGGCCACGGGCGTTCGGCGCGGGCGGTGGGCACGCTGGTCGAACCGCTCGGCGGGGGCGGTGCGGCGGCCGCGAGTCCGGTGGCCGCCGGCAAGGCGGCCCGGGCCGCGGCCGGCGCTCCCGGCGCGGCGGCCGCCCGTCCGTCGTCCTGGCGGCTGCTGGGCGGCGCCGCCGGGGCGGTGGCCCTGCTGGGCGCGGGGACGTGGGCGCTGCGGCGGCGCGGGCCCGCGGCGACGGGGACGACCGGGACGACCGGGACGACGGGGAACGCGGGCGGTCCGGCGACCGGAACGGGCGGCGCGGGCGGCGCGGACACCGGTGGCGGGCGGCGGAGTTGAGGTCCCGGGCACAGCGCCCGGACGTCCGCGGCAGCCGTTCCACCCGCCGGTGCACACCTCGCGGTGCCCCGCGGGCCCGCCCCCACCGCGCTCCGGTGGAAGGGCCGCCGGCCCCCTCGATGTGGTCGCGGAATCCCCCTGCCCATATGTGAAGCTCTCGTGGAGAGGATGCGAACGCGGGGGCCCGGCCGCCCGCAGGGGCGCGGGCGTCCCCGCTCCGCCCGTGCCCGTGGGGCGGTTGGGGCCCGGCCCCGGCCGGTGCCGGAACCGGCCCGCTCGCCACCGCGGTCCCCGGCCGCCCGCCGGTCACGGCCGGGCGGCGCGGACGGACGCCCCGCCCCGCGGGGCCGGGTGCCCGCCGTGCGGTCACGCCGTGGCGCCGGCCGTCTCCCCGGGATACCGCACCCCGGCCTGCTCCCGTATCGCGTCCAGCGTGCGCATCACCGCGAGGCTGCCGTCCAGCGGCACCAGCGGCGACTGCTTCTCGCCCGCCCGCAGCGCCCGCATGACCTCCAGCGCCTCGTGCCGGAAGGTGGCGCGCGGGCCGTCGGCGGGGTCGGCGGCGAACTCCTCGGGGTCGCGGCCGTCGCGGTGCAGCACGAACCGGTCGGGGTCGAAGAAGCCGGACGGGACGTCGATGCGGCCCAGCGAACCGGTGACCGAGGCGGTGACCGCCGTACCGCCCGCGATGGAGCAGTGCAGCGAGGCCAGCGCGCCGCTGTCCCAGGAGAGCAGGGCGCCCGTCTGGAGGTCCACGCCCTCCTCCGAGAGCACCGCCCGCGCGGTGATCCCGTCCGGCTCGCCCAGCAGCAGCTGCGCGAACGACACCGGGTACACGCCCAGGTCCAGCACCGCCCCGCCGCCGAGCGCGGGGTCCCGCAGCCGGTGACCCGGGGGGAAGGGGCCCGCCAGCCCGAAGTCCGCCTGCACCGTGCGGACCTCACCGACGGCCCCGTCGTCCACGAGTGCCTTCAGGCGCCGGATCAGCGGGTTGCAGTACATCCACATCGCCTCCATCAGGAAGCGGTCGTGCTCCCGCGCCAGCGCCACCAGCTCCCCGGCCTCGCGGGCGTTGAGCGTGAACGCCTTCTCGCACAGCACGTTCCGCCCGGCCGCCAGGCACAGCCCGGCCGCGGCCCGGTGCGCCGAGTGCGGCGTGGCGACGTACACGACGTCGACGTCCGCGTCCCCGGCCAGGCCCTCCCAGTCGCCGTGGGCCCGTGCCACCCCGAACCGTTCGGCGAACGCCTCCGCCGACTCCTTGCGGCGCGAGGCGACCGCCACGATCTCCGCGTCCGGCAGGTCCACCAGGTCCGCCGCGAACGCCGCCGCTATCCCGCCCGTCGCCAGGATCCCCCAGCGCACGCTCCGCTCCGCCATCCCCGCCCCGCTCTCGTTCATGTGTGCCCCGGCAGTATGTACGAGCTGAGAGCATAGGTGCCGGTCATCAGCGAGAAGGAGGGGCACATGTCCGAGCACGCGACGGCACCGGCACCGAAGGCGGACCGCGCATCCACCGGCGTCCGGCCCCCGGCCGCCGCGCGCGGCACCGGCCTGCTCGTCACCCTCGTCCTGGGCGGCCTCACCGCCACGCCCCCGCTCGCGATGGACATGTACCTCCCGTCCCTGCCGGAGGTCACCCGCTCCCTGCACGCCCCCGCCGCCACCGTCCAGCTCACCCTGACCGCCTGCCTGCTCGGCATGGCCCTCGGGCAGCTGGTCGTGGGCCCCATGAGCGACCGCTGGGGCCGCCGCCGCCCGCTGCTGGGCGGCCTCGCCGTCTACGTCGTCGCCACCGCCCTGTGCGCCGTGGCCCCGAACGTCGGGACCCTCGTCGCCCTCCGGCTGGCGCAGGGCCTCGCGGGCGCCGCCGGCATCGTCATCGCGCGGGCCGTCGTGCGCGACCTGTACGACGGGGTCGCGATGGCCCGGTTCTTCTCCACCCTCATGCTGATCTCCGGGGTCGCCCCGATCGTGGCCCCGCTGATCGGCGGGCAGATCCTGCGGGTGACCGACTGGCGGGGCGTGTTCGTGGTCCTCACCGTGGTCGGGGCCGTCCTCGGCGCGGTCGTCTGGTTCCGGCTGCCCGAGACGCTGCCGCCGGCCGGCCGGCACGAGGGGGAGCGGCCGAGGCCCTGCGGGCGATGCGCGGCCTGCTCGCCGACCTGCCCTTCACCGGCTACATGCTCTCCGGCGGCTTCGCCTTCGCCGCGCTGTTCGCCTACATCTCCGCCTCCCCCTTCGTCGTCCAGGAGATCTACGGCGCCTCCCCGCAGACCTTCAGCCTGCTGTTCGGCCTCAACTCGGTCGGCCTGGTGATCGCCGGCCAGGTCAACGGCAAGCTGCTGGTGGGCCGGGTCAGCCTGGACAAGGTGCTCGGCGCCGGGCTCGCGGTGATCGTGCTCGCCGCGACCGCCCTGCTGCTGATGTCCGCCGGCGCCTTCGGCGAGGTCGGGCTCGCACCCGTCGCCGCCGCCCTGTTCGTGCTGATGTCCGCGATGGGCCTCACCCTGCCCAACGCCCAGTCCCTCGCCCTGCTGCGCACCCGGCACGCCGCCGGCTCCGCCTCCGCGCTGCTCGGCACCTCCTCCTTCCTCGTCGGCGCGGTCGCCTCCCCGCTCGTCGGCATCGCCGGTGAGCGCACCGCCGTGCCCATGGCGGTGGTCCAACTGGCGGGGGCGCTGGTCGCCGCGGCCTGCTTCGTGGGAATGTGCCGTCCCTGGAACGCGACGGCGGGACCGGAAGGAGACGGCAACTGAGCGCACCGAGACTGCGCGCCGACACACCGGAACGGGCCGGGCTCGACCCCGTGGAGCTCGCCCGCCTGGTCGACGAGGTGCACGCCCTCACCGCCGGAGCACGCCCCTGGGCGGCCGGCGCCGTCGCCGTGGCCGGACGCGGTCCCGTCGTCGCCGTCGCCGAGGCCGCGGGCTGGGCCGTGCGCTACGCCTCCTACGACCCCGCGGCCGACAGGGGGGTCGAGCTGCCGCCCGCCGCCAGGGTCCCGATGACCGTCGACACCCCCTTCGACCTGGCCTCCCTCACCAAACTGTTCACGTCCGCCGCCGCCGTGCAGCAGATCGAACGCGGCACGCTCGGCATCGACGCCCGCGTCGGCGCCTTCCTGCCCGAGTTCACCGGCGCCCGCGGAGTCACCGTGCGGCAGCTGCTCACCCACACCTCCGGACTCCGTCCCGAACTGCCCCTGTACGACTGCCCGGACGCCACGGCCCGCCACGCCCTGCTGCGTGCCGAGGCCCCCATCGGCGAGCCCGGCACCCACCGGTACTCGGACCTGAACATGCTGCTGCTCCAGTTCCTGCTGGAGCGGATCACCGGCCGCCCCCTGGACGTCCTGATCGAGGACGGCATCACCCGCCCGCTCGGCATGTCGGCGACCGCCTTCGGCCCCTGCCCCGGCGCGGCGGCCACCGAGGACCAGCGGCGGCCGTGGGCCAAGGCGCACCGGGGCATGCTGCGCGGCGTGGTCCACGACGAGAACGCCTGGGCACTCGGCGGTGTCGCCGGCCACGCGGGCCTGTTCTCCACCGGCCGCGACCTGGCGGTCTTCTGCCGGGCCCTGCTCGCGGGCGGCGCCTACGGCCCCGCGCGCGTCCTCGGCCCCGACTTCGTGGAGCTGATGCTGACCCCGCCGGGCCTCGGCTTCGCCGTGGACCAGCCGTGGTTCATGGGCGGGCTGGCGGGCGGGGGAGCGGCGGGCCACACCGGGTTCACCGGAACATCGCTGGTGCTCGACCCCGCGACGGACACCTTCCTGGTGCTGCTGGCCAACGCCGTGCACCCGCGCCGACGCCCCCCGGACAGCAGGCCCAGGGCGGCGGCGGCGAGCCGGTTGGCCAGGGCGGTGCGGGCCGCGTGGCAGCCGGGCGCGTTCGGCCCGCCGGGCGGCTGACGGCGGGCCCCGGCGGGACCCCGGCGGGAGGGGCGGCGACGACCCGGTCGGTCCGGTCGGTCCGTGCGGCGGACCGGCGGCGGGGCTCCGAGGGGCCGGGGCGGGATACGGGAGGACGGGAGGCGGGCGGTCCGGGCCGGGCCGGCGGCGTCACCGGGCGGCCATAGAATCGCCGGGTGAACGACCCCGTACGCCCGGCCGAGCGACTCCGCGCCACCCTTGACGACGTGCTCGCGGGGCTGCCTCCCACGCAGGCCGCCTCGGCCGTGGACCGGCTGATCGCCGCCTACCGCGGAGCCACCCCCACCGACGCGCCGATCCTGCGCGACCACGCCGACGTGGCCGCCTACGCCGCCTACCGGATGCCGGCCACCTTCGAGGCGGTGCGCTCGGCCCTGGAGGCGTTCGCGGACACCGTCCCCGGGTGGGCGCCCGGCAGCCACGTGGACGTCGGCGGCGGCACCGGCGCGGCGACCTGGGCGGTGGCCGCCACCTGGGAGGGACGGCGGCCGGTGACCGTGCTGGACTGGGCCGAGCCCGCGCTCGCCCTCGGCCGGCGGATCGCCGCCGACCACCCCGCGCTGGGCGGTGCCCGCTGGCAGCGCGCCCGCATCGGGACCGCGCTCACCCTGGACGACACCGACCTCGTCACCGTGTCGTACGTCCTCAACGAACTCGACGAGGCCGACCGCGCCGCCCTCGTCGACGCCGCCGCGGGCGCCGCGCGGACCGTGGTGATCGTGGAGGCCGGCACCCCCGCCGGCCACGGTCGCGTCATCGAGGCCCGCGACCGCCTGGTCCGCGCCGGGTTCCGCGTCGCCGCGCCCTGCCCGCACAGCGCCGCCTGCCCCCTCGTGCCCGGCACGGACTGGTGCCACTTCTCCGCCCGGGTCAGCCGCTCCTCCCTGCACCGCCAGGTCAAGGGCGGCTCCCTCGCCTACGAGGACGAGAAGTTCAGCTACGTCGCCGCCACCCGGCTGCCCGCCGCCCCGGCCCCGGCGCGGGTGGTGCGGCGCCCGCAGATCCGCAAGGGCCAGGTGCTGCTGGACCTGTGCGGGGCCGACGGGCGACTGCGCCGCACCACGGTCACCAAGCGCCACGGCGTCCGGTACAAGGCGGCCAGGGACGCCGACTGGGGCGACGCGTGGCCACCGGACCCCGCGGACCCCGGCACCCCGCTGCCGTGACGGAACCGACCCGCCGGCGCGCGGGGAGGGGCGGCGGCGGGACCCCGGCGGCCCGCCGGCGGACCCGTGGCGTGCCCCGCCCCGCCGCCCGCCGACGGGCCCGTCACGACGGCTGCCCCCCCCCGGGGCGCCCCGGGGCGCCGCAGGGGAGTGCCCCGGTGCGCCCCCGGCGTGCTGTGAGTCGTCCCTCCGTGCCCCCGCCGGATCCCGGCCGCGGTCTCCCCGGGCGCGGGAAGGTGGGACGATGGGGCATGCTGTCCGCACCACGGCGAGGCGAGGGGATAGATGAGCGCGACGTTCGGCGGCCGCACCGGCCGGCAGGGCAAACTCTCCCAATGGCTGCGCGGACGCCGCCCGAAGGAGGCCGCCGGCGACGGTGGCCGTGAGGCCCTGCTGCTCGCCGCCGCCGCGGCGGGACTGCCCCTCGCGCCCGCCGCGCACCCCGCCCACGGCTACCGCTGTTCCTGCGACCGCGTGGGCTGTCCCACCCCGGCCCGGCACCCGGTGTCGTTCGCCTGGCAGACCCAGTCCACGACCGACCGCGCGCAGATCGAGCACTGGGCCCGGCACCAGCCGCAGGCCAATTTCATCACCGCCACCGGCATGGTGCACGACGTCCTGGACGTGCCCCTGGAGGCCGGCCGGCAGGCGCTGGAGCGGCTGCTGAAGGCCGGTGTGGAGGTCGGCCCGGTCGCCGGGAGCGACGACGGCCGCATGCTGTTCTTCACCCTCACCCGCGGCACCCCCGAGGACGAGGACGAGTGGTGGCCCTGCGAGCTGGACTGCCACCCGGAGACCATGGACGAGCACCCGGGCCTGCGCTGGCACTGCCGGGGCTCCTACGTCCTCGTACCGCCCGCCCTGCTGCCCGGTGACGACGACCGGCGGGTGCGCTGGCTGCGCGGCCCCGAGCATCCGCTGCCCGACCCGCTGAGCCTGCTCGAAGCGCTCACGGACGCCTGCGCCCGCCACGCCGGCACGGAACCGGGCCACGCGGGCGCGGCCTGGCCGCCGCAGCGCTGAGGCGCAGGTCCGCCCCGGTCCGGTCCCCCCGGTCCGCCCCGGCGCCGTCCTACCCGCCCTGCGCCCGCGTCAGCCCCTGCACCCGCCCCAGCACCGACACCGCACCGCTGCCCGCCGGGTCCAGGGCGACCTCGTTGGAGACGGACTCCAGCGTCAGCGACTGCTTGATGCGGCCCTTGGTCAGGGCCTGCACGTCCCTGTTCGGGACCGGCACGGAGGTGCCCGCGGCGGCCGTCTGCTTCTCGTAGTGGTGCGAGGCGAAGAACACCAGCGCCCCGCCGTCCGCCGTGCGCAGCGCGAGCGGCGCGTAGTCACCGCGGGTGAGCGGCTCGTCGACGTACTGCCGGACCAGGCCCGGCTTCTCGGCCTGCTTCCGCCGGGTCGCGCGCCAGCCGCTGGTCTGCGGACCGTCCGCGAAGGTCTTCCCGCCGTCCTCCAGGTACGCCGCGTAGCGCGCGCTCAGGTCGGCGGGCGGCACCGCGAGCCCCGCGGAACCGGCGGGCACGGCCTCGGCCCAGCCGTCCGCGTCCGTCCGGAACTCCGGTACGTCACCGGGTGCGACCAGGGTCAGGAACGCCACCTGCCAGGGCTCGCCGAGGCCGTCGCGCTCGAACACGAGCAGCCAGCGGACGTCGCCGCCCTTGTTGCCGCGGGCGTCCGCGACGAACCAGCGGGGCCAGCCGGCCTTCTTCGGGATGGTGTACTTCGCGTCCGTCAGCTCCAGCGGCGTGTGGTGCGGGTTGCCGGCCGGGCTGTTGAGGTGCCCCGCCCTCAGCCGGGCGCCGTCGATGTCGGCGAGGGCGCCGGCGACGCGGTCCTCGTCCAGGGAGCGGTCGTAGGCCTTGTCGGCCCCGTTGTACGCCGCGGTGAACGCGCTGAGCGCCCTGGCGGCCTCGGCGCGCGTGGCCGCGGGGAGCACCTCGCGTTCCCCGTGCACCACCACGCATCCGCTCGCCGTCAGCGACAAAGCGGTCAGCGAGGCCGCTATGAGTGCGTTCCGGTCACGCCTGCGGAGCCCGCGACGCCTGCGATCCCTGCTCATGAGGTGCCTTCACCCTCCCCTTTCCGGAGGCGAACCCTACCGGGGCGGGGAGGGGCGCGGACGGCCGGTTCCGCTACTCGGACTCGGCCCCGGCCGGCGCCGGCCGGGCCGGACGCCCGCGCAGACGGGCCCGGAACTCCGGGGTGAGGAGGAAGACGCCGAGCGTCGGCACCAGGTAGACGGCCCACACCGTGAGCTGGAGGACCGTGGGGTCCGGCTGGAAGTTGAAGACGCCCTTGAGGAGGGCGCCGTACCAGCTGTCCGGCGAGATGGTGCCGCTGATGTCGAAGGCCAGGTTCCCGATGCCCGGGATCCAGCCGGCCTCCTGCAGGTCGTGGAAGCCGTACCCCAGCACGCCCGCCGCGACCACGACCAGCATGCCGCCGGTCCAGGTGAAGAACCTGGCGAGGTTGATCCTCACCGCGCCCCGGTAGAACAGCCAGCCGAGGAGCACCGCCGTCGCCAGGCCCAGCGCGACGCCGATCAGCGGACGCGGGGTGCCGTCGGAGGCCGCGTGCACCGACGCCCACACGAACAGGGCGGTCTCCAGGCCCTCCCGGCCCACGGCCAGGAACGCGGTGGCGACCAGCGCGCCCGTGCCCATCGCGAGCGCCGCGTCCAGCTTGCCGTGCAGCTCCGACCTCAGGTGCCGGGCGGTGCGCCGCATCCAGAACACCATCCAGGTCACCAGGCCGACCGCGATGATCGACAGCGAGCCGCCGAGCGCCTCCTGCGCCTGGAACGTCAGCTCCTGCGAACCGAATTCGAGGGCGCAGCCGAAGCCCATGGCGATGGCGACCGCGATGCCGATGCCGATCCAGATCGGCCTCAGGGCGTCCCTGCGGCCGGTCTTGACCAGGTAGGCGATCAGGATGCAGACGACGAGCGACGCCTCCAGGCCCTCGCGCAGGCCGATCAGGTAGTTGGAGAACACGGGCTACGCCTCCTTCGAGAACAGCGTGCGGCCCCACCAGTCGCCGGAGTCCCGGACGCCGGGCGGCACCGCGAAGACCGCCGATCCCACGTGCTGGATGTACTCGTTGAGCGCGTCGTGCGCCGACAGCTTGCGCTGCAGCGGGATGAACCCCTTGCGCACGTCCCGCTGGTAGGCCAGGAAGAACAGGCCCGCGTCGAGCCGGCCGAGGCCGTCGGTGCCGTCGGTGAAGGAGTAGCCCCGGCGCAGGATGGTGATCCCGCCGTTGGCGTCGGGGTGCGCCAGCCGCACGTGCGCGTCCGGCTTCATCGCCTTCAGGAACGGCGCGTCGTGCTCCTTGGCCTTGCCGACCGGCGCCCCCTCGCGCTTGTCCCGGCCGAAGACGTCCTCCTGCTCCTGCAGCGAGGTCCGGTCCCACGTCTCGATGTTCATCCGGATCCGCCGGGCGACCAGGTACGACCCGCCGGCCATCCAGTCGGGCCCGTCCCCGTCGCCGACCCAGACGAACTTCTCCAGCCGGTCCGTCTCGGTGCCCGCGATGTTGCGGGTGCCGTCCTTGAACCCGAAGAGGTTGCGGGGGGTCTGCGCGCCCGGGGTGGTCGAGGAGGTCTTGCCGAAGCCCAGCTGGGACCAGCGCACGGCGACCGTGCCGAAGCCGATGCGGGCCAGGTTGCGGATGGCGTGCACGGCGACCTGCGGGTCGTCCGCGCAGGCCTGGATGCACAGGTCGCCGCCGGTGCGGGACTTCTCCAGGTTGTCCCCGGGGAAGGCGGGCAGGTCCACCAGGGCCTCGGGCCGCCGGTCCGCCAGGCCGAACCGGTCGAAGAGCGACGGCCCGAACCCGATGGTGAGCGTCAGCCGGGACGGCTTGAGCCCGAGCGCCTCGCCGGTGTCGTCCGGCGGGGCTTCGGCGAGCCCGCCGTAGGCGCCCTCACCGACCGGCTCGCCGGCGGTCATCCGCCGGGCCGCGGCCGTCCAGTCCTTCAGCATCCGCACGAACTGGGCGCGGTCCGCGGTCTTCACGTCGAACGCCGCGAAGTGCAGCCTGTCCTGCACAGGGGTGGCGATGCCGGCCTGGTGGACGCCGTGGAAGCGCACCGCGCCGCCCGCGTCGGCGGCGGCCGGGTCCACGTCGTCACCCGTCCTGGTCATCGCTACCGCACCGCCGGCCGCGGCGGCGCCGAACGCGAGTCCGGCCCCGCCCCAGCCGATCAGCGCCCGGCGCGACGGAGTGCTCTGCCGGCTTCCCTGGGTCTCGGCCATCGCCTGTGTCCCCGTCCTCGTCGTCCTCGTCGTCCCGTTGTCCCTGCTGTCCCTGCTGTCCCTGCTGTTCTCGTTCCTACTTCACGACCGCGGCGGCCAGCTTGGACAGCGGCTCGGCGAGCGCGTTCACCGCGTCCGACAGCTCCTTGCGCTGCTCCTCGGTGACCTTGTCGTAGGAGACGAAGTCGTAGGAGTCCTTGGCGGAGCGGTACTTGTCCAGCAGCGTGTTCAGCGCCGCGAACTGCTTGTCCAGCTCCCCGGCCAGCGCCGGGTCGTTCTTGGCGGCGACCGGCTTCAGCAGCTCGTAGGCCTTCTGCGCGCCCTCGACGTTGCCCTTGAAGTCGACCAGGTCGGTGTGCGAGTAGGCCTCCTCCTCGCCGGTGACCTTGCCGGTGGCGACCTCGTCCAGCAGTTCCTTGGCGCCGTTGGCCATGGAGGTCGGGGTGATCTCCGCCTTGCCGACCCGGCTCCGCCAGTCCTTCAGGTCCGTCAGCAGCCGGCCGGCGACGTCCTTCTCCGCGGGGCCGACCTTCCCGTCCTGCCAGAGCGCCTGCTCCAGGCGGTGCCAGCCGGTCCACTTCTGGCCGGCCTCCAGGTCGCCCTTGCGGATGTCGACCTTCGGGTCGATGTCGCCGAAGGACTCCGCGACCGGCTCGGTGCGCTCCCAGCCGAGGCGGGAGGGCGCGTAGGCCTTCTTGGCGGCGTCGACGTCGCCCGCCTGGACCGCCTTGACGAAGGTCTCGACGAGCGGCAGCGTCGCGTCGGCCTGGTCCTGCGCGTACTGCCGGTACGCGGCGACCGCCTTGTCCAGCCCGGGGTTCCGCTCGGCGGCGGCGCCGGAGCCGGTGACGGTCAGTTTCTGCCGGACGCCGTGGCCCTTCATGCCGGGGCGGCACGCGATCTCGTACGAGCCGGCCTTCACCTCGGCGGTCAGCGTGTACTTGGTGCCGGGGCCGATGTTCTCCTTCTCGGAGACGATCCGGTCGTCCGGGAAGACGATCTCGACCTCGGTCGCCTTCGACCCCTTGTTCTCGATCCTCAGCGTGACCTGGCCGGCCGGGACCGACTTGGCGGAGGTCTCGCACGTCGAGTCGGCCGCCGTGACCCGGATGGCGTCGCCGTCCTCGGCGCCGCTCTTCGCGGTGCAGGCCGAGAGGGCGGTCAGGGCCGTCGCGGTGGCGGCGGCGGTGACGGTCAGTCGGACGGCTCGCATGCAGGCTCCCGGCGAAGGACGATGTGGTGAGGCTCACCTAAGTTACCTGAGGCTTACCTCAGACATGCCCCTCTGGATCGTGATTCTGCTCTCACGGGGGTGATCACGGGCACGGTCCGGCGCCGCCGGCCCGGAGCCGACCCCGCGCGACGGTCGGGGCCGCCTCCGGGTGCGCGCGCCCGCCGGTGCCGCGGTGCTTCAATGCCCGCGTGACTGACTACGACGTGCTCCGCGTCTTCTGCGGGCCGAACGGCGGCTACGGCAACGAACTGGGTGTCGTCCGTGAGGGCTCGGTCCTGCCCGGGCGCGGCGACCGGCAGGCGCTGGCCGCCAAACTGGGCTTCAGCGAGACCGTGTTCGTGGACGACCCCGAGCGCGGACTGATCGACATCTACACCCCCACCCTGCGCCTGCCCTTCGCCGGCCACCCCTGCGTCGGCACGGCCTGGCTGCTGGACGTGCCCGAACTGGTCACGCCCGCCGGGGTCGTCGGCACGCGTCTGGACGGCGAGTTCAGCTGGATCGAGGCCCGCGCGGAGTGGGCCCCGCCGCGCACCCTGCGCCAGTACGCCACCGCCGCCGAGGTGGACGCCCTCGACGTGCCGCCGCCCGGCGAGTGGCTCTACGCCTGGGCTTGGGAGGACGAGGCGGCCGGCCGCGTCCGCGCCCGCGCCTTCCCGGGCCGCGGCGACGGCGTCGAGGAGGACGAGGCGACGGGGGCGGCGGCCCTGCTGCTGACCGAACGGCTGGGCCGTGCGCTGAACATCGTCCAGGGCAGGGGTTCGCAGATCCTGACGGCACCGCAGCCGCACGGGTGGGTGGAGGTCGGGGGGCGGGTCGTGCTGGAGCGCTGACCGCGCGGCCGGGCGCCGGCGGTCCCGCGCGTCCCCGTGCGGGCGCTCCCGCGCACGCCGGCGGCCGGCGCCGGCGGGCACGGCGCGGCCGACCGCGGCCCGTACCGGTGCGGACCCGGCTCGCTCCGAGGCCGCACCGGCCGGGCCGACCGCACCGGCCGCACCGACCGCACCGGGCGGGCCGGGCGGGCCGGCGCCCACTGCGGCGACCGCGGCGACTGCCCGCGCAGGGGCCCCCGGGGCCGCCCCCGGGCCCCGTCGCCGCGGCTCACGCGGACCGCCGGACCTCCTCGTCCAGCGCCCGGAGGACGGCCGAGTTCAGCGCGAAGGCCCGCTCGCGCTCCGCCACGATCCGCCGCTTCTCCGGTCCGTCCGCCGCCGCGCCGTCCAGCAGTTCGCGGTACCGCCGCTTGAACGCGGCCGGGTTCGCGGTGTCCTCGAAGACGGGGAAGCGGACCCCGTCGCCCTTCCCGGCGAAGCCCCACGTCCGCTCCGCCCGGTCCCGGATCACCTGGCCGCCGGACAGGTCGCCGAGGTAGCGGGTGTAGTGGTGGGCGACGTAACCGCCGGGCCGGTGCTCGGCGCAGTCGCGCACCCGGCCGGCGTACGCCCGGGTCGCCGGCAGGGCGCGCAGCCCCGCCCGCCACCGCGGTCCGCGCAGGTGCGCCAGGTCCCGCTCCAGCGCGGGCAGCCGGAACGGCTCCGGCCGCAGGAACGGGCCCACCAGCGGATCCGCCGCCAGCCGTTCGGCCGCGCCCTCCAGCGCCTCGTACACGAACCACAGCTGCTCCGTGTAGCGCGCGTACGCGTCCACGCCGAGCCGTCCGCCCAGCAGGTCGTCCAGGAAGGCCGAGGACCCCGCCTCCGCGTGCCGCGCGTGCGTCGCGGTGCGGACGAGGGTCGAGAACGACTCCACGGCACTCTCCTCGGTTTGCCGACGGCCTGTCGGCAGGTTTACCGACGGGACGTCGGGAAGGCGGGGGCGCGCGGGCGGGGACCCGGGGACGCGAAAGGGCCCGCCCCCCGAGCGGGGAGCGGGCCCGGCGTGCCGTGCCGGTCACGGCAGGGTCAGGACGTCCGCCCCGGTCTCCGTCACCACCAGCGTGTGCTCGAACTGCGCGGTCCGCCTGCGGTCCTTGGTCACGACCGTCCAGCCGTCGTCCCACATGTCGTACTCGTGCGTGCCCAGCGTCAGCATCGGTTCGATCGTGAAGGTCATGCCCGGCCGCATGACCGTCGTCGCGTGCGGGCTGTCGTAGTGCGGGATGACCAGGCCCGAGTGGAACGAGGAGTTGATGCCGTGCCCGGTGAAGTCGCGGACGACGCCGTAGCCGAAGCGCTTGGCGTACGACTCGATGACCCGGCCGATGACGTTGACCTGCCGGCCCGGCCTGACCGCCTTGATCGCCCGGTTCAGGGACTCCCGGGTCCGCTCCACCAGCAGCCGCGACTCCTCGTCCACGTCCCCGACCAGGTAGGTGGCGTTGTTGTCGCCGTGCACCCCGCCGATGTACGCCGTCACGTCCAGGTTGACGATGTCGCCGTCCCTCAGGACCGTCGAGTCCGGGATGCCGTGGCAGATGACCTCGTTGACGCTCGTGCACAGCGACTTGGGGAAGCCCCGGTAGCCGAGCGTGGAGGGGTAGGCGCCGTGGTCGCACATGTACTCGTGGGCGATCCGGTCCAGCTCGTCGGTGGTGACGCCGGGCGCGATGGCCTTCGCGGCCTCCGCCATCGCCCGCGCGGCGATGCGGCCGGCGACCCGCATCGCCTCGATGGTCTCCGGGGTCTGCACCTCCGGCCCGGTGTACGGCGCGGGGGCGGGCTTGCCGACGTACGGGGGGCGGCGGATGTTCCCGGGTACCGAGCGGGTGGGGACAGCTCCCCTGGGACGAGCAGCGACTGGCCAGACATGTCAGCGAGTCTAACCAGCGGCCGCGGGGGAACATGTCGGTGGCGAGAGGAGCTGGTCATGGCCCTGTTCAAGAAGCGCACCGCCGGCAGGCCGGGCGAGTGGTTCTACTGCCTGGAGCACAAGAAGGTCGAGGAGGGCCCGGAGTGCCCGGCCAAGGACCGCTTCGGGCCGTACGCGAGCCGGGAGGAGGCCCGGCACGCGATGGACACCGCGCGCGAGCGCAACCTCCAGTGGGAGAACGATCCGCGCTGGCACGACGCGTCGGCGGGCGCCCGCGGCGCGGACGAGGACCGGCGGGCGGACGGGTAGGCCGCCGGGGCGCCGGACTCCCCCTCGGGACGGGGGACTTGGGCGCCCGTCGGCCCCCGGCCCCGCCGGTTCGGCCGTTCCGGCCCACGTGACCGGGTGCCGTCACCGACGCGGACGTAGAGTCGGCGCATGACCTCTACCGACAGCGCACAGATCTCCGCGAAGGCCCCCGCGAAGGCCGCCGCCAAGGACCCCTGGGACCTGCCCGACGTCTCCGGGCTCGTCGTCGGCGTGCTCGGCGGCACCGGCCCGCAGGGCAAGGGCCTCGCCCACCGGCTCGCCAGGGCCGGCCAGAAGGTGATCATCGGGTCCCGGGCCGCCGAGCGCGCCCGGGCCGCCGCCGAGGAACTGGGGCACGGTGTCGAGGGCGCCGACAACGCCGAGACCGCGCGCCGCAGCGACGTCGTGATCGTCGCCGTGCCGTGGGACGGCCACGGCGAGACGCTGGAGTCCCTGCGCGGGGAACTGGCCGGCAAGCTCGTCGTGGACTGCGTCAACCCGCTCGGCTTCGACAAGAAGGGCGCCTACGCCCTCACGCCCGAGGAGGGCAGCGCCGCCGAGCAGGCCGCCGCCCTGCTGCCGGACTCCCGGGTGACCGCCGCCTTCCACCACCTGTCGGCCGTGCTGCTGCAGGACCCGGAGATCGAGGAGATCGACACCGACGTGATGGTGCTGGGCGAGGAACGCGCCGACGTGGAGATCGTCCAGGCGCTGGCCGGCCGCATCCCCGGCATGCGGGGCGTCTTCGCCGGCCGCCTGCGCAACGCCCACCAGGTCGAGGCGCTGGTGGCCAACCTGATCTCCGTCAACCGCCGGTACAAGGCACACGCCGGGCTGCGCCTCACCGACCTGTGAGCCGAGGGGGCCGATGGGGGACACTGGTCGTCGTAGCAGTGTCCCCCGACAGGAGCCGACCCCCATGCCCCGCATCGCCCTCTACACCCTCGCCGTCTGCCTCCTCGCCGTGGCCGCGGCGGTCGTCTCCTTCGTCCAGGGCAGCTGGCTGGGGATCGTCTGGATGCTGCTGGCGGGGCTGTCGTCCAACATGACCTGGTACTACGCCAAGCGCGAGCGGGCCGTCGCGGCCCGGGGCAAGCCGTTCACGGGCTGACCAGGCAGAGGTCCGGGGTGCCGTTCCAGAAGCGGTAGAGCCAGTAGCCGCAGTCGGAGGAGCCCGCGCCCACGTCCAGGCCGCGCAGGACCGCGTCGATCAGGTCGAAGAACACGGCGTTGACCGACGGCACCCACAGCAGCGCGAACACGAACAGCAGGCCGAACGGCGCGAACGGCTCCACCTGCCGCTTCACGCCGGCCGACAGCCACGGCTCGACCACGCCGTACCCGTCCAGGCCCGGCACCGGCAGGAGGTTCAGCAGCGCCGCCGTCACCTGGAGCAGGGCGAGGAACGCCAGCGCGTGGCGGAAGACGGGGGGCACCCCGTCCAGGGCGTGCAGCCAGAACGGCGCCGTGCACACCGCCGCGAACAGGACGTTCGTCAGCGGGCCCGCCGCCGAGATCAGGCTGTGCCGCCAGCGACCCCGGATGCGGTGGCGCTCGATGAACACCGCGCCGCCCGGCAGCCCGATCCCGCCCATGACCACGAACAGCACCGGGAGCACGATGCTCAGCAGCGCGTGCGTGTACCTCATCGGGTTCAGCGTGAGATAGCCCTTGGCACCGACCGAGACGTCCCCGCTGTGCAGGGCGGTGCGCGCGTGCGCGTACTCGTGCAGGCACAGGGAGACGATCCACGACGCCGTCACGAACAGGAACACCGCGAGGCCCGGCCGTGCCGCGAACCCGGTCCAGGTGGCCCAGCCGGTCACCGCCGTCACGGCCAGGATGCCGACGAACACAGGACTGAGGCGCCGGTCGCCGCGGCTGGTGGTGACGGTGGTCATCGTCGGGCTCCTGTCGGGTGGCGGTCGAGGGCCCGACCGTACCCGGCGGGGACTCGCGGGGAAAACGTCTCGCGGTGGCCGTCCGGTTCCTGGAAGGTGGGGGAATGACACGGACGAGGGTCCCGCGCGCGAACCGGTGGCCGGCGCGCCCCGGCGCGTCCCCCGCCGCGGACGGGGAGGTCCGCCGCCGGCCGGCCGCCGGCGGCGGGGAGGGCGTGCCGGACGGCACGCCGCCACGGTCCGGTGATCGGCCCTGAGCGCTCCGGGGACAATGGACCCCGTGCGCTACCGCCTCCTCGGTCCCACCCAGGCACTCCGCCCCGACGGCACGCCCCTGCCGGTCGGCGGGGCGCGGCTGCGTGCCCTGCTGACCGTGCTCGCGCTGCGGGCCGGCCGGACCGTGCCGGCCGGCGTGCTCGTCGACGAGGTGTGGGGCGCCGAGCCGCCCGCCGACGCGGCCGGCGCCCTGCAGGCGCTGGTCGGCCGGCTGCGCCGGGCGCTCGGCGCGGACGCCGTCGCCTCCGCGGACGGCGGCTACCGCCTCGCCGCCGCCCCCGACGACGTCGACCTCACCCGTTTCGACCGGCTCACCGGCGAGGGGCTGCGCGCCCTGGCCGACGGCGACCCGGCCAAGGCCGCCGCCGTCCTGGACGACGCCCTCGCCCTGTGGCGCGGACCCGCCCTGGCCGACCTGCCCGGCCACACCGCCGACGCGGCCCGCTGGGAGACCCGCCGCCTGGACGCCCTGCGCGCCCGGCACACCGCCGCCCTCGCCCTCGGCCAGGCCGAGCAGTCCCTGCCGGAGCTGGCCGCGCTGTGCGACGGCCACCCCCTGGACGAGCCCCTGCAGGCCCTGCGCCTGCGCGCCCTGCGCGACGCCGGCCGCCCCGCCCAGGCCCTGGCCGCCTACGAGGACGTGCGGCGGCTGCTCGCCGACCGGCTCGGCTCCGACCCCGGCCCCGAATTGCGCGCCCTGCACGCCGAGCTGCTGACCGGCGCGGACCGGCAGCCGCCGTCCGCGCCGTCCGCCGCCCCCGGCAACCTGCCCGCCCGGCTCACCTCCTTCGTCGGCCGGGAGCCCGACATCGCCGCCATCGGCGCCGACCTGGCCGCGGCCCGCCTGGTCACCCTGCTCGGACCCGGCGGGGCCGGCAAGACCCGGCTGTCCCAGGAGGCCGCCGAGGCGGTGCGGCCCACCGCCCGGGACGGGGTGTGGCTGGCCGAACTGGCACCGGTGGACGACCCGGACGCCGTACCGCAGGCCGTGCTGACCGCGATCGGCGCCCGCGAGACCGTGCTGCACGGCGCCGGCGTCGAGGGCATGCGCGCGGTCGCCGACCGGTACGGCGACCCCGTCGCCCGGCTCGTGGAGCACTGCGCCCGGCGCCGGATGCTGCTCGTCCTGGACAACTGCGAGCACGTGGTCGACGCGGCCGCCCGCCTGGTGGAACGCCTGCTGGCCGGCTGTCCGGAGCTGACCGTGCTCGCCACCAGCCGTGAACCCCTCGGCGTGCCGGGGGAACTGGTGCGGCCCGTGGAGCCGCTGCCCGAGCCGGTGGCACTGCGGCTGCTCGCCGACCGGGGCGCGGCGGCCCGGCCCGGATTCCGGGTGCAGGACGATCCGGAGGCGTGCGCCGAGATCTGCCGCCGCCTCGACGGCCTGCCCCTGGCCATCGAGCTGGCGGCGGCCCGCCTGCGCGTGCTGGCCCCGCGCCAGATAGCCGACCGGCTGGACGACCGGTTCCGGCTGCTCACCTCCGGCAGCCGCACCGTACTGCCCCGCCAGCAGACCCTGCGGGCCGTGGTCGACTGGTCGTGGGACCTGCTCGACGCGGACGAGCGCGACGTCCTCGGCCGCCTGTCGGTCTTCGCGGGCGGCTGCGACCTCGCCGCCGCCGAAGCGGTCTGCGGTCCCGCCGCGCTGGACGCGCTGGGCTCCCTGGTCGACAAGTCCCTGGTGGTGGCGGCCCCGTCGGCCGAGGGCGGCATGCGCTACCGGCTCCTGGAGACCGTCGCCGAGTACGCGGCCGAACGGCTGGACGAGAGCGGGCACCGGACCGGGGCCGAACGCGCCCACCTGACGTACTACCGCGAACTGGCCCGCACCACCGACCCGTTGCTGCGCGGCCCCGGGCAGCGTGCCGCCATCGACCGGCTCCAGCTGGAGTACGAGAACCTGCGCACCGCCCTGCGGCACGCCGTCGCCGCCGGCGACGAGCAGGAGGGGCTCTGCCTGGTGCTGTCGCTGGTCTGGTACTGGCAGATGCGCGACCTGCGCCTCGACTGCCGCACCTGGTGCGAGGAGGTCATGGCGCTCGGCCCCGACCCCTTCGCCGAGCCGGTCCGCCCCGCCCGCCCGGTGTGGCAGCGCTGCACCGACACCCCGCCCCCGCTCACCGGCGAGGTCCTGCAGGAGGCCCGGCGCGGCGTGCACCTCGCCCACCTCGCCTGCATGGACACCGAGCTGGACTGCTGGCAGACCCCCGACGCCCAGGCCAAGCTGCGCGCCGTCACCCGGGTCTACCGGCCCGGTCTGCCGCAGACCTGCCGGGTCCCGGGCAGCCTGTGGTTCTTCGCCGAGATGTTCACCGGCGGCGCGGACCGGCTGCGCGCCATCATGGACGCCACCGTCCGCACCTGCCGGGAGGTCCCCGGCTACGAGTGGGAGCTGGCCGGTGCCCTGCAACTGCGCGCCAACGTGCTCGCCAACCGCACCGAGTGGGCGGGCGACGCCGCCCGCGACGCCGACGAGGCCCTGGAGATCTTCCGCCGCCTCGGCGACGCCTGGGGCACCGCCGAGGCGCTGTCCGCCCGCGGCGAGGCCCACGAACGCAGGGGCGCCTACCGGGAGGCCGCCGCCGACTACGGGGCGGCCGTCGAGCACGCCGGACGGCTCGGCGCCCACGTCCAGATGGCGGTGCTCGGCGCCCGGCTGGGCAGCGTGCTCATGGAGGCGGGCGAGACGGAACGCGGCGAGCGCATGCTGCGCGACGTCATCGCCCGCTCGGACGGCGCCACCGACGAGGCCATGCCCATCGCCCGGATCTTCCTCGCCTGCTGGCTCGGCCTGACCGGCCGCACCGCCGAGGCGCGCGAACAGCTGCGCGCCCTGCGGGAGGAGTACCGCATCGCGCACTTCGTCGTCTTCGACGCCCTGATCCGCTGTCAGGAGGCCTGGGTGGACGCCCTCGACGGCCGGTGCGAGCAGGCGCTGACCCGGATCCGCGGGACGCTGCGGCTCGCCGGGGACCCGCTGTCGCAGACCCTCACCCCGCACCTGCACTCCGTCTGCCTGCACGTGGCGGGGATGGCCCTGGCCGGCCTGGACGGCGGCTCCCGCGCCGCGGACGGCGCCCGCTGCCTGGGCGCCGCCGACACCCTCATGCCGCCCGGCCACACCTTTTCGGGCGTGGAGCGCCGGGCGTACGAGCTCACCGAGGCGCGGCTGCGCGCGGCCCTCGACCCGGCCGCCTACGACGCCGCGTACGCCGAGGGCGGCGGCCTCTCCCTCGCGGAGGCCACCGCCCTGCTGTGAGCGCGGGCCCTCAGGCCTTGGTGCGGAACTTGTGGATCGCCACCGGTGCCATCACGGCGCTGATCGCGACGGACCAGCCCACGGTCACCCACAGGTCGTGCGCGACCGGTCCGCCCACCATCAGCCCGCGGGCCGCGTCCGCGAGCGCGGAGAGCGGGTTGTAGTCGGTGAAGTGCCGCAGCCAGTCGGGCATCGACTGGGTCGGCGCGAAGATCGACGAGCCGAACTGGAGCGGGAACAGCACCAGGAAGCCCATCGCCTGCACGGACTGCGCGTTCTTCAGGATCACGCCGAGCGTGAGGAAGACCCACATGACGGACGAGGCGAACAGCGCGGACAGGCCCATGGCGGCGAGCAGACCGGGCCAGCTCGTGATGTCGAAGCCGACCAGGACGGCGACGGCCATGAGGACCACGGTCGCGAACAGCATCCGCGCCAGCTCCACCGCGATCTTCGCGAACAGCACCGAGCCGCGCCCGATCGGCAGGGACCGGAAGCGGTCCATGACACCGCTGTTGAAGTCCTGGCTGAAGCCGGTGCCCACGCCCTGCGACATCGTCATGCTCATCATCGCCAGCATGCCGGGGATGACGTACTGCACGTACCTGTGCTGGCCGCCGCCCAGCGCGAGGCCGATCGAGCCGCCGAAGACGTACACGAACAGCAGCGTGAACACGATCGGCATCAGCAGGGCGTCGAACATCGACTCCGGGTCCTGCCGGATCCACAGCAGGTTGCGGCGGATGAGCGCGCCGGTGTGCCGCAGGTGCCCGCGCAGCGGGATGCGGACGTCGGTGTCGGTCAGGGTGCCGGCGCTCATGCGACGACCTCCTCGCGGGGTTCGGCGGGCGTGGTGTCCTGGGGGGCGGTGGCGCGGTGGCCGGTGAGGGACAGGAACACCTCGTCCAGGCTGGGCAGTTCGGTGGTGATGGCGGAGAGGGTGATGCCCCGCGCGGTGACCGCGCCGACCGCGGCGGTCAGCTGCTCGTCGCTGAGGATGGGCACCAGCAGGGTGCCGGACTCGGTGTCCACGGTGGTGGTGGCGAGCCCGGTGATGCCCAGCTCGTCCAGCATCGCGGCGAGCGGCCGCAGCTGCCGCGGGTCCACCGGCCGGACGCGCAGGGTGCGCCCGCCGACCCGGGCCTTCAGCTCCTCGACGCCGCCGTTCGCGATGACCTTGCCGCGGTCCACGACGGTCAGCTCGGAGGCGAGCTGCTCGGCCTCCTCCATGTACTGGGTGGTCAGCAGGACGGTGACCCCGTCGCCGACCATCGCCCCGACCTCGTCCCACACCTCGTTGCGGGTACGGGGGTCGAGGCCGGTCGTCGGCTCGTCGAGGTACAGGACCGCGGGACGCCCGATCATCGAGGCGGCCAGGTCCAGCCTGCGCCGCATGCCGCCGGAGTAGGTGCTCGCCGGGCGCCGGGCGGCCTCCGTCAGCGAGAACCGCTCCAGCAGCTCGTCGGCGCGGGCGCGGGCGTCCTTGCGGGACAGGTCGAGCAGCCGCCCGATCAGGTACAGGTTCTCCCAGCCCGGGAGCTTCTCGTCCACCGAGGCGTACTGGCCGGTGAGGCCGATCACCCGGCGCAGCTGGCGGGGCTGGCGCACGACGTCGTAGCCGGCCACGGTGGCCTGCCCGGCGTCCGGGGTGATCAGGGTGGACAGGATCCGCACGAGGGTGGTCTTGCCGGCGCCGTTGGGGCCGAGCACGCCCATCACGGTGCCCTCGCGCACGTCCAGGTCGACACCGTCCAGTGCCCTGGTCGTGCCGTAGTGCTTGACCAGCCCCCGTACGGTCACGGCGGGGCGTCCGCCGGCGGGGTCGTCGATTCGCGTCATGGGGGAGACGATGCCAGGGCCCGCCGACAAACGGCCGACACCTTGCCTACACCCGGCCTGCGGCCCCCGACGGCTTCCCGGCACGACGGCGGACGGCCGCGCCCGGGCCGGCCGCCGGCCCGGGCGCGGACGGGGGACAGCCCGCCGACGGGGGACGGTCGGCGGGCTGTCCGGGGGTGGTGCGGCAGTGGCCGGGCCGGCGCCCGGGGCGCTCAGTGGACGGAGTGCTCCTCCAGCGGGAACGTCCCGCCGACGACGTCCTCGGCGAACTCCTTCACCGCGCTGTCCATGGCCTCGCGCAGAGCGGCGTACTTCTTCACGAACTTCGGCACCCGGCCGGACGTCAGCCCGAGCATGTCGGTCCACACCAGCACCTGCGCGTCCGTCTGCGGCCCGGCCCCGATGCCCACGGTGGGGATGTGCAGCACCCGCGTCACCTCGGCCGCCAGCTCGGCCGGCACCAGCTCCAGGACCACCGCGAAGGCGCCCGCGTCCTGCACGGACTTCGCGTCCCGCAGCAGTTGCTGGGCCGCCTCCTCGCCCCGCCCCTGCACGCGGTACCCCATGGCGTTGACCGACTGCGGGGTGAGCCCGATGTGGGCCATCACGGGGATGCCGGACTCCACCAGCAGCCGGATCTGCTCGTGCGAGCGCTCGCCGCCCTCCAGTTTGACGGCGCCGACCCCGGCCTCCTTCACCAGCCGGGTCGCCGAACGCAGCGCCTGCACCGGGCCCTCCTGGTAGGAGCCGAAGGGCAGGTCGCCGACGACGAGGGCGCGGCTGGTGCCCCGGACGACGGCCGCGGACAGCATGGTCATCTCGTCGAGGGTGACGGGCACGGTCGTGTCGTACCCCAGGTGGCAGTTGCCCGCCGAGTCGCCGACGAGGAGCACCGGGATCCCGGCCTCGTCGAAGACGGACGCGGTCATCGCGTCGTAGGCGGTGAGCATGGGCCACTTCTCGCCCCGCTCCTTGGCGAGGGCGATGTCGCGGACGGTGATGCGGCGGGTGCCCTTCCCCCCGTACAGCGCCTTGCTGCCGTCGGAGGGCTTGTTCCGGGCAGCCGAAAGCTGCGTCATGGCAACGGCTCCTTCATCATCTCGAGGCGCCCTGACGGCGTCCCCGGACCGTCTCCATGGTGGCACCTCGCGCCGAAGGGGACCAGAGGACCCCGGTGTGATCCCCGCGGTGGTGGTCACCCGGCGGGGGAAGACCGCGGCGTGCAAGGCCTCGGTAAAGAATTCAAATACGATACGGTTCCGTATTGGAACGACCGTAGGGTTGACCACATGACTACGTCCGTCCCCGCCTCCCGGATACCGGAGGCCGTCCACCGGCGACGCTGGGCGATCCTCGGCGTGCTGATGCTGAGCCTGCTGATCGTCGTCCTGGACAACTCGATCCTGAACGTCGCCATCAAGACCATCGCCACCCCGGCGCCCACCGGCCTCGGTGCCACGCAGAGCCAGATCGAGTGGGCGATCAACTCCTACACCCTCGTCTTCGCCGGCCTGCTGTTCACCGCCGGCCTGGTCGGCGACCGCCTCGGCCGCAAGAAGGTGCTGCTCGGCGGCCTCGTCGTGTTCGGCATCGGCTCGGCCCTGGCCGCCGAGTCCGGCTCCCCGGGGCAGCTGATCACCTACCGCGCCGTGATGGCCCTCGGCGCCGCCTTCGTGATGCCCGCCACCCTCGCCGTGCTGATGAACGTCTTCGAGCGCGAGGAACAGCCCAAGGCCATCGGCATCTGGGCCGGCGGCGTCGGCCTCGCCATCGCCATCGGTCCGATCACCGGCGGCGCGCTCCTCGACCACTTCTGGTGGGGCTCCGTCTTCCTCGTCAACGTGCCCATCGTGATCGTCGCCCTGGCCCTGATGCTCTGGCTGGTGCCCGACTCGCGCGACCCGCACCCCGGCCGCCTCGACCCCATCGGCGTGGTCCTGTCCGTCGTCGGCCTGGTCCTGCTCGTCTACGGCATCATCAAGGGCGGTGAGCTGGCCGACTTCACCGACGTCAAGGTGCTGGTGCCCGTCGTCGCCGGACTGGCCGTCCTGGTCGCCTTCGTCGCCTTCGAGGCGCGCACCGACCACCCGTCCCTGGACGTCACCTACTTCAGGAACAAGGCCTTCTCGGCCGCCATGAGCGCCATCGCGCTGGTCTTCTTCGCGCTGATGGGCGTCACGTTCTTCGGTGTCTTCTACACCCAGAGCGTGCGCGGCTACTCGCCGCTGGAGTCCGGCGTGCTGATGCTGCCGCTGGCCGCCGCCCAGATGATCTTCGCCCCGCGGGCCCGGCTGGTGGTCCAGCGGTTCGGCAACAAGGCCACGACCACCACGGGCCTGGTGCTGATCGCGGCGATGCTGGCCGCCTTCGCCACCTTCGAGGCCGACACGCCGATCTGGTTGCTGGAGGTCGTCTTCTTCCTCATGGGCACCGGCATGGCGCACATCATGACGCCGACCTCCGTCGTCATCATGCAGGCCCTGCCGCGCGAGAAGGCCGGCTCCGCCTCCGCGCTCAGCAACACCTTCCGCCAGGTCGGCGGCGCCCTCGGCATCGCCGTCCTCGGCTCGGTGCTCGCGACGGCCTACCGCAACGGCATCGAGGGCAAGCTCGGCCCGGTGCCGCCGGCCCTGCGCGACACGGCCGGCGAGTCCATCGAGGCCACCCTCGGCATCGCCGGGAAGCTCGGCCCGCAGGGCAGGGCCCTGATCGGCCCGGCCAACGACGCCTTCCTGCACGCCATGCACGTCACCGCCCTGTGCGGTACGGGCGTCGCGCTCATCGGCGCCGTGGTGGTGGCCCTGTTCCTGCCGGGCAGGCCGCCGGCCGGCCCGCGGGACGAACGGAGGACGGAACTGGTCACCACGGCGGACTGACCGCTGCCTGCGCCACCACGGGGGAAGGAGGCGTGCTGCGGGACAATGCCCGCAGCACAGTGAGAGGACGGACACGTGAGCCTTGCCGACAGCCGGCCGCGACCCGGCGCCCCCGCACGGGGCCGCCCCCGCAGCGAGGCCGTGGAACGCGCCATCCTGGAAGGCGTGATGAAGCTCCTGGAGGAGGGCGTTCCCCTCGCGGAGCTCTCCATCGAGCGCGTCGCGCGCACGGCGGGCGTCGGCAAGGCCACCATCTACCGCCGCTGGAGAGGCAAGGAGGAGCTCTTCGTCGACGTGGTGCGCGCCGCCGAGCCCCCCGACCCCGAACTCCCCGGCACCTCCATGCGCGACGACCTCGTCGTCCTGCTGGAGTCCCTGCGCCGGCGCGGCCTGGTCACCCGCTCCTCGGCGATCCTGCACAACGTGTACGCGCAGATGAAGAGCAGCCCCAGGCTGTGGGCCGCCTACCACACCGGCGTGATAGCGCCCCGCCGCGCCCTCGCCCTCGACGTGCTGCGCCGGGGGCGGCGCAACGGCGAACTCAGGCCGGACATCGACCTGGAACTGGCCAACGACCTGTTCGTCGGCCCCATGCTCGCCCGCGCCGCCATGCGCCCCGACGCCGACCTGCCCGAGGGCCTGTCCGAGCGGATCGTCGACACGGTCCTGGCCGGCCTACGGCCCGTCAGCCCGCCCGCCCGGTGACCCGAGTGTGCGCGTTTGGTCACAGTGCACCCCTGTCCGCGGGGCGATCGGAACTCCTGGCGCCGCCCCGTTCGTCCTCGTCTTCCGTACGGCCGTCACGGGACGGCGGAACGGAACCGATCATCCCCTAGGGTCGGAGGGACGCGGGGGGCGACGGTGCGCACGGCAGGCAGTGAGGCAGACGGTATGACGCAGCAGGCGTACAGGACGGGGACGGACAACGGAGACTCGGGGCCCGGGCGACCGGGATCCCGGCTTCGGCGCCTGACACACCGGCTGACGCACCGTCTCCTGACCGGCTGGCGCGGCGACCCGCGCATCTGGCGGCGCGGCACCGTCGTCGCCGCCCTCGCGCTGCTGCTCGCCCTGGTGATGCTGGCCCATTCGCGCATCCCCAACCGGATCGGCAACCTCGGCAGCCTCACGGACACCTTCCTGCCCTGGCTGGGCCTGGCCGTCCCGGTCCTGCTGGTGCTCGGCCTGGTCCGCCGGTCGGCGACCGCGCTGATCGCGGTGCTGTTGCCGGCGATCGTGTGGCTGAACCTCTTCGGCGGGCTGCTCACCGACAAGTCGGCCGGCGGCGGCGACCTCATGGTGGCCACCCACAACGTCAACGCCGACAACCCCGATCCGGCGGCCACGGCCCGCGACGTCGCCTCCTCCGGCGCGGACCTGCTGGCCCTGGAGGAACTGCCCGCCTCCCAGGTGCCGGTGTACGAGAGGGCGCTGGCGCCGACGTACGGGTACCACGCGATCGTCGGCACGGTCGGCCTGTGGAGCAGGTACCCGATGAGCGGCGTTCGGGCCGTCGACATCAAGCTCGGCTGGAAGCGCGCGATGCGCGCCACCGTCGCCACCCCCGCGGGCCCGCTCGCGGTGTACGTCGCCCACCTGCCCTCGGTGCGGGTGAAGATGAGGGCCGGGTTCACCGCCCGCCAGCGCGACAAGAGCGCCGACGCGCTCGGCGAGGCGATCGCCGGCGAGTCCCTGGGGCGGGTCGTCCTGCTCGGCGACCTGAACGGCACGATGAACGACCGCGCGCTCAACGCCGTCACCTCCCAGATGCGCTCCACGCAGGGCGCGGCGGGCAGCGGCTTCGGGTTCAGCTGGCCGGCGTCCTTCCCGATGGCCCGGATCGATCAGATCATGGTCAAGGGCGTCGAGCCGGAGAGCTCCTGGACCCTGCCGCGCACCGGCAGCGACCACCTGCCGGTGGCGGCGCGGGTGAAGCTGGAGGAGACGGACACGTCCTCTTAACCCGCCGTGAACCCGGGGAATACCGCGCCGGGGGAGTTTTGTTCCGTAACTGAACATAGACTGGCCGGAACTCCACTCCCCCGAAAGGCACAGGTCCTCCCATGCCCCTGGCCCTGCTCGCCCTGGCCGTCGGCGCCTTCGGCATCGGCACGACCGAGTTCGTGATGATGGGGCTCCTGCCCGACGTCGCCGACGACCTGCACATCTCGATCCCCGCCGCCGGGCACCTCGTCTCGGCGTACGCGCTGGGCGTCGTCATCGGTGCCCCGCTGCTGGCCGCGCTCACCGCGCGGATGCCCCGCCGCACGGTCCTGATCGCCCTGATGGTCCTGTTCGTCGCGGGCAACGCCCTGTCCGCGTTCGCCCCCGGCGACACCTCCCTGCTGGCCGCCCGCTTCCTCAGCGGCCTGCCGCACGGCGCCTTCTTCGGCGTGGGAGCCGTGGTCGCCACGAACATGGTCGCGCCGGAGCGCCGGGCCCGCTCGGTGTCCCTGATGTTCCTCGGCCTGACCGTCGCCAACATCGCGGGCGTCCCGGTCGCCACCCTGACGGGCCAGCACCTCGGCTGGCGGGCGACCTTCCTGGGCGTCAGCGCGATCGGCCTGGCGGCGATAGCCGCACTGGCCCTGCTGATCCCGCACGACCACGCCCCCGCCCCCGCGAACGGCCTGCGCGGTGAACTGGCCGCACTGCGCTCCCTCCCGGTCTGGCTGGCCCTCGGCACGACGGTGGCGGGCTTCGGCGCGCTCTTCGCGGCCTACAGCTACATCAGCCCGATGCTGACGGACGCGGCCGGCTTCGCCGAGACCAACGTGACGCTGCTGCTGGCCCTGTTCGGCGTGGGCGCCACGGCCGGCAACCTCCTCGGCGGACGCCTCGCGGACCACTCCCTGCGCGGCACCCTCTTCGGCGGCCTGGCCTCGCTGGTGGCCGTGCTGCTGCTCTTCCCGCCGCTGATGCGGACGCAGGGCACCGCGGCCCTGGCCGTGGTCCTCCTCGGCACGGCGGCCTTCGTCACCGGCTCGCCCCTCCAGATGATGGTCATGGAGAAGGCCTCCGCGGCCCCCTCCCTGGCCTCCTCCGCCAACCAGGCGGCCTTCAACCTGGCCAACGCCGGCGGCGCCTGGATCGGCGGCCTGGCCCTGGCGGCGGGCTTCGGGGTGACGTCCCCGGCCCTCGCCGGAGCGGCCCTGGCCGTCCTCGGCCTGGGCGTGGCGGGCGTGGCGCACGCGGTGGACCGGCGCCGCGAGCCGGTCCCGCCGGGCCGGGTCGTCGTCTCCCACGTGCCGGACCGGTCGGAGGCCCTGCACCGCTGACACGACCGGCCCCGGCCCCCCGCACCGCTCCGCGGCGGGGGGCCGGGGCCGCCGGTCACCCGAGGCGCCGGACGAGTGCCCGGACGAGGCCGGTCCTGGCCACCCGCAGCCCGAACCGCCCGCCCCTGCCGGGGACCGGCTTGGCGTACCGGGGCAGCCCGCAGCGCAGCCACTTCGCCGGGGGTAGGGTCGCGGGCAGGGGCGGCAGGGGCCACTGCCAGGCCCCGAGCCGGAGGTGACCGCTCCACCGGCCCGCCGGGAGGCGGGTGACGGGGACGCGCACGACGAAGCGGCCGTCCGCGCCCGGCGCGCGGCGGACCGGGTGGGTGGTGACGTCGCCCCGGTCGCTCGTCAGGACGGCCCTCAACTCGCCCTCGGGGTACGAGGCGAGCGTGCAGCGCCCGGTGAACTCCAGCTCGGTGGGCGCGTCGGCGGCCCAGCGGCCGCCCCCGTCGAGGATGACGCGGGACGCCACCCGGTGCTTCGCCTCGCCGAGGTCGACGGTGAAGTTGCCGTGCGGCTCGGTGGTGTAGAGGGTGACGGCCCGCAGTCCCTCCCCGGTGGCGACGACCCGGGTGCTGGCCCTGCCGAAGACGCCGTCGGCCCGCCTGCCGCCGATCCGGACCTCCTTGGACACCCCCTGGGCGCCGACGGCGAGCGAGACGTCCCAGAGCCCGTCGCCCAGCGGCCCGCCGCCGGCGGCGGTCGTCACGTCGAAGACGGCCTCGAACCCGGCCAGTTCGTAGGCGAAGCGGCCCTCGTCCTGCGCCGCCCCGAGTCCCGGCGTCGGGGTGTGGGTGACGGGCAGGCGGTACTCGGCACCGCTGCCGCGTTCGCGCAGGACCAGTTCCGTGCTGACGTCACGGGTTTCCACGCGGTGGAGGTAGGCGTGCCCGGCCAGGTGCACCACGGTGCCCCGCAGCTCGGCCCGGCCGACGTGGTGGCGGCAGCCGAGCTGGGCGGTGACGTCGTAGCAGGAGTCGGGGACCGAACGGGCCGGATCGCGCAGGAAGGGGTAGCGCGCGAGGGCGCGGCCCCCGTCGAGGAGGACGGGGGTGGCCGCCTTCGTCCGGGCGAGCTCCTTCTCGAACCGGACGAGCTCCAGGACCTCGTCCAGCATGCGGTGGCGGACGAGGTGCAGTCGCAGCCGGGCCATCGCCGAGAGCCGGTCGTCCATCCCCTCGTGCCACAGGGGCTCGACGGCTTCGGCCAGCCGGGCGAGCGTCTTCTCCTGCATGTGGCGGGGCTCGAAGACGAGCTGGCCGGCGAGCAGGTGCTTGACCTCGACGGTCAGGTGCCGGTGGGCCAGGTGGTCGCGGCCGGGACCGGGCGGCACGTTGTCCAGGATGAGGGCGGCCATGCGCGGCAGGAGCCGCAGCCGGCGCTCGGACCCGGTCAGCCGCTGGGTGATGTTGCCCTCGTCCTCGCGCAGCACCCAGTAGAGGCAGTCGTAGTCGGCGACCACGGAGATGCCGGAGGCGTGCAGGTAGGCGGCGCCGACGAAGAGCTGGTCCTCGCCGATGGCCAGGTCCGTGGGGAACCGCAGGTGGTGGCGTTCCAGGAGTTCCCGGCGGAACAGCTTCATGGGGTTGAGCGTCCAGTACACGCGCGAGGAGAACACGTCCGTGCGCGGCTGGTTGCGCTTGAACATGGACGTGGGCGCGCTACGGCCGCCGACGCCCACCATCTTGCCCAGCACGATGTCGGTGCCGTTGTCCTCGGCCATCGCGACCATGCGCTCCAGGGCCTCGGGACCGAGGTGGTCGTCGGCGTCCAGGAAGAAGACGAACTCGCCCGTGGCGCGGTCGAGTCCGGCGTTGCGCGGTGCGGACGGGCCGCCGGAGTTCGCCTGGCGGAAGACGCGCAGCAGCCCGGGGTGGAGCCTGTCCAGACGGTCCAGCTCCGCCGCCGTGCCGTCGGTGGACCCGTCGTCGACGACGATGACCTCCAGTCGGTCACGGCCGATGGTCTGCTCGGCGACCGAGGCGATGCAGCGCGTCAGATAAGGCATCGCATTGTAGGCGGCGATAATCACCGAAACGGTGGGGCCGGACATGACTGAGTGCTCCAAATTACCGGACAACTCCATTTCGTGGAGTATTCCGACGTTTTCCATGGAAGCTTTTTTTGTATGGAGGAATGGTTCCCGAAGGTCTGCGAAGGTACCATGAACCGGGGGTCCCGTGCGAGCGGAGAAGTAGTGAAGTGCCTGCTCAGGGCGGGTTTTGGTCATGTGGCCGATTCGACACCCCGTTTCCCGTTCAAAGCCGGTCGCTCACTCCGTTTCGCCTTCTCCGGCGTACGGGGAACGGCCGTCCCGCCCGCTATGTGTGGCACGCCTGGAAAGCGCCGTGACGGGATTGGCGATCCCCGCCCGCTCCTCCTCCCGGGGGAGCGGGCGCACTTCGCACCACACCGTCTTGCGGCCGGCCCCCGGGTCCACGCCCCAGCGCCGCGACAGGGCGCCGACCAGGGTCAGGCCCCGGCCGGACTCGGCGGTCCCGGCGGCCGGCGCCAGGACGGGCAGGGCGCGCGGGTCGGTGTCGGTGACCTCGACGCGGGTGTGGCCGTCGTCCGTGCCGGTGACCCGGACCGTCACGGGCGTGCCCTCCCCGAGGTAGTCGATGACGTTCGTCAGCAACTCCGTCGCGCACAGGCGGACGTCGAAGCCGTGCCCGCGCAGGTGGTGGCGCAGTTCCGGCACCGCCTCGGGGAAGGCGAGCAGGCTCATCTCGAAGGGTTCCGGGGCCGTCATTCGCCCGCCGTCCTGCGGAGGGCGGCGGCGAGCGCCCGGGCCGTGGCGGTGTTGCAGTTGCCGAGCGCGACGAGGCCGGCGGGGGGCTCGTAACTCCCCGCGAAGCTCGGCAGGTCGACCCGGAGCGAGGGGAGCTTGATGCCGTGCAGGGCGAGGGCGGTGCGCAGTTCCTCCACGCACAGGGTCGTGTCGTGGGCGGTGGGGGAGTGGTCGGGCATGGGAGTGGTGTCCTCTTGTGCGGTGTGTGACGAACTCATCACAGATTGTCCCCAGGACCGCTAGCGTGGAAGCCGATTCGCGTCCGCGGCGCGAACGGCGGAAAACGGCGGTGCGAGTGACGGTGGTGAGCGCGTGGCACGGCGCAAGGACATCGACGGGTCGATCAGCGTCCCCGACTTCTACGGCAAGGAGTTGCGGTGGAAGCGGGAGGCCGCCGGGCTGTCCCTGGAGCGGCTGGTCGAGGGCAGCTTCTACGGCAAGTCCCACCTGAGCGACATCGAGCACGGCAAGCGGCGGATGCCGGTGGAGCTGGCCCGGCACGTGGACCGGGTGCTGGGGACGGACGGGTACTTCGAACGGCACTGCGAGGACGTGCGGCGGGCGCGGAGGGGGCCGCACGCCGCGTACTTCGAGAAGGCCCTGGAGGCCGAGAGGTACGCGGAATCCATCGAGCTGTGGTCCCCGAGCACTCTGCCGGGGTTGCTTCAAACGGCCCCGTACGCGCGAACGCTGGTCAGGTCCGCGCATCCGGCGGCCTCCGACGAGTGGGTCGAGGAGAAGGTGCGGGCCCGGATCGACCGCGCGTGCCTTTTCGACCACGACCCCTTCGTCCCGGATTACTGGGCGATCCTGCACGAGTCGTTGCTCACCGATTCGATCGTGTCGCCGGGGGAGATGGCCGGCCAGCTCGACCGGATCGTGGAGCTGACCGAGCGGCGGCGGATCGTTCCGCAGATCGTTCCGCGGAAGTGCGGGGCGTATCCGCTGATGGCGGCCTCCGTCATGATCATGACCTTCCCCGACGCCCCGCCGCTGGTCTACACGGAGGCGTCCTACAGTGGGGACACCATTGATGATCCGGCCCTCGTGAAGCAGTACCGCAAGGCATACGATCGGCTCAGGGCGGTCGCACTGTCACCGGACACGTCCCTGGCCATGATCGAGTCAGCGGCAGAGGGATACCGAAATGGCGAGCAACCGGGTCGACTTGAGTGACGCGCTCTGGTTCAGGAGCAGTTACAGCAACGGCGACGGCGGAGAGTGCGTCGAGGTTGCGGGCAACCTCCCCGGTATCGTCCCCGTACGGGACTCCAAGGCTCCGGACGGGCCGGTGCTGACCCTCCGCGCCGCCGCCTGGGCGCCCTTCGTCGCCGCGCTCAAGGAGCGGCACGGCGTGCGCTGAGCGGGCGACCCGCGGGGCACCGGGGGCGGTGCCCCGGTGCCCCGGTTTCCCGGGCCGGACGGACGGGCGGGACCGGCGTCACGCCGTCTCGCGCCAGCCGTTCGTGATCGGCAGCCGGCGGTCCTTGCCGAAGCCCTTGGCCGAGATCTTCGTGCCCGGCGGGTACTGGCGGCGCTTGTACTCCGCGGTGTCGACCATGCGGAGCGTCTTCGTGACCAGGGCGCGGTCGAAGCCCGCCGCCACGATCTCGTCGGCGCCCTGGTCCCGGTCGACGTACCGCTCCAGGATCGCGTCCAGGACGGGGTAGTCCGGCAGCGAGTCCGTGTCGACCTGGCCGGGGCGCAGCTCCGCGCTCGGCGGCTTGCTGATCGAGTTCTCCGGGATCGGCGGGGTCTCGCCCCGCTGCCGTGCCGCCCGGTTGCGCCACTTCGCCAGCCGGAAGACCGACGTCTTGTACACGTCCTTGATGGGGCCGTACGCGCCCACCGAGTCGCCGTAGAGGGTCGAGTAGCCCACCGCCAGCTCCGACTTGTTGCCGGGAGCCAGGACGATGTGGCCCTCCTGGTTGGAGATCGCCATCAGCAGCGTGCCGCGCAGCCGTGACTGGAGGTTCTCCTCGGCCAGGCCCGTCAGGCCCACCGCCCCCATGTACGCGTCGAACATGGGCTCGATCTCCACGGTGCGGTAGTTCAGCCCCGTGCGCCGGGCCAGTTCCGCCGCGTCGCCCCTGGAGTGGTCCGAGGAGTACTTCGACGGCATCGAGACGCCGTACACGTTCCGCGCTCCCACCGCGTCGCAGGCGATGGCGGCGACCAGCGCCGAGTCGATGCCGCCGGACAGGCCGATCAGGACGGACGTGAAGCCGTTCTTCGTGACGTAGGCGCGCAGGCCGGTCACCAGCGCCGAGTAGACCTCCTCGTCGTCCTCCAGGCGCTCGGCGTACCCACCCGTCAGGGTGGGCTCGTACGCCGGCAGCGGCTCCTCGGACAGGACCACCCGCTCGATGCGCAGACCGTCGTCCACCACGCCCGTGGGCGCCCCGGGCCGGGCCGCCGGCAGGTCCAGGTCCAGGACCGTGCAGCACTCGGCGAACTGCGGCGCCCGGGCGATCACCTCGCCGTCCGCGCCGACCACGATCGAGTCGCCGTCGAAGACCAGTTCGTCCTGCCCGCCCATCATGGCGAGGTAGGCGGTGGTGCAGCCGGCCTGCTGCGCCCGCTTGCGGACCAGCTCCAGGCGGGTGTCGTCCTTGTCGCGCTCGTAGGGGGAGGCGTTGACCGAGATCAGCAGGCCCGCCTGCGCCGAGCGGGCGGCCGGCACCCGGCCGCCGTCCTGCCACAGGTCCTCGCAGATCGCGAGCGCCACGTCGACGCCGTGCACGCGGACCACGGGCATGGTGTCACCGGGCACGAAGTAGCGGAACTCGTCGAAGACGCCGTAGTTCGGCAGGTGGTGCTTGGCGAAGGTCAGGACCACCTCGCCGCGGTGCAGGACCGCCGCCGCGTTCTGCGGGGCGCCGGCCGGCTGGCCGTACTTCGGCTGCGCGGTCTCGCAGCGGTCCAGGTAGCCGACGATCACCGGCAGCTCGCCGTGGCCCTCCTCGGCCAGCCGGGCGGCCAGGGAGCGCAGGGCGGCGCGGGAGGCTTCCACGAAGGACGAGCGGAGCGCCAGGTCCTCGACGGGGTACCCGGTCAGCGCCATCTCCGGGAACGCCACCAGGTGCGCTCCCTGCTCGGCGGAGTGCCGGGTCCAGCGGACGATCGACTCGGCGTTCGCGGCGATGTCACCGACGCGGGCGTCGATCTGATTCAGGGCGAGACGAAGTTGAGGCACGCGCCCAGTGTAATCGTCAAAGAGACGCGATGGGGGGCGCGGGGTGTCTGACACCCCACGCCCCCCGGCCGTGCCGCTGGATCAGTGGCGACGGTAGGACTGCACGTAGCCGTTCGCGGGCGTGCCCACACCGGTCACGTCGTCGTAGCCCTTCACCGCGGACAGCGAGCTGTCCTTGCCGAGGCTGCGGACCGAGGTCAGCAGGCCGTCGGTGGCGTCGTAGCCGTTGGCGAAGTCCACGCGGGCCACCGCCAGGCCGGAGCCGGTCGGGTCGTCCGTGACGTCGTGGAAGACGCCCTTCTTGCCGTACTTGGCGTAGATCGACGGGTTGGCGAAGCCGATGGCCTTGCCGCCGCGCGCCTCCTGGGACAGGGCCTGGACCGCCGCGATCACCGGCGCGGCCAGCGAGGTGCCGCCGATGCGGTACTCGCTGTACTTCTCCGTGCCGTCGGGGAAGGTCTGGGTCTGGCCGACGAGGAAGCCGGTGTTCGGGTCGGCGATGGCCGAGATGTCCGGGACGACGCGGTTGCCGGCGGCGTTGTTGGCCTGGGCGAGCGAGTCCGGGACGACACCCTTCTGGTAGTACGGCTCGGCGACGGTCGCGCTGGTGCCGCCGCCCGCGCCCGAGGTGAAGGCGCCGGGGAAGTTCGTCCAGCTCTTGCCGTCGGCCGACAGCGAGGCCTTCTCGGTGCCCCAGCCGGTCTCCCACAGGTACGTGTCGCCCTTGCCGACGGCCAGCGAGGTGCCGCCGACCGCGGTCACCCACGCCGAGTTGGCCGGGGTGTCGACCTGCTTGGTCCCGGTGTTGGCGACCTCGTCGCCGTTGTCGCCGGAGGAGAAGTAGAAGCCGATGCCCTGGACCGCGCCCAGCTGGAAGACCTGGTCGTAGGCGGCCGCGAGGTCCGGCGTCTGGTTGGCCTCGATGTCGCCCCAGGAGTTGGAGACGATGTCGGCCAGGTGGCTGTCGACGACCTTGCTGAGCGAGTCGAGCAGGTCGTCGTCGTAGCAGGACGCGGCGCCCACGTAGGTGACGTCGGCGTTCGGCGCGACCGCGTGCACGGCCTCGACGTCGAGGGTCTCCTCGCCGTACCAGCCGGCCGCCCCGCACTCCTCGGTCTTCGTGTAGTTCTTCGGCAGCACCTGGTGCAACTGGCCGGTCTTCCAGGCCGCGTCGCCGTTCTTGTGCGCGTAGGTGCCCGCGTCGTAGGCGATGGTCGGCGAGGCGTACGCGTCGGTGATGGCGATGCGCACCTTCTCGCCGGTGTAGCCGCCCGCCCCGTAGGCGGCGCGGAGCTGCTTGCCGGTGTAGCCCTTGACCGCGTACGGGATCTGCTTGCCGTACGCGCTCGGCAGCGTGCTCGCGACGTCGGAGCCGTAGTACGAGGAGAACGGCCCGGCGTTCTTGAACACGGCGTCCGGCGGCGGAAGCTGGTCGTCGTGGTCCGACTTGTGCGGCGCGTTGTCCAGGCCGGTGACGGTGAGGACGGCGCCCTTCAGGTCCGCCGGCGCCGTCGCGTTCTGCGCGGGGGCGCGGTAGGTCTTCGAACCCTTGGCGAAGTTGTGCAGCTGGGTGCCGAACGCCTTCTCGGCGGCGGCCACGTCACCGGAGACGGCGACGTAGTGCGAGGTGACCCCGGTGACCGTCAGACCGGCCGACGTCAGCCAGGACTTGACGGCGGCCACCTGGGCCTTGGTGGCCCCGAAGCGGGCCTGCGCCTTCTTGGCGCTCAGGTACTTGCCGTACAGCGGCGAGCTGGGGTCGGACACGGCCTTGGCGTAGGCGGCGAGGCCGGACGCGTCCCGGCCGGCCAGGTACACCCGGGCCTTGACCTGGGCGCTGTCCGCGGTGGCGCCCTTGTCCGCCTTGGCCGTGGCCCAGGCGGGCTTGGTGCCCTTGAGCGCGTTGCGGGCCGGGCCGTCCGCGGCGTGCGCCGCGGGTATGCCGAGCGCCAGCGCGCCGACGACCATGGGCAGTGTCGCTGCCATGCTCACGCCGGCACGCATCTTGGCGCGGTTGGATCTCATAGAACCCCCTGCGATGCGTTTCGCATGCATGTAGTGGTTGGTACGTCGCGGATGCGGGCGCCGGTCTGCGGCGGCGTGGGCCGGCGAGTGGATCACACGATGGGGGCCACTCTGACGATGAACCGTTCATGCCAGGGGAACGCGAAGGTCAAGAGAAACCCAAGGAATCACCGGCTTGGGTGATTTGGGTCTTTCGTCCTTACGGCGGTGTTACGAACGGGCTTGTGCTCCGCGCTCCTTGAGCATGCCGGCCATCAACTCGATCTCCGACCGCTGGGATTCGACCATGCCCTGCGCGAGCCTCTTCTCCACGGCCACCGTGCACTTGGCGGCACAGCCCTCGGCCATGTGGACGCCGCCCTGGTGATGGGCCGTCATCAACTGGAGGTAGAGCACCTCCGCCGGCCGGCCGCTGAGCGACCGGAGCTTGTCCAGCTCGGTGTTGGTCGCCATGCCCGGCATCAGCGCGCCGTCCTTGCCGGAGGCCATGTCGCCCATGCCCATCCAGGTCATCGGCGGCTCGGCCGACACCTTCGGCAGCCCCCACAGGTCCAGCCAGCCCAGCAGCATGCCGCGCTGGTTGGCCTGCGTCTGCGCGATGTCGTAGGCGAGCCTGCGCACTTCCTCGTCCTTCGTGCGGTCCCGCACGATGTACGACATCTCCACGGCCTGCTGGTGGTGGACCGCCATGTCCCGCGCGAACCCGGCGTCCGCCGACGCGGCGTCCGGCGTCCGCGGCCCCGGCCCGCCGTCCTCGGCGACCGCGTAGGTGATCGCGCCGGCCGCGATGAGGGCCGCCGCCGCGGCCCCCGCGGCCCAGCCGACGTGCCGCCGCCTCACTTCATCGCCCCACCGGTGCACGAGGCGCCCGGCTCGGGCGTCTGGTCGCCCTGGACGTAGGTGGCGAAGAACTTGTCCACCTCCGGGTTGCTCGCGCTCCCGACGGTCACCTGGTGGCCCCACGCCGACAGGATCAGCGGGGCGGCCTGGTTCTCGTACGGGCTCATCAGCGAGTACGGCGTCTTCCTCACCTTCGCCGCGAGCGCGTCCACGTCCGCCTTCGCCGCCTTGCCGGTGTACGTCACCCACACCGCGCCGTGCTCCAGCGCGTGCACGGCGTTCTCGTCCTGCACCGGCTTGGTGTAGACGTCCCCGTTGCAGTTCAGCCACACCGGGTTGTGGTTGCCGCCGACCGGCGGGTGCATCGGGTACGACACCTTGGTCGAGACGTGCGTCCGCGACAGCTTCCCGGACCACGTCCGCACCCCGTCCCTGCCGGTGACGAAGTGCCCGGAGTCCCCGGAGGAGCCGCCCTTGGAGTCGCTCGCCGCCGTGTCCTTCGAGTCCGACTGCTTGTTCACGAGCACCACGCCGCCGACGGCGAGACCGGCGACGACCACCACGCTCGCGACGACGACGAGCACCCGGTTGCGCCGCTCGCGGGCACGCTCGGCACGCCGCATCTCCTCGATGCGCGCCTTGCGCGCCTCGGTGCTGCTGTTCTTCGCGGAACCCATGGGGGGAGTCCTTCGGAGGAAAGGGGACAGGGACGGTGGGGCCCGCTGATCGTAGTGGGGAAGCGGCCTCCTTCCGTAGGGAGACCGCGGGAACCGGGCGATTCGCACCGTGTATCACCCGGCGGGCCCCACCACCGCGCATCCGGCGCGGCACGCTCGGTGAGCGCCGTGGCCGCGCCGGCGGCGGACGGGGCGGCGGACGGGGAGGTGACCGGGGCCGGGGGCGCACCGGGCGGGCGCGGAGCGGCCCACACGGGGAGAGGAGGGCCATGACGGATGCCGGTGCGAGCAGGCAAGATGGGTTCAGGAGCGGTACACCTGCCGTGGAGAGGCGTTCAGGCCGCGGACGCCCGGGCGATCGAGGTCCGCAACGCGCACGAAATGGTGTTGTGGTGGGATGCTCAGGTGCCCGGCCGCCTCCGCGTCGCACCGGGGACAGGCGGCCTGACCAGCAAGGATGGGGAAGCGGAAGATGGACAAGCAGCAGGAGTTCGTGCTCCGGACGTTGGAGGAGCGCGACATCCGGTTCGTACGCCTGTGGTTCACGGACGTGCTGGGCTTCCTCAAGTCCGTCGCCGTGGCCCCGGCCGAGCTGGAACAGGCCTTCGACGAGGGCATCGGCTTCGACGGCTCCGCCATCGAGGGCTTCGCCCGGGTCTACGAGTCCGACATGATCGCCAAGCCGGACCCGTCGACCTTCCAGGTCCTGCCCTGGCGCGCGGAGGCCCCCGGCACCGCCCGCATGTTCTGCGACATCCTCATGCCGGACGGCTCGCCGTCCTTCGCCGACCCGCGCTACGTCCTCAAGCGCGCCCTGGCCCGCACCTCCGACCTGGGCTTCACCTTCTACACCCACCCGGAGATCGAGTTCTTCCTGCTGAAGGACCGCCCGATGGACGGCTCGCGGCCCACCCCCGCCGACAACTCGGGCTACTTCGACCACACCCCGACCAACGTCGGCATGGACTTCCGCCGCCAGGCGATCACCATGCTGGAGTCCATGGGCATCTCGGTGGAGTTCTCCCACCACGAGGGTGCCCCCGGCCAGCAGGAGATCGACCTGCGCTACGCCGACGCGCTCTCCACGGCCGACAACATCATGACGTTCCGCCTGGTCATGAAGCAGGTCGCGCTGGAGCAGGGGGTCCAGGCCACCTTCATGCCGAAGCCGTTCTCCGAGCACCCCGGTAGCGGCATGCACACCCACCTCTCCCTCTTCGAGGGCGACCGCAACGCCTTCTACGAGTCCGGTGCCGAGTACCAGCTCTCCAAGGTCGGCCGCTCCTTCATCGCCGGCCTGCTCAAGCACGCGGCCGAGATCTCCGCGGTCACCAACCAGTGGGTGAACTCCTACAAGCGCATCTGGGGCGGCTCCGAGCGCACCGCAGGCGCCGGCGGCGAGGCCCCCTCCTACATCTGCTGGGGCCACAACAACCGCTCCGCCCTGGTCCGCGTCCCCATGTACAAGCCCGGCAAGACCGGCTCCGCGCGCGTCGAGGTCCGCTCCCTGGACTCCGGCGCCAACCCGTACCTGGCCTACGCCCTCCTCCTCGCCGCCGGCCTGAAGGGCATCGAGGAGGGCTACGAACTCCCGCCGGGCGCCGAGGACGACGTCTGGGCCCTGTCCAACGCCGAGCGCCGCGCGATGGGCATCGAACCCCTCCCGCAGAACCTCGGCGAGGCCCTGACCCTCATGGAGACGAGCGACCTGGTCGCCGAGACCCTGGGCGAGCACGTCTTCGACTTCTTCCTGCGCAACAAGAAGCAGGAGTGGGAGGAGTACCGCTCCGAGGTCACCGCCTTCGAGCTGCGCAAGAACCTGCCGGTGCTGTAGGGCGGTTCTCCGTCGGCGCGGCTCCGTCGGCACGGCGGGCGGCGCGGGCGCCGGGTGCGGGGGGTGAGGCGGTGCGGGGGCGGGGCGGTGCCGTGCGGCACCGGCGCCCCGCCGGGCCCTCCCGCACCCGCCGGCGGCGCGAACGGCGGATCAGCGTGGTGACGCGGTTCCCGGCGCCCCGGTGGACGCGGGGCGCGGCTGTCCGGGGTAGGCGGGCGACACGGCCGCCGTGCTGATGCGCCGCGGCCGGCCCGAGCCGTCCGCCGGTACCCGGTACAGGTCGGCGCCGTAGTCCCCGGGCAGGGCGTAGACGAGGGTGCGGGCGTCCTCCCACACCGCCTGGTCGTCCACGCTCCTCGGCTCGGCCAGCGGGGTCTCCCGCCAGGTGCGCAGGTCGAGGACGTACAGGCGCCAGGGGGCGTCCGCGGGCAGGCCCCCCACGCGCTTCTTGTAGGCGACGCGGGTACCGTCGGGGGACAGGGACGGGCACTCCACGTTGGCGTGCAGGGTGGTGACGGTGCGGGTGCGCAGGTCGCCGCGGACCAGGTAGGTGCGGCCCCCGGTGGCCAGGGTGGCGTAGAAGGTGCGGTCGTCGGCGGCGAAGGTCACCCCCCAGAAGTTGGCGTCCGCCGCCCGATGGGGGTGTCCGTCACGGATGATGCGGAAGGCCTCCAGGGACGGGATCAGCCCGCCCGTGCGGGTGTCCACGATCGCGGTGCGGGTGGAGAAGTCCGTGCCCGCGTACGAGTCGCCGCCCACGAACGCCGTCCAGGCGGCGAAGTGCCCGGTGGGGGAGACCCGGGCGCGCGAGGGGACGCCCGGGACGCCGTAGTGGTGCTCGGTGCGCAGGCCGGCGTCCAGGACCAGGGCGCGGTAGGTGTCCGAGACCGGTCCGTGCACCGCCTGCAGGCACACCCCGGTGCCCGCGGCGGCGTGGAAGCGCAGGCACCGGACACCGGAGGCGGTGCGCGGGCCGGAGGGGTCGGCGGCGGGGACCGCGGTCAGCTCGTCCCGGTGCGGGCCCCACGCCGTGTTCCGGAACACCATGGTGCCGTGCCCGGTCAGGGTCACCGTGCCCGGCGTGACGCGCGGGCCGCCCGCCCGGACGTGGTCGCGGCGCTCGGCGCGCGCCGAGGCGTGCAGCACGGCCGCCAGCCCGGTCGCCGCCAGCACGGCGAGGGCCGACAGCAGGATCAGGACGCGGGTGCGTGCGGTCGTGCGGGTGGGTGCGGTCATGCGGTGACGGTGCCTTCCGGGCGCAGGGTCAGGGAGAGGACCGCGCAGGCGGCCAGGGCCACCGTCGCCCCCGCCAGCGCCGCGCGGTCGCCCCACACCGTCCAGGCCGCGCCGAACAGCAGCGAGCAGGCGAACCGGGCCAGCGCCTGCCCGGTCTGCACGACGGCCAGCCCGGACGAGCGCAGGGCCTCCGGCACGCCCGTCGAGGCCGCGGCCATCAGCACCCCGTCGGTGGCCGCGTAGAAGCAGCCGTGCAGGGCCAGGACGAGGTACGGCAGCGGTGTGCCGTGCCAGGAGGTGAGCAGCAGGGCGTACACCAGCAGCAGGGCGCCGTGACCGGCCAGGAACACGCTCCACCGGCCCACCCGGTCCGCGAGCCGGCCCAGCACCACCGCCAGCAGCAGGAACGCGGCGGCCGTGCCCAGCGGCAGCAGCGCGAACCAGCGGTCGGGGACGCCCAGGCGGCGCTGCAGCAGCAGGTAGACGAACGAGTCGCCGACCGTGGCGAGGCCCAGCAGCAGCGCGCACGCGGCGACGCGGCGCAGGTCGCGGTGGCGCAGCAGGCCGAGCGCGGCGCGCAGGGTGGGGCGGGCGGCGGCCGGGGCCGCCGCCTTCGCGCCTCCCGGCACGAACAGCACCAGCACCAGCACGCCGAGCACGGCCACGCAGAAGCTGACGGTGAACACCGCGTCGTAGCCGTCCACCGTGGCGCGCAGGATCCAGAACGCCGCCAGCGGGCCCAGCAGGGCGCCCGCGGTGTCCATCGCGCGGTGCACGCCGAAGGCCCGGCCGCGGTCCCCGGGCGTGCTGGACAGGGAGATCAACGCGTCCCGCGGGGCCGTGCGCAGCCCCTTGCCGGTGCGGTCGGCGGCCAGGACCAGCCCGATCGGGGTGAGCGTGTGCGCCACCAGCAACAGGGGTTTGCACAGCGCCGAGACGGCGTACCCGAGCCCGGCCACCCACTTGTGCCGGCCCCCGCCCCGGTCGGCGAGGTGCCCGCCGGCCAGCCGGACCAGCGCCGAGAAGCCGTTGTGGACGCCGTCGAGCAGGCCGAAGCCCAGCGGGGACAGGCCGAGGCCGGTCACCAGGTACAGCGGGAGCACCGCCGTGACCATCTCCGAGGAGACGTCGGTGACCAGGCTGACGGTCCCGAGGGCGAGCACGGTCGGGGCGAGCGCGGCCCGGCGCCGTCCGGCCCCGGGCCGGACGGCGCCGTCCGCGGACGCCGGCGTGGACGCGCGACTGTCCGCTACGTACACGTCAGGACGCCCAGATCCCGGTGATGTCCCTGGCCGAGGCCGCGTTGCCCGCGTGCGCGGTCAGGCCCTGGCTGTCCTCCAGGGTGCGCAGCAGGTCGTAGTGGTTGTACGTGGTCGAGGACGACGCCCCCGCCGTGACCGGCTGGCCGTACAGGACCGTCGGGATGCGGTTGCCGCTGAGCCGGTCGTCCTCGTCGAAGGTGACGACCAGGAGGCTGTTGTGGGTCCTGGCCCAGGTGGCGTAGGCGCCGAGGTTGTTCTTCAGCCAGGTGTCACCGGTGGACACCGGGCAGTCGTGCATGTCGCTGCACAGGTTGGGGATCACGAAGGACACCCTGGGCAGCGTCGAGTGGTCCGCCGGGAACTGGGCGAACGTCTTCGCGGTCGACGTCGGCACGTTGCCGAAGCCGAACCAGGGGTTGTGCTTGCGGGCGTAGCTCCCGCTGCTGCACGTGGTCGAGCCCTGGCCGGGCAGGGTCTCGTTGTAGCTGGCCCAGCTGCGGCCGGCGGCGATCAGCTCGGAGGCCAGGTTGGGGGCGGAGGAGAAGGCCGGGGTGTAGCAGCTGTCGTCCGTGACGCCCTGGGTGGAGCCGGAGAACAGGGCGAAGTAGTTCGGCTGGCTCGGGTGGGTCTCGGCGTAGGACTGGGTCAGGCTGGCGCCGCCGGACCTCAGGGAGTTGAGGTACGGGGCGCTGGAGGAGCCGACGACCTGGCCGTAGGCGTGGTTCTCGAAGACCACGACGACCACGTGGTCCGGGCTCGGCACGGCGCCCGCCGCGTGCGCGGACTCACCGCCCAGCCCGGTCCACAGGCCGATCGCGGCCGCGGCCAGGGCGGTTGCCGAGGCCACGAGGGCACGGGCGCGGCGGTACGCGGAACTGCCGGACACTTCGACCTCCGGAGGGGGAGCGGGGGCTGACGGTGCGGTCAGAGCATGCACACGCCAACATTCGGGTGGTCCACGGGAGGCGGCCCTGCGGATGAAGAACGGGTGAACCGCCGGGTGCCGGGCCCGCCCGCCGCGGGTACAAGCGGCCCATGACGGAGATCCTCGTGGGCACGTGCGGCTGGACCGACCGGGAACTCGTCGCGAGCGGCTGGTACCCGCCGGGGCGGCGCGACGCCGAGGGACGGCTGCGGCACTACGCCGCGTGCTTCCCCGTGGTGGAGGCGGACTCCGCCTACTACGCACTGCCGAACCCGGACACCGCCCGCCGGTGGGCGGAGCGCACGCCCGAGGGCTTCCGCTTCGACATCAAGGCCTTCTCCCTGCTCACCGGCCACCCCACCCGGCCGGCCGCCCTGCCCGCCGACCTGCGGGGCCGCGCCCGCGACCGGGGCCTGCTGGACGAGGTCTGGGCCCGCTACGCCGAGGCGGTCGCCCCGCTGCGCGACGCCGGCCGGCTCGGCACCCTGCTCTTCCAGTACCCGCCGTCCCTCACCCCGGGGCCCGGGGCGGAGGAGTTCGTCCGCGCGGCCCGGGAGCGGGCCCGCGACTGGCCCTTCGCCGTGGAGTTCCGCGATCCCGCCTGGTGGCGCGACGACCGCGCGCGCTCCACCACGGCCCTGCTCCGCGACCTGGACGCCACCGCCGTGGCCGTCGACACGGTCCAGGGCCTGCCCACCTCCGTGCCGCCGCTCGCGCCGGTCACGACCCCCCGCCTCTCGGTCGTCCGCTTCCACGGCCGCAGCCCGCACTGGGGCACGGGCAGCAAGGAGGACCGGTTCCGCCACGCCTACACCGAGCCGGAACTGACGCAGTGGCTGCCCCGCATCCGGTCGCTGGCCGAACGCACGGACGAGGTGCACGTGCTGTTCAACAACTGCTGCGCGGACGCGGCGGTGAACTCCGCACACCTGATGCGCACCCTGCTGGCCCCGTCCCCGCCGCACCGCCGCGAAACGGCGCACGCCCCCGGCACCCCCCGCTGACCCGGCACGTCGCGGACCCGCGTCCCGGCGTCCGCCGCACCGGGCGCGGAGGCACCGCGGACCTGCGCGCCGCAGGCCAGGGGGCCCGCGGGTAGGCTCTGGCCGGGAGCACCTTGACGCGAGGGGAGGCCGCGGATGACGCCGGGGCGCAGGAGCAGTACCTTCACGCGGCTGCTTCGGCACGGCTTCACCGACCCCTCCGCCGCCGAGCGCCTGCTGGACAGCGCCGAGCTGGCACCGGTGCGCAACGACCCGGTGCTGCTGGAGGCCCTGGGCGCCACCGCCGACCCCGACCTCGCCCTGCACGGCCTGATGCGCCTGCTGGAGGCCCAGCCCGACCCCACCGCCCACCGCGAACTGCTGGACACCCTGATCGCGGCCAAGCCGCTGCGCGACCGCCTGCTGGGCGTGCTGGGCGCCTCCGCCGCCCTCGCCGACCACCTGTCCCGGCACCCGCGCGACTGGCAGGCCCTGGTCACCTACGAACCGAGGGACCTGCACCCGGGGGTGGAGGAGTTCGAGCGCGGCCTGGCCGGTGCGGCGGACCCCGTCTCGCTGCGCGTCGCCTACCGCCGCTGCCTGCTGTCCATCGCCGCCCGCGACGTGTGCGGCACCACCGACGTCGCCGAGACCGCCGCCGAACTGGCCGACCTCGCCACCGCCACCCTGCGCGCCGCCCTGGCGGTGGCGGGCGCCGCCGCGCCCGAGGACGCGGCGGCCTGCCGCCTCGCGGTGATCGCGATGGGCAAGTGCGGCGGCCACGAGCTGAACTACGTCTCCGACGTGGACGTGATCTTCGTCGGCGAGGCGGCCGAGGGCGCCGACGAGGCCAAGGCGCTCAGGGCCGCCACCAAGCTCGCCTCGCACATGATGCGGATCTGCTCGGAGACCACCGTCGAGGGCTCCATCTGGCCCGTCGACGCCAACCTCCGCCCCGAGGGCCGCAACGGCCCCCTCGTGCGCACCCTCAGCAGCCACCTCGCCTACTACCAGCGCTGGGCCAAGACCTGGGAGTTCCAGGCCCTGCTCAAGGCCCGCCCGGTGGCCGGCGACGCCGAACTGGGGCAGGCCTACCTCGACGCGCTCGCCCCCCTCGTCTGGCAGGCGGCCGAGCGGGAGAACTTCGTCCCCGACGTGCAGAAGATGCGCCGCCGGGTGGTGGAGAACATCCCCGTCGCCGAGGTCGAGCGCGAGCTGAAGCTCGGCCCGGGCGGCCTGCGGGACGTGGAGTTCGCCGTCCAACTGCTGCAACTGGTGCACGGCCGCACCGACGCCTCCCTGCGCAGCGGCACCACCCTCGACGCCCTCCGGGCCCTCGCCGCCGGCGGCTACGTCGGCCGCGAGGACGCCGCCCGCCTCGACGAGGCCTACCGCTTCCTGCGCTCCATGGAGCACCGCATCCAGCTCCACCGGCTGCGCCGCACCCACCTCGTCCCCGAGGCCGAGGCCGACCTGCGCCGCCTCGGCCGCTCGCTCGGCCTGCGCGCCGACCCGGTGGCCGGGCTGCGGCGCGAGTGGAAGCGGCACACCGGGGTCGTGCGCCGGCTGCACGAGAAGCTCTTCTACCGCCCGCTGCTCGACGCCGTCGCCCAGCTCGCCCCCGGAGAGGCGAGGCTGAGGCCCGAGGCGGCCCGCGAGCGGCTGGTCGCCCTCGGCTACGCCGACCCGGCGGCCGCCCTGCGCCACCTGGAGGCCCTGGCCTCCGGCGTGAGCCGCAAGGCCGCCATCCAGCGCACCCTGCTGCCCGTCCTGCTCGGCTGGTTCGCCGAATCCGCCGACCCGGACGCCGGCCTGCTCAACTTCCGCAAGGTCTCCGACGCCCTCGGCAAGACCCCCTGGTACCTGCGGCTGCTGCGCGACGAGGGCGCCGCGGCCGAGAACCTGGCCCGCGTCCTGTCGGCGGGCCGCCTCGCCCCCGACCTGCTCATGCGCGCCCCCGAGGCGGTGGCCCTGCTCGGCGAGGGCGACGGCGCCGGCACCGGCGGCAGCGGCCTGCGGCCGCGCGGCCGCGGCCCGCTGGAACAGGAGATCCTGGCCGCCGTGGGCCGCGCCGGCAGCGCCCAGCAGGGCGTCACCGCGGCCCGCGGCGTGCGCCGCCGCGAACTGTTCCGTACGGCCGCCGCCGACATCATAGGCTCCCACGGCACCGAGAACAGCCCCGCCGAGGCCGACCCGGGCGCCCTGGTGGACCGGGTCGGCGCCGCCGTCTCCGACATCACCGCCGCCACCCTCGCCGGCACCCTGCGCGCGGTGGTCCGCGAGGGCTGGGACGGCAACCTGCCCACCCGGTTCACGATCGTGGGGATGGGCCGCTTCGGCGGCCACGAGCTGGGCTACGGTTCCGACGCCGACGTACTGTTCGTGCACGAACCGCACGACGGCGTCGACGAGCAGGAGGCCGCCGCGGCGGCCAACAAGGTGGTCGCCGAGATGCGCCGCCTGCTGCAGCTGCCCAGCACCGACCCGCCGCTGCTCATCGACGCCGACCTGCGCCCGGAGGGCAAGTCCGGGCCGCTGGTGCGCACCCTGAAGTCGTACGAGGCGTACTACCGCCGCTGGTCCCTGGGCTGGGAGTCGCAGGCGCTGCTGCGGGCCGAGCCGGTCGCCGGGGACGCGGACCTGGCCCGTCGCTTCACCGAGCTGATCGACCCGCTGCGCTACCCGGAGCACGGGCTCACGGAGGACGCGGTCCGCGAGATCCGCCGGCTCAAGGCCCGCATGGAGGCCGAGCGCCTGCCCCGCGGTGCCGACCCGAAGCTGCACACCAAGCTCGGCCCCGGCGGCCTGTCCGACGTCGAGTGGACCGTGCAGCTGCTCCAGCTGCGCCACGGCCGGCGCGAGGCGGGCCTGCGCACCACCCGCACCCGCGAGGCCCTGACCGCCGCCCGGGACGCCGGGCTGCTGTCCGCGCAGGACGCGGCCGTCCTGGACGAGGCCTGGGTGCTGGCCACCCGGGTGCGCAACGCGGTCATGCTGGTGCGCGGCCGGGCCGGCGACACCTTCCCCACCGAGCCGCGCGAGCTGGCCGCCGTCGGCCGCCACCTGGGCTACGGCTCGGGGCACGCCGGCGACATGCTGGACACCTACCGCCGTACCGCCCGCCGGGCGCGCACGGTCGTGGAGGAGCTGTTCTACGGGGACGGCGCCTGAGCGGTCCGGCCCGCCCGGACCGGGGCCGGCCGCGGCAGGGCGTGCGGCAGGCTGCCGTACCAGAGCCGGGCCACCGCCAGGCCGAAGGCCAGGCACAGCACGCCGCCCACCGCGTCCAGCCAGAAGTGGTTGGCCGTGGCGACGATCACCAGCAGGGTCGCCGCCGGGTACAGCAGGCCCAGCACCCGCGCCCACGGCACCGAGGCCAGCGCGCACACCGTCAGCCCGCACCACAGCGACCAGCCGATGTGCATGGACGGCATGGCCGCGTACTGGTTCGACACGTGCTTCAGGTCGCCGGAGGCCATCGAGCCCCACGTCCGGTGCACCGCGACCGTGTCCACGAAGTGCCCGCCGCGCATCAGCCGGGGCGGGGCGAGCGGGAACAGGTGGTAACCGGCCAGGGCCACGCCCGTCGTCGCGAACAGCGCCAGCCGGGTCGCCGCGTAGCGGCCCGGATGCCAGTGGTACAACCACACCAGGACGCCGAGCGTGATCACGAAGTGCAGGGTGGCGTAGTAGTAGTTCATGCCGACGACCAGCCACCCCGCGGTGTTGACGGCGTGGTTGACGGACTGCTCGACGGCGATGCCCAGTCCGTGCTCGGCCCGCCAGATCCAGTCGGCGTTGCGCAGGGCCTCGCCCCGCTGCTCGGGCACGGCGTTGCGGATCAGTGAGTACGTCCAGTAACCCATCGCGACCAGCAGGACCTCGAACCACAGCCGGGGCGCCCGGGGCCGGCGCAGGCGGGCCGCGGCACCCCGCGCACCCCGTGCGCCCCCGCGCGTGACGGTCCGCGGAACGGCCACCTCCTCGTGACCTTCCGGCTCCGTCACGGTCGAGTCACCCATGAGCACGCAGTCTGTCGGAAGGGGCTTCTCCGACAGATCATCCCAAGTCCGGGTCCGTTCCGCACGTCCTGCGCCGCGCGCCGTTCCCGGCCGGACCCGGAGGTCACCCGCGGTGGCGGTCCCCCGGCGCGGAGGCGGTCGAACCGCGCACCACCAGCTCCGGCATGAACACGAACTCGCTGTGCGGCGCGGGCGTTCCGCCGATCTCCTCCAGCAGCGTGCGCACCGCCGCCTGCCCCATCGCCGGGACCGGCTTGCGCACCGTGGTCAGCGGCGGGTCGGTGAAGGCGATCAGCGGGGAGTCGTCGAAACCCACCACCGACACGTCCCGCGGCACCTCCAGGCCCCGCTGCCGGGCCGCCCGTATCGCGCCGAGGGCCATCATGTCGCTCGCGCACACGACCGCCGTGCACTTCCGGTCGATCAGCGCGCTCGCCGCCGCCTGGCCGCCCTCCAGCGTGTACAGCGAGTGCTGGACCAGTTCGGTCTCGACCGTCTCGGCGCTCAGGCCGAGCTGGTCCTGCATGCCGCGCACGAAGCCCTCGATCTTGCGCTGCACCGGCACGAACCGCTTGGGCCCGAGCGCCAGCCCGATCCGGGTGTGGCCGAGGGAGACCAGATGGGTGACCGCCAGCGTCATCGCGGCGCGGTCGTCGGGGGAGATGAACGGCGCCTGCACCTTCGGCGAGAACCCGTCCACCAGCACGTACGGGACGCCCCGCGCCCGCAGCCGCTCGTAGCGCTGCATGTCGGCGGTGGTGTCCGCGTGCAGCCCGGAGACGTAGATGATCCCGGCCACCCCCCGGTCCACGAGCATCTCGGTCAGCTCGTCCTCCGTGGACCCGCCCGGGGTCTGGGTGGCGAGCACCGGGGTGTAGCCCTGCCGGGTCAGCGCCTGGCCGATGACCTGCGCCAGGGCGGGGAATATCGGGTTCTCCAGCTCCGGGGTGATCAGGCCCACCAGGCCCTCGCTGCGCTGGCGCAGCCGCACCGGACGCTCGTAGCCGAGCACGTCCAGCGCGGCGAGCACGGACTGGCGGGTGGTGGCGGCGACGCCGGGCTTCCCGTTGAGGACGCGGCTGACGGTCGCTTCGCTCACCCCCGCCTGCGCGGCGATGTCCGCGAGCCGTGTGGTCACGGCACCGGACTGTACCGGCCGCCCCCCGCCCTGCACACCGACCGGACGCCGTGCACGGCCGGCCGGCCGGCCCGCCGTCGAATGCTGCGTCATCGCGCTCCTCGTCCTTCTCGGTGTCTGCAACCGGATGATCCCGGCGGTCGAAACGTCTGGCAAGAGCTTGCAGAGTCTTGCACACGTGTCCGTCAACGCGCCGACCGGCGCCACAACGGGGTTTCAACGGGATCTACCGCAGGTCACGGCACGGTAACCCCCGCATCGCCTTGCATTTTTTTTCTGCAAGGTCTTTCGCGCCGCTTGCATCGCTGTTACGTTCCTGGTCGCCCGGCCGCCGCAACGGCGCAGTCGGCACGACGGCAGGGGCGGCGGACGGGGCCGCCCCCTGCATTCCACGGGCTCAACACTCAAGGAGAACTCATGCGGCGTGGCATAGCGGCCTCCGCGCTGGTGGCGTCCCTCGCCCTCACGGCGACGGCGTGCGGCGGGAGCGACGGCGACGGCAAGTCGGACGGCCCGGTCACCATCACCTGGTGGGACACCTCCAACGCCACCAATGAGGCACCGACGTACAAGACCCTGGTGCGGCAGTTCGAGGCCGCCAACAAGGACGTCAGGGTCAAGTACGTCAACGTCCCCTTCGACCAGGCGCAGAACAAGTTCGACACCGCCGCCGGCTCCAAGGGCGCCCCGGACGTCCTGCGCTCCGAGGTCGGCTGGACCCCCGCCTTCGCCAAGAAGGGTTACTTCCTGCCGCTGGACGGCACCGAAGCGCTCGCCGAGCAAGGTGACTTCGAGCCCAACCTGATCAAGCAGGCCCAGTACGAGGGCAAGACCTACGGCGTGCCGCTGGTCACCGACACCCTCGCCCTGGTCTACAACAAGGCCCTGTTCAAGAAGGCCGGCATCACCGGGGCGCCCACGACCTGGGACGAGCTGAAGTCGGCCGCCGCCGAGGTCAAGGCCAGGACCGGCGCCGACGGCTACTGGGGCTCCACCCAGGCCTACTACGCGCAGCCCTTCCTGTACGGCGAGGGCACCGACACCGTCGACGCCGCCGGCAAGAAGATCACCGTGGACTCGGCCGCCGCCGAGAAGGCCTACGGCACCTGGCTGGGCCTGTTCTCCGGCAAGGGCCTGCACAAGGCGGACACCACCGCCGACGCCTACGCCCACATCCAGGACGCGTTCGTCAACGGCAAGGTCGCCGCGATCATCCAGGGCCCCTGGGAGATCACGAACTTCTACAAGGGCTCCGCCTTCAAGGACCGGGACAACCTCGGCATCGCCACCGTCCCGGCCGGCACCGCCGGCAAGGCGGGCGCCCCGACCGGCGGCCACAACCTCTCGGTCTACGCCGGCTCCGACGAGGCCCACCAGACCGCGGCGCTGAAGTTCGTCAAGTTCATGACCTCGGCGAAGGCCCAGGAGACCATCGCCCTGAAGAACTCCACCCTGCCCACCCGGACCGACGCCTACACCGCCCGGGTCAAGACCGACCCCGGCATCGCCGGCTACCAGGGCGTCCTGGCCGCCGCCCAGCCCCGTCCGGCCCTGCCCGAGTACAGCTCCCTGTGGGGCCCGCTCGACACCGAGCTGCCGAAGATCGCCGGCGGCAAGGAGTCCCTGGACAAGGGTCTGGGCAACGCCGAACTGGCCATCGCCAAGCTCGTGCCCGACTTCAGCAAGTGAGCCCGCGTGGCCGCCGGGTCCCGCTCTCCGCAGGAGCGGGCCCGACGGCCGCCGGCTGCGCCCGGCCCAACTCCTTGATCCTCGAAGGTGTCGAACCATGACAGTCGCCATCGACCGCGCGACCGGCAGGCGCCGCGGTGACCGCGCGCCCCGGCCCGGGCTGGGGCAGCGCATGAAGAACGGCTACCAGAAGCACTGGTACGCCTACGCGATGATCGCCCCGGTGGTCGTCGTCCTCGGCGTCATCGTCGGCTACCCGCTGGTGCGGGGCGTCTACCTGACCCTCACCGACGCCAACAGCCTGAACTCGGCGCGCACGATCGGCGTCAACCACATCGCCGCCACCTACCGGTTCGTCGGCATCGACAACTACGCCGACATCCTGTGGGGCCCGACCGCCTACGACCGGTTCTGGTCGCACTTCCTGTGGACCGTCCTGTGGACCGCCGCCTGCGTCGCCCTGCACTACGCCGTCGGCCTCGGCCTCGCGCTCATGCTGAACCAGAAGCTGCGCGGACGCACCTTCTACCGGCTGCTGCTGGTCCTGCCCTGGGCCGTGCCGACCTTCGTCACCGTCTTCTCCTGGCGGATCATGCTCGCCGACTCCGGCGTGCTCAACCAGGTCCTCGGCGCCCTCCACCTGCCCCGGCCGCAGTGGCTGGAGGACACCTTCTGGCAGCGGTTCGCCGCGATCATGGTGAACACCTGGTGCGGTGTGCCGTTCATGATGCTCTCGCTGCTCGGCGGACTGCAGTCCATCGACCCCTCGCTCCACGAGGCCGCCGAGATGGACGGCGCCAGCGCCTGGCAGCGGTTCCGCCACGTCACCCTGCCCGGCCTGCGCTCGGTCAGCTCCACCGTCGTCCTGCTCGGCGTCATCTGGACCTTCAACCAGTTCGCCATCATCTTCCTGCTGTTCGGGCCCACCGGCGCCCCCGACGCCCAGATCCTGGTGACCTGGGCCTACTTCCTCGGCTTCGGCCAGCAGCCGCGCGACTTCGCCCAGTCCGCCGCGTACGGCGTGCTGCTGCTGTCGATCCTCGCCGTCTTCACCTCCTTCTACTTCCGCTGGCTGAAGCGCAATGACCAGCTCGCCGTCTGACGCCGCAGGAGCCGCCGCCATGAGTACCACGACCCCGGAGAAGACGCAGGCCGGGCCGGCCCCCGCCCCGCGGCCCCCGCGCCGCCCCGCGGCACGGCGGCGCGGCGAGCGCGGCCCGTTCGGCACCGCCCTGCTGCACGGCGGCCTCGCCGTGGCGAGCCTGATCGCGCTGGCCCCGGTGGCCTGGCTGTTCTTCCTGTCCCTCGGGCCGGACAAGGACGACTACCTGCACCCCGGCAGGATCGCCGGCAAGCTCACCTTCTCCAACTACGGCTTCGTGTTCCGGCACACGGCCTTCTTCGACTGGTTCAGGTCGACGATGATCGTGGCCCTCGGCACCACCCTGATCGGCGTCTTCGTCGCCGCCACCACCGGCTACGCGGTCTCCCGGATGCGCTTTCCCGGCTACCGGTCGCTGATGTGGGTGCTGCTGCTCACCCAGGCCTTCCCGATCGCCATCCTGATCGTGCCGATGTACGAGATCTTCAGCGAGCTCGGCCTCATCGACACCTACTGGGCCCTGATCGTCATCAACTGCACCACGGCCGTGCCCTACAGCGCCTGGCTGCTCAAGGGGTACTTCGACACGATCCCCTTCGAGATCGACGAGGCCGGACGCGTGGACGGGCTGAGCCCCTTCGGCACCTTCTTCCGGCTGGTCCTGCCGCTGGCCCGCCCCGGACTGGCCGTCGCCGCCTTCTACAACTTCATCACCGCCGTCGGGGAGGTCGCCTTCGCGACCACCTTCCTGCTCGACGACTCCAAGTACACCTTCGCCGTCGGACTGCAGACGTTCGTCAGCGAGCACGACGCCCAGTGGAACTACATGGCCGCCACCGCGGTGCTGATCGCGATACCGGTGACCGTGTTCTTCTACCTCGTGCAGAGGAACCTCGTCACCGGCCTCACCGCCGGCGGCACCAAGGGCTGACGCCCACCGGGAAGAGGCTCCCGCGCGCCCGAGCGCGCGGGTGGACGGCCGCGGTGTCCTCCCCGCGCACTCCGCGCAGGGGAGACCCATCCAGCCCCGCCGGCACCGCGGCCGTCCCGTTCCCCGGTCCGCGCGTCCGCCGCCCGCCCATGACCCGAACTCCGTCACGCACAAGGACGCCATGAGCCAGCAGCACCCCGCCGCCCCGGCCCACCACTCCACCGCCGCCACCGTCGCGGGCCACCGCGACTGGTGGCGGGACGCGGTCATCTACCAGGTGTACCCGCGCAGTTTCGCCGACAGCGACGGCGACGGCATGGGCGACCTGCAGGGCGTCCGCTCCCGCCTGCCGTACCTGCGCGACCTCGGCGTCGACGCCGTGTGGCTCAGCCCCTTCTACGCCTCCCCGCAGGCCGACGCCGGCTACGACGTCGCCGACTACCGCGCCGTCGACCCCATGTTCGGCACCCTGCTGGACGCCGACGCGCTCATCCGCGACGCCCACGGACTGGGCCTGCGGATCATCGTCGACCTCGTGCCCAACCACTCCTCCGACCAGTACGAGTGGTTCAAGCGCGCCCTCGCCGAGGGCCCGGGCTCCCCGCTGCGCGAGCGCTACCACTTCCGCCCCGGCAAGGGCGAGGACGGCGAACTGCCGCCCAACGACTGGGAGTCCATCTTCGGCGGCCCGGCCTGGACCCGGGTGACCGAGCCGGACGGCAGCCCCGGCGAGTGGTACCTGCACCTCTTCGCCCCCGAGCAGCCCGACTTCAACTGGGACCACCCGGCCGTCGGGGACGAGTTCCGCTCCATCCTGCGCTTCTGGCTGGACATGGGCGTGGACGGCTTCCGCATCGACGTCGCCCACGGGCTGGTGAAGGCCCAGGGCCTGCCGGACCTCGGCTCCCACGACCAGCTCAAGCTGCTGGGCAACGATGTCATGCCGTTCTTCGACCAGGACGGCGTGCACGAGATCTACCGGCAGTGGCGCAAGGTCCTCGACGAGTACGCGGGCGAACGCATCTTCGTGGCCGAGGCCTGGACCCCGACCGTCGAGCGCACGGCCAACTACGTCCGCCCCGACGAACTGCACCAGGCCTTCAACTTCCAGTACCTGGCCACGGAGTGGGACGCGGACGAACTGCGCGGGGTCATCGACCGCACCCTGGAGGCCATGCGCCCGGTCGGCGCCCCGGCCACGTGGGTCCTGTCCAACCACGACGTCACCCGGCACGCCACCCGCTTCGCCAACCCACCCGGGCTCGGCACCCAGATCCGCACGGCCGGCGACCGCGGGCTGGGCCTGCGCCGCGCCCGCGCGGCCACCCTGCTCATGCTGGCGCTGCCCGGCTCGGCGTACGTCTACCAGGGCGAGGAACTGGGCCTGCCGGACGTGGTCGACCTCCCCGACGAGGTCCGCCAGGACCCGGCGTACTTCCGGGGCGCCGGTCAGGACGGCTTCCGCGACGGCTGCCGGGTGCCGATCCCGTGGACCCGCCGGGGCCCCTCCCACGGTTTCGGCGACGGCGGCAGCTGGCTGCCCCAGCCCGAGGGCTGGGCGGAGCTGAGCGTGGAGGCGCAGACCGGCGTGCCCGGCTCCACCCTGGAGCTGTACCGGGCCGCGCTCGCCGCCCGCCGCGCGCACCCCGCGCTGGGCGCGGGCGACGCGGTGGAGTGGCTGCCCGCGCCGCGGGGCGTCCTGGCCTTCCGCCGCGGTGACTTCGTGTGCGTCGCGAACACCACGGGGGAGCCGGTCACGGTTCCGGCGTACGGCCGCGTGCTGCTGAGCAGCGACGAGGTCGCCGGGAGCGCGGACGGGTCGAAGGTCCCGGCCGACACCACCGTGTGGTGGACGACGGCCGGCTGACCGCGCGCCGACAAGTTCTCGCACCAACTTCGTCCGGCCCGCTGCCTTTTCAGGCAGCGGGCCCTTACCATCTGGGTCACCGCAAGATTGCTGAAAGATTGCAGCAAGCGCCTTCAGCGGTCCCGCGGTGCCCCGCACCGGCCTCCACCGGCCCCCACCAGCCTTCGATGACGAAGGAACCCCACATGGCACGCAGAACCCTTCCCGCCGCGCTGGCCCTCACGGCCGCCGCCGCGATTGGCATGTACCCGACTACTGCTGAGGCCTCCCCGCCCGGCACCAAGGACGTCACCGCCGTCCTCTTCGAATGGAACTACGCCTCCGTGGCCCGCGAGTGCACCAGCACCCTCGGCCCGGCCGGCTACGGCTACGTGCAGGTCTCCCCGCCCGCCGAGCACATACAGGGATCGCAGTGGTGGACGTCGTACCAGCCGGTGTCCTACCGGATCGCCGGCCGCCTCGGTGACCGCACCGCCTTCAGGAACATGGTCGCCACCTGCCACACCGCCGGCGTCAAGGTCGTCGTCGACACGGTCGTCAACCACATGTCGGCCGGCAGCGGCACCGGCACGGGCGGCTCGTCGTACACCAAGTACGACTACCCGGGCCTGTACTCCTCCCACGACTTCGACGACTGCACGGCCCAGGTCTCCAACTACACCGACCGCTGGAACGTCCAGCACTGCGAACTGGTCGGCCTGGCCGACCTGGACACCGGCGAGGAGTACGTCCGCAAGGCGATCGCCGGCTACCTGAACGACCTGCTCTCCCTGGGCGTCGACGGCTTCCGCATCGACGCGGCCAAGCACATCGACACCGCCGACCTGGCCAACATCAAGAGCCGCCTGACGAACCCCGGCGCCTACTGGAAGCAGGAGGTCATCTACGGCGCGGGCGAGGCCGTCCAGCCCACCGAGTACACGAACAACGGCGACGTGCAGGAGTTCCGCTACGCCTACGACCTCAAGCGCGTCTTCGGCAACGAGAACCTCGCCTACCTGAAGAACTACGGCGAGGGCTGGGGCTACCTGAGCAGCTCGGCCGCGGGCGTCTTCGTCGACAACCACGACACCGAGCGCAACGGCAGCACCCTCAACTACAAGGACGGCGCCACCTACACCCTGGCCAACGTCTTCATGCTGGCCTGGCCCTACGGGGCCCCGGACATCAACTCCGGTTACGAATGGTCGGACGCGGACGCGGGACCGCCCGGCAACGGCGCCGTGACCGCCTGCTGGCAGAACGGCTGGAAGTGCCAGCACGCCTGGCCCGAGATCAAGTCCATGGTGGCCTTCCGCAACGCCACCAGGGGCCAGGCGGTCACCAACTGGTGGGACGACGGCAACGACGCCATCGCCTTCGGCCGGGGCGGCAAGGGCTATGTGGCCGTCAACCACGAGTCCGGCTCGCTGACGCGCACCTACCAGACGTCGCTGCCGGCCGGGACGTACTGCAACGTGCAGAACAACACCACGGTGACGGTGAACGGTTCCGGCCAGCTCACCGCGACCCTGGCGGGCAACACGGCCCTGGCGGTCTACGCCGGCAAGTCGGGCTGCTGACCGGGCGTCCGCACACGTGCCCCGGGCAACGGTCCCGGGGCCGTGGATGAAATTTCTTTCTGTTTGTTTCAAGCCTCTTGCTGCAAGTCTTTCGGCGGCGGTACGGTCTCGCGGGCGCCCGGCGGCGAAACCGCGCCGCAGCGCCGGGGCCGGACCCGAGAGAGCCGCATCCGCAAGGAGTTACCGCCTGTGACACCGAGATGGCCGGCGCCCGGCGGGCGCCGAACCCCGCAGCGCGGAAGGGTCGCGGCCGTCACGGTCGCCGCCCTCGCCGCCGCCCTTGTGCAACCCCTCGCGGCCCGTGCCGCCACCCCGCCCGCGCCCCCCTCGGACGCCGCCCTCGCGTCGCAGCCCGCCCGGCACGACGACACGCGCGAGCAGTTCTACTTCGTCATGCCGGACCGGTTCGCCAACGGGGACGCCTCCAACGACCGGGGCGGTCTGACCGGCTCGCGCACGAGCACCGGCTACGACCCCACCGACAAGGGCTTCTACCAGGGCGGCGACCTCAAGGGCCTGACCCGGCGGCTCGACTACATCAAGGGCCTGGGCACCACCGCCATCTGGCTGGCCCCCCTCTTCAAGAACCGCCCCGTGCAGGGCACCGGCGGCAACGCCTCCGCCGGCTACCACGGCTACTGGATCACCGACTTCACCCGGGTCGACCCGCACTTCGGCACCGACGGGGACCTGAAGACCCTCATCTCCAAGGCGCACGCCAAGGGCATGAAGGTCTTCTTCGACGTCATCACCAACCACACCGCCGACGTCGTCGACTACGAGGAGAAGTCCTACGACTACCTCTCCAAGGGTGCCTTCCCCTACCTGACCGAGGACGGTGAACCCTTCGACGACGCCGACCACGCGGACGGCACCGGGGCGTTCCCGGCCGTGGACGCCGCCTCCTTCCCGCGCACGCCGCAGGTCACGAGCGACGCCAAGGTGCCGTCCTGGCTCAACGACCCGACGATGTACCACAACCGCGGCGACTCGACCTACGCCGGCGAGTCCGCGACCCACGGCGACTTCTCCGGCCTGGACGACCTGTGGACCGAGCGTCCCGAGGTCGTCCACGGCATGGAGCAGATCTACGAGCGCTGGGTGCGGGACTTCCGCGTCGACGGGTTCCGGATCGACACCGTCAAACACGTGAACATGGAGTTCTGGACCCAGTGGGCGACCGCGCTGGACGCGTACGCGGCGGCGCACGGGCGCAAGGACTTCTTCATGTTCGGCGAGGTCTACTCGGCGGACACCTCGGTCACCGCCCCCTACGTCACCCAGGGCCGCCTCGACGCCACCCTCGACTTCCCCTTCCAGGACGCCGCCCGCGCCTACGCCTCCCAGGGCGGCAGCGCGCGGAAGCTCGCGGGCGTCTTCGGTGACGACTACAAGTACACCACCGGCAAGGCCAACGCCTACGAACAGGTCACCTTCCTCGGCAACCACGACATGGGGCGCATCGGGTACTTCCTGAAGCAGGACAACCCGCAGGCCGCCGACGCCGAGCTGCTGAAGAAGGACGAGCTGGCCAACGAGCTGATGTTCCTCAGCCGCGGCAACCCGGTCGTCTACTACGGCGACGAGCAGGGCTTCACCGGCGCCGGCGGCGACAAGGACGCCCGCCAGACGATGTTCGCCTCCCAGGTCGCCGACTACCTCGACGACGACGAGATCGGCACCGGCCGCACCCACGCAAGCGACGCCTACGACACCGGCGCGCCGCTGTACCGGCAGATCGCCGCCCTCGCCGAGCTCCGCAGGGACAACCCGGCCCTCACGGACGGCGTCCAGACCGAGCGGTACGCGGCCGACGGCGCCGGCGTCTACGCCTTCACCCGGACGGACGCCGGTACCGGCACCGAGTACGTGGTCGCGCTCAACAACGCCGGCGAGGCGAGGACGGCCACCTTCGCGACCGGCTCGGCGGACAGGGCCTACCGGGGCATCCACGGTGCCGACGGCACGCTGCGGACCGACGCGGACCGCAGGATCACGGTCACCGTCCCGGCCGGCTCCGCCGTCGTCTACAAGGCGTCCGGCACCCCCGCCGGACCCGCCGCCAAGCCGACGATCACCCTCGCGCCCCCGGCCGCCGGAGCCACCGGCACCGTGGACGTCACCGCCGGGGTCGGCGGCGGCCGGCTGAACCGGGTCGTGTTCGCCGCGCAGGTCGGCAACGGCCCGTGGCAGACGCTCGGCTCCGCCGACCACGCCCCCTACAAGGTCACCCACACCCCCGGCAAGGACGTGCCCGCCGGGACCGCCCTGCGCTACAAGGCCGTCGTCGTCGACTCGGCCGGGCACACCGCGAGCGCCACGGCGAGCAGCACCACCGGCACCCCGCCCGCCCCGCGGGTCCCCACGGCCGGCTCCCGGGACTACGCGATCGTCCACTACCACCGCACCGGCGGCGACTACGCCGACTGGGGCCTGTACGCCTGGGGCGACCTCGCCGACGGCGAGGCCACGGACTGGCCCGCGAGCCACCCCTTCATCGGCCGCGACGCCTACGGCGCCTTCGCCTACGTCAGGCTCAGGCCCGGCGCCTCGGACGTCGGCTTCCTCGTCGTCGACAAGGACGGCGACAAGGACGTCCCCGCCGACCGGTCCATCGACGTCACCCGGACGGGCGAGGTCTGGATCGAGCAGGGCGACGCCGGGGTGCGCACGCAACGGCCCGCCTACCCGGCCCAGGACACCGGCAGGGCCGTCCTCCACTACCACCGCGCCGACGGCGACTACGACGGCTGGGGCCTGCACGTGTGGACGGGCGCCGCCACCCCCACCGACTGGTCGGACCCCCTGGAGCCGGTGGACACCGATGCCTATGGCGCGGTCTTCGAGGTGCCCCTCGCCCCGGGTGCCACCCACCTCGGCTACATCCTCCACAAGGGCGACGACAAGGACCTCCCCACCAACCGGTCACTGGACCTCACGGCCGACGGCCACGAGGTGTGGTTGTTGAACGGCCGGGACGAACACCTGCTGCCGCAGCCCGCCGGCGGCGCGGCGGCCCTCGACCTCACCACCTCCAAGGCGGTCTGGATCGACCGGGACACCGTTGCCCTCGACGGCGTCGAGGGCGCCGCCTCCACCCAGCTGCTCTACTCCCACGACGGTTCGATCGCCGTCGAGGACGGGACGCTGACCAGCGACGACGAGCGCTGGCTGCGACTGGCGAAGACCACGCTCACCGACGCCCAGAAGGCGCGGTTCCCGCACCTGGAGGACTACACCGCCTGGTCCGTCGACCCGCGCGACCGGGACCGGGTGCGCGAGGCGCTGACCGGACAGGTCGTGGCCTCGCAGCGCGCCGCGAACGGCGCCGTGCTGGCGGCGACCGGCGTGCAGGTCGCCGGCGTCCTGGACGACCTGTACGCCGGCGCGACCAGGGCCGCGCTCGGACCGGTCTTCCACGACGGCAGGCCGACGCTGTCCGTGTGGGCGCCGACGGCCCGGTCCGTCCGCCTCGACCTCGACGGCCGCGCCGTCCCGATGCGCCGCGACGCGGCGACCGGCGTCTGGTCGGTCACCGGACCGGCGTCCTGGCGGAACAGGCCGTACCGGTACGTGGTGCGGGTGTGGGCGCCCAGCGTCCGCAAGGTGGTCACCAACGAGGTCACCGACCCCTACTCGGTCGCGCTGACCGCCGACTCCGAACGCAGCGTCCTGGCCGACCTGGACGACGGGTCGCTCGCCCCGGCCGGCTGGGCCGGCCTGCGCAAGCCCGCGGCGGTCCCGCTGAAGGACGCCCGGATCCAGGAGCTGCACATCCGGGACTTCTCGGTCGCCGACCCGACCGTCCCGGCCGGGGACCGGGGCACCTACCTGGCCTTCACCGACCGGGACGGCGACGGCTCCCGGCACCTGCGCGAGCTGGCGAGGTCGGGCACCTCCCACGTCCACCTGCTGCCCGCCTTCGACATCGCCACCATCCCCGAGAAGCGGGCCGGCCAGGCGGTCCCGGACTGCGACCCGGCCTCCTACCCGGCCGACTCCGAGCGGCAGCAGGAGTGCGTGGCCAGGACGGCCGCGCAGGACGCCTACAACTGGGGCTACGACCCGTACCACTACACGGTCCCCGAGGGGTCGTACGCCACCGACCCCGACGGCACGGCCCGCACCGTCCAGTTCCGCAGGATGGTGCAGGCGCTCAACGGGGACGGCCTCCGGGTCGTGATGGACGTCGTCTACAACCACACGGCGGCCGCCGGCCAGGCGGACACCTCCGTCCTCGACAGGATCGTGCCCGGCTACTACCAGCGCCTGCTCGCCGACGGCTCGGTGGCCGACAGCACCTGCTGCGCCAACACCGCGCCCGAGAACGCGATGATGGGCAAGCTGGTCGTGGACTCGATCGTCACCTGGGCCAGGCAGTACAAGGTCGACGGCTTCCGCTTCGACCTCATGGGCCACCACCCCAGGGCGAACATCCTCGCCGTCCGCAAGGCCCTGGACGCGCTGACCGTGGCCGAGGACGGCGTCGACGGCAAGAAGATCGTCCTCTACGGCGAGGGCTGGAACTTCGGGGAGGTCGCCGACGACGCCCGGTTCGTGCAGGCCACCCAGAAGAACATGGCCGGCACCGGCGTCGCCACCTTCTCCGACCGCGCCCGGGACGCGGTGCGCGGCGGCGGCCCCTTCGACGCCGACCCCGGCGTCCAGGGCTTCGCGTCCGGCCTCTACACCGACCCCAACTCCTCGGCGGCCAACGGCACCGAGGCGGAACAGAAGGCCCGGCTGCTGCACTACCAGGACCTGATCAAGGTCGGGCTGACCGGCAACCTCGCCCGGTACCGCTTCACCGGCACCGACGGCGAGGAGGTCACCGGCGCCGGGATCGACTACAACGGCGCTCCCGCCGGCTACGCGGACGCCCCCGGCGACGCCCTCGCCTACGTGGACGCGCACGACAACGAGACGCTGTTCGACGCCCTGGCCTACAAGCTGCCCGCCTCCACGAGCGCCGCCGACCGGGCCCGGATGCAGGTCCTCGCGATGGCCACGGCCGCCCTCTCGCAGGGGCCGGCCCTCTCCCAGGCGGGCACCGACCTGCTGCGCTCGAAGTCGCTGGACCGCAACTCCTTCGACAGCGGCGACTGGTTCAACGCCATCCACTGGAACTGCGCCGACGGCAACGGCTTCGGCCGCGGGCTGCCCATGGGGGCCGACAACAGGGCCAAGTGGCCGTACGCCAAGCCGCTGCTCACCACCGTCACGGTGGGCTGCCCCCAGATCACCGGCGCCTCGGCCGCCTACCGGGACCTGCTGAGGATCCGTACGACCGAGCCGGCGTTCTTTCTGGACACGGCCGCGCAGGTGCAGGACCGGCTCTCCTTCCCGCTGTCCGGCAGGGACGAGACACCTGGTGTGGTCACGATGCGGCTCGGTGACCTGGTCGTCGTCCTCAACGCGACCCCGCACCGGCAGGAGCAGCGGATCGGCGCCCTCGCCGGCACGCGCTACCTGCTGCACCCGGTGCAGGCGGCGGGCGCGGACGCGGTGGTGAGGACGTCCGCCTACGCGGCCGGCACGGGCACCTTCACCGTCCCGGCGCGGACCGTCGCGGTGTTCACCCGGGCGGCGAACTAGGGTGAGGGCGTTTCCGTAGAACAGGAGTGGCCGTGCCGCAGATCACCGTCGGCTGCTCCTCCGTGCTGGAGGACTCCTTCGCCCGGGCCGTGCACGAGGCGGCCGTCGGGATCGCGGCGGCCGCGCCGGAGGCCTGCAGGACGCTGTCGCGGCGCGGCGACCGCACCGCGTACGGGTACGAGGAGCCGGGGCAGGAGCGGCACGCCGTCGTGCACGTGACCCCCGGCCTCCTCGCCGGACGCAGCGAGGAGACGAAGGAACGGCTGACGCAGGCCGTGCTGGACCTGCTGCGCACGCACGTGGCGGCCCAGGACGGGCTCACCCTGCACGCCTCCGCCGAGACCCGCGAACTGGACCCCTCCTACCGGAGGTTTCAGCGGTAGCCGCCCGTCAGGGCGCCAGGGGCACGAGCCGGCCGGCCAGCTCCGCGAAGGGGCCGTCGGCCGGCTCCTGCCCGACCATCACGCGCAGCAGCGCGGCCATGTCCGGGTCATAGGCGGCGCTCACGGCGGCCAGGGCGGCGAAGTCCTGCACGAGCTGCCGCTCCAGCTCGGCGCGCGGGACGCGCCTGCCGTCCAGCCAGATCAGCGCCGTCGACTCGGCGAGCGAGATCCAGGAGCGGACGACCAGCTCCAGCCGCGGGGAGGGCTCGCCGACCCCCAGATGCGCGAGGATCTGGTCGTGGGCGGCCTGACGGACGGAGTCGATGAGCGCGTTGGTCGCCGACGAGCCGACCGCCGGACCGCCCCGCAGCAGCGCCGAGAAACCGGGGCCGTGCTCGTCCACGAAGTCGAAGAACCGGCCCATCATCCGCAGCAGCCGTGCCCCGAGCGGGCCCTCGCGCGGCTCCTCGAAGCGGCCCGCGAGGTCCTGCGCCGCCCGCTTCAACGCGGCTTCGTAGAGGCTGAGTTTGCCGGGGAAGTAGTGGTAGACCAGCGGACGCGAGATACCCGCCGCGGACGCTATCTCGTCGATGGAGACCTCGTCGGGCGAACGGCGGCTGAACAGGTCGAGGGCGACGCCGATCAGCTGCTGCCGTCGTTCCTCGACGCCCATCCTGCGGCGAACCCCGGTATTCATGCGAACACCTTACCGAGCGGAATCGGCCGCGAACGGTAGCGTCCCGCACGGCCGTTCATCCCTCACCGCAGTCCGCTGACCTTCCGTCCGTCCGCCAGTGTCCCCTCCAGGACGGCGCGGGCCCCCCGGCCGGCCCGGACCGCCAGCAGCGGCCCCCGGCCCACCGCGGTGACCCCGCCGCTCGCCCGGACCGCCGCGGTGTCCGGACCGCCCGCGGCCAGCAGGTACCAGCTCCCGGTCCGGGACTTCCACAGCACGCCGGCGAGCACGTGCGGATCGCGCGGACCGCACGCCGGCCCGTCGGTCCCCCGGGCCACGACCGCCCCGACCGACCCGCCCGGCATCCGGAACTGGGCCAGCACGGCCGTACCGGCCCCGCGCCAGGTCTCGGCCCGGGTGCACGCCCAGGTACCGGTGCCGCCCGCGTCCGGCAGCGGCTGGTCGGCGTACGCCCACGCGTTCACGCTGCGCACGCCCGCGGAGCGCTCCGCGGCCAGCGAGCAGGCGAACGGCGCCCAGGCGCGCAGTCCCCCGGCGCTCGTGGCCTCACCGGCGGCCCCCGGCCGCCCGGCGGTGAGGCGGGCCGGGACCAGCTCGCCCAGATCGGTGGCCAGGCGGGTGCCGGAGGCGTCGGTCAGCTGGAGCACGTTCCACGAGGTGCAGCCGCCGGGCCGCAGCGCCGGGCTGGCCAGCGGTGCCGTGACGCCGCCGGTGACGGCGAGGTCCGTCGCCGGTGCGTCCGGCTTCATCAGGTCCCGCTCGGCGGCCCGGGTCACCCACGGCGCGGTCAGGTAGCGGACGTTGCCGTCGGCGCGGCCCAGCACCAGCGCGACCGCCTCGGCACCGCTCGCCCCGTCGACGCGGGCGAAGTCGAGGGCGACGCCCGCGGTGCCGTCCCTCGGCTCGGCGTAGCGGGTGACGCGCAGGCCGTCGTAGAGGAGCACCACGCGCGAGGCGTCCACCTCGCCCGCGAACAGCAACTGGGGCGGTCCGGCCGGGCCGCCGGTCTGGGTGCCCGGCGTCGCCGAGACGCGGACCGCCGGTCCGGGGCGGGCCCAGACGGCGAGGGCCCGGCGCAGCAGGGCGGTGTCCCCGGTGAGCGGGCCGCGCGCCGGCCAGACGGAGAAGTCGGTGCGGGCGGCGGACCGCCAGGCGGCGGGGGCGACCCGGGTCAGCCTGCCGGGGTCGAGGGCCGCCTCGGCGGCCGGGTTGCGCGCGTAGGGGGGTGCGGCGGCGCCGTCCGGGCCCCAGCCGCCGCCCGGCAGGGCGACCAGCGCGCCGCACACCGCGAGCGCCCCGGCGGCGAGGACCGACCTGGTGCGCCGGCGGCGGCGCGCCAGGTCGGTGGGCCGGGCCTGCAGCCAGCAGGGGTCGAACTCGGGGGAGGACAGCAGCCGGTGCTGCGCGGGCACGCCGTTGGCCTCCGTCAGCGCGGACTCCGCGCGGGTCACCCCGGCGGCCTTGAGGATCCCGCGCAGGTCGGCGTCGGACAGGTGCTCCAGGCCGCGCAGCGCGTACACGGCGCGGGCCGGACCGGACAGGTCCGACAGCCGCTTCTCCAAGGCGAGTTCGTCGGCACCGCCGGAGCGCGGGAACAGCCGCAGCCCCCACACCCGGGGCAGCAGCGGCAGCAGGTGCGAACGCCTGGTCAGCCGCTTGCGCGGGCCGGTCGCCTCCAGCGCCGCCCGCAGCACCCGGAGGCGGACGAACGCGTACCCCGCGTCGCCGTCCCGGCCCGGGGACTGGGCGGGGATCACGGCGGTCCGCCCGCGGCCCCGGGGCAGGGCGCGCTGCACGAGGCCGTGGGCCGCCAGCACCCGGCGGCCCCGGCCGAGGTCCGACGGCAGCATCAGGTAGGCGAGCCGTACCAGGCGGGGATAGTGCTCGACGAGCGCGGCCTCGGCCCGGGCGACGTCGACGGCCGGGCCGACGGCGGCATCGGCGGGGGCGGGTGCGTGACGCTGGTCTACATCCTGTGGCTGCACGTCCGGGAGAACGAGCGAGCCGTTGGTTGGTCACCGTCAAGCGCGCGGCCCGGGCGGGGGACGGGGCGGCCCGGGCCCTCGGACCGAGCAGCACGCACGCGTGGTCGGCCATCGGCCGGCCCCCGGCGGCGCGGCGGCCGGGGGCCACCGGGCCGGGGTGCCGGCCGGGACCGCGAGCGGCACCCCCCCGCGGTCCCGGCCGGCACCGCGTTTGAGCGCACCGCCCCCGCCGCCCGTATCCGGGGGAGGGGTCCCGCGCCGGGGCTCCGCGCGGCATGCTTGGCCCACCGGGACCGGAGGAACAGATGAGGTTGACAAGGGCGCTGCTCACCGTGACGGCCGCGCTGGCGCTGGCGGGCTGCGGCTCGGGCGGCTCCGGCGGCGGCACGGACGACGTGCCGCCCACCGCCACCGGCAGTCTGGAGAGCCTGGCCGCCGAGGTGAAGTGCACGCCGGACCTGCAGACCGACGCCGACGAGATCCGCCAGGCCGTCTGCGAGAACACCGACGGCAGGTTCGTCCTCGCCACCTTCGCCACCGACCGCGGCCAGCGCGAGTGGATCAACGACGCGAAGGACTACGGGGGCCACTACCTCGTCGGCCGCAAGTGGGTCGCCGTCGGCGACGACGGCGTGGTGCGGGCGTTGCGCGGCACGCTCGGCGGCGACGTCGAGGTGGGCGCGGACCACCACGCCCACGGCGGCTGACCCGCCCCCGGGCGCGATGAAGGCCGGTGCCGGGGAGGGGCCCGCCACCGGCCTTCCGCCGTGATCCCCCGGTGGGGGGATTCCTCAGGGGATCACGAGCACTGCTGACCGCGGTTGATGCACTTGGCGATTCTGTTCGCCAGGCCGCCGGTCGTGATGCTGATGAAGTCGTCGTGGTCGGTGGCCGGTTTGTGCAGCTGCTCCGGGAAGCCGTCCACCGCGTAGGCGTTCTTCACCTGGCCGTTCCGGAGGGTCGGCGGGGTGGTGTCGTACACCAGCCGCATCGTCAGCTGCGGGATCGCCTTGAACCCGTTTTGGCAGTTGCCGCCCGCGTCGGCGAAGGCCACGTGCGTGCGGTGGTTGGCGCTGTCGGTGTTCCGGCCGTCCCAGCAGCTCTGGAAGGCGAACGTGCGCACCACCTTGCTGCCCCGCGGGCAGATGGGGTACTGCGCGGTCAGCTGGACCTTGTTCTCGAAACCGGTGCAGCTCCAGTGCGCGTTGGCGTTGGCCAGGCCGTTGGTGGTGGTCTTGGCGTCACCGGTGATGATCCGCAGGAACTGCGGCATCGCCACGACCTTGCCGGTGGGGCTGCCCACGTACTTGATCTGGGCCTGCACCGGGGTCAGGATCCTGCCGACGTTGCCCTCCTTGCCGCCGCCGTCGGCGTCCTGGTCGAAGTCCTGCGAGCCGTCCTGGACGCGGACCACCGGCCAGTAGTAGGACGACAGGTCGTTCCTGTTCTGGCAGCTGGTGCCGCCCTGCAGGAACGTGTCGTTGCCGGCGAAGGCGTTGATCTTCTGGTTGCCGACGTAGTCGTGCAGGTGGTGCGCGCCGTTGGCCACACCGGGCGCGACGATCACGTTGTCGGTGTTGTGGTTCTTGTTGGTGTTGACCCCGCAGCGCGTGGTGAAGGTGCCGGTGGAGGCGCTGCGCGTCCTGCGCGGCTTGGCCGGGACGTTCGGCTGGACCTTGGTGATGTCGACGAAGTCGGCCGCGGCCGGGCCGTTGCCGGCCTGTCCGCCGGTGCCGCCCTGCTGCCCGGTGCCGCCCTGCTGGCCGCCGGTGCTGGCCTGGCCGCCGCCCTGCTGCTGCCCGCCGCCGTCCTGCCCGCCGCCGGTCGTCCGGTCGGCCGCGCTTCCGGTGCAGGTGGCGAGGGCGCTCAGACCGGTGGGCACGGTACCGCCGACGCGCGTGACCTCCAGCCCGATCCGGTCCAGGACCGCCGCCCGCCGGTCCTGGAGCGGCTGAAGGATGGAGTTCTGCACGAAGCCCGCGTCCCTGGCCTGCGCGTCCCGCGTGGTCGCCAGACGCCGGTAGGCGTCGGTGATCTGGCGGTCGAGGCCGGCCAGTTCCCCGGCGACCTCGGTACGGGCCCGGGCCGGCACGTCGGTCAGCTTCTGGCCGACGTCCGGGCAGGAGATCGTCACGACCTGGGCCGTCGAGGCCTTGGTCCGGTTGCCTCCCCACGCGACGTCGTGGTGCGACTCGTGCGCCGAGGCGTGGAAGTTCGCCCAGAGCAGCCCGCCCCCACCGAGCGCTAGGGCCGCCGATGCGGCCAGGGCCTTGGCGGCCAGCGGCGTGCGGCGTTTTCGTGTGTTGCGTCCCATGGAACTCCTCTGACGTCCTTGCGGGGCAGCATCGAGGCGCCCGACAGGAGTGAAGCGGCCCCCTTCCATACGGACGCCGCCCCGCAGGTGTTCACCGCGCTGCGCAATCGTGCGGGGACCGCCGCGCACGTGCGCGTCCACGGCCCCCGCCGCCGGCGGCGGCGCGGTGGCGCACCCCGCCGTCCTGTCCACCGGCAGCCACCGCAGGTCCCGCCGCACCTGCGGGTCGCGGAGCACCTCCACGGGCCGGCGCCCGCCGGCACCGGCCGGCAGGCCGACGGGATCCGCACCCCGCACCACTCGGCCGCCAGCCGCCGCCGCACGTCCGCGAACTCCGTACCGCCCAGCACGAGAAGTCTCGTGCCGGTGATGAGCCTGCCCGGTACGGGAGCGGCGGGGAAGGGCGCTCTGCCGGGGGCAGAGCCCGCGGTCAGCGGCCGGCCGGCGGGGCGTACTTGTAGCCGACCCGGCGCACCGTCTGGATGGTCCGGCGGTGCCGGGTGCCCAGCTTGCGGCGCAGCCGGGCGATGTGGACGTCGACGGTGCGGCCGTCACCGACGTGGCCGTACCCCCACACCGTGGTGACCAGCTGGTCGCGGGTGTGCACCCGGTGCGGGTGTGCCACCAGGTGCGCGAGCAGCTCGAACTCCAGGTAGGTCAGGTCGAGTTCGATGCCGTCGACGCTGGCGGTGCGGCGCTCGGGGTCGATCCGCACCAGCGGTTCGGCGGCCTCCGGGACCGTCGGCGCGGGCTCGTGGGGGACCGCGACCGGCAGGAAGGGGGGCTGCTGGTCGGCCGGGACCAGCACCAGGTAGCCGACCATCGGCGGCCGGCCGGGGAGCACGGGCAGGGTGTGCTGCGGCGCGGGCAGCCAGGTGGCGCCCGGCGGCAGGAAGTCGGCGACGTCGACCACCTCGTCCCGGTCCACGGCACGCAGCCGGTGCCGGGTGCCGTGCGGGGTGGTGGCGGGGGCGGTCAGGGCGGAGGCGGGGTGAGGACGCGTGGACGCCATGGCGGATCAGCTCTTTCGCGCGAGGAGTTCGTCGGACGGGGCGACGGCCGCGATTCGTGGTCGGGCGCGCCGGAGGACGTACGTCGTTCGCGCCGGCCGAAGGCCGGGGTGTACGGCTTTAGAGGGCCGGCGCGTTCGTCGCGCGGCAACACACCCGGTCGAAGTCGTGGTGCTGACGGGAGGGCCAGAAGGGCTCGAGGTCGTGACGACCCGTCGCGGTGCACTTCTGGTAGCCGGCCATGTGCCCATTGAAGCAGACACGGGCGCGGAGCAGGAGCCTTCTTCCACTCTTCGGACAGGCCGCGTCCGCCCGCCGTATCGGCGGGTGCCCCCCGGGGTGCGAGCGGGCGGATCAGACCTGGCCGGCCTTCTCCAGCGCGGGGCAGCAGGTGTCCATCAGCAGGCGGGGGTGCGGGGCCGCTCCGGACGGGCGGGGCGGCCCCGCCCGCCCCGGCTGCGCACGACGGGGAGCCGGCGGAACGGCCCGCCGCCCGAGCGGCGCCCGGCCTGCCGGCTCCCCGGCCTGCCCGACGGGCGCGTCCCGGCGGACCTGCCGGACGGCACCGGTTTGCCGGCCGGCCGCCGTGCGGGGCCGCGCCCGGCGCGGGCCGGGTCCCGGGGGAGCGCAGGCCCGCTGGGCGCCCGCTGCGGACGCCCTCGCGTGCCTCACCCCCTGCTGCGGGCCAGCGCCTCCTGCACGGCGTCCTCGGAGCGGGCCACCAGCGCGGTGCCGTCGTCGGCCGTGATGATCGGGCGCTGGATCAGCCGGGGGTGCTCGGCGAGCGCCGTGATCCACCGGTCCCGCGCGCTTTCGTCCCGCGCCCACTCCGAGAGCCCCAGTTCCCCGGCGACCGCCTCCTGGGTCCGCGTGATGTCCCACGGCTCCAGCCCCAGCCGGTCGAGCACGGCCCTGAGCTCGTCCTCGCCCGGCACGTCCTCCAGATAGCGGCGGACGGTGTACTCGGCTCCCTCGGCGTCGAGCAGGCCGAGCGCGCTGCGGCACTTGGAGCAGGCCGGATTGATCCAGATTTCCATGGGGCCAACGGTAACGCGAAAACCCGTCCGCCACCGGCGTCACGGCAGTCCCCGAACCCCTGTGGCCAGGGGCTTTTGTCAGTGGTGGACCGTAGAATAGAAGCAGTGTTCGAGGGGCTCGCCGGGATCTCCGGCGGGTGCCCTGATCGCGACAGGAGGATGCCTGTGCCCGCCGCCGCCCTGAAGTCCGCTCCGTTGCCGACCCAGTCCACCGCCCAGCGCCCCGTCCTGCTCGACTCGCCCTACGCCCCCGTGACGAAGCGTCCGCTGCCGGCCGGGCGGCCGCGCGAGTGGTACGTCACGCACAACCGGCGCCTGAAGGCCATGCGCCTGGCCATCGCCCTGCTCGACTCGGGGATCTACCTGCCGGGTCAGGCCCGCGACGAGACGATCCGCGACACGGCGGAGAAGATCGGCGTGCACCCGCCGTCGGACACGACCTGCCGCATGGTGCGGGCGCTCCTGCACCACTCGCGCTGAACCCCGGTGCCGGGCGCCCCGTGTCCCGGGGCACCCGGCACCGCCGTGCGCGTCCCGGGGGTGCGCCGCCCGGCCGGGCCCGTGCGGCCGGTTCCCGCTCCGGCGGCCCGCCGGGGCCGGCACCGGGCCCGTTCAGAGGCCGGGCGCGCCCCACACCGGGAACCAGCGGCCCAGGTCCGGCTCGATCCGCAGGTCGTCCCCGAGCGCCGCCCTCACCCGCAGCTCCAGGGCGCCGTCCCGGCGCTGGGCGGGACCGGGCAGCGGGGCGAAGGGGTAGAAGGTGCCGCGCTTGTAGAGGTAGACGAGCGCCAGCCGCCGGCCGCCCGCGCCGGCGAACCCGGCCAGGGAGCACAGCAGCTGCGGGCCGAAGCCGCCGGCCTCCAGGGCGCTGTTCACCGCGTGCAGGTCGTTGACCAGCTCCGGGAGTCCGTCCGGCGCCCGCCGGGACAGCAGCCAGGAGTAGCCGTAGTCGTCCTGCCGCAGCTCCACCGGCGGACCGGTGCGGTCGGCGTCGGCGTCCAGCAGGGCCTGCGCCTCCTGGCGGGTCTGCTCGAACACCGCGCCCTCGACCGTGGCGAAGCACACCGCGCCGGTGCCGGTCGGCGTGAACCCGGTCGCCGCCTCGAGCGTGACGGCCGCCGAGGGCAGCGCGAACAACCGGTCGAGGTCGGGCGCCACGGGCCTGGTCCGCCCGAGCAGGATGTCCAGCAGCCCCACCGCTCAGTCCGCCTTCCGCAGTCCCGCGGCCCGCCGGGGCCCCGTGCTCAGCCCGTCTTCCCGGGCGCGGCCGCCTCGCCCAGCTCGGCGGAGATCCGCCCCAGTTGGTCCAGCCGCTGCTCCAGGCTCGGATGGGTGGAGAAGAAGCGCTCGATGCCCGGCTCCCTGCCGGCCGCCGGGGCGAAGTAGAACGCGTTGAAGGCCTGGGCGGTGCGCAGGTCCCTGGTCGGGATGCGGGTGATGTCCCCGGAGACCTTGGTGAGCGCCGACGCCAGCGCCGAGGGCCGGCCGGTCAGGTGCGCCGCCGCCCGGTCGGCCGCCAGCTCCCGGTACCGGGACAGGGCCCGGATCAGCAGGAAGCTGAGCGCGTACACGGCGGCCGAGACACCGAGGACGGCGGCGAGGACCGCGGCGGTGTTCTGGTCCCGGCGGCCCCCGCCGAAGAGCTGCGAGTACAGGGCGAACCGCACGACCAGCCCGGCGATCACCCCGAGGAACGACGCGACCGTGATCACCGCGACGTCCTTGTGCGCCACGTGCGACAGTTCGTGGGCGAGGACGCCCTCCAGCTCCGCCGGCTCCAGCCGCCGCAGCAGCCCCGTGGTCACGCACACCACGGCGTGGTCGGCGCTGCGTCCGGTCGCGAACGCGTTCGGCATGTTCATCTCGGACACGGCGACCACCGGCTTCGGCATGTCCGCGATCGCGCACAGCCGGTCGACCACCGCGTGCAGCTCGGGATGCTCCTCCCGCCGCACGACCCGCCCGCGCATGGCGAACACGGCGATCCGGTCGGAGAACCAGAACTGCGCCACGAACATCGCGCCCATCAGGACGGCGACCAGCACCCAGGACTTCAGCAGCACGATCAGCGCGGCGACGAAGGCCACGTACAGCAGCCCGAGCAGGAACAGCGTGACCGTCATCCGCACGGTCAGCCGCCGGTCGCTCCGGAAGCGGCTCCGCATCCGTCTCACCCCGCAGTCAGGCACTCGTCCTGCTGTCCAGTGTGCACCCGCCGTCCCCCATGAAACGGTCCCGGACGGCCCCGGGAGCGGCAAAGAGTCCGCGCGCCCCGGCCCCCGGGGCCGTTCGTCCGGGCCGGGCCACCCCGCGAGCCCGGCAGGATCCGGACGGCGGGCCCCTAGTAGGGGGCGCGCACCTGCGCGTACCCGAGCAGGACGATCACGGCGGCCACGCAGCCGAGCACCACGGCCGTCGACAGCCACGACGACCGGCGCGGCGCCACCGGGTCCGGGTCGGCACGGAACGGCGCCGGCTCCGGCGGGTTCTCCTTCCAGCGGGCGGCCAGCATCCGGGCCCGCGCGGAGGGCTCCTTGTGTTCGGCCGAGTTCGCCCATCTGTGGTCGAACTCCCGCTCCCAGTCGTCCTGTTCAGTCATCCCCGTGCTACCTCTCTCGTCCGGCGGGTCCAGGAAGGATGATCTCCCGACAATAGGAAGCCCGGGAAGCGGAAAAGGTTGCCCGCCCGCTCGGGCGCCGCGGCGGCGCAGCCGTTCAGCTCCCCGTCTCGTCCGTGATCCACGTCAGGTACTCGGGACTGCCGGAGAGGACGGGCACGGCGACGATTTCCGGCGTGTCGTAGTCGTGCCTCTCCCTGATCAGCGCCGTCAGCTCGGCCACGAGGTCCCCGCGGGTCTTGAAGTCCACCCGCCACTCCCGCCCGCCCGCCACCCGGCCCCGCCACCGGTAGACGGAGGTGACCGGGTAGATCTGGGCACAGGCGGCAAGGCGGCCCTCGATCACGGCGGCCGCCAGGGCGTGGGCCTTGTCCTCGGCGTCGTGGGTCGTGGTCACCACGGCGTACTCGCACGTCGTCATGGCCGCGAGCGTACCGACCGCGAACAGCGCACGACCGAGGCCCCGCCCCTCACCGTGGTGAGGGGCGGGGCCTCGGTCCGGACCGGGGGGAGGGGCGGTTCCGCGGTCACCGGCACGGGGCCGGGTCCCGCCGGACCGCCCCACCTGTCACACGTCGAAGTACAGCTCGAACTCGTGCGGGTGCGGACGCAGCTGGAGCGGGGCGATCTCGTTGGTGCGCTTGAAGTCGATCCACGTCTCGATCAGGTCGGACGTGAACACGTCGCCCTGGAGAAGGAACTCGTGGTCGGCCTCCAGCGCGTCGAGGACGGCGTTCAGCGAGGTCGGGACCTGGGCCACGTTGGCGTGCTCCTCGGGAGCCAGCTCGTAGAGGTCCTTGTCGATCGGCTCGGCCGGCTCGATCTTGTTCTTGATGCCGTCCAGACCCGCGAGCAGCAGGGCCGAGAAGGCCAGGTAGGGGTTGCCGGAGGAGTCGGGCGCGCGGAACTCGACGCGCTTGGCCTTCGGGTTGGAGCCCGTGATCGGGATGCGCATGGCCGCGGAGCGGTTGCGCTGCGAGTACACCAGGTTGATCGGCGCCTCGAAGCCCGGCACCAGGCGGTGGTAGGAGTTCACCGTCGGGTTGGTGAAGGCCAGCAGCGACGGGGCGTGCCTGAGGATGCCGCCGATGTAGTAGCGCGCGGTGTCCGACAGGCCCGCGTAGCCGGCCTCGTCGTAGAACAGCGGGTCGCCGTTGCTCCACAGCGACTGGTGGACGTGCATGCCCGAGCCGTTGTCACCGAAGATCGGCTTCGGCATGAAGGTCGCCGTCTTGCCGTTGCGCCACGCGACGTTCTTCACGATGTACTTGAACAGCTGCAGGTCGTCGGCGGCGGCGAGCAGCGTGTTGAACCTGTAGTTGATCTCGGCCTGGCCGGCGGTGCCCACCTCGTGGTGCTGGCGCTCGACCTTCAGGCCGGACTTCTCCAGCTCCAGGGAGATCTCGGCGCGCAGGTCGGCGAAGTGGTCGACCGGCGCCACCGGGAAGTAGCCGCCCTTGTAGCGGACCTTGTAACCGCGGTTGTTCTCCACGGCGCCGGTGTTCCAGGCGCCCGCCTCGGAGTCGATGTGGTAGAAGGACTCGTTCGCGCTGGTGGCGAAGCGGACGGAGTCGAAGACGTAGAACTCGGCCTCGGGACCGAAGTACGCGGTGTCCGCGATACCGGTCGACGCGAGGTACGCCTCGGCCTTCTTCGCCACGTTGCGCGGGTCGCGGGAGTACTGCTCGCCCGTGATCGGGTCGTGGATGAAGAAGTTGATGTTGAGGGTCTTGTCGCGGCGGAACGGGTCCACGCGGGCCGTCGACAGGTCGGCGCGCAGGGCCATGTCGGACTCGTGGATGGCCTGGAAGCCGCGGATCGACGATCCGTCGAAGGCCAGCTCCTCGTCCGGGTCGAACGCCTCGACGGGCACCGTGAAGTGCTGCATGACGCCCGGCAGGTCGCAGAACCGGACGTCGACGAACTTGACGTCCTCGTCCGCGATAAACTTCTTGGCCTCGTCGGCGTTCTGGAACATCCAGCTCCTCCTACTCCCGACCGTCCCGCCGGGGTGGTAGATCGTTCGTGCGGCCGGTGCGGTGGCACACGCTGTTCCCGACCCTAGGGACGGGTGGTTTCTCGGGCGTGACCCGTTTGTTTCACAGAAGTTAACCAGCCGTGCCGCCGTCCCGGCCCCGGCACCCCGCCCGAAACCGGGCGCAGTACCGTGGACGGGTGGACAACAGGCAAGCAATCGGGTCGTGGCTCTCCGGGCCGCGCGCGGCCATGGAAGAAGCCGGTGCCGACTTCGGATACCGGGGCGAGCAGCTCGGTCTGCCGGAGCGGGGACCGGGCTCGATCGCCCGGCCCGGCAGGCGGGTCGGCGCCCTCGCCGTGGACTGGGGCCTGTGCGTCCTGATCGCATACGGCCTGATCACGCACGGCAACACCCCGGCCACCAGCAACTGGGCCCTGCTCGTCTTCCTCGTGATGAGCGTCCTGACCGTGGGCACGATCGGTTTCACCCCGGGCAAGCGCCTCTTCGGCGTCCGGGTCGTCGCCCTCGCGACCGGCACGGTCAGCCCGCCGCGCGCCCTGCTGCGCACCGTCCTGCTCTGCCTGGCGATCCCCGCACTGGTCTGGGACCGCGACGGCCGCGGCCTGCACGACCGGGTCGCGAAGACGGTCGAGGTCCGCGCCTGACACCGGTCGGTTCCGGCGGGGCGCGGTGGCGCACGGCGCAGGGGGCGGCCCCGGAGTGATCCGGGGCCGCCCCCTGCGCCGTGCGAGGAGGTCGGCCGCCGTCAGCGGCCCCTCGGGCCGCCCTTCGGCAGCTTCATGCCCTTGGGCATCGGCCCCTTCGGCAGCGGCATGTTGCTCATCAGGTCGCCCAGGGCGCGCAGCCGGTCGTTGGTGGCGGTCACCTGGGGGCCGGTCAGCACGCGCGGGTACTTCAGCATGGTCGTGCGCAGCTTCTTCAGCTCGACCCGGCCCTCGCCGTCGCCCACGATCACGTCGTGCACCGGCACGTCGGCCACGATGCGGTTCATCTTCTTCTTCTCGGCCGCCAGCAGGCTCTTCACCCGGTTCGGGTTGCCCTCGGCGACCAGTACGATGCCGGCCTTGCCGACCGCCCGGTGCACCACGTCCTGGCTGCGGTTCATCGCCACCGCCGGGGTGGTCGTCCAGCCCCGGCCGATGTTGTCCAGGACGGCCGCGGCGGCGCCCGGCTGGCCCTCCATCTGCCCGAAGGCGGCCCGCTCGGCCCGCCGGCCGAACACGATCGCCGTCGCGAGCAGGGCGAGCAGCAGGCCCAGGATGCCCAGGTAGACCGGGTGGCCGATCAGGAAGCCGATCGCGAGAAGGACACCGAGGGTGCCGATACCGACGGCCGCGAGTACGAGACCGATCTTCTTGTCGGCCTTGCGGGTCATCTTGTACGTGAGGGCGATCTGCTTCAGTCGCCCTGCGTTCGCGGCGTCCGCCGCGGGTTCCTTCCTCGCCATGCCACGAAGTCTACGTGTCCCCGGGAGTGCCGGTGACGACGGTCCCGGGGGGCCCCGGGTTCAGGAGCGGGCGGCGGCCCGCTCCAGGAAACGCTGCGCCTCGACCCGGTCCTCGGCGCGGCGGCGGTCCTCCAGGACGGAGGCCCAGGCGTTGCGGCGGGCGGTGCGCTGGCCGCCGCTCATGAGCAGCGACTCCACGGCGCGCAGCGCGCCGGTGAAGGACGGGATGGCGGTGGCGCGGACGGGCGCGGCCTGCATGGTCGAGGTCCCCCCTCGGTCGGGGCGTACGGGGCGTACGGGGCGTGACGCCAGTGTCACTGTTCGGTGTTACCAGTGCGTGACCGGCCGGTCAAACGCCGGTGAAGCCCCGGTGCGGGGGGCCCGGACGGCGACGCGGCCCCGGCTACCGCCCCCATCAGCGAGGACGGCCGGGACCGCGTCGGCCCGGCCGTTACCGGCCGGTAGGTTCCTGTGTGTGACTTCACACGCGCGGCTCACACCGCCTGGGCGGCGACGTACGCGCCCCGCTTCTCGACGGCCATCTGGTACAGGCGCCCGGCGCGGTACGAGGAGCGCACCAGCGGGCCGGACATCACGCCGGAGAAGCCGATCTGCTCGGCCTCCTCCTTCAGCTCCACGAACTCGTGCGGCTTGACCCAGCGCTCCACCGGGTGGTGGCGCACCGAGGGGCGCAGGTACTGGGTGATGGTGACCAGCTCGCAGCCCGCGTCGTGCAGCTGCCGGAGCGCCTCGCCGACCTCCTCGCGGGTCTCGCCCATGCCGAGGATCAGGTTCGACTTGGTGACCAGGCCGAAGTCGCGGGCCTCGGTGATGACCCTGAGCGAGCGCTCGTAGCGGAAGCCGGGGCGGATCCGCTTGAAGATCCGGGGCACGGTCTCGACGTTGTGCGCGAAGACCTCGGGGCGGGAGGCGAAGACCTCGGCCAGCTGTTCGGGGACCGCGTTGAAGTCCGGGGCCAGCAGCTCGACCTTGGTGCGCCCGCCCTCGCGGTCCGCGGTCTGCCGGTGGATCTGGCGGACCGTTTCCGCGTACAGCCAGGCACCGCCGTCCGCCAGGTCGTCGCGGGCGACGCCGGTGATGGTGGCGTAGTTCAGGTCCATGGTGACCACGGACTCGCCCACGCGGCGCGGCTCGTCGCGGTCCAGCGCCTCGGGCCTGCCGGTGTCGATCTGGCAGAAGTCGCAGCGCCGGGTGCACTGGTCGCCGCCGATGAGGAAGGTCGCCTCGCGGTCCTCCCAGCACTCGTAGATGTTCGGGCAGCCGGCTTCCTGGCAGACCGTGTGCAGGCCCTCGCTCTTCACGAGGTTCTGCATCTTGGTGTACTCGGGGCCCATTTTCGCCCGGGTCTTGATCCACTCGGGCTTGCGCTCGATGGGGGTCTGGCTGTTGCGGACCTCCAGGCGCAGCATCTTGCGTCCGTCGGGTGCGACTGCGGACACGACCGGCTCCCTAGCGATTGGTTCTTCGGCGTCCCCCAGGGTACGCCCGTGGATTCCGCGGCGGTCCGGCGCCGGTGCGGATGCGACCGGGGGGCCGCCGCCCCGGCCCGCTCAGACCCCGGACGGGCCGGCCGCAGCCGGTGTCCGGTCGATCTCCCGCGGCTTGGGGTCCGCGTTCTGGAGGACCTCGCGCAGGTGCCGCTCGACCACCGGCAGCGCCTCCTCGACCGTGACCTCGCGGCCCAGCTCGCCGGCGAGGGAGGTGACGCCCGCGTCCCGGATGCCGCACGGGATGATCCGGTCGAACCAGGCGTTGTCCGGGTTCACGTTGAAGGAGAAGCCGTGCATGGTGACGCCCTTGGCGACCCGGATGCCGATCGCGGCGATCTTGCGGTCCTCGCGGCGCTGGCCGGCGTTGGAGGGCGCGTACTCCGGGCCGTTCAGCCGGGGGTCGAACTCCTCGTCGTCCAGCCGCGGGTTGAAGTCCAGGGACAGCCCGCCGAGCGCGGGCCGCCGCTCGACCGGGTCGCCCAGCACCCAGACGCCGCTGCGGCCCTCGACGCGGGTGGTCTCCAGGCCGAACTCGGCGCAGGTGCGGATCAGGGCCTCCTCCAGGCGGCGCACGTGCGCGACGACGTCCACCGGGCGGGGCAGCTTCTGGATCGGGTAGCCGACCAGCTGGCCGGGGCCGTGCCAGGTGATCTTGCCGCCGCGGTCCACGTCGATGACCGGGGTGCCGTCCAGTGGGCGCTCGCTGTCCTCGGTGCGCCGGCCCGCCGTGTAGACCGGGGGGTGCTCCAGCAGGAGCACGGTGTCGGGGACCTCGTCGGCGAACCGGGCCGCGTGCACCCGGCGCTGCTCGTCCCAGGCCTGCTGGTACTCGACGGCGTCCGCGCCGAACCCCATGCGGATGAACCGCAACTCACTCACGGCAAGCGCCTCCCTCGGCGATGGGCGGGTCGGGCGCGTTGCGCGCCCACGTCACTGTACGTCCGACCGGTGTGCGTCAGCTCCGCGGGCAATCCTCACACGATCGGATGAATGCCCGGGAAAGTGTGCTGGTGTCCGCTCACCCTCCGCTACATTCGCGCCGTTCATAAGGCCAAAAGGGCTGCTCGCAGGCAATCCCGGCACTTCAGCAGCCGGAAGGCAGGAGACCGCACCGCAGATGACGGACCGACCCGCGCAGCGCACCCCCAACCGCCAGCTCGCCGCGCTCATCGCAGAGGCGGGGTTCTCCAACGCGGGTCTGGCCCGTCGCGTCGACCAGCTCGGCCTGGAACACGGGCTGGACCTCAGATACGACAAGACGTCGGTCACCCGCTGGCTGCGCGGGCAGCAGCCCCGGGGCACCACGCCCGCCCTCATCGCCGAGGTCTTCACCCGCCGGCTCGGACGCCGGTTCACCGCCCAGGACCTCGGCCTGGACGCCTGTGCGCCGGTGTACGCGGGGCTGGAGTTCGCGGCCTCCCCCGAGGAGGCCGTCGACATCGTCAGCGGGCTGTGGCGCAAGGACTCCGGCAGCCACGCCGAACTGCGCAAGATCGCCTTCACCCCGGCCGGGCTCGTCGTGCCCAGCCGGGACTGGCTGATCGGCAAGGCCGACGACCGGGTGGCCCGCGCGCCGGAGCTCCGGGTGCCCGCGCAGGGCCGCCCCGGCGCCGCCGGGCCCCGCCCGCGGGCCCCGCGCCCGCCGGTGCCGCCCCGCCTGCGCGGCCAGGCCGAGCGGGCCCCGGGCCACCGGGTCACCGGCGGCGACATCGCCGCGCTGCGCTCGGTCGGCGAGCTGTTCCGCACCCTCGACGACGCCTACGGCGGCGGCCACGCCCGGCAGGCCCTCGTGCGCTACCTGGAGCACGAGTGCGAACCGATGCTGCGCGGCAGCTACGACGAGCAGACCGGCCGCCGGCTGTTCGCCGCCGCCGCCGACCTCACCCGGCTCGCCGGCTGGACGTCGTACGACATCGCCGCGCACGGGCTCGCCCAGCGCTACTTCGTGCAGGCGCTGCGGCTCGCCCAGGCGGCCGGCGACCGCGTCTACGGCGCCTTCGTCCTGGTCACCATGAGCCGCCAGGCCGTCTACCTCGGCCACGGCAGGGAGGCCGTGCAGCTCGCCCGGGTCGCGCAGCAGGGGGTCGGCGGCGTCCCGCCGGTCGTCCAGGCGCTGCTGCACTCCGCCGAGGCCCGCGCGCACGGGGTGCTCGGGGAGGTGCGGGCGTGCACCGGGGCACTGGTGCGGGCCGAGCGCGCCCTGGAGGCGGCCCGGCCCGGGGACGAGGTCCCGCACTGGGCCCGGTTCTTCGACGAGGCGCAGCTCGCCGACGAACTGGGGCACTGCCACCGCGACCTGCAGCAGTTCCGGGCCGCCGCGCAGCACGCCGAACGCTCGCTGCGGCTGCGCGCCCCCTCCTACGCCCGCAGCCGCCTGTTCTGCCGGGTCGTCCTGGCCACGGCCCGCCTCGGCCTCGGCGAGCTCGACCAGGCCTGCGCGCTGGGCGCGGAGGCGGCGGGCCAGGCGGCGCAGATGCGGTCCGCCCGCGCGGTCGAGTACGTGCGGGACTTCGAACGCCGGCTGGAGCCGTACCGGGACGCGCCGCCCGTGCGGGGTTACCGCGAGAAGGTGGCGGCGCTGGGCTGAGCCCGGCGCGGCCCCGCCGCCCCTCACGCCGCGCGCGGCAGCCCCGCGGCCGTGGGCGCCGTGGGGAGCGAGTCCCCCGCTCCCAGGTCCGTCAGGACGGCCGACGCGGCCCGGTGGGCCGAGTGCAGGGCGCCCTGGACGCTGCTGGTGTCGCGGTGGTCGCCGCAGACGTACAGGCCCGCCAGCAGCCGCACCGGGCGCCGCAGGTCGTGCGGCGGGCGCATCGCCGGCACCGCCTCCGGCGTGTGGTGCACGGCCAGCGTCTCCCAGCGGCGCGTCGAGGTGCCGTAGAGCCGCGAGAGGTGCCGGCGGACGGCGGTGTCGACCCCGTCGGGCGGCGTGCCCAGCACGGTCGAGGAGATCAGCGTCCGGCCCGCCGGCGCCCGGCTCGGATCGACGTTGCTGAGCACCGCCGTGTGCGCGACCGGCCCGCCGCGGTCGGCGTCCAGCAGCAGCGAGGTGCCGGTCGACAGGGCCACCGCCGGGTCGTCCGTGGTGTGGTGGACGACGGTCACCGCGTGGAAGTCCGGCACCCGCAGCCCCGGCAGCAGCTCGGCCGCGGCCCGCGCGTCGGTCGCCAGCACCACCCCGCGGCAGCGGATCTCCCCGTGCTCGGCGGTGGTCACCGAGTTCGCCGACACGGACGTGACCCGCACCCCGGTGCGCACCGTGCCCGGCGGCAGCGCACGGGCCAGCAGCTCCGGCAACGCCTCCGCGCCCCCCTCCGGCACGCACAGCCGCCCGCTCGCGAAGGAGCGCAGCGCCAGATCGGCGCACCGGCTGGACGTGCTCAGCTCCGGGTCGCACAGCAGCGCGGCGAGCAGCGGACGCAGGAAGCCGTCGATGGTCCGGGCGGGCACCCCGCGGGCCGCGAGGGCCTGCGCGGCGGGCAGCTCGGGCCGGGACAGCAGGCGTTCGACGGGCGTCGCGGCGATCCGGCCCAGCGCGGCGCCGAGCCGGGCCCGGTCCACGGCGCCGCCCACCGGCGTCCCGGCCCGGCCGGGCGGGACCGCCGCACTTCTAGGGGCGCTCGCCAAGGCGCGCACCGCATGCAGTGCGCCCCTCGCGCTTCGCACGCCGGCCGGGGCGCCGGCCCGGTGCACGCGTCCGTCACGGTGCAGCAGGACGCCCGGCGCGAAGCGGCGCAGGACGAGGGAGCCGAGCCCCGGGCTCAGGCGGAGCTCGGGGCAGGACGTGGACAGCACCTGTCCGACGCGGTCGAGCCGGAAGCCGTCGACCTTCTCGGTCGCCATGCGGCCGCCGGCGCACGGGGCGGCCTCCAGAACGGTGGTCGTCACTCCTGCGCTGGTCAGCCGGTGAGCCGCCGAGAGACCGGCGATCCCGGCCCCCACGACGACGACGTCCACCTGGTACGCGGGCTCAAGCACGAGGCCCCTCCTGTGGGTTGCGCGGCCGGAGGGAGACGTCTTGCTCCCAACAGGCTCCGGGGATACCCGAGTTCGGCTTGAGGGTAGGGCCGTGATCGGTCGGCGGCAGTCGCGCACCGGCGGGGGCACGGTCGCACGGCGGTCGCATGCGGTCACAGCAGGCCTCAGAAGGCCGCAGGAGGTGCCTGGCGTCCTCAGGCGGCCCGGATCGCGTCCTCGATCCCGGGGAACGCGAACCGGAAACCCGACTCCAGCAGCCGCCTCGGCACCACCCGCTGGCTGCCCAGCACGTCCCCGGCCATCTCGCCCAGCGCCGCCCGCAGCACCGGCGCGGGCACCGGCAACAGCGCCGGCCGGCGCAGCACCCGCCCCATCGCCGCCGTGATCTCACGGTTCGTCAGCGGTTGCGGCGCGGTCAGGTTGAACGGCCCGGACAGCGCCCCGTCGTCGATGAGGTGCCGGATCGCGGCGACCTCGTCGTGCAGCGCGATGTACGACCAGAACTGCCGGCCGTCACCGATGCGCCCCCCGAGCCCGGCCCGGAACAGCGGGAACAGCCGGCCCCAGGCCCCGCCCCCGCGGGCGACCACCAGTCCCGTGCGCAGGAGCACCGTGCGCACGCCGGCCTCCCGCACCGGTGCCACGGCCCCCTCCCACTCCACGCACACCGAGGGCAGGAAGCCGTCGCCCGGCGGGGCGTCCTCGTCCACGGTCCGGTCGCCGGTGTCGCCGTAGACGCCGATCGCGCTGCCGTTCACGAAGACCCGCGGCGGCTCGGGCAGCGAGGCCGCGGCCTCGGCCAGCGCCGCCGTGCCCAGCACCCTGCTGTCCCGGATCAGCCGTTTGTACTCGGGCGTCCAGCGCCGGTCGCCGACCCCGGCCCCGGCCAGGTTGACCACCACGTCGCAGCCGGCCAGTCCGGCCGCGTCCACGTGCCGGCGCTGCGGGTCCCAGCGGACCTCGCCGTCGTCCCGGGGCGCACGGCGGACCAGGCGCACCACCTCGTGCCCGTCCGCGGTCAGGGACCGCACCAGGGCGCTGCCGATGAGACCGGACGCGCCGGCCACCGCGATTCGCGAACGTTCCATGCGTCCCATCCTGCGCCCCCGCCTCTAAAGTGGCCGTCATGCCCGACCCGTACATACGTGTCGCCCAGCTCGGCGACGACCCGGACCTCCGCCTCCTGGACCGTCTCACCTGGTCCCCGCTGCACGCCGTGACGCCCGAGCCGCAGCCGCCGTACCCGCCCTTCTTCTCCGGCCGGCACGCGCCGGACGACACCCTGGTCGCCGAGCTGGAGGGCCGCGTCGTCGGCTACGTCCGCATCGCCTTCCCCACCCCGCTCGCCGCCAACGCGCACGTCCGCCAGATCCAGGGACTCGCCGTCCACGACGACGTGCGCGGCAGGGGCGTCGGACGCGCGCTGATCCGGGCCGCGGTCGCGGAGGCCCGCCACCGCGGGGCGCGCCGCCTCACCCTGCGCGTGCTCGGGCACAACACCCCGGCACGGCGGCTCTACGCGTCCGAGGGGTTCGTGGTCGAGGGCGTCCTGCCGGAGGAGTTCTTCCTCCAGGGACGGTACGTGGACGACGTGCTCATGGGCCGCCCGCTGTGACCCGCCGGACGCGGCCGGGCGCCCCGCCGGAGGCGGGCGGGTCCCTCAGGACGTGACCGGCTCGCCCGTGTCCACCGGCGCCGTCGCGCGCGCCGCGCGGCCGGCGTCGCCGGCCACCTCGGCGGCCGTCAGCACGTACCCCGTCTCGGCGTCCGAGGTGGAGCGGGCGAAGACCATGCCGAACACCCGGCCGCCGGTGGTCAGCAGCGGGCCGCCGGAGTTGCCCGGCCGGACCGTCGAGCGGATGGCGTAGATCTCCCGGGTGACCGTGCGGTCGTTGTAGATGTTCCGCCCGGTCGCCCGGATCCGGCTCGCCACCGTCGCCGCCCGCAGGTTCAGGCCGCCGTTTTGCGGATAGCCCGCCACGACCGCCGCCTCGCCCCGGTCGGCGCCGTCGTCGAAGCGCAGCGCCGGGGCGCTCAGCCCGGGCACGTACAGCACCGCCACGTCGCGGTCCGGGTCGAAGAACACCACCCGGGCCGCGTACGACGGCCCGACCCCGCCCACCCGCACGCTCGGGTGGTCGATGCCCGCCACCACGTGCGCGTTCGTCATCACGTGCCCCGCGGCGTACACGAACCCGCTGCCCTCATGGCCCTCGGCGCCGAAGGCACCCTCGACCTTCACCGTGCTCCGCTTCGCCGCGGCCGACGCGGCGGGCGTGACACTGTCGCCGGTGGGCCGGGCCACCCGGGCCGTCGACTCGTTCTCGAACGGGTTGAAGACCTGCGGGAAGCCCGCCTGCGCCAGCGCGGAGGTGGCCCGCGAGAACCAGGCGGGCGTCGTCTCCGGCATCGTCCGCTGCACCGCGCCCAGCAGCGCCGAGTTCCGGACCGCCGTCGCCAGGGTCTGCGACGGGGCCGCGCCCAGCACGCTCGCCGCCACCCAGGCCACGATGAGCACCGCGAGGGAGTTCGCCGCCGCGCCCCCCAGCCCGTCCGCGACCCGCAGCGGCCCCCGGCCCTCCCGGTCCAGTTCCCGGCGCAGCCGCAGCGCCAGCCGGCCCGCCAGCTCGTGCCCCGCCACCGCCGGGGCCAGCACCGTCAGCACGGCCAGCGCGGTCGCCGCCGCCGAACCGCGCGCCACCGCGGCGGTCACCCACGGCAGCACCCACACACCCGCGGCCGCACCGCCCACGAAACCGGCCAGCGACACGCATCCGGCCACCAGCCCGCGCCGGTACCCGCTCGCCGCGTGGACGAGCACCACCAGCACGAGCACCAGGTCGAGCAGGTCCACGAAGCCGCCTCTCTCTCGGACCCCCGGCACGGGCGGGACGGGGCCGGTGCCCGGACCCGTGCGGGCGGGCGTCCCCGGACCCGGTGGCCGGCCGCGGCGTCCACGTGCCCCGTGTGCCCACATCCCCGGAAACGCTCTGACCGGGACGATGGTTCCTCCAGGTGGCACAGCACGCGTCGCGGGCGGCGCGGATCGGCCCGAGGGTGGGACCATGCGGGTCTTGCGAAGGGTGTCGGACACGTGGGCCGGGCGTGCCGCCCGCCTCCCGGGCGCCGTGCTGGTGCTGCTCGGGTGCCTGCCCGGGCTGGCCGCCGCCCTCGCGCTGGCCCTGCTCGCGCACAGCACCGAGGGCACCACCGCGGTCCGCCTCGACCCGCCCGCCCGGCACCCGGCGGGCCACCGCGCCGCCCGGCCGCGCATCGTGCCCCGCTCCGCCTGGTTCGGCCCGGCCGTCTCGCCGACCCAGCCGCCCCCGCACTACGACGACAAGGTGGTCGCCGTCTTCGTCCACCACACCGACACGCCCAACGCCTACCGGTGCGCCGACTCCCCCCGCATCATCCGGGACCTCTACACCGGCCAGACCCACGACCGGCGCTGGGACGACATCGGCTACAACTTCCTCGTCGACCGCTGCGGCACCCTCTACGAGGGCCGCGCCGGAGGCGTCGGCCGGCCCGTCACCGGCGCCCACACCCAGGGCTTCAACCACCGCACCACCGGCATCGCCGCCCTCGGCACCTTCACCGCCGGCGTCCCCGTCCCGCGCGCCATGACCGACGCGATCGCCGCGCTGGCCGCCTGGAAACTCGGCCTCTCCGGCGTCGACCCGCGCGACCGGGTCCGGCTGGTCTCCAGCAGCGGCCTCAGCCGCTACCGGGCGGGCAGCGCCGCCACCCTGCCCGTCGTGGCCGGCCACGGCGACGGCTACATGACCAGTTGCCCCGGCGCCGCCCTCCAGGCCCGGCTGCCCGGGATCAGGGAGCGGGCCGCCCGGCTGCAGGGCCGCACGGGCGCCGCGTGGCCGCAGCCGGTGCACAGTCCGCTCCGGGCCCGGCGCCCCGCGGTCGGCGCGCCACCGTGATCCGCGGCCCGGTCGCCGGCCCCGCGTCCGCGCCCGGCGGGGCGAACGCCGCCCCGCCGCACCACGCGGTGCGCTCCGGCCCGGCGGGACCCGCCCGCCCGGCCCCGCGCGCGGACGCCCGGCGGCGGGCGGGGCCGGCCGACCGCGCCGGACGCGGGGCCACCGCCGGCCGCGTCACCGCCCGAAACGCTCCCACAGCCGGGGGTAGCGCTCGGCGAGCGCCCGTGCGTCCTCCAGGTCGAACGGCGTGCCCGCCGGCTCGGCGGGCGCGGACGCGATGCCCAGGTCCGGGGCGACCGTGCCGGTCAGCTGTTCGTACGCCTCGTCCGCCGCGTAGCCCAGCTCCTCGCCGTCGCCGTCGACCTCCTCGTCGAAGTCGTCCAGCAGGTCGGCGAGGGAGTCCGGGTCGTGCAGGGCGCCCTCGTAGACCTCCCGGCCCTGCCCGATCAGCCAGCACCGGAAGTAGTCGAACGCGTCGTCGCTCGCACCGCCCAGCAGCAGCCAGGCGGCGCCCCACAGGTCCCAGCGGTAGGCGCGGTTGTAGCGGGCCTCGAAGTGCCGGGCGAAGTCCAGGACCAGCTCCGGCTCCAGCTGGACCAGCCGGTCCAGGAGCAGGTCGGCCTGTTCCCCGGTATCGCCCTCCGCGGCCTCGCGGGTGCCGTCCACCAGCTCCCAGAACTCCGTCTCGTCCATCACGGCTCCAGCATCGGGCCTGAGCGGGCGGGGCGCACGCGGAGTACGGGAGCGTGCGGGGATGCGCGGGGGATCGCCGTCAGGCGTCCGCACCCCGGGGCCGGCCGTCCGCGGGCCGGGAGGGGGCGCCCGCGCGCCGGGGCCGGGCGTCCGCGGGCCGCCGCCCGTCGTCGGCGGGCCCGTACAGCGCGGCGAGCCGGGCCGCGTCCCGCGCGAACCGCTGCCGCAGGCCCGCCGGCGCCAGCACCTCGGCCTGGGGCCCGAGCGCCGTCAGCTGGCCGTGCGCGACCTCCTCCGACTCCACCGGCACGGTGACCGTCACCCACCCCTCGCCGTCCGGCGCCCCGGCGCCGGCCAGCGCCTCCCGGGCGGCGAGCGGATCGACGGCGTGCGGCAGCCGGCGCACACCGTCCGGGGACAGCCGCACGACGACCTCGGCGCGCAGGAGCGACCGGGCGAACCGCTCGGCCTGCCCGGCCCAGTGCCCGGGCAGGTCGAAGTCCGGGTCGCGGCCGAAGCGCTCGCCGAGGGCGGTGACGCCGGTGAACCGGTCGATCCGGTAGGTCCGGTACGCCCCGCCGCCGGCCACCCTCGCGCACAGGTACCAGACGCCCGCCTTGAGCACGAGCCCGTACGGCTCCAGCCGCCGTTCCACGGGCCCGTCGCCGCGCCGGTAGACCGCCTCGACGAGCCGGTCGTCCCACACCGCCCCGGCGATCACGGGCAGCAGCGCGGGGGTCTCCGGCTCCCGGAACCAGGCGGGCGCGTCCAGGTGGAAGCGCCGGGCGGCGCTGTCCGGGGCGTCCCGCAGGGAGGGCAGCAGCGCGGCGGCCACCTTCAGCCGGGCGGCGGAGGCGGCGTCCGCCAGCCCCATCTCCCCGAGCGCGCCGGGCACCCCGCTCAGGAACAGGGCCTCGGCCTCACTGCGCGCCAGCCCCGTCAGCCGCGTCCGGTACCCCCCGATCAGCCGGTACCCGCCGGCCCGCCCCCGGTCCGCGTACACCGGCACCCCCGCCTCCGACAGCGCCTGGGCGTCCCGCGTCACGGTCCGCTCCGACACCTGCAGCTCCCGCGCGAGTTCGGCGGCGGTCATGGAGGGGCGGGACTGGAGGAGCAGGACCATCTTGATGAGTCGCGCGGCACGCATGCCCCCATGATGCCGGGACCGCCGGCACGGGGGCGGAAAACGAGCGCGGCACCGCCACTCCCGGCGGTGCCGCGCGCACCGGGTGCCCCCCGGTGCCCCCTGGTGCCCGCAGGCCTAGAGGCCGTACTTCTCCCGGGCCTCCTTCACGGCCGTCGCCCTGACCTCGCCGCGCCGGGCCAGCCGGGCCAGGGCCGCCACGACGATCGACGGGGCGTCGACGCCGAAGTGGCGGCGGGCCGCCTCGCGGGTGTCGGAGAGGCCGAAGCCGTCGGCGCCCAGGGAGGAGTAGTCCTGCTCCACCCACTGCGCGATCTGGTCGGGCACCTGGCGCATGTAGTCGGACACCGCCAGCACCGGGCCCTCGGCGCCCTGCAGCGCCCGGCGGACGAACGGCACCCGCTCCTCGCCGCGCAGCAGGGCCGCGTCGGCCTCCAGCGCGTCGCGGCGCAGCTCGGACCAGGAGGTCGCGGACCACACGTCGGCGGCCACGCCCCACTCCACGGCCAGCAGCCGCTGCGCCTCCAGGGCCCAGTGGATCGCCGTGCCCGAGCCCAGCAGCTGGATGCGCGGGGCGTCGGCCGGGACGCCCAGGCCCGCGGACTCCGCCGTGTTGAAGCGGTACAGGCCCTTGACGATGCCCTCGTCGATGCCGGGGACCTGCGGCTTCGCGGGCTGCGGCAGCGGCTCGTTGTAGACCGTCAGGTAGTAGAAGACGTTCTGGTCCTCGTCCGGCCCGGCCTCGCCGTACATCCGGCGCAGACCCTCACGGACGATGACCGCGATCTCGTAGGCGAACGCCGGGTCGTACGTCAGCGCGGCCGGGTTCGTCGCCGCGATCACCGGGGAGTGGCCGTCGGCGTGCTGCAGTCCCTCGCCGGTGAGCGTCGTGCGGCCGGCCGTCGCGCCGACCAGGAAGCCGCGGCCGAGCTGGTCGCCGAGCTGCCACATCTGGTCGGCCGTGCGCTGCCAGCCGAACATCGAGTAGAAGATGTAGAACGGGATCATCGCCTCGCCGTGCGTCGCGTACGACGTCGAAGCGGCGATGAAGTCGGCCATCGAACCGGCCTCGGTGATCCCCTCGTTGAGGATCTGGCCGTTCTCGGCCTCCTTGTAGTACATCAGCTGGTCGCGGTCGACCGGGTCGTACGTCTGCCCCTTGGGCGAGTAGATGCCGAGCGAGGGGAAGAGCGACTCCATGCCGAAGGTGCGCGCCTCGTCCGGGACGATCGGCACCCAGCGCCGGCCCGTCTCCTTGTCGCGGACCAGGTCCTTGACGAGGCGGACGAACGCCATGGTGGTGGCGACGTTCTGGGCGCCGGAGCCCTTGTCGAAGGAGGTGAACGCCCTGTCGGCCGGGGCCGGCAGCGGTGCGACCGGGTGGACGCGGCGGGCCGGGGCGGGACCGCCGAGGGCCGCGCGGCGCTCCTGGAGGTAGCGGACCTCGGGGGAGTCGGCGCCGGGGTGGCCGTAGGGGACCACGCCGTCGACGAAGTCGCCGTCCCTGATCGGCAGGTCGAGCAGGTCGCGCATCGCCTTGAACTCGTCCACCGAGAGCTTCTTCATCTGGTGGTTGGCGTTCTTCGACGCGAAGCCCTCACCGAGGGTGTGGCCCTTGACCGTCTGGGCCAGGATCACGGTCGGCGCGCCCCTGTGCTCGACGGCCGCCCGGTACGCGGCGTGGACCTTGCGGGCCTCGTGGCCGCCGCGCGAGACGTGGAAGCACTCCAGGATCTTGTCGTCGCCCAGCAGCTTCGCCATCTCGGCGAGCGCCGGGTCCTTGCCGAAGAAGTCCTCGCGGATGTAGGCGGCGCCGCGGGTCTGGTACGTCTGGATCTGCGCGTCCGGCACCTCGCGCAGCCGGCGTACCAGCGCGCCGGTGGTGTCGAGCTGGAACAGCTCGTCCCAGGCGGAGCCCCACAGCGTCTTGACGACGTTCCAGCCGGCGCCGCGGAACTGGGCCTCCAGCTCCTGCACGATCTTGAAGTTGGCGCGGACCGGGCCGTCCAGGCGCTGCAGGTTGCAGTTGATGACGAAGGTGAGGTTGTCCAGCTCCTCGCGGGCGGCCAGTGCGAGGGCCGCCGTCGACTCCGGCTCGTCCATCTCGCCGTCGCCGAGGAACGCCCACACGTGGGACGCGGAGACGTCCTTGATGCCGCGGTTGGTCAGGTAGCGGTTGAACCGCGCCTGGTAGATCGCGGAGAGCGGGCCGAGGCCCATGGACACCGTCGGGAACTCCCACAGCCACGGCAGGCGGCGCGGGTGCGGGTACGACGGCAGGCCGTCGCCCCCGGCCTCCCGGCGGAAGTTGTCCAGGTGCTGCTCGTTCAGGCGGCCGTCGAGGAAGGCGCGGGCGTAGATGCCGGGGGAGGCGTGGCCCTGGACGTACAGCTGGTCGCCGGAGCCGTCGCCCTCCTTGCCCTTGAAGAAGTGGTTGAAGCCGGTCTCGTACAGCCAGGCGGCGGAGGCGAAGGTGGCGATGTGCCCGCCGACGCCGTACTTGCTGCCGCGGGTCACCATCGCGGCCGCGTTCCAGCGGTTCCACGCGGTGATGCGGGCCTCCAGCTCCGGGTCACCGGGCAGGTCCGGCTCGGCGGAGGTGGGAATGGTGTTGACGTAGTCGGTCTCGAGGAGCTTCGGCAGCGCGATGCCGCCCGCCTCGGCGCGCTCCAGCGTGCGGCGCATCAGGTACGCGGCGCGGTGCGGCCCGGCCTCCCTGGCGACGGCGTCCAGGGAGGCCTGCCACTCGGCGGTCTCCTCCGGGTCGCGGTCCGGGAGCTGGTCGAGCGCGCTCGGCTGGATGGCGTGGGGGTCGGTCATGTCGCCGCCTTCCTCAGTCGAAGGGGGTTCCCTCGTCGGTGAGGGTCTGGGGGTGCCCTTGGTCTTTGGCAGGACAGGGCTGGACTCGGGTGGAAGTCCGTCGGCGACTGTAACCCTCTGATCGATGATCGATCAAAGGGTTGAGGGGCAAAACTTCTCGAAACCGAGAAAGTCGGCACGGGGTGTCTCCGGCAGTGGCACCGGGTGACGTGATAGTGGGGCTTTCTCGCAGGTGGGACGGCGTCTGAGCGCGGATGCGCTCTCGTGATCCGCTCGGACGGGCGGGGAGGGCGGGACGGGTGAGGCGGGCTCAGGGCCTCGGCGCACATCCCAGGACGTGTGCCTTCACCAGCTCCGCGATGCGCGGGTCCCGGCGCTTGAACGCCTGGACCAGCTCCTCGTGCTCCTCGGCGTACGACTGCTGGACCGTGCCCAGCCAGCGGATGGACAGGGCGGTGAACACCTCGATGCCCAGCCCCTCCCAGGTGTGCAGCAGCACCGAGTTGCCGGCCGCCCGGACCAGCTCGCGGTGGAAGCCCACGGTGTGGCGGACCTGCGCCGTGCCGTCGGCCTCGCGGTCGGCCTCGTAGAGGGCCAGGACGTGCGGTTCCAGGGCCGAGCAGTCCTGCGCCAGCCGCTGTGCCGCCAGCTCGGCCGCGATGGCCTCCAGCCCGGCCCGGACCGGGTAGCTCTCCTCCAGGTCGGCCGCGGTCAGGTTCCGCACGCGGACGCCCTTGTTCGGGGCCGACTCGATCAGCCGCAGCGACTCCAGCTCGCGCAGCGCCTCCCGCACCGGCGTCTGGCTGACTTCCAGCTCCGTCGCGATCCGGCGCTCGACGATCCGCTCGCCCGGCTGCCAGCGCCCGCTGACGATCCCCTCCACGATGTGCTCGCGGATCTGCTCGCGCAGCGAGTGGACGACGGGCGCGGTCATGAGGGCTCCTTCGGAAGGGCTTTGACCTTTAGACAATAAGGCCGGACGCCTGGCTGGGAAGGGGGCGCGAGGCGCTTTCGCGCAGGTGAGACGAGACTTACACGACGTGCGGCGGGCAGCGCGCGGTGAGCGGCGGGCAGTGCGTGGTGAGCGGCGGGTAGTGCGTGGTGAGCGGCGCGCGGCGCGTGGTGTGCGGCGCGCGGCGCGTGGTGTGCGGCCGGCCGCACGGTTCGCGCGCACCGCGCAAAGACGGGTGCCCCCGCCCGGGAATCCGGGCGGGGGCACCGACGTCAGGGCCCTGAGCGGCGTCTACAGGCCGAGCTCGACCTCGAACTCGCCCGCCTCCAGGATGGCCTTGACCGCCGTCAGGTAACGGGCCGCGTCGGCGCCGTCGACCAGGCGGTGGTCGTAGGAGAGGGTCAGGTAGGTCATGTCGCGGACGCCGATGACCGTGCCCTCCTCGGTCTCGATGACGGCCGGACGCTTGACCGTGGCACCGATGCCGAGGATCGCGACCTGGCCCGGCGGCACGATGATCGTGTCGAACAGCGCGCCGCGCGAACCGGTGTTGGAGATGGTGAAGGTCGCGCCGGACAGCTCGTCCGGGGTGATCTTGCCGGCGCGGACCTTGCCCGCCAGCTCGGCCGTGGCCTTGGCGATGCCGGCGATGTTCAGGTCGCCCGCGTGCTTGATGACCGGGGTCATCAGGCCCTTCTCGGAGTCCACCGCGATACCGACGCTCTCGGTGTCGAAGTAGGTGATGGTCCCCTCGGCCTCGTTGATCCTGGCGTTGATGACCGGGTGGGCCTTCAGCGCCTGCGCGGCGGCCTTGACGAAGAACGGCATCGGGGAGAGCTTGACGCCCTCGCGGGCGGCGAAGGAGTCCTTCGCCCGGGCGCGCAGCTTCATCAGACGGGTGACGTCGACCTCGACGACCGAGGAGAGCTGGGCCTGCTCGTGCAGCGCCTTGACCATGTTGTCGCCGATGACCTTGCGGATGCGGGGCATCTTGACGGTCTGGCCGCGCAGCGGGGAGGCCTCCAGCGCCGGGGCCTTCTTCGCGGCGGCCGGCGCGGTGGCGGCCGGGGCCGCGGCCGGAGCCGGGGCGGCGGCCTTCACGGCCTCGGCCGCGGTGACGACGTCCTGCTTGCGGATGCGGCCCCCGACGCCGGTGCCCTTGACGCTGGACAGGTCGACGCCGTTCTCGGCGGCGAGCTTGCGCACCAGCGGGGTGACGTACGCGCCCTCGTCGGTCGCCCGGGCGGCCGGGGCGGAGGCGGCCGGAGCCGGGGCGGGCGCCGGGGCGGCCGGGGCCGGGGCGGGCGCCGGGGCGGCCGGGGCCGGGGCGGGCGCCGGGGCGGTCTGCTGCTGCGGGGCCGGAGCCGCCGGGGCCTGCGGGGCCGGGGCGGCGGGCGCCGGAGCCGCGGGGGCGGCCGGGGCAGCGGCGGCGGGCGCGGGGGTGGCCGGTTCCTGGGCCGGGGCCGGGGTGGCCGGAGCCGGGGCGGCGGGCGCCGGGGCGGCCGGTTCCTGGGCCGGGGCCGGGGTGGCCGGTTCCTGGGCCGGGGCCGGGGCCGGGGCGGCCGGAGCCGGAGCGGCGCCCGGGGCGCCGATGACGGCGAGCTTGGCGCCGACCTCGGCGGTCTCGTCCTCGTTCACCACGATCTCCAGCAGCACGCCGGAGGTGGGCGCCGGGATCTCGGTGTCGACCTTGTCCGTGGAGACCTCGAGCAGCGGCTCGTCGGCCTCGACGGAGTCGCCGACCGACTTCAGCCAGCGGGTGACGGTGCCCTCGGTGACCGACTCGCCGAGCGCGGGCAGGACCACGTCCGTGCCCTCGGCGGAGGAGCCGCCGGCGGTGGCCTCGGCGGTCGGGGCCGGCGCCGGGGCCTCCTGCTCCGTGGAGGGGGCGGCCGGGGCCTGCGGGGCCGGGGCGGCGGGCGCCGGGGCCGCGGGGGCCTCGGCGGTCTCGGCGGTCTCGGCGGCGGGCGCCGGGGCGGTCTCGGGGGTGCCGGAGCCGTCGTCGATCAGGGCCAGCTCGGCGCCGACCTCGACGGTCTCGTCCTCGGCGACCTTGATGGAGGCCAGCACGCCGGAAGCGGGCGAGGGGATCTCGGTGTCGACCTTGTCGGTCGAGACCTCGAGCAGCGGCTCGTCGGCCTCGACGCGTTCGCCCTCGGCCTTCAGCCAGCGGGTGACAGTGCCCTCGGTGACGCTCTCACCGAGCGCCGGAAGGGTTACGGAAACCGCCATGGTTTCGGTTGCTCCTTACGAGTTGCGGAAGTCTGTGTCGTCGCGTTCCGTTGACCGAAGGCTCAGTCGTGGGAGTGCAGGGGCTTGCCGGCCAGCGCCAGGTGCGCCTCGCCGAGCGCCTCGTTCTGCGTCGGGTGGGCGTGGACGAGCTGGGCGACCTCGGCCGGCAGCGCCTCCCAGTTGTAGATCAGCTGGGCCTCGCCGACCTGCTCGCCCATGCGGTCGCCGACCATGTGGACGCCGACCACGGCACCGTCCTTGACCTGGACGAGCTTGATCTCGCCCGCGGTCTTGAGGATCTTGCTCCTGCCGTTGCCCGCCAGGTTGTACTTCAGGGCGACGACCTTGTCCGCGCCGTAGATCTCCTTGGCCTTGGCCTCGGTGATGCCGACGGAGGCGACCTCGGGGTGGCAGTACGTCACCCGCGGGACACCGTCGTAGTCGATCGGAACGACCTTCAGACCGGCCAGACGCTCCGCCACCAGGATGCCCTCGGCGAAGCCGACGTGCGCGAGCTGGAGCGTCGGGACGAGGTCGCCGACGGCGGAGACGGTCGGGACGTTGGTGCGCATGTACTCGTCCACGAGGACGTGGCCGCGGTCCATGGCGATCCCGGCCTCCTCGTAGCCCAGGCCCTGGGAGACCGGGCCGCGGCCGACGGCGACGAGGAGGACCTCGGCCTCGAACTCCTTGCCGTCGGCGAGGGTGACCTTGACACCGTCCTGGGTGTACTCGGCCTTCTGGAAGAAGGTGCCCAGGTTGAACTTGATGCCGCGCTTGCGGAAGGCGCGCTCGAGCAGCTTGGAGCTGTTCTCGTCCTCGACCGGGACGAGGTGCTTGAGGCCCTCGATGATCGTGACGTCCGCGCCGAAGGACTTCCACGCCGAGGCGAACTCGACGCCGATGACACCGCCGCCCAGGATGATCGCGGACTTCGGCACGCGGTCCAGGACGAGGGCGTGGTCGGAGGAGATGATCCGGTCGCCGTCGATCTCCAGGCCCGGCAGCGACTTCGGCACGGAGCCGGTGGCGAGGAGCACGTGACGCCCCTGGATCCGCTGGCCGTTCACGTCGACCGAGGTGGGGGAGGACAGGCGCCCCTCACCCTCGACGTACGTCACCTTCCGGGAGGCGACGAGGCCCTGCAGGCCCTTGTACAGGCCCGAGACGACGTCGTCCTTGTACTTGTGGACGGCCGGGACGTCGATGCCCTCGAAAGTGGCCCTCACACCGAACTGCTCGCTCTCGCGGGCCTGGTCGGCGATCTCGCCCGCGTGCAGCAGGGCCTTGGTGGGGATGCAGCCCCGGTGCAGGCAGGTGCCGCCGACCTTGTCCTTCTCGATCAGGGCGACGTCCAGACCCAGCTGCGCCCCGCGCAGGGCCGCGGCGTAACCACCGCTACCACCGCCGAGGATCACTAGGTCGAAAACGGTGCTGGCGTCGTTCGCCACGTCACGTCCTCCATGCATGTGCGCCGTACGCCGGTCGTCGGTGACCGGCAGGCGGCTGGTGTCCGGCCGCTTGATGCTTCGGCCCTTCGGTGGGGCCCTGTCCTGCCGGGCTCCATCTTTGCACTTGTCCGAGGCGGACGAGACGCCGGGCTGGGGTGTGAGACACCCCACGTGCACCGCGGTACGGGGGCGTGCCGCGGCGGGGGCGGGGGGAACCGCGCGCGGTTCCCCCCGCCCCCGCACCCGCCGTACCACCGGGCGGACCGGGCCGCCGGGCGGCTCAGCCCAGGTCGCCCGCGGCCGTCAGCTCGGCGAGCCGCACCAGCGTGCGCACCGCCGTGCCGGTGCCGCCCTTCGGGGTGTAGCCGAAGGGGCCGCCCTCGTTGAACGCGGGCCCCGCGATGTCCAGGTGCGCCCACGTGATGCCCTCGCCGACGAACTCGCGCAGGAACAGGCCGGCGACCAGCCCGCCGCCCATCCGCTCGCCCATGTTCGCGATGTCCGCGACGGTGGAGTCCATGCCCTTGCGCAGGTGCTCCGGCAGCGGCATCGGCCACGCCGGCTCGCCGACCTCCTCCGCGGCCTCGTACACGGCCGTGCGGAACGAGTCGTCGTTGGCCATGATCCCGAAGGTCCGGCTGCCCAGCGCGAGCACCATCGCGCCGGTCAGCGTGGCGACGTCCACGATCGCGTCCGGCTCCTCCTGCGAGGCCGCCCACAGCGCGTCGGCCAGGACCAGCCGGCCCTCGGCGTCGGTGTTGAGCACCTCGACGGTCTTGCCGCTGTACATGCGCAGCACGTCGCCCGGGCGCACGGCGGACCCGGACGGCATGTTCTCGGCCAGCGCCAGCCAGCCGGTGACGTTGACCTCCAGGCCGAGGCGGGCGGCGGCGACGACGGCCGCGAACACGGCGGCGGCACCGCTCATGTCGCACTTCATCGTCTCGTTGTGACCGGCCGGCTTCAGGGAGATGCCGCCCGAGTCGTAGGTGATGCCCTTGCCCACGAAGGCGAGGTGCTTGCCGGCCTTGGAGTGCGTGTACGACAGCTTGACCAGGCGCGGGGGCGCGGCCGAGCCGCCGCCGACGCCCAGGATGCCGCCGTAGCCACCCTTGAGCAGCGCCTTCTCGTCGAGCACCTGCACCTTGACGCCGTGCTCCTTGGCCGCGGCCTGTGCGATGGCGGCGAACGCGGCCGGGGTGAGGTCGTTCGGCGGGGTGTTGATCAGGTCGCGGGCGCGGTTCAGCTCCTCGGCCACCGCCACGGCCCGTGCCACGGCACCCTTGTGGGCCGCGTCCCGCGGCTTGCCGCCGAGCAGCGCGACCTCGGCCAGCGGCGCCCGGCCGCCCGCGGCCCGGTCGTCCTTGGCGCCGTCCTTGTAGACGTCGAAGCAGTAGGCGCCGAGCAGGACGCCCTCGGCGATCGCGCCGACGGCACCGGGACTGTCGACCGGCAGCGCGAACGCGGCCTTGCGGGACCCGGTCAGGGCCCGCGCCGCCGCGCCGGCCGCCCGGCGCAGTGCCTCGGCGCCGAAGCCGGCGCCCTCCCCGGGCTCCGCGCCCAGGCCCACCGCCACCACGAGCGGGGCCTTGAAACCGGCCGGGGAGGGCAGCTTCGTCAGCTCGCCCTCGGCACCCGAGGCGCCGAGGGTCTCCAGGAGGCCGACCAGCTTTCCGTCGTACGCCTTGTCCACGGCCTCGGCGCCCGGCGCGACGACGGGCCCCTGGGCACCCTTGGCGACACCGATCACGAGCGCGTCGGCCCGCAGGCCGGGCGCCGCGGCGGTGCTGAGAGTCAGAGCAGTCACGGTGGTGAGATCTCGCTTCCGATGTGAAGTTGCTGTGGCCGAATAGGGGTGGGTCGACCGGGCCCGACAGCCGACCCTAGGCCCAGGCCCGAAGGTGTGCGGCAACCGGGGCCTTCACCCTGTCGGCGAACACCCGGGACGAGACTACGCGCGTGCACCCCCCCGCTCGTTCCCCCGGGTGCACACCCGTCCGTGGCGTCGTGGCCGTCCCGCCCCCGGTGCGCGGTGCGCCGGGCCGCACCCGCCGGCCCGCGCCGGGCCGCGGACCGGCCGCTTCGCACGTGCCCGCGGCTCCCCGGCGGATCAGCGCGGGGGCCCGGCCGGGGGCCCGGCGCGGCGCGGCGCGCACGCCACCGCACAGGTGGCCGCAGAGGGCGTCCCGCACGCCGGCGTCGACCCGGCCGGCTCCGCCCGCCGGTGATCACCGGCACCTTCCCGGCCCGGGCGGCACCGCGGGCGGCCGGCCCCGCAGGCGCACGCGGGGACGCACGGTGTCCCGCGGGCCGGCGCCCGCACCCGGGCCCGGGGCTCAGCCGAGGGACAGCACGACGAGCGCCGTCGTCGCGGCGCTCTCCGCGAGCCCGCCGAACACGTCCCCGGTGACCCCGCCGAAGCGGCGCGTGCAGTGCCGCAGCAGCAGCTCGGCCACCGCGAGCGCGGCGAGGACCGCGGCGGCGGCGCGCACCCCGCCGGCCACCCCGGAGCAGGCGCCCGCCGCCCCGGCCGCCACCACCACGACGGCCGCCAGGAGCAGCGCCCGGCCCCTCGGCACCACCCCGGCGACCGCGGCCCCCAGTCCCTCCGGCCGGGCCGCGGGCACGCCCGGGCGGGCGGCGAGCGTCAGGGCCAGCCGGGCGGCGGTCGCCGAGACGACGGCCGCCAGGGCACCCCGCGCCCACGAACCGCCGTACGCCTGCGCCAGCGCGGCCACCTGGGCCAGCAGCACGAGGACGAGGGCGAGCACGCCGAACGGTCCGATGTCCGACTGCTTCATGATCCGCAGCGCGTCCTCGGCGGGCCTGCCGCTGCCCAGCCCGTCGGCGGTGTCCGCGAGCCCGTCGAGGTGCAGGCCCCGGGTCAGCGCGGCCGGCACGGCGGTGGAGGCGACGGCCGCGAGCGGCGCACCGGCGCCCAGGAGGAGCAGCAGCAGGCCGAGCCCCGCCGCGCAGCCGCCCACGGCCAGCCCCACCAGCGGGGCGCTCAGCATGCCCCCGCGCGCGGCCTCCCGGTCCCAGCGGTGCACCCGCACCGGCAGCACGGTGAGCGTGCCGAAGGCGAAGCGGAGGCCGTGGAGAGGAGAGGTCGTGAGCACCGGCGCAGGCTATCCGGCGGTCGCCGGGCCGCCCACCGGGGCCGGGGATAAAGTGCGCACATGGGGCATTGGTGGACGCGGAACATCATCGAGCCGGGCAAGCTCCCGCTGCTGCTCGCCCTCGCCGCGTTCGTCCTGACCTTCCTGGTGACCCGGGCCGTGACACGGCTGATCCGGGCCGGCCGGGGCCCGTTCGGGAACGTGCGGGCGGGCGGCCTGCACATCCACCACGTCGTCCCCGGGGTCGTCCTGACCGTCGTCGGCGGCTTCGGCGCCGTGGCCAGCGAGCGGCACGGCGCCGGCGGGGCCGTCGCCGCGGTCGTCTTCGGCATCGGCGCCGGCCTGCTCCTGGACGAGTTCGCGCTGGTCCTGCACCTCGACGACGTCTACTGGAGCGAGGAGGGCCGCAAGAGCGTGGAGGTCGTCGTCCTCACCGCCGCCCTGGTCGGCCTGCTGCTGGCCGGCTTCGCGCCCTTCGGCGTCAACGACCTCACCCAGCAGGAGCTCAAGGACCGCGGCGGCGCCATCAGCACCATCGCGGTCAACTTCCTCTTCTCCCTGATCGCCCTGAGCAAGGGCAAGGCCCGCCTCGCGCTGTTCGGGGCGGTCGTGCCGCCGGTCGCGCTCGTCGGCGCCCTCCGGCTGGCCCGCCCCGGCTCCCGGTGGGCCCGCCGTTTCTACGGCCACCGTCCCCGCGCCCGCGCCAAGGCCACCCTGCGCTCCTATCGCCACGACCGCCGCTGGGCGGGGCCCCGCCGCGCCCTCCAGGACTGGATCGGCGGCAAGCCCGACCCCCGCCCGGTCCGCGTGCCCGGCCACCGCTGACCGCGCCGCGGCCGGCGCCCGTGCCCGCGCCGGACCGCCGACGCCAGGCACGCCGCCCCCGCCGCCGCCAGCGCGGCCAGGTGCTCCTTGCCCGCCAGGTTCTCCTCCACCAGCACCTCGGCCACCATCGCCGCGCTCACCGCCCCCACCGTCACGTACGCGCCGTACCGCCAGCCCACGAACACGGCCAGCCCCACCACGGCGGCCGACGGACCGGTGTCCACCACCTGCGCGTCCGAGGCGGGCAGGCCGAACGGGGCGTGCGGACCGAGCGCGGTGCCCACGCGCGCGTAGAGCGTCCCGGCGAGCGTGGCGACGTAGGCGAGGGTCAGCGTCCGCCACCGGCCCAGGCAGATCTCGGCGATCCCGAACACGACCAGGACCTGCGCGAGCGCGCCCCACACCGGCAGGTCCGGCGCGGGCACGAACAGCGACAGGGGGGTGCGCAGCAGGGCCGTCCCCAGCGGCTCCGCCGCCCGCACGGCGCCCAGCTCCTGCACCGGCCGGTACCCCCACGGCCGGTTCTGCGCGTACTGCAGGAACGACGTCAGGCACACCGCCGCGACCGTCACCGGGGCCGCCCGCAGGCGCCGCGTCCACCGGGTGGTCCCGCGCACGGCGGTGTACAGCGGCCCCCACTCGGCACGGGCCCAGCGGGCGAGCGTCCTCATCGGGCGTTCCCCGTCGACGGCGCCGGCGGGGCCGGCGCGGTGGACGGGGCCGGCGGGGTCAGCGGGTCCGCCGGGGGGTCCCCAGGTGCCTGCGGTGCAGCCACTTCGGCAGGCCCGGCGCCTCCAGGAAACCCTCCGCGCGGGCCGACGCGAGGCCGATGCGCGGCAGGTCCGCGCTCTTCTCGAAGAGCAGGAACCGCGGCTCCCAGATGGGCCGGTACTTGGCGTTGGCCCGGTAGAGCGACTCGATCTGCCACCAGCGGGAGAAGAAGCCGAGCAGCGACCGCCACAGCCGCAGCACCGGGCCGGCGCCGAGGCGCGCGCCGCGTTCGAAGACCGACCGGAACATCGCGAAGTTCAGCGACACCTGGGTGATCCCGATCTCCCCGGCCCGCCGCAGCAGCTCGATGACCATGAACTCCACCAGCCCGTTGTCGCAGTCGCGCTCCCGCCGCATCAGGTCCAGGGACAGCCCGTGCGGCCCCCACGGCACGAAGGACAGCAGCGCCCGCAGCCGCCCCTCGGCGTCGCGGCACTCCAGCATCACGCACCGCCCGTCCTCCGGGTCCCCGAGCCGGCCGAGCGCCATGCTGAAACCGCGCTCGGTCGCCCCGTCCCGCCAGTCGTCCGCACGCTCGACGAGGTGCGCCGTCTCGTCCGCCGGGATGTCCTCGTGCCGCCGGATCCGCACCCGGTACCCGGCCCGCCGCACCCGGTTGTACGCCTGCCGGACCGTGCGCATCGCCCGGCCCTCCAGGGTGAACTCGGCGACCTCCACGATCGCCTCGTCGCCGAGTTCCAGGGCGTCCAGGCCGTACCGGGCGTAGACGGTCCCGGCCTCCTCGCCGGCCCCCATCACCGCCGGGATCCAGCCGTGCTCCCGCGCCTCGGCCAGCCACGGCGCGATCGCCCCGGGCCACGCCTCCGGATCGCCGAGCGGATCCCCGGAGGCGAGGCTCACCCCGCCCACGACCCGGTAGGCGACGGCCGCCTTCCCGGTCGGCGACCACACCACGCTCTTCTCCCGGCGCAGCGCGAAGTAGCCGAGCGAGTCCCGCGCGCCGTGCCGTTCCAGCAGGGCCCGCAGCCGTTTCTCGTCGTCCTCGGTGAGCGGGTCCACGGCCCGCCGGGAGCGGAAGGCGGCGTACAGGACGGCGAGGACGAGGACCGTGCTGAGCACGTTGACGGCGACGTTGGCCCAGTTCGGCGGGTCGATCCCGGGGAAGCGGGACTCCTCGGCGGCCACCGACACCAGCCGCAGGGTGCCGTAGTGCCAGCGCTCGGCGAACGACGAACGGGCCGCGTCCGGGGCCTGGTTGGTGGCCGTCACCAGCAGGCCGGCCAGCAGTGAGGCGGCCAGTCCGCCGCCGACGGCGACCGTCGCGGCGAGCCGCGGGTTGGACCGGTCGCCCTTGGCGTAGAACTCCCGGCGCCCGATCAGCAGCGCGCCCACGAAGGCGGCCGTCAGCACCAGCGAGATCCAGTTCTGCGCGTACCGCCGGATCTCCGGGAACGCCATCGCGAAGGCGAACAGGACCAGGAACGACCCGCTCAGCACCAGGTTCAGGATCCACGCGGCCCGCTTGCGCCGGCGCATCGTGATCGCCAGGAACGCGGTGAACACGCCGGAGGCGAAGCCGGCCGTCAGCAGGTAGGGCGTGAAGAGGTCCTCCTGGTTGTGCCGGCGCACGTCCTGTCCCAGCGACACCCACACCGCGCTGAGGAAGTTGACGAAGGCGACGGCCCGCAGGTACCAGACGGCGAAGGCGGCGGCCCGCCGCGGGGCCGCGCCGGGCCGCCGCCCCGCCTCGGCCCGTTGTTCCGCGGCAAACCGGGCATCTCCCATGAGGGAGGATCATATGGGTGCGCCCGCCCCGAACCGCGCTATTCGGAACACCGGTCCCGGCGGGTCCCGCCGGGCGCGACCGCTACTCCCGCCCCGGCTCCGGCTCCGGCCCCGGCTCCGCCCCGGCCCCCGGCTTCTCCGGCAGCTCCGCGGCCAGCGCGGCGGCGGCGCGCACCAGCGGCAGCGCCAGCAGCGCCCCGACCCCCTCGCCGACCTTCACGCCCTGCTCCAGCAGGGGTTCCAGCGCCATTCGGTCCAGCGCCTTGGCCTGCCCCGGCTCCCCGCTGTCGTGCCCGGCCAGCCACCAGTCCGGCGCGCGGAAGGCGACCCGCTGGGCGACCAGCGCGCACGCGGCGGCCACGACCCCGTCCAGGATCACCGGCAGCTTCCGCACCGCGCACTGCAGCAGGAACCCGGTCATCGCCGCCAGGTCGGCGCCGCCCACGGTCGCGAGCAGCTGCAGCTGGTCCCCGAGCACCGGCCGCGCCCGCCGCAGCGCGTCCCGGATCGCCGCGCACTTGCGCATCCACGCCAGGTCGTCGATCGCGAGCCCGCCCCGCCCGGTCACCACGGAGGCGTCGGTCCCGCACAGCGCGGCCACCAGCACCGCCGCGGCCGTCGTCCCGCCCACGCTCACATCGCCGAGGACCACCAGGTCCGTGCCCGAGTCGGCCTCCTCGTCGGCGACGGCGACCCCCGCGCGGAAGGCCGCCTCGGCCTCGTCCGCGGTCAGCGCGTCCTCGACGTCGATGCGGCCGCTGCCGCGCCGCACCCGGTGCCGCACGACGTCCTCCGGCAGGGTGCCCGGCGCGCAGTCCAGGGCCATGTCCACGACCCGCACCGGCACCTCCAGCCGGCGCGCCAGCACCGACACCGGGCCGACGCCCTCCAGGACCGCCCGCACCAGATGTCCGGCGCCGCCCGCCGGCCGCGCCGACACGCCCAGTGCGGCGATCCCGTGGTCACCGGCGAAGAGGACCACCCGCGGCCGCTCGACGGGCCGCACCGGCACGGCGCCCTGCGCGGCGGCCAGCCACTCGCCCAGCTCGTCGAGGCGCCCGAGCGACCCGGGCGGCACGATCCGGCTCTCGCGCCGGGCCTCGGCGTCACGCCGCACACCCCCGTCCGGGCGCTCGATGAGATCGCTGAAGTCGTCGAGATTAAGCCTGCTCATTCGCCGAACAGTACCGGCAGCGCACGCACGTCCCGGCGCCACACCGACACCTCACGGCCACGTCGTCGTTGCACCCGGGATCGGTATCCCATACGTTCCGCTTTGCAGTGGAATGTCTCCCAGGGAGCCGCCCGTGCCGCCCTCGCCCCCCGCCCCGCAGAACACGCCGCGGACCGCCGTGCCGCCCCGCGTTCCGTTCCCCGAGCAGCGCCGGCCGGGCTGCCCGTGGTGCGGTTCCGCGCGCCTGCGCACGCGCGCCGTCGCCACGTGCCGGGACTGCGGCCACGTCTTCCACCACCGCGTCCACCGCCCGGACCACCTGGAGGACTACGCCGACCAGGCCCTCTCCGCCCGAGCGGTCCGCCGCCGCCACCGGGCCGCGGCCCGCGCCGTGCTGCCCCTGGCCGAGCCCGAGAGCTGGCTGGACGTGGGCACGGGCGACGCCCGCTTCCCGCAGACCGCGCGGGAGGTCTTCCCCTACACCTCCTTCGACGGACTGGACCCCACGCCCCGCGTCATCGAGGCCCAGCGGGCGGGCCGCATCGAAGAGGCCCACCAGGGGCACCTGACCGCCCCCGAGATCCAGTACCGCCTGCGCTGCCGCTACGACGTGGTCAGCATGTTCCACCACCTGGAGCACACGGCCGACCCGCGTGCCGAACTGCGCGCGGCGCTGGGCGTCCTGCGCCCCGGCGGCCACCTCCTCGTCCAGGCCGCCGATCCGCGCAGCGCGTTCGCCGCGCTCCTCGGCGGACGGTGGGCGCCCCACGACCCGGCGCGCCACCTGAACCTGCTGCCCCGCGACAACCTCCGCGCGGACCTGCGGGCGCGGGGCTGCACCGTCCTGGCCGCGGACCGCGGCCACCTCCCCCACGACCTGTCGGGAGCGGTCCTGCTGACCCTGGGCCCGGCACTGGGACGGGCCGCCGCCCCCCTGACCGCGGCGGCCTCGGTCCTGGACCGCGCCCTGTCCCCGTTCCTCCGGCACACCCCCTTCGCCAACACGTACCGCGTCATCGCCCGCAAGGGGACGAGCGGCGGGAGGTAGCCGCCGGGCGCGGCCCCGGCCGCACCCGCTCAGCCCCGCAGCACCACGGCCTGCCCCGCCACCACCAGCACGACCTGCTCGCACTCCGCCGCGAACGCGGCGTTCAGGCGGCCCAGTTCGTCCCGATACCGGCGTCCGGAAGCGGTCGCGGGCACGATCCCGGAGCCCACCTCGTTGGACACGGCCACCACGGTCCGCCGGGCGCGGCGCACCGCCGACGTCAGCTCCCGCACCCGTTCGCGCAGCGCCTTCTCCCCGCCGCCCGCCCACTCCGCGTCGTCCCACGCCCCCACCGCGTCCATGGCGTCCGTGAGCCACAGCGACAGGCAGTCGATCAACAGCGGCGGCCCGTCCCCGGCCAGCAGCGGCACCAGGTCGGTCGTCTCCGCCGTGCGCCACGACCCCGGCCGCCGCTCCCGGTGGGCGGCCACCCGCGCCACCCACTCGGCGTCCCCGCCGCGCGCCCCGCCCGTGGCCACGTACAGCACCTCGGGGCAGGACTCCAGCCGCCGTTCGGCCTCCACCGACTTGCCCGAGCGGGCCCCGCCCAGCACCAGCGTCCGGCGCGGCACGTCCGGCACCTCCCCGTACGCCCCGACCACCAGCGTCGTACCGTCCGGCACCGTGCGCGCCCCCGCCGCCGCGAGCCGCCGGCGCAGCTCCGCGCCCTGCGGCACGTCGTGGTCGAGGTGGACGGCGAGCACGTCCGTGGCCGGCCCGGCGGATCCCACCGCCCGCAGCCGGGCCAACGCCTCCGGCCGGCCCACGACGTCGGCGAGGACCGTCTGGTACGTCTGCGCCGTGGCCGCCTCCAGGCCCGCCGGCGCCCCGCCCGGCGGCAGGTACAGCAGCCGCTGCCCGTCCGGCCCGGTCACCGCGTACCCGGTGCCGCCCGCGTCCATCGCCACGGCCCGCACCCGGTGCCCGGTCAGCAGCGCCAGCTCCCGCCCGTCCGGCACCCGGCCCGGCTGCGGCAGCCCGGCCGGCACCTCCACCGGCGGCCCGTCGTGCGGGTGCGACAGCAGCACCTGCCGCACCCCGCCCAGCGAGTGCCCGGCCCGCGCGGCGGCGAAGGCCGCCCCGGGCGTCAGGTCGAGCAGCAGCGTGCCGTCCACCAGGACGGCGGTGGCCGCCCGCGCGTCCGGCCCCAGCGCGCCCGCGCAGACGGCGCAGGGACAGTCGGGGCGGGGCAGTCCCCCGGGGGCACCGGTACCGAGCAGAGTGATTTCCACGGACCGATTTTCACCTCTCCCTGCTGGTCTCGCGCTTCCGGATAGGCTTCCCGGCAGGTGTCGGATCACGAGGAGGCCGTATGACGGAATGGACGTGGCGGTTCGAGAAGGCCGACGGGACGGAGGTCCAGCCGGCGGTGCAGCCCGAGGAGTTCACCACGCAGGGGGACGCCGAGTCCTGGATCGGCGAGCACTGGAAGGCGCTGGCGGAGGGCGGCACGGAACAGGTGCGGCTGTTCGAGGAGAGCACCGAGATCTACGGCCCGATGAGCCTGCACGCCGACGCGTAGCCACTCGGCGGGGTGAGCGGTGCGGAGGGGCGCCCCTCCTCACTGCTCGCCCAGCGTCACCTCCACCGTCCGCTTCCTGCCGTCGCGCAGGAAGGTCACCGTCGTCCGCCGCCCCGGCCGCTGCGCGGCCAGGGCCTCGGCCAGCGCCGTGCTGGTGGTGACCGGGGTGTCGCCCAGCCCGGTGATCACGTCGCCGGGCCGCAGCCCCGCCCTGTCGGCGGCGCCCCCGCCGCCGACGCTGACCACCGCCACCCCGGCCGGCCGGTAGCCGGCGTCCACGACCGTCCGGGCGGTGATGCCGAGCGCGGCCCGTCCCGAGTCGACGACCTTGCCGTTCGCGACGATCTGGCCGGCGACGGTCTTCACCATCGACGCCGGGATGGCGAACCCGATGCCGGGTGCCGCGCCGCCGCCCAGGCCGGGGTCGGCGGCGGCGAGCGTCGGGATGCCGACGACCTGCCCGTCGAGGTTCACCAGGGCGCCGCCGCTGTTGCCGGGGTTGATGGCGGCCGACGTCTGCACCATGTTGGCGATGGTGGCGCCCGTGCCGCCGCCGGGGCCGCTCTCGCTGACGGTCCGTCCGGTCGCCGAGACGATGCCCTGGGTCACGCTGGAGGACAGCCCGAGCGGTGAGCCCATGGCCAGCACGATCTGGCCGGCCTCCACCTCGTCGGAGTCGCCGAGCGCCGCCGCCCTCAGTCCGGCCGGCACCCTGTCCAGCTTGACCACCGCGAGGTCCTGCGCCGGGTAGGAGTACACGAGGCGCGCGGTGAGCGGGGTCTCGCTGTTGGCCGTGGTCACCGTGAAGGTCCTCTCGGAGCCCACCACGTGCGCGTTGGTGACGATGTGGCCCCGGCCGTCGTACACCACCCCTGAGCCCAGGTCGCGGCTCGCCCGGATCTGCACGACCGACGGCAGGACGGCCCTGATCACCTTCTGGTACCGGGTCTGCAGGTCGTCCGCGGCCAGGGGCACGGCCGCCGGGCGGGCCGTGGCGTCCTTCGCGGGCGGCGCCGGGCCCGAGCAGCCGGCGGCGCACACGGCGGCGCACACGAGCACGGTGACCCGGGCGCCCCGGCGCGGGGCGCGCGTGCAGGAAGCGTCCATGGCCCGAGTCTCACCCCGCGGCGGCGGTCGGGGCCCGCCGTGGGCGCCCGAACGGCCTAGCCCCGCACCCCGCACAGGTGCAGCAGGGCCGCGACGCCGCGGTACGGATCGGTCCGGCCGGCCCGCTCCTCGACCGCCAGCAGCGTCTCCAGGTCGTCCGGCGTCCGCGCGCCGTCCGCCGCCGTGTCGGTGAAGACCCGTACGCCGTACCAGGCGTGCAGCGGGGCGGCGATGCCGGCGAGGGTGGCGGTCAGCGCCGACAGCCGGTCGGCCCGCACGTCCAGGCCGAGGCGGTTGCTGTAGGCCGTGGTGTCGAACGCGGCCAGCGCGCCGGCCCAGTCCCCGGACAGCCCCGGCCGCATGGCGAGGGCGTCGCCGTTGCGGACCAGCAGCGACAGCAGCCCGCCCGGCGCCAGCATCCGGGCGAGCCCGGCCACCAGCGGATCGGGCTCCTCGACGTACATCAGCACACCGTGGCAGAGGACCACGTCGAAACTGCCCGGCAGGAAGTGCACACCGGTGTCCCGCCCGTCGCCCTGCACCAGCCGCACCCGCTCGCGGATGCCCTCCGGCTCGCCGGCCAGCGCCTCCCGCGCGGCCGCGATCATCGTCGCGTTCCGCTCGACGCCCGTCACCTGGTGCCCGAGCCGGGCCAGCCGCAGCGCCTGCGTGCCCTGGCCCATCCCCACGTCGAGCACCCGCAGCCGCTGCCCGACCCGGAACCGCCCGGCTATCTGCTCGTCGAGCTGCCGGGCCACCAGCTCCTGGCGCACGACGTCACGCAGCCCGCCCAGCCGGTTGAGCCAGGACCGGGCCGCACCCTCGGGGAAAGCGTCTGCGCTCAGGGCCGCTCTCCGCGCTTGACCTGCGGCTTCGGCAGCCGGAGCCGGCGCATCTGGAGGGAGCGCATCAGGGCGTAGGCGACCGCGCCCCTGCGGTTCTGCTCGGGGAAGCGCTCGGCCAGCCGCTTCTTGAGCCGGAAGCCGCTGACGGCCGCGTCCAGCACGATCAGCACGATCACGATCAGCCACAGCAGCAGCGCGATGCTCTGGATCGAGGGCACCCGCACCACGCTGAGCACCAGGATCACCACGGCCAGCGGCAGGAAGAACTCCGCGACGTTGAACCGCGAGTCCACCCAGTCCCGGGCGAACCGGCGGACCGGGCCCCTGTCCCTGACCGGCAGGTACCGCTCGTCACCGCCGGCCAGCGCCTGGCGCTGGCGCTCCAGGGCCTGGCGGCGCTCCTCGCGCTGGCGCTTGGCGGCGTCCTTCCGCGTCACGGGCGTGTGGGCGACGCTGCGGCGCTGGGACTGGGCCTGACTGCGCTTGGGCGTGGGCCTGCCCTTCGGGGCCTGCGGGTCACGGGGCTGCTTGGAGAAGTTCACCGGCGCCTTGTCGGCGGGGGCCTTCTCTTCCTTGGCACGGCTACGGAACACAAAACCCAAGGGTAAGGGCTCCCCGGGCCCGGACCGCAGCCCGTCCGGGAACGATCCGGCAACACCGGACGTCTGTAGGGGACAGAGAGGACGTTGCAGACGCTCCGCCCGGCGGTCACCGGGAAGGACCGCGAAGGGGCCCGGCCCCGGGGTCCGCCTCCTCCTCACGCCGGAGCGGCGGGGTCCGCAGTCGTCCTTGGGGATGAGCGCATCACTCCCCGGACAGTGCGGTAATGGAAGCAGGGCCCGTACTGTGGGACCTGTCGCAGGATCGGTGAGCTGGAGTCCGTCAGAAGGGGGCGCGCGAAGCCCATGAGCGGTGTCATGAAGCGTATGGGGATGATCTTCCGCGCGAAGGCGAACAAGGCCCTTGACCGGGCCGAGGACCCGCGCGAGACCCTCGACTACTCGTACCAGAAGCAGTTGGAGCTCCTGCAGAAGGTGCGCCGCGGCGTCGCCGACGTGGCGACCAGCCGCAAGCGCCTGGAACTCCAGCTGAACCAGCTGCAGCAGCAGTCCTCCAAGCTGGAGGACCAGGGCCGCAAGGCGCTCGCGCTGGGCCGCGAGGACCTGGCCCGCGAGGCGCTGTCCCGCCGCGCCGCCCTCCAGCAGCAGGTGACCGACCTGGAGACGCAGCACGCGACCCTCCAGGGCGAGGAGGAGAAGCTCACCCTCGCGGCCCAGCGCCTGCAGGCCAAGGTGGACGCCTTCCGGACGAAGAAGGAGACCATCAAGGCCACCTACACCGCCGCCCAGGCCCAGACCCGGATCGGCGAGGCCTTCTCCGGCATCTCCGAGGAGATGGGCGACGTCGGCCTGGCCATCCAGCGCGCCGAGGACAAGACGCAGCAGATGCAGGCCCGCGCCGGCGCCATCGACGAACTGCTCGCCTCCGGCGCCCTGGACGACCCCTCCGGCATGGCCAAGGACGACGTCCAGGCCGAGCTGGACCGGCTCTCGGGTGGTACGGATGTGGAGCTGGAACTGCAGCGCATGAAGGCGGAGCTGGCCGGGGGCACCCCCCAGCAGGCGATCGAGGGCGGCACCGGCCGGGCGCAGACCCAGCAGCAGCCGCAGGACACCCCGCGCTTCGACAAGCAGTAGGCGGGTACCGCAGTCCGAGCCGAGGAGACCGACGTGATCGTGCGGATCATGGGAGAGGGCCAGGTGCGGCTGGACGACGCCCACCTCGCCGAGCTGGACGCGCTGGACGACGAACTGCTGGCGGAGGTGGAGAGCGGCGACGGGGAGGGCTTCCGCCGCACGCTGCACGCCCTCCTGGACGCCGTCCGCAGGCTCGGCAGCCCACTGGCGGACGACGCCCTGGAACCCTCGGAGCTGATCCTGCCCGCGCCGGACGCCTCCCTGGAGGAGGTCCGGGAGCTGCTCGGCGACGGCGGGCTGATCCCGGGCTGAGGAGCGGTCCGGGTCAGCCCAGCGTGAACCAGGCGGTGCGGGACTTGCGCCACTCCGGGTGGGCGAGGTCCTTCGCCGCGGTGCCGTCGCCGTACAGGTCGGCCGCCCCGTTGTCGGTGATCAGCTGCACCCGCCCGCCGGGGACGGACAGGTCGGGCACGGACACGACGGACTCCCAGCCGCCCGCGTCCGCGGTGGGCAGGTCCAGCGCCTTCACGGGCCGGTGGCCGGCCACGCCGTCCCACGCGTACAGGGCGTACGGGGCGCTGTTGTCCTCGGCGGCCCAGGAGCCGGCCAGGATCAGGTACTGACCCCTGTCGTTGCGGCGCAGGTCCCGCACGGACAGGCCGCCGAGGTCCAGCTCGACGGGCGTGCCGAAGACGGCCCTGCCGCCCCGGGCCACCTGGTCCATGTCGGTCACGGGCACCAGCAGCGCCTTCCCGCCCTCCCGCGGCGGCACCAGCGGGGCGCGGAAGCCCAGGTAGGCGGTGGTGGCGGAGCCCGGCGCGAACTCCAGTCCCTCCACGTTGAACCCGTCGGCCTGCTTCGGGGCCTGCCCGTCGGCCGTCGCCGCGGCGAAGCCGTACCGGTCGCCGTTGGCCTCGTCCCAGGCCACCAGGTCGTCGCGCAGGCGGTGGCCCGCGGCGCCGAAGGCGAGCGAGGTGGCCGCGCCCGAGCCGGAGAGGGTCGTGGTGAAGACCGTGTTGCGGTCGGCCCGGTACTCGCCGTCCTTGTTGTTGCCCAGCGAACCGGTCCAGTAGACCGTGTCGCCGACGCGTGCCGCGCCCTCGACGTCGACCTCCTTGTCGGCGCCCAGCGCGTCGCCGAGGTCCCAGCTCCTCACCGGGGCACCGGAGGCGGAGCCGTCGTACAGGCGCAGGGTGTTGTCCTCGTCGTTGGCGACGAGGACGTACCCGTCCCCGGCGTCGACGGCGGCGGAGGCGTCCGAGGCACCGGTGGTGTAGCGGGTGCCGGCCGGGTCCCGCACGGCGGGGGAGGCCGCGTAGTGCAGCGTGGTGGTGGCCGTCGTGCCGCCGGGCCCGGTCACCCTCAGCGTGAGGTCGGTGTAGCCCTGGGCGCGCGCGGTCACGGCGACGGCACGGGTGCTCCCGGTGCCGGTGACCCGGACGTCGGTGGTGTCCGCCACCGAGGTCCGGCTGCTCCTGCCGGCCGTCACGGTCAGCGCCGAGGCGTCCGCCCCGCTCTGCGCGACCGTCACGGCGACCGTCGGGTCACCGGTGGCGCCGACCGCGCCCGACAGGTAGGCGGCCGACAGCTTGATCGTGGGCGTTCCGTAGCCGGCCGCCTGCGCGGGGGAGGCCAGGCCGGCGGCCGAGACCAGCACGAGGGCGGCGGCGGACCAGAGCGCGGGCGGCGACGGCACGGATCGAGGGCGCACGGGGAGCTGCCTTTCGTCGGCGGGCACATCCGGCCGGGCGGCGCGGATGCCGAGGGCAAGGATGAGCGGGGCGGGCCAACGGCGCGCGGCGCCCGGCGGTCACCCGGCCGACCGGACGCCCAACATCCGGGGTCCGGCGGACGCCCGGCATCCGGCGTCCGCGGGCCCGCCACCGCACCCCCCTCCCGTGGCCGGTCGCCGGCTCGCTGCTGACCGGTGCCGCACGGCCCCGTACTGTTCCCCCGTGAGCACACTCGAACGCGCCCGGTGCCGCCTGAAGGCCCACCCCTTCGCGCTCGACGCCGCCCTGGCCGCGGGAGTGCTGGTGTGCATGGTCGCGAGCTCCTTCGCGGTGCCCCGAGGGGAGAACGGCATCACCTGGGGGGTGCGCAGCCCTGATCCGCTCAGCCTGCTGCTGATGACGCTCGCCTCGCTCGCGCTCGTCCTGCGCCGCCGCGCGCCCGGCAGGGTCCTCGCCGCGACCGGCGCCCTCTCCGTGGTCGAGTGCGTCACCGGGGATCCGCGCGCCCCGGTCGCCATGTGCGCCGTGATCGCGCTCTACACCGTCGCCTCGACCACCGACCGCACCACCACCTGGCGCGTCGGCCTGCTCACCATGACCGTGCTGACCGCCGCCGCCATGCTCGCCGGGCCGCTGCCCTGGTACGCCCAGGAGAACCTGGCGATCGTCGCCTGGACCGGCATCGGCGCCACCGCCGGGGACGCCGTGCGCAGCCGCCGGGCCGTCGTGCAGGCCATCCGGGAACGCGCCGAACGCGCCGAGCGCACCCGTGAGGAGGAGGCCCGCCGCCGGGTCGCCGAGGAGAGGCTGCGCATCGCCCGCGACCTGCACGACGTCGTCGCCCACCACATAGCCCTGGTCAACGTGCAGGCCGGGGTCGCCGCCCATGTGATGGACCGGCGCCCCGACCAGGCCAAGGAGGCCCTCGCCCACGTCCGCGAGGCCAGCCGGTCCGCGCTCAACGAACTGCGCGCCACCGTCGGCCTGCTCCGCCAGTCCGACGACCCCGAGGCCCCCACCGAACCGGCCCCCGGACTCAGCCGCCTGGACGACCTCGCCGGCACCTTCCGCAGCGCGGGCCTGCCCGTCGAGGTGGCCCGCGCCGACCAGGGCACCGAACTCCCGGCCGCCGTCGACCTGGCCGCCTACCGGATCGTCCAGGAGGCGCTGACCAACGTGCGCAAGCACGCGGGGGCCGGGGCCAGGGCCGAGGTCAGCGTCGTACGGGTGGGACCCGACATCGAGGTCACCGTCCTGGACGACGGACCGGGCGGGGCCGCGGCACCCGGGGACGGCGGCGGGCACGGGCTGCTCGGCATGCGGGAGCGGGTCACCGCCCTCGGCGGCACCCTGACCACCGGCCCCCGCTACGGCGGCGGCTTCCGCGTCCATGCGATCCTGCCCGTCGAGAACCGCACCACGGCCCCGGGGGAGCCCGCATGACGATCCGTGTCCTGCTCGCCGACGACCAGGCACTGCTGCGCAGCGCGTTCCGGGTGCTGGTCGACTCCGAGCCCGACATGGAGGTGGTCGGGGAGGCCTCCGACGGCGCCGAGGCGGTCCGCCTCGCCCGGGAGCACCGCCCCGACGTGGTCCTCATGGACATCCGCATGCCCGGCACCGACGGGCTCGCCGCCACCCGGATGATCAGCGCCGATCCGTCCCTGGCGCACGTCCGCGTGGTGATCCTGACCACCTTCGAGGTCGACGACTACGTCATCCGCTCCCTGCGCGCCGGCGCCTCCGGCTTCCTCGGCAAGGGCAGCGAACCGGAGGAGCTGCTGACCGCCATCCGGGTCGCCGCCGGCGGCGAGGCGCTGCTCTCCCCGGCCGCCACCAAGGGCCTGATCGCCCGGTTCCTCGCCCGGGACGACGACGGCGACGGTCCCGACCCCGCCCGCTGCAACCGGCTCGGGGCGCTCACCGGCCGCGAGCGGGAGGTGCTGGTCCAGGTCGCCGGCGGCCACTCCAACGACGAGATCGCCGCACGCCTGGAGGTCAGCCCGCTGACGGTGAAGACCCACGTCAACCGGGCCATGGCCAAGCTCGGTGCCCGGGACCGGGCCCAACTCGTCGTCATCGCCTACGAGTCGGGCCTGGTCCGTCCGAGGATGGACTGATCTCCACCCGCGTGTACTGCGCGCGGAGTAGTCGGCACACGAGAAATGGACCTGGGGCCTACGGAATCGGCCCCCGGCATGGCCCAGGGTGTGGAGTGGGCGCCCACCTGTGCGTCCCGCCGCAGCTTCTGCCGTTCACAGAAGAGAGATCCCTGACCCATGTCCTGGCTGTCGAGATTCAGCCTCGCGCAACGGGCCCTGATCGGCCTGATGTCGCTCATCGCGCTCGTCTTCGGGCTGATCGCGATACCCCAGATCAAACAGCAGCTCCTGCCCACCATCGCCCTGCCCATGGTGTCGGTCATCGCGCCGTACCAGGGCGCCGCCCCCGACGTCGTCGAGAAGCAGGTCATCGAGCCCATCGAGAACAACCTCCAGGGCGTCGACGGCCTCACCGGCATCACCTCCACCGCCAGCGAGGGCAACGCCGTGATCATGGCGTCCTTCGACTACGGCAACGACACCAAGCGGCTCGTCTCCGACGTCCAGCAGGCCGTCAACCGGGTCCGCGGCCAGCTCCCGGACGACGTCGACCCGCAGGTCATCTCGGGCTCCACCGACGACATGCCGACCGTGGTCCTCGCCGTCACCTCCGGCAAGGACCAGCAGGCCCTCGCCGACCAGCTCGACACGACGGTCGTCCCGGCCCTGAAGGACATCGACGGCGTCGGCCGCGTACAGGTCACCGGCGTCCGTGACATCCAGGTCGCCGTCACCCCGAACGACGCGAAGCTGGCCGGGGCGGGCCTCTCCGCCGCCGCCCTCGGCCAGGCCCTCCAGGCGGGCGGCGCCACCGTCCCGGCCGGCTCCTTCGACGAGGGCGGCGCCAACCGCACCGTGCAGGTCGGCGGCGGCTTCACCTCGCTGAAGCAGATCCAGGACCTGCGGGTCGCCGGCGGGGACGGTGGCAAGCCCGTACGCCTCGGTGACGTGGCCACCGTCAAGGAGCAGCCGGCCCCGGCCGACTCCCTCACCCGCACCGACGGCCGTCCCAGCCTCGCCGTCAACGTGACGATGGACCACGACGGCAGCGCGGTGGCGATCTCCGACGCGGTCAAGGACAAGCTGCCCGGCCTGCGCAGGGACCTCGGCTCCGACGCACGGATCACGGTCGTCAGCGACCAGGGCCCGGCGGTGTCCAAGTCCATCGCGGGCCTGACCACGGAGGGCGCGCTCGGCCTGCTCTTCGCCGTCCTCGTCATCCTGGTGTTCCTGGCGTCGATCCGCTCCACGCTCGTGACGGCGGTGAGCATCCCGCTGTCCGTCGTCCTCGCCCTGATCGTGCTGTGGACGCGCGGCCTGTCCCTGAACATGCTCACGCTGGGCGCGCTGACCATCGCCATCGGCCGGGTCGTGGACGACTCGATCGTGGTCCTGGAGAACATCAAGCGGCACCTCGGCTACGGCGAGGAGCGCCAGGAGGCGATCCTGGGCGCCGTGCGCGAGGTGGCCGGCGCGGTCACCTCCTCCACCCTCACCACGGTCGCCGTGTTCCTGCCGATCGGCCTGGTCGGCGGCATGGTGGGCGCCCTGTTCGGCTCGTTCAGCATCACCGTGACGGCGGCCCTGCTGGCCTCCCTGCTGGTGTCGCTGACGGTCGTGCCCGTCCTGTCGTACTGGTTCCTGCGCGCTCCCAAGGGCACCCCCGAGGACGCCGAGGAGGCCCGCCGCCGGGCCGAGGAGAAGGAGGAGAAGAGCCGCCTCCAGCGCGTCTACGTCCCCGTCCTGCGGTTCGCCACCCGCCGCCGCCTCACCAGCGTGCTCATCGCGGTGGCCGTCCTGGTCGTCACGTTCGGCATGTCCGGACTGCTGAAGACCAACTTCTTCGACCAGGGCGACCAGGAGGTCCTCGCCGTCAAGCAGGAACTGAAGCCCGGCACCAGCCTCGCGGCCACGGACGCGCAGGCCAGGCGGGTGGAGAAGCTGCTGGCCTCGACCGAGGGCGTCAAGGACTACCAGGTCACCGTCGGTTCCTCCGGCTTCATGGCCGCCTTCGGCGGCGGCACGGACACCAACCAGGCCTCCTACCAGGTCATGCTGAAGGACTCGGCGTCCTACGACGACGTGCAGCGGCACCTGGAGGACGGCCTGAAGAAGCTCAAGGGCGCCGGCACGACCACCGTGTCCGCCGGCGACGGCTTCGGCAGCCAGGACCTCAGCGTGGTGGTCAAGGCGTCCGACCCGAAGGTGCTGCGGGAGGCCGCCGAGCAGGTGCGCTCCGCCGTCGCCGGCCTCGACCACGTCACCGACGTCACCAGCGACCTCGCGCAGAGCGTGCCGCGGATCACGGTCAGGGCCAACGCCAGGGCGGCGGCGGCCGGGTTCGACGACCAGAAGCTGGGCGCCGCGGTCGCGCAGGCCGTGCGCGGCACGACGGCGGCGAAGGCGATCCTCGACGACACCGAGCGCGACGTCGTCGTGAAGTCCGCCAAGCCGGCCACCACCCTCGCCCAGCTCAGGAACCTGCGCCTCGGCCCGGCCCGGCTGGGCGACATCGCCACCGTGAAGCTGGCCGACGGACCGGTGTCGATGACCCGTATCGACGGCCGGCGCGCCGCCACCATCACGGCCAAGCCGACCGGGGACAACACCGGCGCGGTCAGCAGCCAGCTGCAGTCGAAGATCAAGGCCCTGAAGCTCCCGGCGGGCGCCAGGGCGGAGATCGGCGGTGTGACGTCCGACCAGGACGACGCGTTCAAGAACCTGGGCCTGGCCATGCTGGCCGCGATCGCGATCGTCTTCATGCTCCTGGTGGCGACGTTCCGCTCGCTGGTCCAGCCGCTGATCCTGCTGGTGTCGATCCCGTTCGCGGCGACCGGCGCGATCGGCCTGCTGCTCCTGACGGGCACCCCCATGGGCGTCCCGGCCATGATCGGCATGCTGATGCTGATCGGCATCGTGGTGACCAACGCGATCGTGCTGATCGACCTGATCAACCAGTACCGCGGGCAGGGCTACGGCGTCGTCGAGGCCGTGGTGGAGGGAGGCCGGCACCGGCTGCGCCCGATCCTCATGACGGCCCTGGCGACGATCTTCGCCCTGCTCCCGATGGCCCTGGGCGTCACCGGCGAGGGCGGCTTCATCGCCCAGCCGCTGGCCGTGGTCGTCATCGGCGGCCTGATCACCTCGACGCTGCTGACCCTGCTCCTGGTCCCGACGCTGTACGCGATGGTCGAACTGCGCAAGGAGCGCCGGGCGAAGAAGCGGGCGGCCAAGCGGGAGGCGAAGGAGTCGTCGGCGCCGGAACCCGTGGGGGTGTAGGGGACCCCGGACGACAACGGCGGGGCCCGCCGGACGCCGAAGGCGCTCCGGCGGGCCCCGCCGCGTGCGGTGGCCGGACGGCCGGGAAGGCTACGGCAGCGCCAGCATCCGCTCCAGCGCCAGCTTGGCGAACGCCTCCGTCTCCCGGTCCACCCGGATGCGGTTGACCAGGTTCCCGTCGGCCAGGGACTCCAGGGCCCACACCAGGTGGGGCAGGTCGATGCGGTTCATGGTCGAGCAGAAGCAGACCGTGCGGTCGAGGAACACGACCTCCTTGCCCTCGGGCGCGAACCGGTTCGCCAGCCGCCTGACCAGGTTCAGCTCGGTGCCGATGGCCCACTTGGAACCGGCCGGGGCCGCCTCCAGGGCCTTGATGATGTACTCGGTGGAGCCGACCTGGTCCGCCGCGGCCACGACCTCGTGCCGGCACTCGGGGTGGACCAGCACGTTCACGCCGGGGATCCGGGCGCGCACGTCGTTGACCGAGTCGAGGTTGAAGCGGCCGTGGACCGAGCAGTGGCCGCGCCACAGGATCATCTTCGCGGCGCGCAGCTCGTCCGCCGTCAGGCCGCCGTTGGGCTTGTGCGGGTTGTAGACCACGCAGTCGTCCAGGGACATGCCCATGTCGCGGACCGCGGTGTTGCGCCCGAGGTGCTGGTCCGGCAGGAACAGCACCTTCTCGCCCTGCCCGAAGGCCCACTCCAGGGCCCGCTTCGCGTTGGAGGAGGTGCAGATGGTGCCGCCGTGCTTGCCGGTGAACGCCTTGATGTCCGCCGAGGAGTTCATGTACGAGACGGGGACCACCTGCTCGGCCACGCCCGCCTCCGTCAGCACGTCCCAGCACTCGGCGACCTGCTCGGCCGTCGCCATGTCCGCCATGGAGCAGCCGGCGGCCAGGTCGGGCAGGACGACCTTCTGGTCGTCGGAGGTCAGGATGTCCGCCGACTCGGCCATGAAGTGCACACCGCAGAAGACGATGTACTCGGCCTCCGGGCGCGCGGCGGCGTCCCGGGCCAGCTTGAAGGAGTCACCGGTGACGTCGGCGAACTGGATGACCTCGTCGCGCTGGTAGTGGTGGCCCAGCACGAAGACCTTGTCGCCGAGCCTCTCCTTGGCCGCGCGGGCGCGCTCGACCAGATCGGGGTCGGACGGGGAGGGAAGGTCGCCGGGACACTCGACACCCCGCTCGCTCTTCGGATCGGCCTCGCGGCCGAGCAGCAGCAGGGCGAGTGGAGTCGGCCGTACGTCGAGCTCAGGGGTCTGGGCGGTGGTCACGACACGCACCCTTTCTAGTTTTCGTCTAACTGACGCTATTCATCATAACGGGTTCACGTCACTTTGACGATGCCCATAACGTCGATGTGACGTGAATCCTGTCCGGCGGCCCCCGCCGCCGCCCGGACGGGCCGCTGTCCGCGTTCCCGGGCATGTGCGAGCATGAGGAGGAGAGAAGAGAACGGCGACCACTGCGAACGCCCGGCCCGGAATGAATCCGCAAGAGCGCCGGTTGCACTCGTCGGCAAGCAGTCTCCGTACAACCCGGGAGAGATGTAGATGTCCGTATCGGACGAGACCACCACCGTCACCGACGGCATCGTTCTGACCGACGCCGCCGCGGCCAAGGTCAAGGCCCTGCTCGACCAGGAAGGCCGTGACGACCTCGCCCTGCGCGTCGCCGTCCAGCCCGGCGGCTGCTCCGGCCTGCGCTACCAGCTCTTCTTCGACGAGCGCTCGCTCGACGGCGACGTGGAGAAGGACTTCGGCGGCGTCAAGGTCGTCACGGACCGGATGAGCGCCCCGTACCTGGGCGGCGCCACCATCGACTTCGTGGACACCATCGAGAAGCAGGGCTTCACGATCGACAACCCGAACGCGACCGGTTCCTGCGCCTGCGGCGACTCCTTCAGCTGAGCCGGCACCGGCCGGCTGTGGAAGGCGGCGGTCCCCCGCGGGGGACCGCCGCCTTCGCGCGCGCCGACCCGCCAGCCGCCGCCGTCGGCGACCGGCGCGCCGTCCAGCCCGAGCGTCCGGGCCGGCCGGACCACCCCGGCCCTGCCGACCGCGTCCCCCGGCACGTACACCGGCGCCGCGTCCGGACCGTCCGGCAGGTCGCCCGCGGCCACGTACCGCGTCCCGTGCGGGTCCGGCCCGCCGGGCGCGTCACCGCCGGTGCCCGGCGCCGCCGCCCAGCCGTCCAGCGCGAGCGGCGCGGGAGTGCCGCCGCCCAGCCGTCCAGCGCGAGCGGCGCGGGAGTGCCGCCGCCCAGCCGTCCAGCGCGAGCGGCGCGGGAGTGCCGCCGGACGCGACGGGGTCCGTCCGGCCGTCCGGCTCCGTCCGGCCGTCCGGCACGCCGCCCGCGGCGAGGAGGGCGCCCCCGCCGGCCAGCGGCACGGCCGCCGCGACGCAGACGACGGCCGCCCGGGAACGGCGACGGCCGGCCCGCCCACCGGCACTCCCGTCACCGGCGGCGCCCGCCGCTCCGGTCCGCCGGGAGCCGTCCCCGTCACCGGCCGCGCCGGTGTCCTCCAGGTGCCCGGGGCCCCCGCCCCGCTCGGTGTTCACCGCATCGCTCCTCGCCCCGGTCGTGTCCCGCGTCCCCGTACGGGGGACGGCGGTGGGACGCGCACGGGGAGCGCGCGGTTCCCGCCGGCGCGTCCCGGGCGTCAGTCGCCGTACTCCGACATGGCGTCCAGCAGCCGGGCGGAGCGCGCGGGCACGTCCACCCCGTTGATCCGGGACGGCGGCACCGCCGGCGAGCCCGGATGCCCGGGCGCCGTCCAGCGCGGCGCCATCCGGGCGCAGTCCCCGCGCAGCGACGCCAGGCCGCCCTCGAGGTCGGCCGGGGCGGTGGAGCGGGCCTTGAGGTTCGTCATGACCGCACCGTAGACAGGTCGGAGCCCGCGAAGAAAGACCTACTATCGGGTAGTTTCGTCGGCTTCAACGGCCCGCCCCCAGCGGGTAGCGTGAACTGTCAGCCCCGCCTCCCCGCAGGAGAACGCCCGTCGTGCGCATCGCAGTCACCGGCTCCATCGCCACCGACCACCTCATGACCTTCCCCGGCCGCTTCGCCGACCAGTTCGTCGCGGACCAGCTGCACACGGTCTCGCTCTCCTTCCTGGTCGACAACCTGGACGTGCGCCGGGGCGGCGTCGGGGCGAACATCGCCTTCGGCATGGGCCAGCTCGGCACCCGGCCGATCCTGGTCGGGGCCGCGGGCTTCGACTTCGTGGAGTACCGGGCCTGGCTCGACCGGCACGGCGTGGACACCGACTCCGTCCGCCTGTCCGAGACCCTGCACACCGCCCGCTTCGTGTGCACGACCGACGCCGACCACAACCAGATCGGCTCCTTCTACACCGGCGCGATGAGCGAGGCCCGGCTGATCGAGCTGAAGACCGTCGCCGACCGGGTCGGCGGCCTCGACCTGGTCCTCATCGGCGCCGACGACCCCGAGGCGATGCTCCGCCACACCGAGGAGTGCCGCTCGCGCGCGATCCCCTTCGCCGCCGACTTCTCCCAGCAGATCGCCCGCATGGAGGGCGAGGAGATCCGGATACTGCTGGACGGGGCGACGTACCTGTTCTCCAACGAGTACGAGAAGGGCCTGATCGAGGCCAAGACCGGTTGGAGCGACGCCGAGATCCTGGGCCGGGTCGGCCACCGGGTCACCACCCTCGGCTCGCGCGGTGTGCGCATCGAGCGGGTCGGCGAGGACCCGATCGAGGTCGGCTGCCCGGAGGAGGAGCGCAAGGCCGACCCCACGGGCGTCGGCGACGCCTTCCGCGCGGGCTTCCTGTCGGGCCTGGCGTGGGGCGTCTCCCTGCGGCGCGCCGCGCAGGTCGGCTGCATGCTGGCCACGCTCGTCATCGAGACGGTGGGGACGCAGGAGTACCAGCTGAGCCGGGGTCACTTCATGGAGCGGTTCACCAAGGCCTACGGGGACGAGGCGGCGGAAGAGGTGCGGGCCCACCTGCGCTGAGGCCCCGCGTCAGGTCAGCCGGCGGACCAGGTGGGCCGAGCCCCGTTCCGCCGGCTCCTCGCCCAGGTACTCCTGCCCGCGCATCTCGCACCACGCCGGGATGTCCAGCCGGGCCGCCCCGTCGTCCGACAGGACCCGCACCGTGCCGCCCACCGGCACGTCCCCGATGACCCCGGCCAGCTCGATGACGGGGATCGGGCACCGCTTGCCGAGGGAGTCGACCACCAGCTCCGCCGCCTCGGCGGCCGGCGCCGGGGCCGGGGCCCGCGCCGGCCCCGGCGCCCCCAGTTTCGCCCGCACGTCCGCGACGGCCCCCGGCAGCACGTCCAGGAAGCGCTCCACGTCCTCCCGCGCCGTTCCCGGCGGCAGGGACACCCGCACGTTCCCCTCGCTCAGCACCCCCATGGCCCTGAGCACATGGCTGGGCGTCAGGGTGCTGCTGGTGCAGGAGGAGCCGGACGAGACCGAGAAACCCGCCCGGTCCAGCTCGTGCAGCAGCGCCTCCCCGTCGGCGTACAGGCAGGAGAAGGTCACGATCCCGGGCAGCCGCCGCTCGGCGTCGCCGGCCACCTCCACGTCCGGCACCAGCTCCGGAACCCGCGCCCGGATCCGCTCCGTCAGCTCCCGCAGCCGTGCCGCCTCCTGGGCCGCCCCGGCCCGCACCGCGCGCAGCGAGGCCACGGCCGCCACGATCGCCGGGACGTCCTCGAAGCCGGGAGACCGCCCCGACTCCCGCTCGTCCACGGGCCCCTGCACGGCGAACCGCACGCCCTTGCGCACCACGAGCAGCCCGACTCCGGAGGGCCCGCCCCACTTGTGGGCACTGCCCGTCAGCAGCGACCAGTCGCCCTCCACCGGCCCCCACCCCAGCGACTGCGCGGCGTCCACCAGCAGCGGCACCCCGGCCGCCCGGCACGCCTCGGCCACCTCGGCCACCGGCTGCACCGTGCCCACCTCGTGGTTGGCCGACTGCAGGCACGCCAGCGCGGTGTCCCGCCGCAGCGCGCCGGCGAAGTCCGCCGGGTCGACCGCTCCCGTCCGGCCGACACCCACGTGGGTGACCGTCCCGCCGTCCGCCTCGAACACCTCGGCCGAATGGAGCACGCAGGAGTGTTCGACGGCGGACACGATCAGGTGGCGTCCCACGCGCCGCCGCCCGGCCAGCGCTCCCGCCACCGCCGTGTGCACGGCCCGGGTCCCGGAGGAGGTGAACACCACCTCGTCGGCCCGGCACCCGAGGGCCTCGGCGGCCGCCTCCCGGGCCGCGTCGAGCAGCACGCGGGCCCTGCGTCCCTCCCGGTGGAGCCGGGCGGGATCCGCCCACCCCTCGTCCAGGGCGGCCATGAGCGCCTGACGGGCCACGGGATGCAGGGGAGCGGCGGAAGCGGCGTCGAAGTAGGGCACGGGGCTACGGTAGAACGTGCGCCGGCCGCACCGCCCGGGGGGCGCGGAGAACTCCGCGACCAGCCACGACGCGGTCCGCGCGCGCAAAGGCGCCGAAACCGCCCGCCCTTCCGGGCGCTTTCGGGCGACCCGCAGCGCGTATGCCCCCCTCCCCGCGAGCCGCCCGGCAGCGTCGGCTAGGGTTTGGTCCGCATAAACATCCAAACCCCTGCCCGACGCAGGGCGGCGACCGACCAGCGAGAAGGCCGCAGCCGACCGCGCGGGCGAGACTCTCGGGAAGGCGCTACGTGAGTCCCAACGGCTCCGACCGCTCGCCGCGGCGCCCGATGCGGCGGAAGCTGCTGCAGGCACTGACCGCGGGCCTGGTCCTGGCGACCGCAACCGGTTGCACATACAAGGACTTCCCCCGCCTTGGCATGCCCACCCCGACCACGGAAGAGGCTCCGCGGATCCTCTCCCTGTGGCAGGGCTCTTGGGCTGCCGCGCTCGCCGTCGGCGTGCTGGTGTGGGGCCTGATCCTGTGGAGTGCCCTCTTCCACCGGCGCAGCCGCACCAAGGTCGAGGTCCCTCCGCAGACCCGCTACAACATGCCGATCGAGGCCCTCTACACGGTGGTCCCGATCATCATCATCTCGGTGCTCTTCTACTTCACGGCCCGGGACGAGTCGAAGCTCCTCGACCTCTCCAAGAAGCCCGACGTCACGGTCAACGTGGTCGGCTTCCAGTGGAGCTGGGGCTTCAACTACATCGAGAACGTCCCCGGTTCCACCGGTGACGCAAGGACCGACAAGAACCTGGCCAGCGTTCCGGACCGGTACAAGAAGGCGTTCCCGGCGAACGCCGGCGGCGTCTACGACATCGGCACCCCCGGCACGCGGAACCCGCAGAACGGCAACCCCGGCCCCACGCTCTGGCTCCCCAAGGGCAAGACCGTCCGCTTCGTCCTCACTTCGCGCGACGTCATCCACTCCTTCTGGGTGCTGCCGTTCCTGATGAAGCAGGACGTCATCCCGGGCCACCCCAACGCCTTCCAGGTGACTCCCACCCAGGAGGGCACCTTCCGGGGCAAGTGCGCCGAGCTGTGCGGCGTCGACCACTCCCGCATGCTGTTCAACGTGAAGGTCGTCTCTCCGGAGCGCTACGAGCAGCACCTCAAGGACCTCGTCAAGAAGGGGCAGACCGGTTACGTTCCCGCGGGCATCGAGCAGACGGCCCACGAGAAGAACCGGGAGTTCAACATCCTGTGAGCATCCTCAACGAACCCCAGGGTGCCGCGGCAGCAGGGTCCCACTATGAGGACGAGCTGCCGGTCCGGCGCCAGCGCCGCGGTGAAGTGGTCGTCAAGTGGCTCACGACCACCGACCACAAGACGATCGGCACGCTGTATCTGACGACGTCGTTCGCGTTCTTCCTCATCGGTGGCGTGATGGCGCTGCTCATGCGTGCCGAGCTGGCCCGTCCGGGCCTGCAGATCATGTCCAACGAGCAGTTCAACCAGGCGTTCACGATGCACGGCACCGTGATGCTGCTGATGTTCGCGACGCCGCTGTTCGCCGGCTTCACGAACTGGATCATGCCGCTGCAGATCGGTGCACCCGACGTGGCGTTCCCGCGGCTGAACATGTTCGCCTACTGGCTGTACCTGTTCGGCTCGCTCATCGCGGTCGGCGGCTTCCTCACCCCGCAGGGCGCGGCCGACTTCGGCTGGTTCGCCTACGCCCCGCTGTCGGACGCGATCCGCACCCCCGGCCTCGGCGCCGACATGTGGATCATGGGTCTGGCCTTCTCCGGCTTCGGCACGATCCTCGGCGCGGTCAACTTCATCACCACGATCATCTGCATGCGCGCGCCGGGCATGACGATGTTCCGCCTGCCGATCTTCACCTGGAACGTGCTGCTGACCGGTGTCCTGGTCCTGCTGGCCTTCCCGGTCCTGGCCGCCGCGCTGTTCGCCCTGGAGGCGGACCGCAAGTTCGGCGCCCACGTCTTCGACGCGGCGAACGGCGGGCCACTGCTGTGGCAACACCTCTTCTGGTTCTTCGGCCATCCCGAGGTGTACATCATCGCGCTGCCGTTCTTCGGGATCATCTCCGAGGTGATCCCGGTGTTCAGCCGCAAGCCGATGTTCGGCTACATGGGCCTGGTCGCGGCGACCATCGCGATCGCCGGCCTGTCGGTCACCGTGTGGGCCCACCACATGTACGTCACCGGCGGTGTGCTGCTGCCCTTCTTCTCCTTCATGACCTTCCTGATCGCGGTCCCGACCGGTGTGAAGTTCTTCAACTGGATCGGCACGATGTGGAAGGGCTCGCTGTCCTTCGAGACCCCGATGCTCTGGGCCACCGGCTTCCTGATCACCTTCACGTTCGGTGGTCTGACCGGTGTCATCCTGGCCTCGCCCCCGATGGACTTCCACGTCTCCGACTCCTACTTCGTGGTGGCCCACTTCCACTACGTGGTGTTCGGCACGGTCGTGTTCGCCATGTTCTCCGGCTTCCACTTCTGGTGGCCGAAGTTCACCGGCAAGATGCTGGACGAGCGCCTGGGCAAGATCACCTTCTGGACGCTGTTCATCGGCTTCCACGGCACCTTCCTGGTCCAGCACTGGCTGGGCGCCGAGGGCATGCCCCGCCGGTACGCCGACTACCTGGCGGCCGACGGCTTCACCGCCCTGAACACGGTCTCCACGATCAGCTCCTTCCTGCTCGGCCTGTCGATCCTGCCGTTCCTCTACAACGTGTGGAAGACGGCCAAGTACGGCAAGCCGGTCGGCGTGGACGACCCGTGGGGCTACGGCCGCTCCCTGGAGTGGGCGACCTCCTGCCCGCCGCCGCGGCACAACTTCCTCACCCTGCCGCGGATCCGCAGCGAATCCCCGGCGTTCGACCTGCACCACCCCGAGATCACGGCCCTGGAGCAGCTTGAGCACGCCGGTCACGGCAGTGAGCTCGCGGGCAGCAAGGAGGCCGGCAAGTGAAGATCCAGGGCCGGTTGTTCATCTGGCTGAGCGTCTTCGTCCTGATCATGGCCGTCGTGTACGGCGTGTGGTCGAAGGAGCCGGCCGGTACCACGGCGCTCTTCCTGGCCTTCGGCCTGTGCATCATGATCGGTTTCTACCTGGGCTTCACCGCCCGGCGGATCGACGCGGGCGCGCAGGACGACAAGGAGGCCGATGTCGCGGACGACGCGGGCGAGCTGGGCTTCTTCAGCCCGCACAGCTGGCAGCCGCTCGCCCTCGGCATCGGCGGCGCCCTGGCCTTCCTCGGCGTGGCCGTCGGCTGGTGGATGCTGTACTTCTCGGCACCGGTCATCCTGATCGGCCTGTTCGGCTGGGTGTTCGAGTACTACCGCGGTGAGAACCGCACCCAGTAGCACACACCGAGCGCACCGGGAGCCCGGACACTCCGCAAGGGGGTCCGGGCTCCTGCGTTCGCCGCGGTGTCTGTCCCTCGTACGAGTTACCTACCGTGCCGGTAGGGTCCGCACCTCATAGCGTGATCGTATGAATCACACTCCGCGGACCCGCACCGTCGTCAGCTGCATCCTGCTGGTGACCGCTCTCGGCGCGGGCGCCACCGCCTGCGGTTCGGACGGCAACCCCCTGTCGGCCAGGCCGTACGACGCGGCGGACGAGATCTCCTTCAGCGGCCCCACCGGTGCGGGGGAGCAGGCCGACCCGGACAAGCCCCTGGAGGTCGCCGTCAAGAGCGGTGACGGCCGGATCACGGACGTGACCGCCCAGGACTCCACGGGGCGCTTCGTGGCGGGTGAGCTCGCCGCCGACGGCAGCCGGTGGCACACCACCTCCCCGCTGGCCGCCAACGCCCACTACACGGTCCGGGTCAGCACTGAGGACCAGGACGGCGCCCCCGGCCGCAGGGTCCTCACCTTCGACACCACCCGGGCGAAGGGCAAGACGCGGCTGAACGTCACGTTCGGGCCGGACGCCGGCGAGTACGGCGTGGGGCAGCCCATCGTGGCCGAGCTGGACCACGAGATCAAGGACAAGGCCCAGCGGGCCGTCGTGGAGCGCGGCCTGCGGGTGGACTCCTCGCCGGCCGTGCAGGGCTCCTGGTACTGGGTGAGCGACAAGGAGCTCCACTACCGGCCCAGGGAGTACTGGCCCGTCCACGCCACCGTCCGGGCGCACAGCAGCCTGGACGGCATCAAGATCGGCGACCACCTCTGGGGCAGCAACGCCAGGCCGCTGACGATCACCACGGGGGACAAGCTCGTCGCCGTCGCGGACGCCGCGACGCACCGGATGACGGTCTACCGCAACGACGCGCAGATCAACCAGATCCCCATCACCACCGGCAAGCCGGGCTTCGCCACCCGCAACGGCGTCAAGGTCGTGCTCGCCAAGCAGTACTTCGTACGCATGCGCAGCACCACGGTCGGCATCGCCGAGGGCAGCTCCGACTCCTACGACCTGCCCGTCTTCTACGCCACCCGGGTGACGTGGTCCGGCGAATACGTGCACGCCGCCCCCTGGTCGGTGGGCTCCCAGGGCTACGCGAACGTCAGCCACGGCTGCACGGGCATGAGCACGTCCAACGCCAAGTGGTTCTTCGACACCGTCCACGAGGGCGACGTCGTCCAGGTCGTCAACTCCCAGGGCGCCGCCATGGAACCCTTCGGCAACGGTTTCGGCGACTGGAACGTCGACTGGGCCAAGTGGCGCACGGGCAGTGCCCTGACGGACACCGGCGAGGACGCCCCGGCGTCCCAGGACGCGGTCCGCCTCCGGCCGACGACGGTGTGACCGCCCGGAAGGGGCGCGGGGGCCGTGCGCGGCCGGCCGCCGCCCGGCCCGTGCCGCGCACGGCCCCCGCGCCCCGCCGGGTCAGACGCCCAGCAGCCGCTCGCGGCGCAGCAGCGAAGCCAGCGCCGCGGCGAACTCCACCGGGTCCACCGGCGAGGTCACCGCCGAGTCGGCGCGGCTCCACGTCGCCAGCCAGGCGTCCTGCGGCCGACCCATCAGCAGCAGCACGGGCGGGCAGCCGAACACCTCGTCCTTGATCTGCCGGCAGAGCCCCATGCCCCCCATGGGCACGGCCTCGCCGTCCAGCACGCAGACGTCGATGCCGCCCTCGTCCAGCTCCCGGACCACCGCCTCGGGAGTCGCGCACTCCACGAACTCGACCAGCGGGACGTCCGGAGCGGGCCGCCGGCCGGAGGCCAGCCGCACCTGTTCCCGGGTGGTGGAGTCGTCGCTGTAGACCAGCACCGTGGCGGTCGGCTGCATTGTTCCTCCGTGACGTCGGTGTCGTACGGGCAGGGCCGTCTGGGCGGATGCTACTCCCACGAACACCACGTCAGCATCGGTTCGGCGGGCAGCAACACTCCGAACGGCACCCCCCGGAGTGAGGGCTGGATAAGCGAGCGACATAATGTCCGTCGTGGCGACAGCAACGACAGTAGAAACCGGGCACGCGCACCCGTCGGTCAACCGGCCGAACCTCACCAGCGTCGGAACCATCATCTGGCTGAGTTCCGAGCTGATGTTCTTCGCGGCCCTCTTCGCGATGTACTTCACCCTCCGGTCGGTGACCGGACCGGCCCACTGGAAGGAGATGGCGCACGCGCTCAACGTGCCCTTCTCCGCGACGAACACCACGATCCTGGTGCTCTCCTCGCTCACCTGCCAGCTCGGCGTGTTCGCGGCCGAGCGGGGCGACGTGAAGAAGCTCCGCGGCTGGTTCATCCTCACCTTCATCATGGGTGCGATCTTCATCGGCGGGCAGATCTACGAGTACACGGAACTGGTGAAGAAGGACGGCATCTCACTGTCCTCCGACCCGTACGGCTCGGTGTTCTACCTGACCACCGGCTTCCACGGCCTGCACGTGACGGGCGGCCTCATCGCCTTCCTGCTGGTCCTCGGCCGCACCTACGCGGCGAAGAGGTTCACGCACGAGCAGGCGACCGCCGCCATCGTCGTGTCCTACTACTGGCACTTCGTCGATGTCGTCTGGATCGGCCTCTTCGCCACGATCTACCTGATCAAGTAGCCGGGACCGCTCCCGCACATCCAGAAGCACCGACGCAGAAGATCCTGACACCGGGGTAATCCGTGAAAAAGCTCTCCGTACGACGACGCCATCCGCTGGCGGCGGTCGTCGTCCTACTCCTCGCGCTGGCGGCCACCGGGGGGCTGTACGCCGCGTTCGCGCCCGCGAGCAAGGCACAGGCCGATGAAACCTCCCAGTCCCTGACCATCAAGGAGGGCCGGAAGCTCTACGTGGTCGGCTGCGCCAGCTGCCACGGCACCGGTGGCCAGGGCTCCTCCGACGGCCCGAGCCTGGTCGGCGTCGGCGCCGCCTCGGTCGACTTCCAGGTGGGCACCGGCCGCATGCCGGCCCCCACCTCCCAGATGGCCCAGGTGCCGGCCAAGAAGGTCTTGTACACGCAGGCCCAGATCGACCAGCTGGCCGCGTACATCGCCTCCCTGGGCGCCGGCCCGAGCGTGCCCACCAAGCAGCAGTACGGGCCGGAAGGCGCCGACATCGCCAGGGGCGGCGAGCTGTTCCGCACCAACTGCGCGCAGTGCCACAACTTCACCGGCAAGGGCGGTGCCCTCACCAAGGGCAAGTACGCCCCGAGCATCGAGGGCACTTCCCCCAAGCACATCTACGAGGCCATGCAGACCGGCCCGCAGAACATGCCGTCCTTCCCCGACACCACGCTGTCGGAGAAGAACAAGAAGGACATCATCGCGTACCTGAACGCGGTCAACGGCGATGAGACGGAGAGCCCGGGCGGCACCGAGCTGGGCGGCCTCGGGCCGGTCAGCGAGGGTCTGTTCGGCTGGATCTTCGGTCTCGGCGGGCTGATCGCCGTCGCCGTGTGGGTCGCCGCCCGGACCGCAAAGGCCAAGAAGTCATGAAAAGCCAAGACATTCCAGACGAGAACCTGCCCGCCGAGCGGGACCACGCGCAGGGCGCGGTGGGCGTCGCGGACGAGGAGAACCCGTTCGCCGACCCCGGGCTGCCGCCGCACGAGCACCGGATCCAGGACATCGACGAGCGGGCCGCCAAGCGGTCCGAGCGCGTGGTCGCCCTGCTGTTCACGGTGTCGATGCTGGCCACCATCGGCTTCATCGCCTCCTACGTGGCCATCCCGCACAACAAGTCGATCTTCGTGTTCCCGCTCGGGCACATCAGCGCGCTGAACTTCGCGCTCGGCCTGACGCTGGGCGCGGCCCTGTTCTGCATCGGCGCGGGCGCGGTCCACTGGGCCCGCACCCTGATGTCCGACGCGGAGATCGCCGACGACCGCCACCCGATCGAGGCCCCCCCCGAGACGCGTGCCAAGGTCCACGAGGACTTCCGCCAGGGAGCCAAGGAGTCGGCGCTCGGCCGCCGCAAGCTGATCCGCAACACGATGCTCGGCGCGCTCACCCTGGTGCCGCTCTCGGGTGTCATGCTGCTGCGCGACCTCGGCCCGCTGCCCCACAACAAGCTCCGCCACACGGCGTGGGCGAAGGGCAAGCTCCTCGTCAACATGAACACCAACCAGCCGCTGCGCGCCGAGGACGTGCAGGTCGGTTCGCTCACCTTCGCCAAGCCCGAGGGCCTGGAGGAGCGCAGCGAGGAGTTCCAGGACGAGATCGCCAAGGCGGCCCTGATGATCATCCGGCTGCAGCCGGAGGACATCAAGGACAAGCGCGAGTACGACTGGTCGCACGAGGGCATCGTCGCGTTCTCGAAGATCTGCACCCACGTCGGCTGCCCGATCTCGCTGTACGAGCAGCAGACGCACCACGTGCTGTGCCCGTGCCACCAGTCCACCTTCGACCTCTCCGACGGTGCCCGAGTGATCTTCGGCCCCGCCGGTCACCCCCTGCCGCAGCTCCGCATCGGCGTGAACGACGAGGGTTACCTCCAGGCGCTCGGCGACTTCGACGAGCCTGTCGGTCCTGCATTCTGGGAGCGCGGATGAGTACTGCACCGAACCAACAGTCCCGCTCCCGCGGGAAGGCACCGGCCGGCGAGCGCGTCGCCGACTGGGCGGACGGCCGGCTCGGGATCTATTCCCTGGCCAAGGCCAACATGCGCAAGATCTTCCCGGACCACTGGTCCTTCATGCTCGGTGAGGTCTGCCTCTACAGCTTCCTGATCATCATCCTCACGGGTGTGTACCTGACGCTGTTCTTCCACCCGTCGATGAACGAGGTGGAGTACCACGGCAGCTACGTCCCGCTGCAGGGACAGCTGATGTCCGAGGCGTTCAGCTCCACGATGCACATCTCCTTCGACGTGCGCGGCGGTCTGCTCATCCGGCAGATCCACCACTGGGCGGCGGTCGTCTTCCTCGCCGGCATGTTCGTGCACATGATGCGCGTCTTCTTCACCGGCGCCTTCCGCAAGCCGCGTGAGATCAACTGGCTGTTCGGCTTCCTGCTGTTCGTCCTGGGCATGTTCACCGGCTTCACCGGCTACTCGCTCCCGGACGACCTGCTCTCGGGCACCGGTGTCCGCTTCACCCAGGGCGCGATCCTGTCCGTGCCGATCGTCGGCACGTACATCTCGATGTTCCTGTTCGGCGGCGAGTTCCCCGGCCACGACTTCGTGGCCCGGTTCTACTCGATCCACATCCTGCTGCTGCCGGGCATCATGCTCGGTCTGGTGGTCGCCCACCTGATCCTGGTCTTCTACCACAAGCACACGCAGTTCGCGGGTCCCGGACGGACCAACGAGAACGTCGTCGGCATGCCGCTGCTGCCGGTCTACATGGCCAAGGCGGGAGGCTTCTTCTTCCTGGTCTTCGGCTTCATCGCGTTCATCGCCGGCATCGCCTCCATCAACCCGATCTGGGCGATGGGCCCCTACCGTCCCGACCAGGTCTCCACGGGCGCCCAGCCCGACTGGTACATGGGCTTCGCCGAGGGCCTGGTCCGCGCCATGCCGGGCTGGGAGATCAAGTTCTGGGGCCACACGCTGGTCCTGGGCGTGTTCGTCCCGCTGGTCCTGTTCGGGCTGTTCCTCGCGGCGATCGCGCTGTACCCGTTCATCGAGTCCTGGGTCACCGGCGACAAGCGCGAGCACCACATCCTGGACCGGCCGCGCAACGCCCCGACCCGCACCGCCTTCGGCGCCGCGTGGGTCGCCGGGTACATGATCATGCTGATCGGCGGCGGCAACGACATCATCGCCACGCACTTCCACCTGTCGATCAACGCGGTCACCTGGTTCGTCCGCATCGCGTTCTTCGTCGGACCGGTCATCACGTTCATCGCCACCAAGCGGATCTGCCTCGGCCTGCAGCGCCGGGACCGCGACAAGGTGCTGCACGGCCGTGAGACGGGCGTCATCAAGCGCCTGCCGCACGGTGAGTTCATCGAGGTGCACGAGCCGCTCAGCCAGGAGCACCTGTACACCCTCACCGCGCACGAGCAGTACCGGCCGGCCGAGATCGGCCCGTCGGCCGACGGGAACGGCGTCGAGCGCAAGGTGAAGGCCTCGGAGAAGCTGCGCGTCAAGCTCAGCAACGCGTACTACGGCGAGGAGAGCCAGATCCAGAAGCCGACCGTCGAGGAGTACAAGGAGATCACGAGCGGCCACGGCCACCACTGATCCGCGCGTCGCCACGCCACGGCCGAAGGGCCCCCGTCCGGGGTACGGACGGGGGCCTTTCGCCGCGTCCCGGGCTGGATAGGGTGGATCTGTTCGAGACGCACGTCCCGCACTGCGGGACACCGACCCAGGAGCGGCTGATGAGCGCTGTGACCCCCGCTGGAGGCGACACCGCGGCGGGCCGTTCCTGGCCCGCCCTGCTGAACGGCCTGCTGGCCGGCGACGACCTCACCGCCGACGACACGGCGTGGGCCATGGACAGGATCATGGGCGGCGAGGCGACCGACGCCCAGATCGCCGCCTTCGCGGTGGCGCTGCGGGCCAAGGGCGCCACCGTCGAGGAGATCAACGGGCTCGTGCGCACGATGTACGAGCACGCGAACGTGATCGAGGTGCCGGGCGCCACCGTCGACATCGTCGGCACGGGCGGCGACGGCGCGAGGACGGTCAACATCTCCACCATGTCGTCGATCGTCGTCGCCGGCACGGGCGCGAAGGTCGTCAAGCACGGCAACCGGGCCGCCTCCTCCGCCTCCGGCGCGTCCGACGTGCTGAGCAGGCTGGGCGTCAACCTCGACCTGACCCCGCAGCAGGTGGTGCGGGTCGCCGAGGAGGCCGGCATCACCTTCTGCTTCGCCGTGAGGTTCCACCCCGCGCTGCGCCACGTGGGCGCCGCCCGCGGCCAGCTGGGCATCCGGACGGTGTTCAACCTGCTCGGCCCGCTGACCAATCCGGCCAGGGTGAAGGCGCAGGCGGTCGGGGTCGCCGTCGCGCACGAGGCGCCGATCGTGGCGGGCGTCTTCGCCGAGCGCGGCCACTCCTCCCTGGTCTTCCGGGGCGACGACGGCCTGGACGAGCTGACCACCACCGCCACCTCCCGGGTGTGGGTGGTGCGGGACGGCAGGGTCACCGAGGAGGGCTTCGACCCGCGCGACGTCGGCCTGGACCTGGTCCCGGTGGAGGCCCTGCGGGGCGCCGACGCCGCCTACAACGCCGAGGTGGCGCGGCGCCTGCTGGACGGCGAGGAGGGCCCGGTGCGCGACGCCGTGCTGTTGAACTCGGCCGCCGCGCTCGTGGCGCTGCGGCCCACGGACGCCCCGCTGGCCGAGCAGATCCGGGCGGGCATGGCGAAGGCGGCGGAGTCGATCGACTCGGGCGCGGCGAAGCGGACGCTGGAGCGCTGGGTGGTGGCCAGCAACCGCTGACCGGCGCGGGCGACGGCGCGGTCCGGCACCGCCGGGCCCGCCGCCGGACGCCGCCCGCCCGGCGGTGCCGGACCCCGCGTGCCCCGCGTGCCCCTGCGCGTGTCCCGGTATCCGGACAGGAGTTGCACCCCGTGGACCGTCCCGGTTAGCTTTTCGATCAGGTCATGAGTGACAGTCATGCGGCCCCGGCCGACTGTCCGGCAACCCTCCGTCCGTGGCGGGGTGCCCCGGGTGAAGACCAGGTCGCGGACAACACCGTCCGTGACAAGCGCGGACCCCTCACACGCGGTGCACGGGCGTGGGGCCAGGGGTCCTGGTCGTTCGAGGGAGCCTTCCGTGAGCAAGCGAATGCGCTAGGGCCGCAGAGCCCCGCCTCCGCGTACGCCTTTCCCTCTTCCGTCCCGCGCCGGAGCCCCGTCCGCCCGCGCGGCGACGCACCCAGCCTCACGGGAGTCCACCCATGCCTGTCGCCACCGCCACCGCCGCCGGCCAGTCCCTCCGCGCCCCGCTGCCCGTCCTGGGCCGGGACGTCACCGTCCCGCTCGTCACCGGCGGCGAGGTCACCTACGCCGCGCTCGACTACGCCGCCAGCGCCCCCGCCCTCCAGCGCGTCTGGGACGACGTGGCCGCCTACGCCCCCTACTACGGCAGCGTGCACCGCGGCGCCGGTCACCTCTCCCAGCTGTCCACCGAGCTGTTCGAGGACGCCCGCCGCACGGTCGCCGCGTTCCTCGACTGCCGGGAGGACGACCAGGTGGTCTTCACCCGGTCCACCACGGACTCCCTGAACCTGCTGGCCCACGCCCTGCCGGCCGGCTGCGAGGTCTTCGTCTTCGAGACCGAGCACCACGCCGCCCTGCTGCCCTGGCGGGACGCGAAGGTGACCTGCCTCGACGCCCCGCGCAGCCCCGGGCAGGCCGTGCGGACCCTGGAGCGGGCGCTGGCCGGCCGCGACGCCCACGGCCCGGCCCTGGTCTGCGTCACCGGCGCCTCCAACGTCACCGGCGAACTGTGGCCGGTCCGCGAGCTGGCCGCCGCCGCGCACGCCCACGGCGCCCGCATCGTCCTCGACGCCGCCCAGCTGGCCCCGCACCACCCGGTCGGCGTCCGCGAGCTGGACGTCGACTGGGTCGCCTTCTCCGGTCACAAGCTGTACGCCCCCTTCGGCTCCGGCGTGCTGGCCGGCCGCGCCGACTGGCTGCGCGCGGCCGGGCCGTACCTGGCCGGCGGCGGCGCCAGCCGCAGGGTCACCCGGCGCGCGGACGGGGGGGTGGACGTGGAGTGGCACGACGGCGCCGCCCGTCATGAGGCCGGCTCCCCGAACGTGATCGGCGCCCACTCCATCGCCTCGGCCTGCAAGGCCCTCACCGAGGCCGGCTTCGACGCGCTCGTGGCCCGCGAACAGCACCTCCTCCGCACGGTCCGCGCGGGCCTCGCCGAGGTGCCCGGGGTGCGGGTGCTGTCCCTCTTCGGCGACGACGCCCCGCGCGTCGGCGTGCTCTCCTTCGTGGTCGAGGGCTGGAACAGCTCCCACTTCGCCGCCGCCCTGTCCGCCGAGTACGGCATCGGGGTGCGCGACGGCCTCTTCTGCGCCCACCCGCTCGTGCGCGTCCTGCTGGGCGGCGCCCCCGGGACGCGGGGCGAGTGCGGCGCCTCCGGGGCCGCACCCGGCGAGGAGTCCCTCGACGCCGTCCGCGTCAGCTTCGGCGCGGGCACCCCCGACGAGCACGTCACCCGCTTCCTCGCGGCGGTCGGGGAACTGGTGTCCGGGGGCGCCAAGTGGCGGTACCGCACGGAGGACGGCCGCTGCGTGCCCGTGGTCTGACCCGCGCCCGCTCAGGCGGCCCTCACGAGTCCAGCCCGATCGCGAAGGCCGCCTCCAGGTCGTGCTGGGAGTACGTCCGGAACGCGACGTGCGTGTCCGTGCCCTCCACCCCGGGGATCTTGCTGATCCGCCCCGGGATGACCTCGGCCAGGTCCTCGTGCCGCCGCACCCGCACCATCGCGATCAGGTCGTAGGTTCCCGTGACGGAGAAGACCTCGCTCACCGACTCCAGCGAGGCGATCCGCTCGGCGATCTCCGGAATCCGGTCCACGCTGGTCTTGATCAGAACGATCGCGGTGATCACGGCTGTGTCTCTCCCTCGGGGGCCGGAGCAGGGGCGTCTTTCACTGTAGTCGTACGGAATCGGACCCACGCGTACCCGAAGCCGAGCCCGAAGCCGACCAGGTGGGCGAGGTAGGCCACCCCCGGTCCCCCGGTGGCCCGGCCCGCCGCCAGCCACTGCAGGGCCGCCCAGAAGGGCAGCACCACCCACGCGGGGAACCGCACCGGCAGGAAGAACAGGAAGGGCAGGAGACTGGTCACCCGGGCGCGGGGGAAAAGGTAGAGGAAGGCGCCGAGGACCGCCGAGACCGCTCCCGAGGCACCCACCAGCGACTGCCCGGAGGCGGCGTTGGCGACCGCGTAGCCCAGCAGGGCGAGGTAGCCGCAGCCGACGTAGAACAGGGTGAACTCCGCCCGGCCCATCCGCTCCTCGGTCATGGCCCCGAAGACCAGGAGGAAGAGCATGTTGCCGAGCAGGTGCACCCAGCCGCCGTGCACGAACAGGGCCGTGACCGGGGTGAGGGCCTCCTGGGCCGGCACGGCGAAGAGGTCGGCCGGGACGACCCCCCAGCGCCGGAAGTACGCGCGCCGGGCGGCGAACAGCGCGTCCCCGGAGCCGTACGCCGTGGTGAGCCCCGAGGCCGGGCCCAGGGCGAAGACCAGGCAGCACAGGCCCATGAGGAGGTAGGTCATCGGTGCCGAGGTGCCGCGCAGCGCCCTGGGGGTCCGGCCGGCCGACGTGCTCCAGTTCCCGGTCATGACTACAGAGCATGACGTAACCGGACGCATCGTCACAGACCGCCTCGCCGCCGTGAACGGACGGGCGGCGGGGACCCCCCAGGCCGTAGGGTTACGAGCCACACGCGCCGGGGAGCGGCGCGCACCGACCCGAGAAGGAAGCGGACAGTCACGATGACGGTTCCCCTGCCGACCGCCACGACACGGTGGCGCTGCACCCTCTGCGGCAACCTCACCCGTTTCGACGTGACCCGCTCGTCGAGGGTCGTCGAGTACGTCCACCTCGATCTCGCCGGTGAGCCGGTGGTCGAGGAGCGCGAGGTGGTCAGTGAGACCATCGAATCGGTGCGCTGCCGCTGGTGCAACGCGGTGGACCAGGTGGAACTCGTGGACAGGCCGGGCGCCGGCTCCTGAGCGGAGCGGCCCGGCGGAGGCATCTTCTCGGCATTGGGGTGTGACGGATGGCGGAGACCGCAGGCGGGGAGCCGGGCGACGGCGCCGCCGAGGTGCTTGACCGTCCGCTGCCCGACGGTGTGCGCCGGCGGGTCGTGCAGATCGTCTCGGACGGCTTCGGCCGGCTGACCGTGGCGGAACTGCCCGCCCAGCTCAGGCAGTACGCGCGGTTCGCGGCGAACCGGCGGGCCAAGTTCGCCGGGAACGCGATGGCGGCCGCGCTGGAGACCGACCCGCTGTTCCGGCAGCGGATCGGGGACCGGCTCAGAGAGGCGCAGCCGGAACTCGCCGGCGCCCTCGACTCCGGCTCCCCGACCCCGGCCGCGGACCCGCTCGACGTGGCGGCCGCGGCCTACGTGCTGCGCCCCGCGGGCTGGGTGAAGCTGGTCACCGCGGCCGGCGAGGAGGCCCAGCGCGCGGACGCCGAGCGGGCCGAGGAGGAGAGCCGGGCCGAGGTGGAGCGGCTGCGCGAGGAGCTGGCCCGCGCCCGCGAGCAGACCCGCTCGGAGACCGAACGGCTGCGCGTCGAGCTGGAGTCCGCCAAGCGGGAGGCGGAGTCGCTGCACCGCAAGCTCCGGGCCGCGCACAGCGACGTCAAGCGCGGGGAGGCCGCCCTGCGCAAGGTGCAGGGCGAGATGGAGGCCGTGCGCGCGGAGGGGCAGGCGCAGGTGTCGGCCGCCGAGAGCGAGTCCCGGCGGCTCAAGGCCCGCCTCGCCGAGGCCGAGGCGGCGCTGGAGTCGACCCGTCGGGCGGCCCGCGAGGGGCGCAGCGTCGAGGACATGCGGGTGCGGCTGCTGCTCGACACCCTGCTGGACGCCACCCAGGGGCTGCGGCGTGAGCTGGCCCTGCCGCCGGTGTCCGTGCGCCCCGCGGAGACCGTGGACGCGGTCGAACCGGGCCGGATGACCCCGAAGGACATCGCGGCCCGCGCCCTGTCCGAGCACGACCCCGCGATCCTGGACCAGCTGCTCGCGCTGCCGCAGGCACACCTGGTCGTCGACGGCTACAACGTCACCAAGACCGGTTATCCGCAGATGCCGCTGGAGAAGCAGCGGCTCAGGCTGCTCGGGCAGCTCTCGGCGCTCGCCGCGCAGACCGGCGCCGAGGTCACGTGCGTCTTCGACGGCGCCGAGCTGGTCGCCCCGGTGCTGCTCGCGCCGCCGCGCGGGGTGCGGGTGCTGTTCTCCAAGCCGGGGGTCACGGCCGACGAGCTGATCCGCCAGCTCGTGCGCGCGGAGCCGCCCGGCCGTCCGGTCATCGTCGCCTCCACCGACCGGGAGGTGGCCGACGGGGTCGCCCGGGCCGGTGCCCGACCGGTCGCCTCTGCGGTGCTTCTGAAGCGACTGTCCTGAAGGTCCTGCGGGCAGGCGTAATGCCCCAATTGGCCGTGTTGTTGCGCAACGTAGTGTCAATTGAGCATCACCGCACGTGTATTGAGTGCAAAGAATGCATGGAGTGACCGTCTTTTTTGGCGTCAGGATTTGAACTGATCACAGCCAGGTCACTAGGGTCAGGGCTCGAACCTCCGAACGGGTGATCACTCATAAGAAGGAGTTCATCCTCCGTGGCGTCCCACCGTCGACCCAAGCAGCCGAGCCGCACGCGTGTGACCGTGCTGACCACCGCAGCCGCCGCTGCCGTCGCGCTGAGCGCGAACGCCGCCAACGCCGCTCCCAGCGAGAAGCTGAACAAGGACGAGGTGAAGGCGAAGGTCGACAAGCTCTACGAACAGGCCGAGCAGGCCACCGAGAAGTACAACGGTGCCAAGGAGAAGCAGGAGAAGCTCCAGAAGGAGATCTCCACCATCCAGGACAACGTCGCCCGGGGCCAGCAGGACCTCAACAAGCTGCGTGACGGCCTGGGTTCGCTGGCCACCGCCCAGTACCGCTCCGGCGGCATCGACCCCTCGGTCCAGCTCTTCCTGTCCTCCGACCCGGACGACTACCTCGACAAGGCCTCCACGCTCGACCAGTTGAGCGGACAGCAGGTCGAGGCGCTGAAGAAGATCCAGGACAAGCAGCGCGAACTGGCCCAGGAGCGGGCCGAGGCCACCGAGAAGCTCCAGGACCTCGCTTCCACCCGCACCGAGCTGGGCAAGAAGAAGAAGGAGGTCCAGGGCAAGCTCGCCGAGGCGCAGAAGCTCCTCAACACCCTGACCGCCAAGGAGAAGGCCGCGCTCGCCGCCGAGCAGTCACGGGCCAGCCGCTCCTCCACCGAGCGCGTCGACCTGGGCAACGACAGCTCCGCCTCCGGCCGGGCCGCCGCCGCCTTCGCCGCCGCCCAGAGCGTGATGGGCTCGCCGTACGTGTACGGCGCCTCCGGCCCGTCCTCCTTCGACTGCTCGGGCCTGACCTCCTGGGCCTACGCCCAGGCCGGCGTCGCCATCCCGCGCACCTCCGAGGCGCAGGCCACCATCGGCGCCCACCT